>CAYHCE010000043.1:0-23381 GCA_964355015.1 uncultured bacterium | reverse complement strand
CAGGATCCCTCTCCTTGCGCTTGTTCTTGGTGGAACTGGGGGCGCTGATGATCGTGGCATCAAGGATCGTGCCTTCCCTCAGCATCACTCCCTTCTCGCTCAGTATCTGGTTCACACCCTCGAGGATCTGCTCGGCGATGCGGTGCTCTTCCAGCAGATGGCGAAAGTTGAGGATCGTGGTCTCATCAGGGATCCTCCCTTCCATCGTCTCGATCCCTGCGAAGCGGCGGAAGGAGGGTGTATCGATTAGTATCTCCTACATCAGTGGATCTGAAAGCGTGAACCACTGCTGCAGTAGATGGATCCGGAGCATCACCTCCAAAGGAATCGGCGGACGGCCTCCTTTGCTGGACGGCTTGTGATACACGGGCTGAATCAAGGCCAGAAACGCCTCCCAGGGAACCGTGGCCGCCATCTCATCCAAGAAGCGCTGGCGACGCGTCCTCTTTTTGGCGTAGGTCTCCTCGTAGTCCGTGAAGCCCAGCTGGAGGGGGCCGCCATCCGTTCCAGTCTCAGTCTTGGATCTGGACTGATTGTAGCCGGTTGTTCAGATGTTCCTTAAACCACTCCTTGGGACACTGTAAACGCAGTATTTGCTGCCTAATTAGGGCTTGCTGAGGAACCCAGATGAACTGCAGCGCAGTGGATTCCAGTCAGGGTCTCACGCTAGAATGAGCGCAGATTAGCCATTTATGGGCTAGAAGAATTCGCTGACCTGAAAATGTACGTTTTTCAGCACAACGGCCAGCTATCCATTGAGGAGTTTCATGCCCCCTTTGGCGGCAAGCTGGATCCGAACAATCGCTGGGTTGCGCTGGCCAGCATCATCCCCTGGGAGCCTCTAGAAAGTCGCTACGCACCATTATTCAGCGCCACTACTGGTGCACCGGCCAAGCCATTCCGGATGGCCTTTGGTGCGCTGTATATCCAGCAGCGGCTTGGCGTAACGGATCGGGAGACTGTTGAGCTGATTACGGAATCACCCTATCTGCAATTCTTCATCGGTCTGAGTGGCTACCAGTTCACGCGTCCGTTCGACGCTTCGATGATGGTGCACTTCCGGAAACGCATTGGCCCTGATCTAATCAAGATCTGCAATGACATGACGAAGGCGAGTGGTATCGCGTTGATCAAACAGCTTCTATCCTCCCTCGCAGATGAATGCACTGAGGGCGAAAACAAGGAACTGGCGGCCATCGAGTCGGAGCTGGGCGAGCGCCCCCTTTCGCATGACCCCAGCAAGAACTGGGGCACGCTGATGCTTGATGCCACCTGTGTTCCTGATGATATTCCCTATCCGGTGGATCTAAGGTTACTCAACGAAGCGCGTGAAACCACGGAAATGGTCATTGATGTACTTTTCAAGCAGGTGTCCGACAAAGTAAATCGTAAGCCCCGCTGCAATCGTGATAAAGCAAGGAATCTGTTCCTTGCCATCATCAAGAAGAAAAAGCCCAGGAAACCCGAGATTCGCGAAGCAAAGAGGTTTCAACTGAATGAGATCAGGCGCAACTTGACTGCAATAGACACCCTGATCCATTCTGGCGCAGTGCTTCTTGAGCTTGGCAGCCATCTGTATCGCAAGCTGCTCGTCAGCAGCGAGGTGTACCGTCAGCAGCAGGAAATGTACGACGCTGATAGCTGCCGCACTGCCAACAGGATTGTCAACCTGGCGAAACCACACGTGCGTCCCATCGTCAGGGGGAAGGCGGGCAAGAAGACTGAGTTTGGCGCCAAGATATCAATCTCAGATGACAATGGATTTGTCGATCTGGATAGCATCAGCTGGGACAACTATAATGAAGCAAATGACCTGATTCGGCGAGTTCAGCAGTACAAGCAAGAGCGAGGCTACTATCCAGAGCGTGTATGCGCAGATGCCATTTATAACACTGTTGAAAATAAGAGGTATTGCGCCGAGCATAATATCCGGCTCAGTGGCAGGGGGCGAAGCAAGCGCGTCGAGAGTCCTGCGGAATCAGCCGAGCAGCAGGATCTGTTCAAATCCGACCTGAGAAAAAGATCCGTGATTGAAGGCCGGATCGGCACAAGCAAGCGCAAGTATGGCCTTGACCTGATCATGACCAGGTTGGTTGAGACATCCAGATCCGTAATCGGGATGGCACTATTTGTGATGAATACAGAGAAGATCTTAAGGCTGCTGCGCCTTTTGTTGGCTTTGTTTGTGTATGTTTACATGATGTTCGCCAGTATGACCACTGGAGAGCGACATCTGAGGCGACTTGCATGCACTTAGTCGCCATCTGAAGGTCTAGTCGTCCCTCATGGCGACGCTCATGCTGTAAGGGCTTCAAGCCGATCTGACGCGATTTGGAGAATTTCAGCAAGCCCTAATTATCCAGTTGCAGGGTGATCGGCAGCATTGAAGTTATTGGAATCAGAGATCAAGCGTATCTGCACGTGCAAGGAATTAAGCGGGTTACTCCTCAAGGCTTCGTCGATAAAGTCAAGGTTTCACGGTTGAATGCAACCCCAAGCCGAAGGCCAGAAAAGATGATAAGAATCTTTTCTGCAATAGCAAGAAGATCTGCAACTGCTTCAACGGTAGCAACGACGTTCTTTTGAAATCGTAGCTCCTTTTCAAGTTTTACTTGTATGTCCTTAAGAGCTATAGTGGCACTTTTGACAGTCTCGTCTTGCTCTGAATGAAAGTATTCCCTTACAGATCGAATAAGCAATTCAGCCGAAGCATTGCCATTAACTAGCCACACGTTACGCTCCTCTTCAGTGTATTTTTCATTCATGTCTGCCAAGTCAAAAAGAATCATTGTGGATTCACTTAATGTTGCTATGTATTCGCGCTTGATGTCGGTCATGGCTGAGAACGAGATGGGTTAGAAGCAAGGATCGCAACAGCATTTCTAAATGCCAGTATGCGATCAATGTATAAATCCAAAATTGCCCTTAGCTCTCCAATGCTTTTTGGTGTGCCACCGTCAGCTGCAAGGCCAACCAATTTGTCGTGAGCTTTTCGCATCAGCTTGATAACCTCGGCTGGATCGTTGGCAGAAAAAGCTTCATAATTCATCCTAGCTCTTTCTATGTCCGAAAGTAATGACTTTCTTTGATCAAGTGATAGCTTTCCGCGGTTAGCATTGTAGTAGCTAATTAGATTAGAACGTGCCCTTCTTTCATTGACAGGCACTATATAGTTAGCGACAGCCAGATCGCGCTCAAGTGAGGTAAGAAGAACTTCAACTTGGGGCTTAGCTTCCAATATGGCTGTTCGTACCGCTGACCACTTGCGAGAAGCAAGGTACTCGCTGCCAAGTATCTTGACGATTGTGCTTATAGGCGTGATATACTTTGTATCTATATTAGAATCAATTGAGCTACTTCTGCCAATGAGCTTCTCGAATTGGGTATTAAGCCCGCCAAAATTTGTCTCTACTTCTTGGATTCCTTTGGCGAAGTTCTCTGGGGATGAGTCCGACGCAAGATCCCCAAGTGCTTTCGCATAGCCTGCCAAGCTATTCAAGAGGCTAATTCTCGCATTCAGGCTATCTTCGGGAATTTGAGCAATCTTCAGGGGTGAATCACCAGGGTCTGACCCAAACGCCCCGCAACTTGTGTCAAGCTGGTTGCCAGCTACGCAAGCTGGATAAAGAGATAGTAGCAAGTAGTAAAGTCGCCTGTTCTGGGTATTAACTTCCTTAAAGTAAAGCATGGTCGCCTCTGCCCCAGCCCTCACCGATGATTGAAATTCGTCAACTTGCTTGAGAACTATTGTTTCCCCGAAGCATCCAGTAAGTAGAAGAGCCAGGCCTGGAAACAGCGATAGCCTGCGAGCAAATCGCCGAAGACCATGACTTGATAAATTAGAAACAAAAGGTGTCCGGGGGATTACCATTTTTCCTATTAATTTGGAACTTCTGAGAATTCACTATCAATCATTTTTAAGATATCGCTCCATGAGAGGGCCACCATTGAATTTTTCAATTCTTAACCTCAGCAGCAGACTGACATTGGTCATTAACAGTTCGAAAAAGCGTTCTGCCGCCCCCGGCGACTCCAGCTCTGCCGGCTGCCATGACCCCAATCGATGACCAGGGCGAGCGAGCTGATCACAACAAGTTGACCGGCATCGCCTCCCAGCCGGCGGGATCCCATGGAGCCATCAGCGCCTCCAGCCCCTCCAGAGCGGTCAACCTGTTTGGCGCGCCCCTCAACCAGATTGTCGTCGGACACGAGAGGGCATCCCGCACGGCGCCAGGGGCTGCGAACAGATCGGCCTGGTCCCCGTAGATGCGGCCATCGGCCCACTTTCATCCAAAGCACAACCGGCCTTCGGTGTCGCTGTCGATCAGGGCCCTGCAGCGAGTTGAACGCCGGTGCTGAGCAAAGGGCCAGAGGATCGGCCCTTGAACCGAGGCACTCAGGCAACGACCGGTACGGCCGCGACAACCGGTTCGGTGATCACCTCCATGCTCACCAGCTGGTGCTCCCCGAAGGACCGCAGGAAGGGCACATCGGCGGCGTCGCGGCCTCTGGCGATCAGCACCCGGCCGCAGCGGGGACTGTTGTGCCGCGCATCGAAGGTGTACCAGCGATCGGCGAGGAAAACCTCGAACCAGGCCGAGAAGTCCACAGGGGCAGTGCCGATCGGGATGCCGGTGTAGCCGAGATAGCCCGTGCAGTAGCGAGCGGGGATGTTGAGGCAACGGCAGAGGGTGATGGCGAGGTGGGCGAAGTCGCGGCAGACGCCGGCGCCAGAGGCAAGGGTGTCGCTGGCGCGTTGGTGCGGAAGCACGGCCCCGTAGTCAAAACGGATGCGCTGATGCACCCGGTCGCAGATGGCCTGCACATTCGGCCAGCCGACGGGGATGTCCCGAAGGTCTCCCAGGCCAGACTCATCAGCGCCGGTATCGCAGTAGGTGCTGGCGTTGAGGAAGCGGTAGGTCTCGATCGGCAAGGCCTGCACCGGGCAGGACGGCGTGGCGGGAAGCACCGGATCGGTGCTCTCAGGGCACTCGATGGTGGCGCCGTAGCTGAAGGTGGTGAGGCCGCGTGCGGCGATCAGGCGGCTCCAGCGGTTGCCGCTCTGATCCGTGAGCAGCTCGAAGCTGCGATCAGGCTTGAGTTCCACTGTTTCACGGGAGCGGAGGTTGCTCACCAGGCTGAGGTGGGGGATGGCAGGTTGGCCGTAGTAGACGGGGAGGCCGGTCTGCTCAGTGATGCGCTCGACCACCTGATCGAAGGCGTGAGCGATCACGTCGTCGGGGCAATCGAGGCGCAGGCTGAGGCTCAGGCCCTTCTCGGCGGTGATCCGCTAGCGGAGCCGAGCGTCGAGGCGGTAGGCCTCACCGCCGGCGAAGGGCCTCAGGCCGAGGCTGATGCTGTTCGGGATGGTGAGGGTATGGGCCTTGCCGGCACGGGTCTCGAGCCCCTCGCTCACCTGGAACTGGATGCGGCCATCGGCAAGGTTCTGGGCCTGGGCGAAGTGGGCGGTGCGGGTCGCGGTGATGTTGGTGACGATTTCGAGCAGGTTGGCGCCATCGGGGTCCTTGACATCGAGGCGGTGATCCTCGAGGAAGTCGGCGAACTCCAGCTGGCTGAGGTCCTTGCCGGCAACGGCGAGCCAGATGCGCCACTCGGGTGTGAGGGGCAGGCGGAGTTCGGCACGCCAGTCGGCCCAGCCCGCCATGGGGCTCTCGCCCGGCTGATCGCTGTTGAGCACGGCGACCACCCTGGCGTGGAGCTCGCTGGAGAAGTCGCTGCACTCCGGCGGCTCCGCCCAGAGCTCACAGGTGGCGACCTTGCCGCTCGTATGGCGCTGGAGGTAGGCGATGAAGCTGTCGGTGCGGTGGAAGAGGAAGGTGCCGCTTGTGTAGGGGCAGGGCAGGCCGAGGGCCCGCAGGCGGGTCGGCTCGTTGAGATCGACGATCTGAACGCCGCTGGCGGTGGTGAGGGCGTGAACCTTGAGAGGCTCAAGCACACGGGGGGCTGCAGCGAGGCGGGCCTGCTCGGCGACCACCAGGGCCTCGGGGGTGTGGGCGAAATCGCGGGGGCTGGCCCCATGGGGGCTGGCGCTGGCCGTGGTGGTTGTCATGGCAGTGGCGGACGGTCAGGGGAGGAAGCGAACGGGCGCCCCCTCAAGCTGCTCACTCGGAGGGAGCGGCGGAAGCGGGCCTCGATGTTGCGCAGGGCCCGCCGATCCGACGGCGAGGAGGCGGTGACGACGGTGGCGCCGCTGGGATGGCGGAAGACCAGATGGCGGCGGGAGCGGATCAGCGCGTAGCCATAGAGCTCGGCCAGACGCAGCACCAGGGAGGGGACGGAGGCCATCGCTCACGGCTCGATGGGGGTTGTGGGAAAGGGCAGCGCGTCGATCTGCTCCTGCCGCAGGCGCCGCTCCCAGCGCCTGGCATCGGCGTTCCAGCGGAAGCCGGCGTCCTTGGCCTCCTGCCGTCGCTGGAAGGGGAGATCGGCGGCGACCAGATGGCGGGGCTCCAGGCCCTGGAGCAGGAGCGCTTCCAGATCCGGGGCGCGCTCGAGGATCTGGGCCAGGTAGATGCAGTCGGTGAGGGAGCGATGGGCGGTCCAGACGGGAACGCCATGGGCCAGGGCCAGGGCCGAGAGGGAGGGATTGGGCCGAAGGTCAGGCCAGTCGATGCCTTGCCAGGTTGGCCTAAATCACGTAGCCGTCGAAACCATTTCGGCAGTCCGTGCTGCACCTGGGGAAGCATTCACCTCGGCAGACGCTCGCGGAGGTGCTCTGCGATACAACTTGATGAAACAAATTAATTACCATGATTCTCGTAATTACAGAAACTTAGGTGGAGAACTATGGAGCAGCGGATGGCAGACATCGATCTCGACGCAATGGTCGCCGGACGATCCTTCTTCCCTTCGCCGGCTGCATGGGAGGACGAGGTTCTCTACTTCCTCATGCTGGATCGCTTCTCTGACGGCAAGGAGAATGGCTACCGCGACATCAACGGCGCGGTCGTCACCACTGGCACGACTCCCCTCTTTGCCGAAGGAGATAAGGGGAACGCGGTGCAGACCGACAGCGATAGAAATCAGTGGTTCGAAGCAGGTGGCAAGTTCCTCGGCGGGACGCTGCGGGGCCTGGAATCGAAACTGGGCTACCTGAAGCGACTAGGTATCAGCGCGATCTGGGTGAGCCCAGTCTTCAAACAGGTGCCATCACAAAAGTCATATCACGGCTACGGCATCCAGAACTTCCTGGATGTTGATCCGCACTTCGGCACTCGGGACGACCTCGTCTCGCTGGTACGTACCGCACACGAGCACAATATTCGGGTGATTCTCGACATTATCCTCAACCACACGGGGGACGTCTTCGCCTACGAACAGTCACAGCTTCGCTGCGACGTGTTCAACAGGGAGGGCCAATTCGTGCGGAAGGAGGCGTGCTGGCAGGCCGACGAAACGGTCTATGGTGTCCAAGGCTTCCGCGATGCGGCAGGAAACCCGACCCTGCCATTCGGCCCTGTCCCGGCGTCAACCTTTCCCGACGCCGCCATCTGGCCAGAAGAGCTACAATCGCCGGTTACGTTCACACGCAAGGGGAAGATTCGTAACTGGGACTACGACCCCGAGTTCCGCGAGGGAGATTTTGAAGGCCTCAAAGACATCCACCAAGGCAGCGGCCCGACCGAACATTACCAGCCATCCGACGCGTTCCGCATTCTCTGCGAAGCATTCAAGTTCTGGATCGCGCTCGCCGACATCGACGGTTTCCGCATCGATACTGTGAAGCATATGGACGACGGCGCGAGTCGGATCTTTGCCTCGTCGATCCATGAGTTTGCTCAACGTCTCGGCAAGGAGAACTTCTACCTGATTGGCGAGATCACGGGCGGTCGAAAGCGCGCCTTTGAAACCCTTGAGATCACGGGTCTGGATGCCGCCCTTGGCATCGACGACGTACAAGACAAGATTGAGTATCTTATCAAGGGTTACCGGCACCCGCAGGATTACTTCGGCCTCTTCCGCAACTCCCTCCAAGTGGGTAAGGAATCGCACGTTTGGTTTCGGAACAAGGTGGTGACGGCATCCGAAGACCACGATCTGATCCGCAAAGGGCAGAACAAGTCACGGTTCGCGCACGATGAGGGACCGGGCCAAGTGAACGTTAAGCGCGGTTCTCTCGCTGTGCTCGCGTTCCTCGCCACCACCATGGGCATCCCTTGCATTTATTATGGAAGCGAGCAGCAGTTCGACGGCCATGGCGACAACGACCGATTCATTCGGGAGGCGATGTTCGGGGGCAAGTTCGGTGCGTTCAGGTCGCGGGATCGGCACTTCTTCAACGAGAGTCACCCAGTCTACATAGAGCTTTCCAAAATTCTCCAATTCCGCCGAAATAGCAGCGTCGTCCGGCGCGGGCGCCAGTACCTGCGTGAGATCTCCCAAGACGGTGTCAACTTCGGCGTCCCGACGATGATCGGCAATGCGATCCGTTTCGTCGTGCCTTGGTCCCGGATCTTCGACGAGCGCGAGGTATTGCTAGCGATTAACACCGACTTTGACGCCGTCCAGACAGCTTGGGTGACAATCGATGATCGTCTCCACGAAATCGGAGGGCAACTAACCTGCAAGTATTCAACCGACGCGTCCCAGATCGGTATGACGATCCCTGTCGAGGCGAGGAATGGCAAGGCAGTACGGCTGGCCGTACCACCTGCGGGGGTCGTCATCTACGAGTAGAATTCGGCGAAATGAAGTTAAGGAGGCACGCCTGCCAGCCCCATTGCTGAATGGTACAGCTTGGATTCTGGACTGTGGGAAGCGTATCCATAGGCTTCAGCACAAGGAGCCGACGTAAGCGACCTTAACTGAGACGATTCACCTGGGTAGCATTCAGACCTCAGCTGGTTAAAAGATATAGCCAAGAACGAAAGAGCAATGCTGGACTGAAGCAAATTGATCCACTGATCCTGATTGTCGTCGGACAGGTGCCTTCGTCAACCAGCTTGAACGCCGCGACAATCTGGTTGACGCGGGGCACCTCATCAAGATGCTGGTACTGCAGCTGTTCAACCTAAGCGATGATGAGCTGGAATGCCAGGTCAAATGACAGGCGCTCATTCGAGGATTATGTCGGAATGGAGTGATGATCACCATTCCCGATGCCACCACAATTGAATTCTTCCGCGAGCGGCTCCGCAAGGCGGAGGTCATCGTTGAGCTGTTCGAGCCTTTTGAGGAGCACTTGCGATCTTAGGGACTGTAGGCCCGTGGTGGGCCGGGATCTGCTCCTCGAACGAGACGTAGGAGAACAGGGAGCCGCCGCTCCTGTTGACCTCGCATCAGAACTGGGGCAGTTGGCCCATTTTCGCAGAGGTGGCGGGGTTTTTCAGCAAACGCATAGGGGACGACGTCGACCACCTGGACGGCCCGCAGATGGTACCCGTTCACGGGGCGAGACGATTAGCCGCGCCAGTGTGCCCCGATCGCTTCATTCAGTGCGGCCATCCGAGCGGCTGTTTGTACTGGCAGTCTCAGGGATCCGGCAGCAGTGAGGGCATCACGCCACCGCGGTGATGGGCAATCCAGACTTGCTCCAGGAACTCCCACACATCCCGGCCCTGCTGCCTGAGGGTTGTCGTGGTCGTGAGCAGACGGCTGCGGCAAACGGCACCGCTGGCGGACTGGACGCCATGACTGATCTTGCGCTGGATGACTGACTGGCGCAGGGCACGCTCGGCGGCGTTGTTGGTGGGCTCGATTCCTTCTTTCTCCAGGAAGGTCCACAGGGCTTCTCGTTGTTGCAGCAGCTGCCGGCAGGTGCGCACCGTCTGGGCCCACGGCGTTCGCTCACCCCGCTCGCAGCCCAGATCCACTGCGCGCTGCAGCATGGCCTCAAATGATTGGCGGATCGGCTGGCAACGTTGCTGGAGCTGCGGCCAGTTGATCGCGGCGCTCTTCCACTGGTGCCACTGCCCAAACAGCTGTTGCTGCAGGGCCAGCAGCTCCAGACCGATCTCACCGCTGGCGCCTGTGCGTTCGGCGATGGCGGTGAGATCGCGGATCAGGTGCGCCCAGCACAGTTGACGCTGGCTGGTGGCCAGGTGGTTGTAAGCGGAGAAGCGATCGCTCACCACGATGCCGCCAAAGGCATGGCCCAGAAGCTCCATCGCTGCTGCAGCTGAGCGGCTCAGCCCCTGCAGGAACACCGTCACCACTGGGGTCACCATGACCCACTGCCAGCCGCGCTTGCCATCGGGATTGCCGCCATCGGCGTTACCGGTGGGGGCGCCGGTTTCATCCACGTAGGCCACCGGCTGCTGCCGGGCTTCCTGGATCGCCTCCTCCACTGGCTGCTCCAGGGCTGCGCTCAGCCGCTCGCGGATGGTGGCGATAGCAGCGCGGCTGATCTCCACACCCAGCAATTGATCCAGCAGCGCCTGGGTTTTGCTGAAACTCAAGGGGAAAGCACTGCCCAGCAACCCCACCAGGGCACTGAGCCGGGGCCCGTAGCGGCTGGCTTCCACCTCCGCCGGCAGCGGGGCGCAGGTGCTGGTGGAGCAGCAAGGACAGACCAACCGATGCAGGTGATGCTCGATCACCAGCGGGGTGATCGGCGGAATCTCGATCACCTGGTGACGCAGCGGTTCAAAGTCATCTCCCTGCAGCAGGGTGCCGCAGCGCCGGCAGGCGTCAGGGTGGTGCTCCACCACCTGGTCGACACGCTCTATCGGCAGCAGCTCCGGCCCACTGCCGGGATGGCCCTGCTGGCCGCCCCGTTTGCGGCCACTGCCTCTGCGGCGTTCGGGCGGCTTAAAACCCTGGCCGTCACTGGAGGGTGGTTTGGAAGAGTTGCGAGACGTTCGGCCGATCCGCTCGCGCAGGCTGGCGAGTTCCGTCGCCAGGGCGCTGAGTTGCGCTCGGAGCTGATCGTTCTCCTGGCGCAGCACTTGAATCTCCTGCTGTTGATGCAGGATCAGAGAGCGGGCACTGGGAGGCTGTTGCGCATAGATTACGACCGTCAGCGGACGTAAATAAAAGCGATAACTACTCCAAGTCCTGGCGCGATGCGATCTCAAAGAGACTGAGCAGACAGCGCTACAGGAGCCAAGGTTACTGCTGCAACCATGTCTTACGAACCTCGCGTACATGATTATTCTCGGCCGGTGTCAGAGTGATTCCGGCTTGAACGCCTATTTTGTGAATATCCGCACACAAATTCTATGCGCAACAGCCTCCTGGTCGGCCATGCCAACCAGTCCGCTTCTGAAATCCCGGCAGGAGGGGTAGTCATCTCAGGCAGTCTCTGCCTGAGATGCAACCGGGAATCACACCGCCGTCAAGGGTTTAGCCGTAGCGATGCTCGCTCCGAGCTGTCCCGACCCCTGAATGGGTACCGCAGATGTAAGGTCATGCCGCAGCCTTTCTCACCGTCGCAATCACCAACGTCGAAGGCGACGATGACCTTCGAGCCGTTGCCGATGGCGGCGTCGTCACAGGGCTGCTTTTTCGCATCGACGATGCGGGGCCCCTCGGAGAGAGAGCTTCCACGCCGCTGAAACTGCGGTGCCTTGAATTGCACTACGGTGAGGGAACTCGTCTATGCCAAAAACAAGGCTGGGGATATCGTGAGGAGAACTTGTCCAGCCCCAAATAAGATCGTGGCTGCGCTCGATCTATCCTTGTTTGCTAGAGTGCAATATGCATCTTATTTCTTGTTCTTCAACGGTTGGTCGTGGGGGATGTGCTCCCAGACTTCGGTCTCCTCAAAATGATCGAGGTTAAGCGCTTTTGCCTCCGCCTCTCTGCTAAAAGTTACTTGTGCAAGCGAGTTAAGCAACGTGTCCAGATCAGTCTTTTTGGGCAATTGCTCTGCGATCTTGTGGCCCAACAAAGACATCACATCAATAGTCACGGGCAATACAACTTCCGTTAGATCCTTAAATCCCGTCATAAGCTCTGGGTCATGGAGCTCCTCATCCCAGTGGGAATATTGTGTGCCAGGGCCGTGATGAGTCTCAACTCGCATATCTTTGAGGTCGGCAACCATTTCGATTGCTGATTCATTAAATTGTCCAGTGGTTCTGTCGAATAGATTCTCCCAAGCATCCCACCCAATTCCAAGTGTGTGGCCAATTTCATGTACTACTGTTCCTGATATCTGATTAACCGAGTACACGGAAAGGTATTTCGTGTTGAATTCTACCACTCCATAGCGCACTCCTTCGTTTTCATATGGCTGGTATGCCCTAGCGATTGTATTGCTATTGGCCGTGAATATTCCCAGGCGAATCACAACGGAATAACCAGGGGTGACAAATCGATTCCAGAAGTTGCATGCTGTTCGCGCGGACTGCTTAAGCTTTCCATCGAGATCCGCGACGATCTTGTATGTGATGAGCGTAGACTCACTCTTTGTTTCAAGGATCTGTAAGGCCTGTTTTAAATGTGGTAGAGCTTCGTAAATAGACTGAACTCTAGCTATTTCATGTGGCCTAAGTGCGCGACCTTGAATTTGAATTCGCGCAGCTTCCTGGGTAAGGTCCTCAATGAACTCTGCCAAGGAAGTCATTGGTTGAACACCGTTTCTCCAAAATCTTAAAATGTTGGCATGGGTAGTTGCCTGTGCATGTATTAATTATTAATGCTGACACTGCAAGTATGGGCTTTGCAGGCGGCCCACGTCCATGGCCCATCAGCGTTGCACTCTCCGCCGCTATGGTCCCGATCCGCCGCCCTTTCTTCAGGAGGCCTTTCGCAAGGAGGTGCGGCTCGAGTGCACGGATCGCCCCGAGCGACCACTGAATTCTTGTCGGCAAGTTGATGGGTGGCCGGGTGGCCAGCCTGATGGCCGATGAGCCGGCTGCCGGAGAAGAGGTTTGCGGCTGTCGTTGCCTCGGCTACCCCTACCACCCACCTCAGGTAGCCGCTGCATCTGCGCACCGAGCGCCTGGCCGCCTTGCAGACCACAACCCTCATCCTGCAGGGGGATCTGGACAGCAGGAATCAATCCGGCACCAAAAACCCATTCAGCCGGGTTTGCACGCCCTGGCCCCTCCGCCTGGCGACAGTGGGGTCGTCATAGGCCACCCAGGCCAGCAGACGGCCCTCACTGCGTTGCACCTCCAGGCCTTCCGGCTTGTCGCTGCCCTCCCCCGCTCGGCCGGGTCGGCCATCGCGGATCCACAGCAGTGGCTCCGGTTCCTCCACCGTGACGCCGGCGGGGCGATCTGATTCGTGTGGGTGGAGGGCGTTGCGCCAGCGGTAGAGGTAACAAGGGCCCGCCAGGGTCATCGTCGGCCCGGCCAGCACGAGCACGTCATCACTGCCTGGAACCACGGCCAGATCACGCACCGCCAGGCCGCTGAGCTGCAGATAGCGGAAGCGCAGGCCGGCCAGGGTGAGAGTGCGGCTGCCGTCATCGTCGAGGCCGTCCAGGCGCAAGTCGAGCAGCAGGGCGATGCCCCGCAACACCGGGCCTCGCAGCCCCACCAGCACCCGCTCGCCCCGGGCGGCGATGCCTTCGACGTCGAGTCCGTTGTCCTTGCTGGGGATCGCCAGAAAGGGGGCGATCCGCAGGTCGGCCGCCAGGGCCCGGGTGAGGGCATCGCGGCCAGTCGTCGCGTCGAAGGCCAACCGCTGCCCTGCCACTGGTAGCCCCTCGCGATCCAGCCGCAGGCAGCCGAGCACATGGGCGTTGCGGCTTTGCCTGTCATGCAAGCGCAGGGGTTCTCCCTCGTCGCTGTCGTGCCTGCGGCGCCGCAGGCTGTGGGAGCCCACCAGCCACAGCCGATCACCGTCCCGCGCCAGCCCCTCGATATCCGACTCGCCGTCGTCCTTGCCGCCGGCCAGGGTGAAGTCCCGGAGCTTCACTGGGCGGAGGTCGCCATAGCGGTGCTCGCCAAGACGTCGCAGTTGGTAAATCTTTCGGCCCTCATCACCCCCGAGCCAGAGCAGCCCGTCGCGAGCGGCCAGAGCCGAGAGGTTCTGCCGCAGATCCTCGGCCTCCTTATCGCCTGCGGAGCCCAATTCGAGGATGCGCTGCTGGGTCGGGGTGGCCAGGGGAAGGTCGGCTTCTGAAACGGGCATGGGGAGCGGGCAGGGCTTTCCTCGTGGTAACGGGGCTGATGGGGGTGTCAACGGCTCATCCCGACCCCCAAAGGCCCCTGCCCCACGGGGCTGAGGAAGGTCGGGATTCAGGAGCGTTTGGCGTCACTGGGATGTGGGCTACGGCGTGGTGGTGTGTGGTCACCGACACCACCAACACCCTCGATCTGCCCTTCCTGGCGGCCGTCACCAACGGCCTCGATGCGGCTCTCAGCCGGCTGTGAGATCGATCAGCCCTTGAACAGCACTGCCTCCACCCACTCCAGGGGCGCCGCCAGCGGCCTCTCGAGCACCGAAAGCGGCTGCCAGTGGCCCCGCTGCCAGACCTTGCTGGACGTGAGCGAGGGATCGGCCGGCTGCCTCTGCAGCTGGTAATCCTTCCCCAGCCATACCGGCCGGGGCAATCCAACACCCTTCCCTGCCGCACTGGTGGCGGGCGGCCCGCCAAAGCCCTTGCCGCCCCCCGCCGGCGGCACCTCCCCCTCACTCACCAGCTCCGGCGCATACAGCTGCACCAGCAGGGCATGGACGCACAGCTGCTCCATCCGTGCCGCGGTGCCCTTGACGCCATCGTCATCCCACTCCCAATGCGGCGCACTGAAGTCGGTGTGCTCAGGCTGCTGGGCCTTGGCGGCTGGATCCAGAAGGCAGCTGGCCAGGTAGGTGGCGCCGTCCTCCCCTAGCCCCACGCAGGCCAGGCCGCCGCCGGCCAGCTGGAAGTTCTCCGGCAGCCAGCCCTCCATCGCCCGTACATCGGCCACAAGCACCGAGCGGATCTCCGGGCCTTCCTCGCTGAACAAGGTGGCCTTGGGCAGAAACAGCCGGTAGCAGCGCACATTCTTCGGCAGCGAGGGGGTGAGCAGGGGGCGCTCGGTCTGCAGAAACGCTTGGGCCAGCGATGGGGAGAGGAAGCGGGGTTCAGCGCCGATCTCCCGCGCCCAGCGGCACACCATCGCGCCCCAGATGCCCACGTGATCGCGCCGGCTTTCGGATTCCTCCAGCGCCAGCTCCACCGCCACCGCCTTCGCCCAGTGCTCAGCCCAGCTGCCGAAACCCGCCGGTGAGCGGTAGCGATGTTCGCCGGCCATCAGGTCCGGACGCAGCTGCCTCAGCAGTCGGGCCACATCCCGCACCATCCCTCCCGCCCGCGGGCGTCGCTGAGATCGAAGTCCCGGGCCATCGAGTGCTCCGCGCCACAGTGGAGGCTCCCCAGTGTCCTGCCTGCCTGGATGGATCGCACCCCGGCAGTTGCCGCCCTCATCGCAGAGGTGGAGCAGCGCAGCGGTTACCCGGTGCAGCTGCTGCTTGATCCATCGCTGGGCGGCAAGGCCTCGATCCGTCGTGCCAGCGGCAGCGTGACGGCCCATCTGCTGCGCTACCGCCAGGAAGATAGCCTCACCGACTACTTCATCGCGTACGAGTGCGGCCTGCTGCTGCGCAGCCTGGCGGAGGATCCCGAGCCGCCCCTGAACCTCGCCAGCAAGCGGGACCGGCGAGAGCGGGTGATCAGCCAGATGGAGAAGCTCAACCGCCGCCTCACCTGTCGGGCCTGGGCGGGGGTGAGGCGGCGGGCTGTACGACTCCTTGATGAGCCAGTTGCGCTCCACCGGCCCCGGGTTGCTGGTGGACCGTCAGCTGCACCAGGCCTGGCCCGAACTGCATCCGGCCCAACGTCAGGCGATGGAGGCCGAGATCCGCAGCACCTTGCCGGCCCTGGCGCCGGACTTCGGGGCGGGGATCCCAAAGGAGCTGATCACCGCCAACCGGGCCATGATCAGCGCCTATGCCGTTGTCGCCGCAGAGCTTTTCGCGGCGCCGGATCTGTCGGTGCCGTTCCTGGCGGCGGGTCTGGAGCCCACGGCCCGGGAGCTGATCGCCCTGGCGGAAACCGCCGAGGCCGAGGGCCAGCGTGACTGCCAGCTGATCGATGCCTGGGCCCAAGTCATCGGCCTGGGCGGTTGGTACGCCTGGCAGCAGAGCTGAACCGGCTGCGGGAGACTGCCTCCGGCACTCCGCCAGAGCGATGGAAAGCAGCACCGAGGAGCTGAGGTTCAGCCTGTCCGAGGAGGGCTTCGATCGCTCCCAGCTGCCCGCTGACTGTGGCGAGCCTGGCAGCGACAGCTTCCGTCTGGCTGTAAGCGCCTTCTTCCAACGCGCTTACCGCTCCCGCGGCGGCCGCATCGATGTGGCCTTCACCGAGGGGCGGATCGATCTGCACTGGAGCGGCATGCAGGACCAGCAGGATGTGCTGGAGCGGTCCATGGGCCTGATCGAGCAGGACCGCCGCCAGGAGGCCCTCTCCCTGCTGGAGACGCTGCTGCAGCTTGAGCCTGACAACGAGGAGGCGCTCTACAACCTCGGTCTGCTCTGCAGTGATGCCGGAGACCTGGAGCGCGCCGCACAGCTGCTGGAGCGCTGTGTGGCGATCGATCCGGCCTACGGCAATGCCTGGGCGGCGCTGGGGATGGTGGGGCTGCGGGCGAACACGCCCGAGCAGGCACGGCCGGCGCTGGAGAGAGCCGTGGAGCTCGAACCCCGCAACCCTTACGCCCTGCGCGCCTACGGCACCCTGCTGTTGATGCAGGACGAACCGAAAGAAGCGGTGGCGGTGCTGCGCCGCGCCCAGGAGGTGGCCGCTGCTGATCCCACCACCCTGCTGACCCTGGCGCAGGCGTTGATCGCCGCTGATCTGAGCGCCCATGCGGCAGAAGCCGACCAGCTGCTGCGCCAGGTGCTGCAGCTGGTGCCGCGGGGGGAGATCGCCGAGAAGGCCCGGCGTGCATCCCGCCGCATCGCCGATCACAACCTGCGCCGCAGCCAGGGGGACGGCCTGGGACCGGCCGTGGTGGATGGCCTTCTCCGCGCCCTGCGGACCTACGACACCCTGAGCCCAAAGCAGCGCCAGGCGGTGCTGGTGGAGGTGGAGGTGGCGGAGCGCGAGGGCCAGCTGGTGGACGCAGGAGCAGAGATGGCCCCGTCTTCGAGCAGGGCCGCCGCATCCGAAACCAGATCCTCTGCCTGCCTGCTCGCGTCGCTGCGGATCTGGCAGCCGAGATGGACCCCGCCAGTGTGGCGATCTTGCTGGAGCCTGAGCTGGTGGAGTGCCTCACCGCCCTGGCGGATGGGGGCACTGATGGCTGAGCCCCTGGATCAGCTGGAGGAGGCCCTGGTGGCTGGCCTGTGATGCGACCGCCGACCCCGAGCAAGGCCCTTCTGTGCGGGAGCTGGTTGGCAGCTGCTGAGGGATATTCCATCCTTGAAGCAGCTGCCCCTTTCCCGTGAGATTCACAGCACTGGCCGCCCTCCTGGCTCTTGGTTCTGTAGTCCTTCCCTGCTCTGTCCTGGCGAAGGTGCTGGCAGAAGGCAAGCCGGTCAAAGGCTTCTACTGGCAGAAGATCGAAAAGAGCGACGGGAAGACCTCCTATCTCTGCCGCGCCACCGGTGACTCCAAGATTCAGAAGCATGAGGCCTGTAGCAATGCCGGGGCCAAGCAGCCCAAGTGATCCGGACAGCTCTTGCAACTGGCGCGCTGCTGGCGCTTGCCGCTGTCCCTGTGGACGCTGCGACGGTGCTGTCGATCGGTGATGGCGACACCCTGCGCGTTGTAGAAGGCAGCCGCCGCATCACCATCCGCCTGGCCTGCATCGATGCACCCGAGACAGCACAGGCCCCTTACGGAATGGCCTCACGAGCCGAGCTGCAGAGGCTGGCTCCGGTGGACAGTGGCGTGACGCTCCGTGTTCTCGACACAGATCGCTATGGCCGGACTGTCGCCGAGGTGATCCGCGGCGGAGTGAATGTCAACTTGGCGATGGTCCGCAGCGGGCAAGCCTTTGCCTATCGCCGGTACCTTGGCCAGTGCGATCAGGCCTCCTACCTGGCAGCGGAGCGGAACGCCGAGTCCGCTCGTTCTGGTGTCTGGGCTGTCACGGGTGGCATCACCCGGCCGTGGGACTGGCGTCAAAGCAGCCGGAACCCATCTGGCAGATCAACGCCCACCCCTCCCAGTGGTGGATCTGCCCCGACCCGCAGGGGTGCGGCGGTGCCAGCTGGAACCCGTTACACGTGCAGGAGCATCGGCAGCTTCACCCGTGCTCAGGAGCTGTTGCGGCAAGGCCACACCTATCTGGACCGCAATGGGGATGGGGTGGCCTGTGAATCGCTTCGCTGATACAGGTCCCCTGCGGATGAGGGGCGGGGGTCTGGCCGTCTCCGCGGGGCGAGACTGCTGGAGTATGGACTCTCTGGAGCGAGAGCCCTGAGCAAGACATGGCCATGAAGCTCTCAGAAGATCGAATCCGGGTAAGAGCCCATACACTCAGCCACTTCTATCCAGAACGCTCTGCGGAAGAGAACTGGGCAGCGGCCGTCAGGGATCTGAGAAGGCCATGGTTTCTTCGCCCAAGGCCGGGACTTTGGAAATGGACTGGCTTTGCCGAGAAGAAAGGGTGGGATTGGATTGATCTACTCACCAAACTATCTCTTCCTCTCCTTGTTTTCTTTGGTGGACTATGGTTTAATGCCGAATCTGAAGATAGACAGCAAAGGGCAGCAGAAGAAGCACGAAAGGATGCTGTTCTTGTAAAGTATTTTGAACAAATGACTCCACTAATCCTTGAGGATGGTCTTCTAGCGAAGAATCCCAAGGCCGAACTCCGGTCCGTCGCTCGTGCAATCACACTTAGTTTAGTTCGCTTGCGCAGTTGAGCAGCAATGTTGAAATAGACTCAAATCCCCGCAAAAAGTTAGTTTTTGACTTCCTTACTGACTCTGGATCACAAGGGGGTGCCTTCAATCTATTCTCACTCCGCGGGGCCGACCTAAGCGGCGCCGACCTCAGTTGGGCCAACCTCAGCGGGGCCAACCTCAGCGGGGCCAGATGGGATAAACACACTCGATGGCCTTACTGGTTTAAGCCTCCTTTTCCCCCCAGTGATGGCACAAACTCCCGGAAATTATGACCCGGACGCCCGCATCGCTCGCCGTGATGCCCTTCGCGGGGAGGTGCTGGAGCTGTGCCAGCAGCTCAAAGCACCTTCAGACGCCGCGCGGAGGAGCTTGCTGAGCAGTTTCAGCGAGGTGCACCCAGTCGCGGTCGTCCTGGCCGATCAGCTGAGCGCGGGCTAATCGTTCGCATACTGTCCGCAGACTTTAAGAACAGTTGAGAAACCAGCCTAGATCCAAGCTGTAGCAGCCTCAATCCCTTTTTTTTTCGATCGGATGGGCCGGCCCGCTGCAAGCCGCCACCGTGCTCTCGATCGGCGATGGAGACACCATCCGTGTGCTGGAAGGCGGCAGGCGGATCACCCTGCGGCTGGCCTGCATCGATGCTCCCGAGATGGCCCAGGCTCCCTATGGCGAGCAGGCCCGCCGGGATCTGCAGAGCCGGTTGCGAATCGGAAACAATGTGCGGTTGATCCCGCAGACCGTGGATAGCTACGGCCGCACTGTCGCCGAGGTGATCGGGGCGGTGAACCTGAACCTGGCGCTGGTGGAAGACGGCCAGGCCTTTGCCTACCGGAAGTACCTCGGCGAGTGCAACGCCCAGGATTACCTCGATTGTCCCGCGTCAACCCCTTTGGCCGTTTCGCGACAACCAAGTTGGCCGGTGGGGGAGCTTGATGGCCCCCAGGTTGTCGCCGGCGACAACCTGGGGGCGGCGACGGTCAGACGACATCGAAAACTGAGCCACCCAGAGCCTGAAACCCCTGTTGCAAATGGCTTGTTCTGATCGGCACCAGGCGTCAATCGCTTTGGCCGGTGCCATTGGGGAGAGCCTCCGCTCCAACGTGCCGCGGAGCGCACGAGCCGGCGGACCCCACAGTCCGCCGGCAGCGCGGAGCTCCCCACCGGAGGCTGCGTTCATCGGCACCAGGTTGTCGCCTCGCGTCAATTCCCCCCTGCTCTACCCCTGTCCCGTCCGCCGGCTGCCGCTCCGGCTGCTCGCCTGCACGCGGCGGTGGCTGTCGCCGCTGATCTCGACGATGTGGCAGTGGTGCACCAGCCGATCCACCGCCGCGACGGTCATGGAGCTGCTGGGGAAGATCTCGTCCCACGCCGTGAACGGCTGATTCGCCGTGATCAGCAGCGACCGGCGCTCGTAGCGGTGGCAGATCAGTTCAAACAGCACGCTGCTCTCCTGCTCGTCCCGCCGCACGTAGCCGATGTCGTCGATCAGCAGCAGCGGATAGCGATCCAATCGCTCCAGCGCCGCCGCCAGCCCGTATTCGGCGCGGGCTTTCTGCAGCTCCTGCACCAGCGCCGTGGCCGGGTAGAAGCGGCAGGGCTGATCCAGGCCGATCTGCGCCAGGGCGATGCCGATCGCCAGGTGGGTCTTGCCCACGCCGCTGGGACCGAACAGCAGCACGTTCTCGCCCCGCTGCAGCCACTCGCTCTGGCGGCTGAGAGCCTCCAGTTCCTGCCAGCTGCCGGCCTCGATCCGCCCGCCATGGTCATAGTCGGCCAGCGCCTTGCTCCATGGCAGATGGGCCGATCGCAGCAGCCGTTGCTGGCGGGCCTGGTGGCGCTGCTCCACCTCCTGCTCGCACAGGGCATAGAGGAACTGGCTGTGGCTCCAGCCCTCGGCCTCAGCCTGCGAGGCGATGCTCTGCCAGTGGGAGCGGATCCGTGCCAGCCGCAGCTGCCGCAGCAGCATCGGCAGGGCGGCCTCCACCGCCTGGGGCCTTGGGACGGAGGACAAGGAGGTCGTCATAGCTCTGCAGGGCGTGTTGAGGAATGCGTTGAGGCGGCAGGGGGCGATGGGGCGGCAGCCGGAAGCGTTGCTGCAGCGCCGCCAGCGACAGCCCCTGGCGTTGGTGGGCCTTCTCCAGCCAGGCCAACACCAGCTCATAGCCGGCCAGCCGGCAGCCCACGTACAACGCCTCGACCATCAAGCGGGCGGCAGCGTCACGGTCGCCGCCGCTGCGCAGCTGCTGCCACAGCTGCCACCAGCGCTCATCGGGGAACAGCTCCCGCTGGTAGCGGCAATGCAGCAGCGCCCGGGGCTTACGCCGCAGCGCATCGATCAGATGCTCCAGATCGATGCTCCATGCCCGTCCATGCCGCTCCACGTCGCCATGGAGCCGCACCAGCTCGCAGGCCAGCTGGCGGCCGAGCAACAGCTGTAGCCGGTTGTGGAAGATCCGTACCGTCAGCCGCTGGCCAATCAGCCGCGGCGGCACCGAATACACCACCTTGCGCACCTCAATCGTGCTGGTGCGTCGCACCGTGAGCTGCTCAATGTCGTAGTCGGCAAAGCGAAACGGCGGCAGGGGCCGCAGCGCCGGTTTCTCCTGCTCCAGCCGACCCAGACGGGGCCGGTTGTAGTCATCGCAGACCTCGGCCAGGAAGGCCTGATACGCAGCCAGCGATTCGAAATCGCTGCTGCCGCGCAGCAGCAGCGCCTGCTCGATCCGCCTCTTGAGATGGCCATGGGGACTCTCCACACGGCCGTTCTCATGGGCCACGCCCAGGTTGTTGCGGCTGTAGGCCAGGCCGTAGTGGCTGCACAGGGCGTGGTAACGCCGGGTGATGTCGGCGCTGAAACTGCCGTTGCGGTTACGACACGCCGCTGACAACCGGTCCGTCCGCAGTTCCGCCGGCACCCCACCGCAGGCCGCCAGGGCGTTCTGCAGCCCCTCTGAGAGAGCGACGAAACTCTCGCCGCCCTGCACCACCTGCGCGTAGCTCCAGCCGCTCCAGGCCAGGCGGTAGTGGAACAGCAGATGGGGGAACACCTGACCCGCGATCGTCACCTCCACGCCCTTGAGCTGGGTGAAGTCACAGAAGGCGATCTCGCCGGGCTCATAGCTCAGCGGAAAGATCACCTCCGGATCCGGGCCGTGCAGCGCCTTCCAGTCCCGCACTCGCCGCTGCAGGGTCCGCTGCAGAGGAGTCCAGTCCACATCAGGCTTCTGGCGCTGCAGGTGCTCCAGCAGCGTGATCGGCGTCAACGCTGGTGATCGCTGCAACAGCGGCACCAGCTCCTCCTGCCACACCCCCGCCAATGGGTCCGGCCGGGTACGGCCACGGGGCTGGTTCGCCCGCGGCTGGATCTGGTTCCTCTCAATCCGGCGGGCACTGCGCACTGAGATGCCCGCCGCTGCGGCAGCCGCCTCCTGGCTGCTGCCACCTCGTCGTTTCGCCATGTACAGGTTGCGTTGGTGGCTGGTCAGTGGTGCCGGCATCCCCTGGGCCCTGCTCATAGGCGCCAGGGTCTCCAGCACTCACCCAACCGGCCAACGAGCTTGTCGCCGACCGGCCAACTTCATTGTCGGCGGACACTCGATGCCGAAGCACGGGCCACTCGGCGCCGCGTTGGGGTGTGGCAGGGATCAGGCGGAATCACCCGCCGCTGGGATTTTCGCCGCGTGAGAGCTTCGACTCGATCCGGTGGTGATTCCGGATCCGTTCCGGATGGCCGCCGGTATCGCTGTAATGAGATCGTCTCCTATGCCCGCGCCCAGGACCTGCTGCGACAGGGTCACCGGTATCTCGACAGCAACGGTGATGGGGAGGCCTGCGAAAGTCTGCGCCGCTGAGATGACGGAAAACCGCACCGTTGGCATTGGCAGCCGCTCCCTTTCCGCTATGTTGACTTCATCACCGCCCCACAATGATGGCCCTCACCGGATCTGATCTGCTCGCCAAAGTCAAGGAACAGGGAGATGCCTCCAAGTCTGATCTGGTTCGAGCCGCCGGCTACGTGAGCACCAAGAAGGACGGCAGCGAGCGGCTGAACTTCACCGCCTTCTATGAGGCGCTGCTGGATGCCAAGGGCGTGAACCTCGGCAAGGACTCCGGCAATGGCAAAGGCAAAGCTGGCCGCTCCCTGAGCTACGTCGCCAAGGTGCAGTTCAACGGCAACCTGCTGGTGGGCAAGGCTTACACCGGCCTGCTTGACCTCAAGCCCGGCGATGAATTCGAGATCAAGCTGGGCAAGAAGCAGATCCGGCTGATCCCTGCCGGCGCCAGCGACGACGAGGACTGAAGTAAGCGTCCATCTCGGTTACGGGTGGCGTCAGGGCCTCCGTCGCTGTTTGCGGGAGCCACAACTCTCCCTAGCGTTGCTTTCCCTGGCACAGGGGCGCAGTGCACGAAAACCAGCTCGTCAACGACTGCCTGCGCCGCCACGGCGGTGCACTGCTGTACATGGCTCCGGAGTGGAGCGAGGCCCAGCGCGCGGTGCCATGCCAGATCGTGGATGTGTTTGCACTGCAGGTGGTGACGGGCTTCACCCGTGACCCGCAGGGAACGTTGCTTCTGGAGGCCCATTCCTCGGTTGCGGCTGGCCGCAGCTGGTCGCTGGCCAAGGCCGC
>CAYHCE010000042.1:0-24110 GCA_964355015.1 uncultured bacterium | reverse complement strand
TGCTGGGGTTGATCTGGTGCATCCGCGTCATGTAGTCGATGGCGTCATCGGCCATCTCCGTGACCAGGTTCCAGCTGCCGGGGGCCTTGCCCTCAAACGGATAGATCTGGGTGGTGTTGCGGAACAGGTTGGGCTGCCACTGGTTGGCGTCCCCGCCCACGAAGCCGTAGAAGTACTCGAAGCCCATGCCGCTGGGCCACTGATCGAACGGCCCGCTCTGGCTGGCCTGGAAGGCGGGCACATTGTGGTCCTTGCCGAACCAGGCCGTGGAATAGCCGTTGTCCTTGAGCAGGCGGCCGATCGTGGCCTTGTCGCGCTCGATGATGCTGTTGTAGCCGGGGAAGCCCGTCGACTGCTCCGAAACCACCCCGAAACCGGCGGAGTGGTGGTTGCGGCCGGTGATCAGGGCGGCGCGGGTGGGGGAGCACAGCGCCGTGGAGAACATGCGGTTGTACCGCAATCCCGCCTTGGCGACGCGGTCCATCGCCGGTGTGGGGATCACCCCGCCGAAGGTGCTGGGCACCCCGAAGCCGGCGTCGTCGGTGATGATCAGCAGCACGTTGGGCGCGCTCTGGGGTGGCGTGATCCGCGGTGCCCACCAGGGTTTCGACTGCAACGCCCCGTCCTTGATCACACCGCCGAAGGGTGGCGCTGGAGCCGGCAGCTGGGTGCCGGGGAGCGTGGTGGTGGCATTGGGGGCTCCCGGCGTGCCGGTGATCTTCTGGGCCAGGGCGGGCAGGCCACCGAGGGGCCAGGCCACCAGCACCGCCACCAGGGCCAGAACGGCCAGGCGAACAATCGGGGAGCGGAAGGGACGCTTAGCCATGGGTGGAGAGGAGCGGGGAAGCGAGACGGAAACCGATGTGGGAGGTGCCGGTGTCGGGGCTCTGGGCCTCCCGGGCGGCGGGGCGGTAGCGGCTGCAGTAGGTGGGAGAGCAGAGGAACGAGCCGCCCTTGATCACGTGTTTGGCCACACCAGGATCGCGGGGATCCACGCTCTGCGCCTCGTTGGCAATGGCGGGATCAGACCGCTGGGCCAGTCCCTCATGGCCCGGCAGGTACCAGTCCGCTGTCCACTCCCAGACGTTGCCGGTCATGTCGAACAGGCCGTAGCCGTTGGGGGGATAGGAGCCCACGGGGGCGGTGCCGGCATGGCCGTCGTCTGCCGCATCGCGGCGGGGGAACTCCCCCTGCCAGGTGTTGGCCAGGCCCGGCTTCCAGGTGTTCCCCCAACTGAACACCTGATCCCTGAGGCCGCCCCGGGCGGCGAACTCCCACTGGGCCTCGCTGGGCAGGGCCGCCCCGGCCCAGGCGGCATAGGCCTCGGCGTCTTCAAAGGCGATCTGCACCACGGGATGGTCGTCAAGGCCGCCGATCGAGCTGCCCGGCCCCTGCGGGTGGCGCCAATCGGCGCCAGGAACCCAGTGCCACCAGCTGAGTTCCTCGATCGGGCCATCCCCCGGCACGGGCTTGAACACCAGGGAACCGGGCTTGCGCTCGGCGGGGGAGAGATCGGGGAACTGCTCAACCGTGAGGGGGCGCTCGGCCACGGTGCGGTAGCCGGTGGCGTCCACGAAGGCGGCGAACTGCCGGTTCGTGACCTCATGGGCGGCGAGGCAGAAGGGGGAGAGGCGCACCCCGGCCGCGGCCCGCTCCTCCCCCAGCTGGCCGGCGGCGCCGATCCGGAAGCGGCCGGCGGGAATCGCCACCATGCCCGCTGGACAGGCCGCCGCAGCCAGGGAAGCCCCCGGCTGAACGAGCAGCAGCGAGAGCACGGCCAGGGCCAGCCAGATCCAATCAGGTCGGGGCATTCCCTCGACAGGTTGTCGATGGGTGGGAGCGTACGGCTGCCGAACGATTCTCCAAACCCTCCTGAAGCTGGTTTCGTAAGATTTCTTGTCTGAACATGAAAAACGCGCAGGATTGGTGCGATGGAAACGCACAAACAGGGCGGCAGCGCAGATTCCGATGGCCTTCCCCTGGTGATCCTCAACGATCGCGCTCTGCTGCTGAGGGATGAAACAGCCCTGGCGGAGAGGATCCATGCCGCCACCCCCCTGCGGGGGGTGGTGCGGATGGGCGAGCGCCAGGGTTTCTTCCACCGCAATGCCGTTCTTCCCCTCGGAGGCCTCACCCTTTCCAGCAGCGTGCATTCGCCCTTGGTGCTTGAGGCCGAAGGCATCGACTGCGCCATGGTCGCCCTCGCCTATGCCGGATCGGCCCAGGTGACCCTCCAGCAGCAACGCTTCGATCTCAGGCCGCAGCAAGGTCTGCTGTATCTCCCCGGGGAGGCCTTCGAAGCTCGGACAGGATTCCTCCAGGAGGTGCTGATCCACCTGGATCCGGCGCGGCTGGCCCTCACCGCCGCAGCCATCGCAGGGGCCGCCCATGGACCCAGGCCCTTCCTGCGCCGCCTCCGGCACCCCAGGCTCCTGACTTGCCGCAACGCCCTGGAGCTTGATCTGCTGAACACGTTGCGGCGGGCACTGACGACGCTGGATGCGCCTGATCTGGAGGCCGCCGGGGGCTTCGCCGCTCTCGGGGTCGAGGATCTCCTGCTTCGGCTCCTTGCCTTGCTGCTTTTTCCCGAGCTGCTCAGCGGGCACATCAGCGAGCCGAGGCGTCCGGCGCCCCACCCGCGGGAGCGGGCCTTCACCGACCTGCTGGAGTGGATGCGGGCCCACCTGCACACCCCGATCACGCTCACGCAGATGGAGCGGCGCAGCGCCTACTCCCGCCGCAGTCTTCAGATCCTGTTCCAGGAGCGGTTCGGCTGCAGCCCGATGCAGTGGTTCAAGGCCCAGCGCCTCGAAGCGGCCCGGCAGGCCCTGCTGCAGCCCGAAGCGGATGACACGGTGGCGTCGATCGCCCGCCGCCACGGCTTCGCGGATCTCTCCGGCTTCGCCATGGGTTTTCGGCGTCGCTATGGCGTGCTGCCCTCGGGCGTGTTGCGACTGGGCCGCTCCCGGGAATGAGCAGGAGGCTCACGGGGTGCCGAGTTGGCGCAGGTGCACCGGGAGAGCGCAATCTCCAGGGGGGAGAGTGGCAGGAATCGAGATGGTATGGAATACCTTGACGTTCCTGCTCGAAGCCGCCGTCTGGGGCGTCCGCATGGGTGGGTTCATTTCTTGTCTTGATCACGTGGCCTGGTTCCCTCCTCCCACTCCAACCGGTCGTGCATCGGCTCGGCTCCTGCCGATCGGCGCGGGTCTGCTGACGGGCCTGCTGGGTTCGGTCCTGGCCGCCCCTGCAGCGCTGGCCGCTGAACCCGCCGAACCTTCGGAGCCCCTCAGCGCCAGCGAGCCCCAGCCCGCACCATCGCCCTGGGCCGGCACCGTGGAGCTCTATGGCTTCGCGCCGCTGCGCACCTCCGGGACCACCACCGTCAAAGGCTTCTCCGCTGACCTGGACCTGGACCTTGGCCAGGTGCTCAGGCCCCTGACGTCCGCGGCCTACATCCGGGGCAGCGTCGAGTACGGCCGTCTCGGCCTGCTCACCGACATCAGCTACATCTCCCTCAAGGGGGAAGAGGGAAAGCTCCAGGACATCAAGACCCGCTCCATCGAAGGCCCTCTTGGCGAGCGCAGCCTCACCCTCACCCCCGACGGCCAGCGCAGCGTCGACGCCAGCATCGGGAACATCCAGGGCATCTACGACCTGGCCCTGCGCTACCGCTTCGGAGACCGCGAATCGGCCGTAGCGAAGGCCGGCAGCTTCACCGTCATCCCCTATGCGGGGGTGCGGTTCGTCAACATGCAATTCAACCTGGCGGTGCAGAGCCAGGGGCCCGGCCGGACCCTGACCTTCAAGGGCCCGCTCCTGGAGGGGTCCCGGACGCTGGAAGGGTTGAACCTCCAGGGGCAGCAGTCCTTCGGAAGCACCGTGGCCCAGCCCCTGCTGGGGACTCAGGCCATGGTGTTTCTCTCCCCCCGCCTGAGGCTCTTCGCCCGCGCCGATCTCGGCGGCTTCGGTCTCAACAACTCCAATGATTATTCCTGGAACGCCCAGGCCGGCCTCGGCTATGCGATCGGCAATTCCACCCAGCTCAATCTGTCCTGGCGCTATCTGCATCTGGGGGGAAGCAACGATCAGATCCCCGAAAACGCCTACAACATCGATCAGAACGGGGTGGAGATCGGGTTGAAGTTCTTCTTCTGAGCCAGGAGCACTTCGCAGTGCCTGGTCCAGGTTGAAGGCGAGATCGAGACTGATCGCTCAGCCGGTTGTTGCGCTGGGCCTGGATCCTTCTGATCGGGTCTGGTTTCAGGATCTCCGGTTCTTTGCCTGAGTGGGCCGCAGGGGCCAGGTTCCGCCGGTGAGGGATCTGGCCACAGGGTCGTCAGAATCGCTGAGCCGTGCGGTTCCTGTTCATGACTTCAGAAGCCACCCGGCTCCCCTCACAGGCAGGGAGGGGAGCCGGGGGTGGCGATCTCCTGCTGGTGGTCTGGAGCTGGCTGGGGAGTCGGCTGCTGTTCTTCCTCACCCTGGCCCTGGCGATCCAGCCCAGGGATCTCGCCACGCTCTCGGCGCGCCTGGGCCGCTGGGACGCGGACCACTACCTGGACATCGTGAAAGAGGGATACAAGGGCAACGACTTCGCCTTCTTTCCCCTGTTTCCCTACTCCATCAGGCTGGTGTCCAACCTGCTGCATCTGCCGCCCCTGCCGGTGGCCCTGGTGCTTGCGAATGGGGCATTTCTGGTGGCCTTGCTGGTGCTGCACCGGCTGACGCAACACTGCTTCGGAGCCAAGGCAGCGAAGGCGGCGGTGCTGCTCACCTGCCTGAACCCGATGGCGATCTTCTTCGCCGTGCCCTATACGGAATCCTTCTATCTGTTGTTCACGGGCCTCACCCTTGCCGCTCTGCTGCGACGTCCCACCCTGGCGGGCCCGGTCGGCCTCCTCGGCGCCCTCGGCGCGGCGACCCGGCCCACGGGCGTGGTGATGGTGGTGTCCGTTCTGGTGGGCTTCCTGCGCCAGAGACGCTGGGCGGCCGGTCTGATCGCTGCCCTGCTGACCCTGGGGGGGCTGGCGGTGGTGGCAGCGATCGGCCTGCGCCTGAAGGGCGATCCGCTGGCGTTTCTGCATGCCCAGCAGGCCTGGGAGGTGAGGCCGGGCTTCAATCTCTCCGGTCTGCCGTTCTGGCTGAAGCGGCTGTCACGGGTTTTCCTGGGGCCCGCCAACACCAAGGCGAGAGCCCTTGTGGATCTGGCCTACCCGGCCATGCTGGGGGCCAGCCTGCTGCTGGCAGGGGTGGCCGTGCGCCTGCGGCACAGCCACCGGAACGCCAGCTTCCTGGTTTCCGTGCTGGCCTTTCTGGCCTATTGGCTCATCGGCGGCACGGGTGCCCTCTGCCTGCTGTTCACGGTCGGCGCGATTCCTCTCTGTGCCTGGGGTTTCAGGCGGATGCCACTGGAGCTGTCGCTGTTCGGCGTCGCCAGCCTGGTCGCCTATCTGCTCAAGCAGAACACGATCAGCCTGGAGCGGCATGTCTTCGCCACCGTGCCGCTGTTGATGCTCTACGGCGCCTGGTTCAGCAAACACCCGCGCTGGCTGGTCTTCCTGCTGGGATTCGGCAGCCTGCTGATGGTGCTCTTCACGCTTCGGTTTTCCCGTGGCCAGTGGATCGGCTGACAATCAGTTCAGGAAGCCGGCGTGGTGATGGGGAACGGGGCGGCAAGTTCTCACCCTCTCACCCGATTTTGGCCCGTGCCGATCGTCTTGCCATCCTTGACCCATGAGACCGGCCTGGCAGACCCTGCTGCAGCTGCGCGCTGTCCTCGGCCGTATCGGCATGCTGCTGGTGCTGATGGCGGCCCATCTGGCGGCGGGGCTGTTCCTGAGGGCACTGCCTGAGGGCGCCAGCCAGATCGCTGATCCGGGCATCCGGGGGTTCACTCTGGCGGTGTTCCGGTTGTTCGATCTCACGGTGATCCGCCACCCGGGGTTGCATCTGGCGATCGCGACGGTGTTGCTTGTGGTGCTGGTGAGGGCCTTGCTGGGCCGCCCCATCGGTTGGGCCCTCGATGCCATCGGCGCCTTGCTCTGCCTGCGCTGCCTGCTGCAGTTCGTGCTGCTCAATCTGCTGCTGCTGGCACCACTCAAGGCGGGAGGCCTGCTGCTGATCCAACTGGTGATCTTCCTGCCGGTGATCCTCACGGCCTTCGGCTGGCTCTACTGGCGGCTCGATACGGGGGCCCGCTCCAGGGGGAGGCGCCAACTGCGCTTCTCCGCAGACTTCGGCGACGACGGCGCCCTCGACTACTTCTATGCCTCCTGGATGGCCCTGCTGCAGTTCGAGCCTTCCGGGGCGACGCCCACCACGCCCCTGATGAAAGTCCTGTTCGTGGTGCAGGGGGTGGCGATGATGGATCTGGTGGCGCTCACCCTGTCGCGGGCCATCGGCCTGGCGAGCGGCGGGGGCTGAGCAGCGGCGAGCCGGAAAGCGATCGGGGAGGTGCCTGTGTGGGGCTCGGGGGCGGGCAAGAGGCCCGGGTCATGGCCAGGGGGCCGAACCGGAGGCTGCCGCTGAAGAAGAAGGATTGCTTCAGGTTGGTGGCAGCGAGCCATGCGTAAAGCCCGTATGACTTAAAGCTGCGGCGAGAGCAGCTGCCGCCGAGAGGGTGGGCCTGATCGAGGCGCTCACGACGGCTCCCGCATCCAGATCGGGCTTAAAATTGAGCGGCAGCACCGCCCCGACGGAGCAGGCGCGAAGGATGGTGTGCAAGGAAGAAAAAAACTCTTGCCCCCCGAGGAGAGCAACCTAGCCTTCCGGGTAGACGGAGGACCTGGAGACAGGCGAATCGTTGCCTGCAGGCAGCCTGCCTGCTGCCTGATTTCTACAATTGCGGCAATGCCCTGATGTCTGACCTGATCAGTTACTCCAAGATTCTGGAGATCGTGGGCGAAATCATCCGGATCGAGGTGCCACCGGGGACAGAGGGTGGGGAAGCTGCACCCCGCTTCAACGATCTGGCGCTGCTGCAGAACGCCGATGGCAGTTCCTCGCTGGCCCAGGTGATCGACCTGAAGCAGAACTCGGTGGCTCTCCAGGTCTTTCGCGGTACCAAGGGGGTCTCCACCAATTCCAAGGTGCGCTTTCTCGGCCACCCGATGACGGCAACCTATTCCGGCAACATCCTCGGCCGGGTGTTCCGCGGCACCGGCGAGCCCATTGATGGTGGGCCCGATCTGACCCAGGATCCACGGGTGGCGATCGGTGGTCCGTCAGTGAATCCGATGTGCCGCATCCTCGCCTCCAGGATGATCCGCACGAACGTGCCGATGATCGACATCTACAACTGTCTGGTGGAGAGTCAGAAGATTCCGATCTTTTCGGTCTCCGGTGAACCGTTCAATCCCTTCCTGGCCCGGATCGGCATTCAGGCGGATGCCGACATCGTGGTGTTCGGCGGGCTCGGTCTGATCTTTGACGACTACTACTCCTTCCGCATGACCTTCGAGGAGGCCGGGGTTTTCCCCCGCACGGTGATGTTCGTGAATCTTGCTTCGGACCCGATCGTGGAGAGGATCCTGATTCCCGATATGGCCCTGGCAGTGGCCGAGAAGTTCGCGGTGGAGGAAGGCAAGCGCGTTCTGGTGCTTCTCAGCGACATGACCTCCTTTGCTGATGCTCTCAAGGAGATCAGCATCTCCATGGATCAGGTGCCGGCCAACCGCGGCTATCCCGGTGATCTCTACTCCCAGCTGGCCCGTCGCTACGAAAAGGCCGCCGACTACGCCAAGGGAGGCTCCGTCACTGTGCTCACTGTGACCACCATGCCCGGGGATGACGTGACCCACCCGGTTCCGGACAACACCGGCTACATCACCGAGGGTCAATTCTATCTGCATGACGGCATGATCGATCCCTTCGGCTCACTGTCGCGGCTCAAGCAGAACGTGATCGGCAAGGTGACCCGGGAGGACCACAGCCAGATCATGAACACCACGATCCGGTTGTACGCCGGTGCGAGGGATGCGCAGCAGAAACAGGCCATGGCCTTCGAACTCTCCGACTACGACCAGAAACTCATCCGCTTCGGCGACCTCTTCCGCCAGCGCTTCATGGACATCAACGTGGACCTGCAGTTGGAGGCCGCACTGGATCTGGCCTGGCAGACCCTCTCCGAGTGCTTCGAACCACAGGAACTGCTGATGAAGCAGGAGCTGATCGACAAGTACTTTCCGAAGCAAGTCCCGCAACCCGCCGCGGCAGCATGAGCAGACTCTCCCTTACCAAGGCTGAGCTCAGCCGGCAGAAGGGTCTGCTCAAGACCTATCACAATGTGCTGCCGTCACTGGATCTCAAACGCCGCCTGCTGGGGGCGCAGCGGGAAATCGCACGACGCCAGCTGGCCCAGACCCTGGCCCGGGCGTCCGACATCGAGGCGGAGGTGGGACGCACCTGCCCGATGCTGGCCAATGAGCACATCGACCTTTCGGATCTGGTGACCATCGCGTCCGTCCACCAGTCGGAGGAGAACCTGATGGGCACGCGTCTGCCGAAGCTGGAAGGAGTGGACTTCCGGACAGCCGATTACGGTCTGCTGACCCGCCCCTTCTGGGTGGACGCCGTGGTGGTCTGGCTGCAGGAGGCCATCCGCAATCAGTTGCAGCTGAACGTGGCCCGGCAACGACTGGAGCTGCTGCGGCAGGCCGAGCGCAAGGTGACCCAGCGCTTCAACCTGTTCGACAAGGTGCTGATTCCCCGGGCCCGCAGCAACATCAAGAAGATCGTGATCTATCTGGGTGATGCCGAGCGCGCCGGCGTGGTGAATTCCAAGATCGCCAAGCGCAAGAAACAGAACCCATCCCCCCTGGTGCCATGACGATCATCCCTCTCGCCAAGGTCACCCTGCTCGGGCTCTCCGCCGACCGGGAGCATCTCCTCGATGGTCTGCAGAGCCTGGGCTGCGTACATCTGATTCCTCTGGCCGAGGCCCTGGAGGAGGTGAATTTCGTCGCGTCGCGGCCCAGCGAGGACGCCCGCCAGGCCCTCCGCTATCTGATGGACGTGAGGCATCGGCGCCATCAGACGCGGGTGGATGCTGACTTTGATTTCGATCGCATCGTGGCCGAGGCCCTGGCCAACCGCCAGCGGAAGCGGGAGGCCGAGGATCGGGTGCTGACGCTCCGCAAGCGGCTCGAGGAACTGAAACACTGGGGAAACTTCGAACTCCCCGACATCGAAACCCTGGCGGGCTTCCGCCTCTGGTTCTATCGTGTGCCCCCTCCCAAGGCCGCCGCATTCCGCCAGGCCCTGAGCGGTATGAATGTGCCCTGGCAGCGCCTGCACGAAAGCGCCCGCAACGGCTATTACGCCCTGATCGCTGAACAGGAACCCGACCCTGCCCTCCTGCCGGTGCCGCGCTCCCATGTGGGATTCCTGTCGCATCGCGATGTGAGCCACCAGCTCGATACCGCCCGCACCGACCTGGAGGATGTGGAGGCGGAGCACGAATCGCTCAGCCGCTGGATCTTTCTGCTCTCCAAGCACCTCTCCCAGGCCGAGGACGCCCAGGCGCGGCAGCAGGCCAGCGGCATGGCACTCGACGACAGCACGCTGCTGCAACTTCAGGGCTGGATCCCACGCCCCGCCCTGCCTCGTCTCGACGCCTTCACCCGCCAGCACGGTCTGGCCTACCTGGCCGAAGTGCCGGAGCCGAAGGACAACCCGCCTACCCTGTTGCGCAATCCCTCCTTCCTCAGCGGCGGCCAGGATCTGGTGACCTTCTACGAGACACCCGCCTATAGAGACTGGGATCCCTCGATCATGGTGTTTTTCTCGTTTGCGTTCTTCTTCGCAATCATCATGGCCGACGCCGGCTATGCCCTGGTGCTGGGGCTGCTGGTGGCCGTGAAATGGAAGGCGATGGGCCGTTCGCCGAGCGGCCGCCACTTCCGCATTCTGGCGGTGGTCGGGCTGTTGATGTCGCTCGTGTACGGCATTCTGATCGGATGCTATTTCGGTATCGATCCCCCGCCGGGTTCCCTGCTGGCGCGATTCAAGCTGCTGAATCTCTATGATTTCAGTGCGGAGATAAAGCTGTCGGTGGTGGTCGGATGTATCCACCTGCTGATGGCCAACGGCATCGTGGCCCTGCGAGCCCGCTCTCTTGCGAAGAAGGCCCCTCCGATCGGCTGGATGGCGGTGATCCTGGGCGGAGTGACGCTGTATCTCGGCGGCGGGGTAGCCCCCTATTTCAACCCGGGCATCGGACTGATCGCCGGTGGACTGCTGACCGTTCTGCTGTTCAGCAGCGAACATCCCGTCAAGCGTCCGGCCGATCTGCTGTTGCGCCTGCTGGAGGGCCTGGAATCGCTCATGAAGATGTTGAGCCTGTTCGGGGATGTGATGAGTTATCTCCGACTCTTCGCCCTTGGGCTGGCGAGTGCATCCCTGGCGGTGACCTTCAATCAGCTGGCTGGGCAGGTCTCGCGATCTGGCCTAGCATTGGGTGTACCGCTCGCACTGTTGATTCTTGTGCTGGGCCATGGCATCAATCTGTTGCTGGCCATCGTCAGCGGATTCGTCCACGGCCTTCGGTTGAACTTCATCGAATTCTTCAACTGGGGCCTTTCCGGGGAAGGCTTTCCCTTCAGGCCTTTCATCAAACAGGAGATTTCCTCTTGAACGATCAATTCTCTCAACTCGTGCTCGGCTGGATCGGCATCTACGCACCGGTGGCCCTCGGTGCCATCGGTTCCTCGATCGGCTGCGCCATCGCCGGTCAGGCTGCGATCGGGGCGATGCTGGAAGTCAACAGCGGTTACGGTCGTTTCGTCGGCCTTGCCGCGCTTCCCTCCACGATGTCGATCTACGGCATCGTGGTGATGTTCATCCTCAACCGGCCGGTGCTGCCAGGCAATGCCGGTGCCCTGTTCGGGCTGGGTGTGCTGTCCGGGCTCGCCTTCATGATCGCAGCCATCTACCAGGGCATCTGTTGCGCCGCGGCGATCTCCGCATCGAAGTCGAAGCCGGAGATCTTCGGCATCTCCCTGGCGCCCGCCGCCATCGTGGAAGGCTTCGCCGTCTTCGCCTTCGTGTTTGCCCTTGTGCTCGTCGGCGGCATCTCCAGCAAGTGACCAGCCACCCTCTCACCTCTGCCCTGCAGTTCGATGCCCAAGTCCCGAACCAAGCGTGAAGACACACCGGCCAAGGTGGCCGCCGGGGTCGACGAACTGATCGCACGCCTGCGCGACCAGGGTGTGGCCGCCGGCCAGAGCCAGGCCGACCAGCTGGTGGCCGATGCCCGGGCCGCGGCCAGGCGCACTCTCGATCAGGCCGAACAGCAGGCCGATCAGATCGTGCAGGAAGCACGCCTGGAAGCGGAAACCCTGGAAAGCTCAGGCAGGCAGGCCCTGGAGCTGGCCCTGCGGGATGCGGTTCTGGCCCTCAAGTCGCAGCTGATGGAGCAGTTCCGGGGCGAGGTGCGCCAGCTGGTGGGGGGGGAGCAGCAGAAACAGGAGATCCTCGAGAAGATGATCCTGGAGGTGGTGGGACGCGTGCGCGAGGAGGCCGATCGCTCCGAACAGATCGAAGTGATCCTGCCTCGTCACGTCACCGGCCTGGAGGAGCTGAGCCAGCATCCCCAGGAGCTTGAAAGCGGCGTGCTCACCCATTTTGTTCAGCTCGTTTCCCGCGGCTTGCTACGCGAGGGCGTGACATTCGGAGTCGCATCCGACAACCAGACCGGCATGCGGATGCGGCTGGTTGACCGCGAAGTGGAACTCGACCTCAGCGACGCGGCTGTATCCGAGGCCATCCTCCAGCACCTGCAACCCCGCTTCAGGGCCCTGCTGGAGGGAATCGTGAAATGAGTCCTGCCTTTCCGGATACGCGGTACATCGTGCTGATGGCCAGCCTGCCTCCCCTGGGCGGTCTGCTCGAGGAGCGGGAGCCGGCCATCTCCATGCTGAAGCTGGAGAGTCGTCTGACCCTGCTGTCCCCCGATGACCGGCGCACCCTCGATCAGATGACGGGTTTCCTTTCGCAGGTGGTGCGGGATGACGAGAGCCCGGATGGAACGGTCGATGCCCGCCTGCTGGAGTCGGCGCGCCGCTTCTTCCGCGAGGTCTCGAACCCCACTCTGCGGCAGATGGTGACCCAGCGACTCGACATGCGAACGATCCTGGCGGCCCTGCGGCGCCGCCACCGCGGCGAGGGCGAGCCTCCCACGGGCCAGCCCTGGGGGTTCGGCTCCTGGGTGACCCCGATCGAGCGCCGCTGGAGAACGCCCGCCTTCGGTCTCGATGCGGTGTTCCCCTGGATTCCCGAGGTCAGCGACTATCTGGAAGCGGGAGATCTGGTGAATCTGGAGCGCACTCTGTTCAGGGTGATCTGGAAGGACCTCGACCGCCTCTCTTTCGGTCACAACTTCGACTTCGAGGCCGTTGCGCTGTACGTTGCCCGCTGGGCGCTGGTGGATCGATGGTCCCACTACGACGCCCAGGCCGCGTTGACGCGGTTCGGCGGCCTCGTCAACGCTGCCCTGGAGGGTGTCATCAACGCGGTAGATGCCGATCGCCCTACGGCCGCTCCAGCCACTGCCTCAGCCCCTCAGCAAGTCTCTGCCCACCGATGACCGACGCCACCTTCAACGCCGCCCGCGTGGTCGCCGTTCAGGACGACCTGGTGACCATCGCCATGGCGGATACCCATTCTCGTCCGATCATCAAGAACGAGGTGATCTATATCCTCCCGACCCGCAAGGACGGCGACCGGCAGGAGCGTCTCAAGGCCGAGGTGCTGCGGGTGCACGGCACCATGGCCGACGCCCAGGTGTACGAGAGCACCAAGGGCGTGGGCGTGGGGGATCCCGTCGAGCAGTCGGGCGAACTGCTCTCGGTCACCCTCGGTCCCGGTCTGCTCGGCCAGGTGTACGACGGTCTGCAGAATCCGCTGGCCGGGCTGGCGGCGGGCTATGGCACCTTCCTGCCCCGTGGCGTGGTGGTGGCCCCCCTCGACCCCGAGCGGAAGTGGTCCTTCCAGTCCACCGCCCGGATGGGTGATCGCCTCCGGGCCGGTGATGTGCTCGGCACCGTGCAGGAGGGCCGCTTCACCCACAAGATCATGATTCCCTTCGCCGAACCTGGGGAGGTCAGCCTCGATTGGATCCAGCAGGGCACCTTCACCATCGACACGGCGGTGGCCCGCATCCGGGACGCCCGGGGCAACACCCGCTCCCTCACCCTCACGCAGGAATGGCCGGTGCGTCGACCCCTGCCCCAGGGCCTGCTGGAGCGGCGCCTGTCCGAGCGTCTCTTTCCCGAGGAGCCGGTGATCACCACCCAGCGCATCATCGACACCTTCCTGCCCATCGCGCGCGGGGGCACCGGGTGTATTCCAGGACCCTTCGGTGCCGGCAAGACGGTGCTGCAGAACATGATCTCCCGCCACTCCGACGTGGATGTGGTGATCGTGGTGGCGTGCGGGGAGCGGGCCGGTGAGGTGGTGGAAACGCTCACCGAGTTCCCCCAGCTCGCCGATCCGCATACCGGTGGGTCTCTGATGGATCGCACGATCATCATCTGCAACACTTCCTCCATGCCCGTGGCGGCCCGGGAAGCTTCGATCTACACAGGCCTCACCCTGGGTGAGTACTACCGCCAGATGGGCTACAACGTGCTGTTGATCGCTGATTCCACCTCGCGCTGGGCCCAGGCGATGCGCGAAACCTCCGGCCGCCTCGAGGAGATTCCCGGGGAAGAAGCCTTCCCCGCCTATCTCGATTCCTCGATCAAGAGTGTGTACGAACGGGCCGGTATCATACGCACCAATGACGGCAGCGTGGGCAGCCTCACCATGATCGGTACGGTGTCTCCGGCCGGCGGCAACTTCGAGGAGCCTGTCACACAGTCCACGCTCAGCACTGTGAAGGCCTTCGTGGGTCTGAGTGCGGATCGTGCCTATAAACGCTTCTATCCCGCAGTCGATATCCTGATCTCCTGGTCGCGCTATTTCGGCCAGCTCGAGGGCTGGTTCGCCAAGCATGTCGCCCCAGACTGGGTGAATCGCGTGCAGGCCATGACCGACCTGTTGCGCCGTGGTGAAGCGGTGAACCAGATGATTCAGGTGACTGGCGAAGAGGGCGTCACCACCGACGACTTCATCCTTTATCAGAAATCCCTCTTTGTCGACATGGCCTACCTGCAGCAGGACGCCTTCGACGAGGTGGATTCCAGTTCCCCGATCGAGCGCCAGAAAACCTCCTTCGATCTGGTCTGCGAACTGGTCAACCGCGTCTACCACTTCGAGGACAAGGCGGCTGTCCGCGATTTCTTCACCCGGCTCACCGGACTGTTCAAGAACCTCAATTACGCCCCGGACGGCTCCCCCACCTACGCGGGCTTTCTGCAGCAGATCCACGACCTTGCCAACAGCCAGGCCCAGCCGCCGGCCCCCACAGCTGCCGCGGCACCTGCGGCTACCGCTGGGTGGGCTGAGCCGGTGACCACCGGCTGACGGCCAGCCCGTCAGACTCCTGGCCTCAGCTTGGGCGGGTCTGAGGCTCGGCACTGCCCGTGTGCACCAGCACCGCCTCTGTGCCGGTGGTGCTCCGGCAGATGCCCCAGCCGGTGCCTGTCCTGTCGATCAGGCCACAGCCATCCTCGGCGGATTCGCGGCGGCGGAACTCCGCCTGCAGCGCGTTGAGGTGGCCCTACCGGGCGAGCAGGTGTCGCTCCAGCTGAACGACTGATCACAGGCTTGCAGGGCAGCGGCGCTCTCAGGTCGAAGCGACGGGCGGCTCCAGGCGATCAGCCGTTCCTGGCACGGCTGCCTGTAACGAGTGGCGGCGCGGTTCGATGGGCATCCTTAGGGTCATGGCAGATGAGCGGCGTCGGCACGATGAACTTCTGGGCACCCGCGATCGACCCCAGCCACCCCATGGACTGCACCCAGCCGGAGCGCTATGCGCTGCGCCGGCTGGACAACGGCGAGTTCCTGGGGATCACAGGCGAGGACATGCATCTGGTGGAGGTGGACAGTCCGGAGCAGGCGCACCAGTTCCACACCCATGAGGCCGCCCTGCGCGCGGCACGCGAACTCAACGACGAAGGCCGCGGGCCGGTGGACGTGCAAAAGGTGCTCTGAGCCGAGCCGGATCGGCCGGCCTCAGAACACCTCCAGGACCTGTGGCTCCGTCGAGACGCGGGCAGGATCTGAGGGCATCGTTTCAGGCGCAGCAGCCACCGTGACCCGCAGGCTGCGGGCGGTGCGGGCAGATTCGCCGCAGCTGCGGGGCGTGGGGAACAGTTTGCCCGGGTTGGCGCGGCCGTCGGGATCGAAGGCGTGGCGCACCAACTGCATGGTGGCCAGATCCTCGGGCTGGAACATCCAGTCCATGTAGCAGCGCTTGTCGGCCCCCACGCCGTGCTCACCGGTGATGCTGCCGCCGGCGTCGATGCAGAGCCGCAGGATGTCGGCGCCGAGGGCCTGCACCCGCTCATTCACATCGGGCTCGCCGGCGTTGTAGAGGATCAGGGGGTGAAGGTTGCCGTCGCCGGCGTGGAACACGTTGGCGACCGGCAAGGCGTAAAGGCGGCTGAGCTGCTCGATCGCCGCCAGCACCCCAGGCAGGGCGGTGCGAGGCACGACGCCGTCCTGGACGTAATAGGTGGGGGTGATGCGGCCCACCGCTGCGAAGGCTGACTTGCGCCCCTTCCAGAGCTGGGCCCGGTCGGCCTCGCTCTCGGCCCGCCGGATCGACCGTGCGCCCGCCCGGCGGCAGAGCTCGATGGCCCGCTCGGCGGCGGCCCCCACCTCCTCGATGCGGCCGTCGAGCTCGATCAGCAGCACCGCCGCGGCGTCGCGGGGGTACTCGTCGGCGCCGAACAGATCGTCGACGGCGTTGATCGTGAAGTTGTCCATGATCTCCATCCCCGCCGGCAACACCCCCGCCGCCGTGACCGTGCGCACCGCCTCGCCCGCCGCCTCCATCGAGGCGAAATCGGCCAGCAGCACCTGGACGGTCTGGGGCTGGCAGAGCAGGCGCAGGGTGATGGCGGTGGCGATGCCGAGGGTGCCCTCGCTGCCGATGAACACACCGCGCAGGTCGAGCCCAGGCATCTCAGGCAGCGGCCCGCCCAGGGTGGTGATCGTGCCGTCGGGCAGTACCACCTCCAGCTCCAGCACGTGGTTGCTCGTGACGCCGTACTTGAGGCAGTGCACCCCGCCGGCGTTCTCGGCCACGTTGCCGCCGATGCTGCAGACCACCTGGCTGGAGGGGTCTGGGGCGTAATAGAAGCCTTCTCCGGCCACGGCCCGCGTGACCCAGCTGTTGATCACGCCCGGCTGCACCGTGATCCGCTGGTTGTCGAGATCGAGCGCCAGAACCGAGCGCATGCGGCTGGTGACCACCAGCAGCGCCTCCTGTTCGGCCACCGCCCCGCCGGAGAGGCCGGTGCCGCTGCCCCGCGCCACGAAGGGCACAGCCAGCTCCTGGCAGAGGCCCAGCACCGCCGCCACCTGAGCGGTGGTCTCGGGCAGCACCACCAAAGGGGGCTGATGACGATTCAGGGTGAGACCGTCGCTGTCGTAGGTGAGCAGCTCCTGACGCCGGGCCACGACCGCCCGGGCGGGCAGCAGCTGGCGCAGGCGCCGCTCGATCCGCTTCCAGGGCAGGGTCTGGGCAGGCAGCTCAGCCAAAAAGAGGGTTTTCAGCCGCTACGACCATAGCCATGCCGCCTGCGGCGGGCCTTGAAGCGGCCTCAGATCCGTTGCTGATCGGCCGCCTTGGCGCCGGATGGATGGATCGGACCCGTTCTGGGTCAGGATGGGCACTCGTCTGAGGCTGCCGCGGTCTGCGCGTGCGCCGCAGAACCCTCCACTGTCCGCGGATCACGCCTTGACGTCGGCCACTCCTGAAGCCCCGGTATCGGCTCCTTCCCTGAACACGGCCCATTCCCAGGAGATCTTCAGCGCCGCCCTGAAACTGATGCCCGGTGGCGTCAGTTCACCGGTGCGGGCGTTCCGCTCGGTCGGAGGGCAGCCGATCGTGTTCGACCGGGTCAAGGGCGCCTACGCCTGGGACGTGGACGGAAACCGCTACATCGATTACATCGGCAGCTGGGGCCCGGCGATCTGCGGCCATGCCCATCCCGAAGTGATCGCCGCCCTGCACGCTGCTCTCGACAAGGGCACCAGCTTCGGGGCCCCTTGCGCTCTCGAGAACACCCTGGCAGAGCTGGTGATCGAGGCCGTCCCCAGCGTGGAGATGGTGCGCTTCGTCAATTCCGGCACAGAAGCCTGCATGTCGGTGCTGCGGCTGATGCGCGCCTTCACCGGCCGCGACAAGCTGATCAAGTTCGAGGGCTGCTACCACGGCCACGCCGACATGTTCCTGGTGAAGGCGGGCTCGGGGGTCGCCACCCTCGGTCTGCCCGATTCCCCCGGCGTCCCCCGCACCACCACCGCCAATACACTCACGGCCCCCTACAACGATCTTGAGGCGGTGAAGAAGCTCTTCGCCGACAACCCCGGCGAGATCGCCGGCGTGATCCTCGAGCCGGTGGTGGGCAACGCCGGCTTCATCACCCCCGAGCCCGGCTTCCTGGAGGGGTTGCGCGAGCTCACCATCGAGCACGGCGCCCTGCTCACCTTCGACGAGGTGATGACCGGCTTCCGCATCAGCTACGGCGGCGCCCAGGCGAAGTTCGGCATCACCCCCGACCTCACCACCATGGGAAAGGTGATCGGCGGAGGGCTGCCCGTGGGGGCCTACGGCGGCCGGGCCGACATCATGGCGATGGTGGCTCCGGCGGGCCCCATGTACCAGGCGGGCACCCTCAGCGGCAACCCTCTGGCGATGACCGCCGGCATCAAGACCCTGGAGCTGCTGAAGCAGCCGGGCACCTACGAGCGGCTGGAAACGATCACCCGGCGCCTGTCCGACGGCATCCAGGCGGCAGCCCGTGAGGCCGGCCTGCCGATCAGCGGCGGCAGCATCAGCGCCATGTTCGGCTTCTTCCTCTGCGAGGGGCCTGTGCACAACTTCGAGGCTGCCAAGGCAGCCGACACCCGGCGCTTCGGTCTGCTGCACCGGGCCATGCTGGAGCGCGGCGTCTACCTCGCCCCCAGCGCCTTCGAGGCGGGCTTCACCTCCCTGGCCCACAGCGACGCCGACATCGACGCCACCCTGACCGCCTTCCGCGAGTGCTTCGCCGCCATCGCCTGATGGGGAAGGGCCTTCGTGCGGCATCCCGGCCGGCCCGCGTCGCCGGCTGGCTGTGCCTGGTGGCGACACTGGCGGGCTGCGGCAGGGGGGCGGGCGACCAGCCCCTGAACCTGGCCAAAGGGGTGCCGGTAGGGGCGGTGATCTCCCTGACCAGCAACGCCAACGCCTACGGACAGGATCAGCAGATCGGCCTGCGGCTTGCCCACAGCCGGGCCGGCGGACCGGCTGTCGATCTGCGCATCGAGGATGGCGGCGGCGACGAGCAGACGGCGAGCCAGGCCTTCAACCTGCTGATCGACGGCGGCGTGGTGGCCCTGATCGGACCCACCCTCTCCCAGCAGGCCTTCGCGGCCGATCCGATCGCCCAGCGCCGTGGCGTACCGGTGGTGGCCCCCTCGAACACCGCCCTGGGGATTCCCGAGCTGGGCAGCTTCATCAGCCGCGTCTCGGCCTCGAGCGCCGTGATCGCGCCACTCTCGATCGCCAAGGCGCTCGAACTGAATCCAGCCATCCGCCGGGCGGCGGTCTTCTACGCCCAGGACGACGCCTACAGCACCTCGGAAACCGCCATCTTCCAGAAGGCCCTCACCGCCAGGGGACTGAAGCCTGTGACGGTGCAGCGCACCCAGCTCAACGACCAGGACTTCCAGAACCAGATCACGGCCGCGCTGCGGCAAAAACCGGATCTGATCGTGATCTCGGCCCAGGCGGTGGATGGGGGCAACCTGATCCGCCAGCTGCGGGAACTCGGCTACAAGGGCTCGATCGTGGTGGGTAACGGCATGAACACGCCCAACATCTATCCGATCTGCCAGCAGTTCTGCGACGGCATCCTGATCGCCCAGGCCTACAGCCCCGAACTGCCGACCCCGATCAACCAGGAGTTCCTGAAGCTCTACAGAGAGGCCAGGGGGGGAGCGATCCCGCCCCAGCTCACCGCCCAGGCCTTCACGGCCTACCAGGTGGTGGCCGAGGCGATCGAGCGGCTGAACCGCCGCAAGCCCCTGGCCGGCCTCACCGTGGCGCAGGCGCGCCGGGAGCTGATCGGCGAGATCCTCTCCGGTCGCTACGACACCCCGCTGGGGGAGATCTCCTTCACCCCCGGTGGGGAGGTGGTGCAGAAGCGGTTCTACGTGGCCCGGGTGCAGATGCGACCGGGGGGGCGATCGGGCCGCTTCGCGCTGCTGAACTGAGCGCCGCCGCGTGGATCACCTGCTGCAGATCCTGATCAACGGCGTCTCGGCAGGAGCGGTGTATGCCCTGTTCGCCCTCGGCTACACCCTGGTGTTCTCGGTGCTGGGGGTGATCAACTTCGCCCATGGGGCGGTGTTCACGATCGGCGCCTACCTCACCTATCTGCTGATCGGCGGGGCCGTGAGCGCCAACGGCGCCCTGGCCGGCCTGCAGCTGCCGCTGGCCCTGCCGTTCTGGCTGGCGCTGCCGCTGGCCGCTCTGGGTGCGGCCGGCATCAGCCTGCTGGTGGAGGCCACGGCCTTCCGGCCCCTGCGGCAGCGGCAGGCCGAACCGCTGCTGTACCTGATCACCAGCCTCGGCGCCGGCGTGGTGCTGGTGAACGTGGTGCAGATCCTGATGGGGGCGGAGAGCTATTCGATCCCAGCCGGTACCCTGGCCGGCCTGCCGGCGGCGTTCGCGTTCGGCGGCGCCCAGGTTCGCAGCGTGCAACTGCTCCTGCTGGCGATCGCGGCCCTGCTGCTGCTGGTTCTCACCCTCTGGCTGGAAGGGACCCGCAGCGGCAAGGCACTCCAGGCCGTTTCGGAGGATCCGGTCACGGCGCGGCTGCTGGGGATCGATTCGGGCGGCATGATCCGGCTGGCCTTCGCCATCAGCGGCTTCCTGGCGGGGATGGCCGGCGGCCTGGTGGGGCTGAGCGTCAGCATCGCCGGGCCCTACTTCGGCATCGGCTATGGGCTCAAGGGGCTCGGGGTGCTGGTGCTGGGCGGGCTGGGCAGCGTGCCGGGGGCGGTGCTGGGGGGCCTGATCATCGGCCTGGCGGAGGCCCTGGTGCCGGCCGAGCTCTCGGGCTACAAGGACGGCGTCAGCTACGCCTTCCTGTTCCTGGTGCTGCTGCTCAGGCCGCAGGGACTGCTCGGCAAACCCCAGGGCGACAAGGCATGACGGATCTCTCCCTGCTGGTGCAGATGGGTTTCGGTGCCCTGCTGGCCCTGTCGGTGTATCTGCCGCTGCGCTGCGGCCAGCTGTCGCTGGCCACACCGGGCTTCTATGCCATCGGCGGCTACGTGGCTGCCCTGCTCTCCACCGGCTGGCCGGCCCTGGCCGGCAACGGCTCCACCTATCCCCTGGCCTCCCTGCTGCTGGAAATGGCTGTGGCGGCGGTGGTGGCGGGCGGCGTGGCCCTGCTGCTCGGCCGGCCGGTGCTGCAGCTGCGCGGCATCTACCTGGCGATCGCCACCATCGCCCTGGTGGAGATCCTGCGGGTGCTGAACCTCAACCTGGAATGGAGCGGTGGCGCGGTGGGGATCTTCGGCATTCCCCAGCCGTTCGAGGGACCCGCCGGCTATCTGGCGCTCACGGCGGTGCTGCTGGCCGCCACCTGCTGGCTCTGCGCCCGGCTCGAGGTGATGCGGCTGGGGCGGGCCATGGCCGCCATCCGCGAAGACGAGCTGGCCGCCCGCTGCATGGGCATCCCCACGGCCGAGGTGAAACTGACGGCCTTCGTGCTCAGCGCTCTGATCGCGGCCCTGACGGGCGTGGTGGCGGCCCATTTCCTCAACACCTGGAACGCGCGCCAGGGCAGCTTCGACGCCAGCATAACCAGCCTGGCCTTCGTGGTGTTCGGCGGCTCGCGGGTCTGGCTGGGGCCGGTGCTGGGAGGGCTGGTGCTCACTGCCCTGCCGGAACTGCTGCGGCCCGTCGGCGACCTGCGGTTGATCGTCTTCGGCCTGGTGATCCTGGTGGGACCGATCCTCTTTCCCCAGGGGCTGATCACGCCGGAACGGTTCGCCCGGCTGCGGGCGGCCCTGCCCCGCCGCTGGCGAGGTGAGGCCGAACTCCAGGCGGCCCCCTGTGGTCGAGCTCCCAGTCCGTGACGATGACCGCCCCGCCACCGCTGCTGGAGCTCGAGGGTGTCGGACGCCGCTTCGGCGGCCTGCGGGCACTCGCCGAGGTGTCGCTCCAGGTGCGACAGGGGGAGATCTACGGGCTGATCGGTCCGAACGGAGCCGGCAAGACCACCCTGTTCAACCTCATCTCCGGTGTCACGCCCCCCAGCGAAGGAAGGATCCGCTGGCGCGGCGCAGCGATCACGGGGTTACCGCCCGACCGGCTCAACCGACTGGGCATCGCGCGCACCTTCCAGAACCTGCGCCTGTTCGGGCCGCTCAGCTGCCTGGAGAACGTGCTGGTGGGGCTGCACCGCGGTGGCCGCTCACCCCTGGCCGCCGCACTGCTGAACCGGCCAGCCTTCCGGCGTCAGGAGGAGGGTCTGCGGGAGCGGGCGCTGCAGCTCCTGGAGCTGCTGGAGCTCGCGCCCCTGGCCGCCCAGCCGGCCGCCAGCCTCCCCTATGGACTGCAGCGACGGCTGGAGATCGCCCGGGCCCTGGCCACCGACCCCGCCCTGCTGCTGCTGGACGAACCGGCCGCCGGCATGAACCCAGCCGAGAAGGAGCAGTTGAGCGAGCTGATCAGACGCCTGCATCAGCAGTTCTCGCTCACGGTGCTGGTGATCGAGCACCACGTGCCGCTGATGATGCGCCTCTGCGATCGGCTGGCGGTGCTGAATTTCGGCCAGCGGATCGCCGAAGGCACGCCGGCTGCCGTGCGCCGCGACCCGCTGGTGATCGAGGCCTATCTGGGCGGAAGCGCATGAACGGTACGCCGCTGCTGGAGCTCCGCGAGCTGTCGGTGCGCTACGGCAGCATTCACGCCCTCGCCGGGGTCGATCTGACGATCCACACGGGTGAGCTGGTGGCGCTGCTGGGCTCCAACGGGGCCGGCAAGAGCACCACCCTGCGGGCCATCTCCCAGCTGGTGCCGCCGGCGGGGGGGTCGATCGCCTGGCGGGGCCGCGATCTGATCGGCACCGCAACCGAGGCCACGGTGCGGCTGGGGATCGGTCACTGTCCGGAGGGCCGGCGGGTGCTGGCGCGTCAGAGTGTGGCCTCCAACCTGGAGCTCGGCGCCATCGCACGACGTGATCGCGACGGCATCGCCGCCGATCTGGAGCGCTGCTACGGCCTCTTCCCACGGCTGGCGGAACGGCGCCGCCAGCTGGCCGGCAGCCTGTCGGGCGGAGAGCAGCAGATGCTGGCGATCGCCCGCGCCCTGATGGGGCGGCCGGCCCTGCTGCTGCTGGACGAACCGAGCCTGGGTCTGGCCCCCAGGCTGGTGGAGGAAGTGATGGGAATCCTGGCGAACCTGCACGCCGGCGGGCTGTCGATGCTGCTGGTGGAGCAGAACGCCCATGCAGCCCTGGCGATCGCCGATCGCGGCGTGGTGCTGGAGGCCGGCGCGGTCCGCCTGCGGGGAACCGCCGCCGAGCTGCTGGCCGACGATGGCCTGCGGGCCACCTATCTGGGCGGTTCCGAAGGATCTGAATAGGGTTCGGTCACAACCGCACCCGACACCATGGCAACCGAGCGGTTTTTCCTGGAGCTGGAGCCGCCCCTGGAGCGGCTGAGCCACCAACCCCATGTGGTGATCGTCGGCGGCGGTTTCGCCGGGCTCTCGGCCTGCAAGGCATTCGCGGGTGCCGAGCTGAGGGTCACCCTGATCGACAAACGCAATTTCCACCTCTTCCAACCTCTCCTTTATCAGGTATCCACCGGTCTGGTGGCCCCTGGAGACGTGGCCTCGCCGCTGCGGGTACTGGTGGGGGAGCAGGCCAACGTGCAGGTGCGGCTGGGGGAGGTCACCGTGATCAACCCCCGGGCGCAGGAGCTGGTCTGCGACGGACAGCGCCTCTCCTACGACCATCTGATCCTGGCGACGGGCTCCGGCAGCAGCTTCTTCGGCCACGACGACTGGCGAGCGCTGGCCACACCGATGAAACAACTGGAGGATGCCCTGGAGATTCGCCGGCGTCTGCTGGCGGCCATGGAGGAGGCCGAGCAGACCTCCGACGCCCGCCAACGCCTGTTTCTGCAATCCGTGGTGATCGTCGGCGGTGGCCCCACCGGCTGCGAGCTGGCCGGCTCGATCTCCGAGCTGATGCACCATGCCATGGAGCGGGATTTCAAGCAGCTCGATCCTTGCTGCAGCCGCATCGTGCTGGTGGATCCAGGCCAGCGACTGCTGAGGGACATGCACCCCGATCTCTCCGCCGCCGCGGCGACCTACCTGCAGTCAGTGGGGGTGGAGCTGCTGCTGGGCGGTCGGGTGCGGGCGATCGAGCCCGGCCTGGTACGGGTGGCCACGGCCGATGGCGAGCGGGTGCTCGAAGCGGCCACACTCTGCTGGACCGCCGGCGTGTGCGCCTCACCCCTGGGGGCCTTACTGGCAGAGGCCACTGGCGCCGCCTGCGACCGCAGCGGCCGGCTGATCGTGGCGGACGATTTCAGCCTGCCGTATCACCCTGAGATCCGGGTGGTGGGCGATCTCTGCCGCTATTCCCTCGGCGCCGACGGCCAGCTCCTGCCCGGCATGGCCGGGGCGGCGGTGCAATCGGGAGCCTGGGTGGCAGGGGACATCCGCCGCAAACGGGAGGGCCGAACGCGAACCCCCTTCCACTACAACGACTTCGGCAGCATGGCGGTGCTGGGCCCGCTCCAGGCCCTGGCCGACCTGCGGGGCTTGCGGTTCAGTGGAGCCATCGGCTGGCTGCTCTGGGGCGTGGCCCACCTGGCCTTCATGCCCGCTGCCCAGAACCGGTTCAGCCTGCTGACCAAGTGGATGTGGGTGATCGCCACGCGGCAGCGCAGTTCGATGCTGATCACAAGCCGCCCGTTGCCTGAAC
>CAYHCE010000041.1:0-24966 GCA_964355015.1 uncultured bacterium | reverse complement strand
AGGACATCAGCGAGTTGCTGATCAACGATCTACGCCGGCAGGGGGTGCACTGCTCTCTCGAGCCGATCGAGGGGCCTGCGTGATGGCTTCGGATCCAGTCGCAATTGGCAGAGCACCTTGACGCCACAGAACTCCTCAGGGGGCCTGCGGGTTACGCCGCATGACCATCGGCCGACCCCGGGGGCTTGCGAGGGACTTGCCGTGGCTCTGCTGGTGATCGGTTGCCTCACCGGCCTGGCTGCCCTGCTCTGGCGAGAAGCTTCAATGCCGGCAGCAGCGCCGAAACCATCAGCCTCCCGGCAGGAGCTGATGCAGCGGGTGAGAGAACTGGAAGCGAGGCTGCTGGAGCAGGTACCCCGGTCGATCGAGCAAAACTACAGCGACCACTGAGCCGAGCAGGAGCCGGGCTCCTCCCGGCTCCTGGAGATAGTCTTGGATCGTGAGTTCTTCTCGCCGTTCCGGCTGCCGGGGGCACGATCGGCCGGACATCACCCTCGGACATAGCGATGTCCCTGGCCCTACACCTCAGGCAGCCTGAGTATGACGAATCTGCCTTCACCTGCGCTGATCACGCCTCGTTACATCGATGCCCTGGGCTGGGCCGCAGAACTGCATCGTGATCAACGGCGGGAAGGCAAGGATGTCCCCTACCTCGCCCATCTGATCGCCGTCAGCAGCCTGGTCTGGGAAGATGGCGGCAATGAGGATCAGGCCATTGCCGGGCTGCTGCATGACTCCATCGAGGACGCGGGACAGACCCATCTGTCGATCACCGGGCGCTTCGGGGAGACCGTGGCCGACATCGTGCGTGATTGCACAGATCCTGGGAAAGTGCCAGGTACTGGAACCAGGGAACCCTGGCTGCTGCGCAAACAGCGCTACATCGCCTCACTCGTCCATAAGCCCTGCGCCTCGCTGCTTGTAACAGCCGCCGATAAGGCTCACAACGCACGCGACCATCTGCTGGATGGTCGCCGCGACTCTTCCTATTGGAGCCGAACCACGGCAGGGCTGGAAGCTTCGGCCTGGTACTTCCTGCAACTGCACGGCAGCCTGCGGCAGCACCTGCCTGGAAGCCGTTCGATCGAGTTGCTGGGGATCGCTGTCAATGGCCTCCTCACCCTGCCGGACTACACCCGGCTCGTGCCCAGGGGGATGGATCCGATCGACTGGGCTGCCGGCTACGCCAGGCGCCAGCAGGGTCAAGCCTTGTGATGCCCGTCGGTGCAACAACGATGGCCCTGGCCGAGCCCCCCATCTGATTCAGGCATCACAGCGGTCCGACGATCTGGGAATCAACAGAAAGTGTGGGATTGATCGTCATCGCTGGCAGATCCCGCTAGTGCGAAGGCAACAGCGGAGCCCGGATGAGCTGGCTGGAGCCCACCAACCTGCTGCTGCTGGCCTGCGCCCTGATCTACGGCCTGATCGGGGAATGGGTCGATGGCGGGATCCTGCTGGTGTTCGTGGTGGTCATCAGCCTGCTGGATGCTGTCCAGCAGCAGCGCAGCAACCGCGCCCTGGCGGAACTGGCGCGCCTGTCGGCGCCCCGGGCCCATGTGCGGCGGGCAGGCGAGGATCTCGAACTGCCGGCCGAGCAGGTGCGCCTGGGCGATCGGCTCCGCCTCGAGGAAGGCGATCGGGTGGCGGCCGATGCCACGCTCAGCGAGGCGGTGGGACTGTGGCTGGATGAGTCCCTGCTCACCGGTGAATCGCTGCCGGTCGCCCGCTCCACGCCAGGGGAGCGGATCCTGGCGGGTTCGCTGGTGGCCAGCGGCCGCGGCTGGGCGGAGGTGGTGGCCGTGGCCGAAGCCACCGAACTGGGCCGGCTCGGCAGCAGCCTGGCCACGGTGCAGCCACCGCCGACCCGGCTGCAGCGTCAGACCCGTCGCATGACCTCTCGCCTCACGCTGCTGGCGCTGGGGCTCTGCGCGGCCCTGGCGGTGATCCAGGGGGGGATGAGCGGCAACTGGCCCCAGGCCCTACTCGCCGCCCTGGCCCTGGCCCTGGCGGTGCTGCCCAACGAGATTCCGGTGGTGCTGGCCCTGTTCCTGGCCCTTGGCGCCCTGCGCCTGGCCCGGATCGGGGTGCTGGCCCGCTGGCCCGCGGCGGTGGAGAGCCTCGGCAGTGCCACCGTGCTCGCCGTCGACAAGACCGGCACCCTCACCGAGAACCGCATGGGGGTGCAGCAACTGCTCACCTGGCCTGAGCTGGAGGTCTGGAGCGCCGGGGAAACCCTGGAGGAACCCTTTCATCAGCTGGTCGAGTTGGCGGTGCTGGCCAGCCGCGGCGATCCGGTGGATGCGATGGAACGGGCGATCCAGCGCCTGGCCGCCGACCATCTCGATGGCACCGAGCACCTCCATCCCGAGTGGCCCCTGGAGCGCGAATACCCGCTGCAGAGCGATCTGCTGGTGTTCTCCCGCCTCTGGCGCGATGGCGAAGGGGGCCTGCAGCTGGCGGCCAAGGGGGCGCCCGAGGCGATCGCCGATCTGTGCCACCTCGATGCGGGGCAGAGCTCCGCGCTGCTGGCCGCCGCCGATGGACTCGCCGCCAAGGGGCTGCGGGTGCTGGCGGTGGCGCGCGGGCTCGATGGCGTGCCGGTGCACGCGGGGCCACCGCTGGCCAGCGGCGGCACTCTGCCGGAACACGTGCACGGCTTCCTGTTCGAGCCGGTGGGTTTCCTGGCCCTGGCGGACCCGCTGCGCTCGGATGTGCCGGCGGCGATCGCCACGGCGCGAGGCGCTGGCGTTCGCGTGGTGATGATCACGGGAGACAGCCCCGTGACGGCCCGCTCGATCGCCGATCAGGCTGGCCTGCCGGCGGGTCCGGTGCTCTCCGGCCAGGAGCTGGAAGCGCTCGAACCGCAGGCGCTGGCTGCCTCCATCCGTGAGGTGTCGGTGTTCGCCCGGGTGATGCCCCAGCAGAAGCTGCAGCTGGTGCGCGCTCTGCAGGCCGCCGGAGAGGTGGTGGCGATGACCGGCGATGGCGTCAACGACGCTCCGGCCCTCAAGGCCGCCGACATCGGCGTGGCGATGGGCAGGCGCGGCACCGCCGTGGCCCGGGAATCCGCCGATCTGGTGCTGCTTCACGACACCTTCAGCGATCTGGTGCAGGCCCTGGAACTGGGCCGGCGCGTCGATGCCAACCTGCACCGGGCGCTGGGCTACACGCTGGCGATCCATCTGCCGATCGCGGCGCTCGGCCTGATGCCGCTGCTGCTACCCGCGCAGGCCCTGATCCTGTTGCCGGTGCACATCGCCCTGCTGCACCTGGTGATCGATCCGGCCTGCACGGTGGTGTTCGAGGCGCTGCCGGCCACTCCGGGCCTGATGCGGCAGCCGCCCCGCCCGCCGGAGGCCCCCCTGTTCGGTCCCGACACCTGGCGCCATTCCCTCACCCAGGGAGCCGTGGTGATGGTGGCGGCGCTGGTGCTGGCCTTCTGGGCCGACACGGACGCCGAGTCACGCCGCAGCCTGGTGTTCTCGCTGCTGCTGCTCAGCGGCGGTGGGCTGGTGTGGCTGAACGGCGATCCCCGCAGCCCCGTCACCGCCGCCGGTGCCGGCATCGGCCTGGGGCTGTGGCTGCTGCTGGCCCTTCCAGGGGTGCAGCAGGTGCTGAGCCTGGCCCCCCTGCAGCCGGCCCAGATCCTCACGCTGATGATCACCACGGCGGTTGCCCTGCTGCTGGCCGGCCTGCTCAACCGCCAACTCGCCTGAACCCGCCATGGCCCCCAGCTCGAACACCGCGCCGGCTCGGGCAAGGCCTCTCGCTGGAGTGTGATCCTCCACAGCGGCCTCTCGGCCCTGCAGCTCAGCATCGGCTTCGGTAAGGTCGGCGCAACCTCTCACAGCTGGTTGCTGATGTCGGTGAAGCGCCGATCCGCCCGTGCCCCGGTGCTGGCAGCGGCCCCGCTGTGCTTCGTTCCGGCACAGGAACAGGAGTCGAAGAAGCAGGCCGGGGCCAACCGGGCCGTGAACGAAGACCAATGAGCCCCTGGCCGCCGCGCGGAATCGCCGCTGTGCTGCCTGAACGGTGCGGCTACGGTGCCCAGGCAAGGAGGCATCGTGCAAGCCCCTGACCCGCGATCCCGGAACTCTCCCCCTCGCCTCACCGCGATCGGCGGCCACAGCGGTCCGCCTCCGCGGGGCTGGGCCCTCGGCCTGGGCGCCCTCGCCCTGATGGTGACGGCTGGCGGCCTCGCCTACGTGCTGCGCTCCAGCGGGCCGTTCGAGGAGCTTTCTGCGCCGGGCCGCCTGGAACTGGCGGGAGAATCGCGCAAGCTCGCCGGTCCGATCACGGCCGCCGGCATCAGCCCGCGCCTGATCAGCCTGATGGTGAAGGAGGGGGAACCGGTGGAGCGCGGCCAGCTGCTGGCCCGCTTCGACACCGGCCCCGGTCTGCTGGCGGAGCGCAAGCTGCTGCAGAGCCGCCTCGACAGCCTCAGCCGCCAGGCCGGCCACCTCCAGGCCGAGGTAGAGCGCTACCGGCCGCTGGTGCGGGCCGGCGCGCTGGCTCGCGCCGATCTGCAGGAGCGCGAGCGGCAGTTGCGCGAACTGCAGGCCGGCATCAACGAAACCCGCCAGGCGATCGCCCGCACAGACGCCGAACTGGGCAACAGCGAATTACGTGCCCCCGTGGCCGGCAAGGTGCTGCGCCTCTACGCCCGCGTCGGCGAAAGGCCCGGCGTGATGGGCATTCTCGAGCTCGGCACCAGTGATCGGCTCGAGGCCGTCGCCGAAGTCGACGACAACGACCTGGCCCGCATCCGCCTCGGCCAGGCCGCCCGGATCAACAGCCTCAGCGGCGCCTTCCCCGGCACCCTCACGGGACGGGTGCGCCAGGTCAAGCCTGCGGATGGAGCCCCCGGGGACGGTGTGGTGGAAGTGCGGCTGGAGCTGACTCCCGCCGACGCCCGCCGCGTGCGCAACCTGGTGGGTCTGCGCACGATCACCCACTTCGCCTCCTGAGCCGTCAGCACGGCGCTCGAAGCAGGTCGAAGCCGCCGGACTCCCAGCGCTGTAGGCGGTAAGGGCGCCGAAGGCGCCGGACAACTTCATTGTTGGCGAATACCCACCAGCCCCTCGCTTTTCTCAGGTGGGCAGCAACCGGCAAGGGCTGACGCGAGTGCCTTTGGCATCCCTCCAAGGGCGCGATCGGTAACAGCAGCGATCAGGGGCCGGCAGCTGAACCGCTGCCACAAGACCGATGCCATGGAAGACATGCCCAGCACTCGCGGCCCTTGAGGCTCAACCCGCATTAAGCTGAATATCGGTGCTCAGTTCAGGCACCCCGGGCGGACAACTTCGCTGATAGGTCCCATTACGAAGCGGCCCATGAGGTTCCATGCGATTGCCACCGACTATGACGGAACGATCGCCCACAATAATGATGTGGATATCGCCACTCTGGCAGCGTTGGAACGGGCAAAGAAGTCAGGCCGCAAACTCCTCCTTGTTACCGGTCGAGAACTGCCTGATCTACAACTAGTTTTCCCACGTCTCGATCTGTTCGATCTCGTGGTTGTCGAGAACGGGGCGGTTCTCTTCAATCCGCAGTCAAAGGAAGTCCGCATTCTGGCCGAGCCGCCTCTGCCGAAGTTCGTGGCCGAGTTGAGAGCCCACAAGGTATCGCCCCTTTCCACCGGCTATGTCATCGTTGCAACCCACGAACCGCACCACATCGAGGTGTTGAAGATCATCCACGAGTACGGACTCGAACTCCAGTTGATCTTCAACAAAGGCTCGGTGATGGTGCTACCGTCTGGCGTGAACAAGGCAACGGGGCTCGCTGCGGCACTCGCGGAACTCGCCCTGTCGCCGCACAATGCTGTAGGTATTGGAGATGCCGAGAACGACCATGCCTTCATGCGGCTGTGCGAGTGCTCGGCGGCGGTTGCCAACGCCTTGCCCGCGGTCAAGGAGACAGCCGATCTTGTCATTGGCAAAGCTCGCGGAGCGGGTGTCGCGGAACTCATCGACCGCCTCATCTCGAATGATCTCTCCGACCTGAAGACACTTTCTCGTCACCACATTCTGATTGGTGAAACGGACGACAAAACCGAATTTCCGCTAGATCCGGCTGGCCACGGAGTGCTTGTGGCCGGTACATCGGGCAGCGGGAAATCGACAATCACGACTTCCATTATGGAGAGGTTGGCCGACGCAGGTTATCAGGTACTCGTCATCGACCCCGAGGGAGATTACGAGACTCTTGACTTCGCAAACCACATCGGGAATCCGACCCAGGCTCCGCAGCAAGATGACATCACTGATGCGCTCAAGGATCCGAGGCGGTCGATCGTCGTGAATCTTCTGGGAGTGCCTCTCAACGATCGGCCGACGTTCTTCGCAGAACTGTTGCCACACATCCTCCAGGAGAAGGCACGAACGGGTCGACCACACTGGCTTGTGATCGACGAAACCCATCACTTGCTTCCGCACGGTCCTTCGAGTGTCGCGCTTGCGCCTCTGTTGCCAGAACGCGGCATCCTGTTCATCACCGTTCACCCAGGCGCTGTGGAACCGATGACGATGGCGAACGTCGGCACGCTCCTACTGATCGGCGGGCAACCGGGCGACACGCTGGCAGAGTTCTGCAGTGCAACGGGAGAGAATTAGCCGCTCTGCCCGGCGGTTCAGGGCAACAAACTCCCGACGGGGGACGCGATGGTGTGGCGACGCGGCGGTCCGGAAGCAATCGTGATCCACACGAAAAAACCGCGGTCAGTACGGAAACGGCATTCGCGGAAGTATGCCGAGGGGAACCTGGGGCCAGAGGGAAGTTTTTACTTCAGAGGTCCGAATGGCAGGTTGAACCTGAAGGCACCGAATCTGCAAGTCTTCCTGCAACTGGCCGATGGTGTGGACGATGAAACGTGGGAATACCACCGGAAGAACGGCGATTTCTCGAAGTGGGTGCGGGCACAAATCAAGGACGAGGATCTTGCTGAAGAGTTGGTCCAGATCGAAGTGGATCATAAGGCAACGCCGAACGACACCCGGGCAGCCGTCCGCGTATCCATCGAAGCCCGCTATACGCTCCCGGCCGACGTTGCCAGCGGGTCAGTTTGATGATACGAACATGACCCAATCTTCAGCCCCCCCCGCCATGGGCATGATCCGCCGCCGCTCGGGCACCTTGGCCAAGGGGAATCAGCGAGAAATGCATTCGACTTGCAAAGATCACCGAAGAATCATTCGTCAAACTGCTCGTTAAACTGAGTGGCACCTTGTGGAGGCCAATCTGCATACTCTCACGCGCCTCTCATCAGTTGCGGGGTGGGAGGCCGGTGAACCCAACAGCATTTCGCGCGGAGCCCATGGGCCCCGACCTGATGACCCATCAGCTGGGATGAAAGCGAGGTTGAAGCAGCCGATGCGCTGAGAGAAGAGCCATTGGCTGGGAGTACCCGGGCAGCCATTCGGTGGTCCAGCAATGTTGAAAGTGATTGCCAAAATGCGAGCAGTCCTGTAAAAGAGTCACTCGATTACCCATAAACCTCCGCGACCCTCAAGGCCCGCTCCGGGCAGGGCATGCAGCAGCAGACCGCATTCGCTATCCGCTCAGTCATCGCGGCCATCTCGAAGCGCCTGTGGAAGCGAAAGCAGAAGCTGCCCAGGTAGCGCCTGGCGTGCTTATCAAAGTTGAAGGCGTGGAAGGTGCTGCTGAGGCTGGTCTTGAGGTTGCCCAGCAGGGTGTTGATCCAACGGAACTGCGGCAGGTCGTTGGGGTGCATTCCACCGGTGTCGACAGCCTCGTGGTGGCAGTTCGCACTGGTGTCGGCACGGAAGCAGGCCAGACCATCGGAGAGCACGGAGCTGCCGGGTACCAGATGTTTGTTGGCCCAGTCTCCAATCGCCTCGGAGCTGAAGCCAGCCACGGGGGTGATCCTGGCGTCACTCGGATGCCCGGCCTCGTTCAGAGACACTGCCACAACGATCGGAATCTTGTTCTCCGATCCGCGACCTGCCTTGCCGTCCGGGCGTTCTCCGCCGAGATAAGCGTCATCCATCTGGATCTTTCCCTGCAGAACGTAGGCCTCCTCCCGCTCGCTCATCTCCCGCAGGAACTTGTTGTCCAGCAGCCAGGCGGTGTCGTAGCTGACGCCCAGATGACGGCTCAGTTCCAGAGAGGAAATCCCAGCCTTGGCCTGGCCAATCAGATAGAAGGCCAAGAACCACGTGGTCAGGGGCAGCTTGGTCGCCTGCATGATCGTGCCGGCTGTGAGTATTGCCTGATGGCCACAGGCGCGGCATGGATATCGCTTGAGTCGCCTGCCGTAAACCAGGCCATGCTCATGGCCGTTGCAGAGGGGACAACGGAAGCCATCAGGCCAGCTCGCCATCTCCAGAGCGGCCTCACATTACTCCTCCGTGCCGTACAGGCGCTGGAACTAAGACAGGGAAAAGCCATTCTGGAACTGGATGCCGTTGCGCGCCATGAGTCGTCTGGTATCTGTGTACCAGCCTAGGCGCTCCGGAAGGTGGGGGCGGAGCGAGCTGGGTAATCAAGTTCATCGATTCAGCTCCGAGGCAGCGCCAGCGAGGTCTTTGGCTTCATCCTCCCAGTCAACCCAATCAACGGGATGGGCCTTGAGATAACAGCTGACGGCCTCCCCAACCGTGGCAAAAAACCGATCGTCTCCAAATTGTGAGAACAGCCCAAAGCGCTTGAGTTTGTCTTTGACGGGATCTTTCATCTCGGCGAAGCAGAGCATGATTCCTGCCTTCGCCAAGGTGTGATCCAGTTCATCCAGAGTGTCCGCAGAGGTGACATCAATACTGGTGACAGGCTCAGCCCCGACGACAAGCCAGTTCACCAGCGTTGGTGAGGACGCAACGGCCATCATCACCCGATCCCGGAACAATTCGGCATTGGCGAAAAACAGGGGCGCATCCCACCGGAACAGGACCAGACCCGGGACCCGGCGCGACTGCGGGTAGCGGCTGATGTCGTGATACCCCTTGACACCATCGACCCGGCCCAGGACCGCGGAGTGCGGACGCCAGCCATCCCAGAGAAACTCAACGATGGCAATGGCGATCGCCAGCCCGATCCCAGGAATGGCGCCAAGGACGGCGACCCCGGCCAGGCAGACCATCGACAACCAGAACTCCCAGCGCTGGATGCGGTAGAGGCGCCGCAGGTCAGCCACCTCGATCAAACCTATCGCTGAAGCCATCACCACCCCTGCGAGCGCGGCGGTTGGCAGGTTTCCCAGGAGGTTCGGCGCCACCAGGAGCAACGCGGCGACCGTGATCGCTCCAACGACCCCGGTCAACTGGGTCTTGGCGCCTGCCGCCTCGGCCACCGGAGTGCGCGAAGCGCTGGCGCTGATGGGGAGGCCCTGAAACAAACCTGCGACCAGGTTGGCCGCGCCCAATCCGACCATCTCCTGATTGGCATCGATCGTGTCCCCGATCCGCGCGGCGTAGGTTCTCGAAAGCACGCTCGTGTCAGCGAACGACACGAGGGCGATGGCGAAGCCACCGAGCAACACCGGCACGATGTCGCCCGTGCTGATGGAGGGAACAGCCAGACCGGGCAGACCTCTGGGAAGTGGACCGAGCACCGTCACGCCGTATCGAGTCGCAAGATTCAGGACGGAGACGCTGACCGTCGTGGCAACGACGGCCAGCAGAACTCCCGGGACGCGCTTGCTGCGTCTCAGGAGCCCGATCATCAGCAAGGTGCCGACGCCAAGGGCCAGCGCTGCCCCGTTCGTCCTGCCGGCCAGAACCGCTGCCACAAAGGCCCGGGCTTCGTCCAGCAGTCCGTCGCCCTTGACCGTGAAGCCGAACAGGGCAGGCAGCTGGCTGATCAGCACGGTCAGAGCGATGCCGTTCATGTAGCCGTAGCGGATTGGCTTGGAGAGCAACTCGGTGATGAAACCCAGGCGAGCGGTTCCCGCCAGTACGCACAGGCTGCCGGAGACGAGTGCCAGCATCCCGGCCAAGGCCATGGCGCGCTGGGAATCACCCGCAGACAGCGGCAGCACGATGCCGAGGATGAGGGCGACGAGCGAAGAGTCCGGACCCAGGACCAACATCCGGCTGGGGCCGAACAAGGCATAGGCGAGTAAGCCGAAGATGGTTGCGTACAGGCCACAGATGGCCGGAACACCGGAAGCAACCGCGTAGGCAATGCCGACCGGTAGCAGCACTGCCGTCAACGCCAGGCCGGCTCCGATGTCATGGCGGAGCCAGGCGATCCTGTACTGGCGGATGGCAGACAGTCCAGGGACCCATCGCCTCCAGCCCATGGGGACTTTGCTTCGCTTGAGGCGTGGGTTGGGAGATGGGGCGAGGGGCGTTGGGGGAGGTGTGGATGCGCTCATTTCAAAGATGCCTGTTTCGCTTCGGGCCGGCTCGCTTCCTATCCAACCGGCTGAGGAAGTAGTAACTGGCAAAACCCACGAAGATCATGCCGAGCATGAAGGCTGGATAGGAAAACCGCCAGTTATCGGGGCCTGTGATCATCGACCATTCGGACATCCCCCCAATTCCGGCAAGCAGTGTCAACGGCATGAAAATCGTAGTGATCAGCGTCAATCGCCTCACGGTAATATTTGTCTCATTGGCTGCTTTTGCCATTTCGTTATTGAGCATCGACAGATACATTTCCATCAGACTGGTAACGATATCTCGATATGACTCAGTCAGCTCGAAGAATCGGACAAGGTGATCGTAGATATCACGATAATGATAGATTGATTGTTCAGAGATAAATGGACAATCCCTTCGACAAATCTTGCTGAGAATCTCACGCTCATGAAACAGGCTCTTGCGCAGCCTCAAGAGATAGCGCCGAAAGCTGATCAATTCTGCTGGCTTGAAGCTCGCAGGGTCCGAGATCAGCGCTCCTTCCACATCATCCAACTCATCCTCGAGTGCCTCAATGGCAACAAACTTCTGATCTACAACGTAGTCAAGGATTAAATACATGACGTGGGAAGGGCCTTGCCGGGCCCCTTCAATGCTCCTTTCGACAATGCTCTTTTCGACAATGCGCTGAATTCCATCCAGGTATGGTCGCTGCATTGAATTGAGATGACTGATGCTAACTAAAAACTTATCCCCGATGAACAGATTGATTTCACCAATCTCCAGCGCCCTTCTGGCATACTCAAACGTGTTGAAAAGAATGAACGTGTTCTCCGGAAAGTCTTCAATCTTAGGGATCTGATTGTCATCAAAGCAATCCTCAATTGAAAGGGAATGGAGCCCGAGCAGCTCAACGAGCCCGGAGAGCTCCTCCCGTGGTGCACCGCTGTAGTGCAACCAGGCAAAACCATTCTCAGCTGCTGCTGCAACAGCAGCCACGGCCGTCTCATGGCGCTTCGGGGGGCCGTTGCTGCAGATCTGATAAAAGAAGGAGCGGGGCACGTCACCTGGAGCAGAGGTGAACCTCCAGAGTAGGGAAAGAATGATCTGACGCTGAAGCCCGCTTGCTCAGATTCTTCCCTCACTGAGCGCGCGAGATCGTCTCACCCTGCTGACAATGGATCCGATCCTGCTGAATGACCTGGAGATTCATGAAGACAGTCGCCTCGACCAGCCCAGCCATTCCGACGAGACGGCCTCCAGGTTCTGAGCTGTCTTGGCTGATCGGAACAGACCTGAGCTGAACACCACTCAGAGGCTGCGATCGCCTGCATCACGTTACCCTTCGAGCCAGAAACTCGTGGCGCTTGAGGCTGCCGCGCCTGCCCTCAACCCCTGATCGGCTGCAGCAGAGCACGGTTTGCCGTCTGACATCAGCGGAAGGAACGCCTGCTCCATCTCCAGCCCCGCTGCTTCGGACGCATTCAGTGGGCTTCGATCTCAGGGGCTCGAGCCTGAGCCCTGCGAGCGGCGGGGTGATGGCAGAGAGGCAAGGCCGGAGGTTCATCCATGGCTGAAAGCCCATTCCGGGCGGCGGAACGATCTGCCTGGCTGCCTGGCATGGCTAAGGGGTTGGCATCGAAACGGGCAGCGTCGCTGGAAGCACTCCTAGCTTCTGCGGGCTGCTGACGGGCAAGGCTGTGCGCACCCTGCTGCTCTTCGTGCCACGGCCCTGGCCGAGATCGTCGGTTGTTTCCTGCCCTACCTCTGGCTGAGGGAAGGGAAAAGCATCCTGCTGCTGATCCCTGCTGCCCTGTCGCTGGCGCTCTTCGTCTGGTTGCTCACCCTCCACCCCACGGCATCGGGGCGGGTGTACGCGGCCTATGGCGGTGTCTATGTGACGGTGGCCCTGCTCTGGTTGCGGGTGGTGGAGGGTGTGCGCCTGAATCTCACCGATGTGGCGGGATCGCTGCTTGCCCTGGCGGGCATGGCCGTCATCATGGCCGGCGCCGAACAGACCTGACCGCCCTGGTGCAGAGCTGGGTCTGTGGAGAGGGCTCCGCAGCTTGAGCACGCTTCTTGCCAGGGGCCAAGTCGGCCCTTGCGAACACTGAACCGTGATCGGCGGCAGGGTCTGCGCCTGGATGATCTCGTCGTTGGCGATCCGCTGGGGAGCGTTGCGATCGCCGCTCCAGCCCGGCGGCGCTGTGCATCCCCGCTGCGCGGGCGATCGGCGACCTGTTCGCCTCGTGCTGAACCGGCAGCGCGGAGCCGGCGCCTGAAGGGCGAACACCACGCTTAACAGTTCTTCACACTAGGCTGGTGAAAAGAATGGTTCACCGTTGGAAGACCTCCTGGCTGTCGTCTATCTGCTCTGCTTCGCGGTGATCGCCGGTGGCGCCTTTGCGCTGATGAGCCAGAACCTGCGCCGTTGCGCCCCGCTGACTTCCTCTCAGACGAGTGGCTCCAGGCCCGGGCGCCATCCCGAGGCTCCCAGGCCCGGCGAGGAAGTGCTGTATGTCGATCTCAGCCGTGAGCGGCTGGAAGAGTTGTATCAGCAGCCGTCCTGAGCAAGGCCTTACCGGCGAGTCATGGGCACTGTCCTGAACAACCAGACCACCTGAGGTGGGCAGGTTTCTCGATCGTTCAGGGGGTGCACCACACGACAGAGCCCGATGGCGACGCCACCGGGCTCTGAAGATGTTGTTGGCTGGAAGGTCGGAGTTGCTGACGCCGGCACCTGGGGCCAGGGTTCCAGTGGGGCTTCCCGCTTGGTCCGGGGCACCTGAGACGGTGCAATGGACGGCGACGTGGCGACACGCCAGGAAAGCCAGAGATCGGATGAGAGTGTTGGAGCAGGGCCTGGAACGTCAGCGCACTCCTGACGCCTGGTTGGGGGGAGTGTCGTCCATCTGGTGCCTCCGAATCCCGATGAAGCAACAATCGGCCGGCTGGCCGCACAGGGCAATAGGGGTTTATGCCTGGGCTGGGAGCCCCCCACTGTCAGCAGTACGTCCGCTCGGTCTGACCCCTGACCACTGCCACTGCCCTTCCACCGGAGCCGTGAAACGCAGCGAACCAGGAGCTGCAGCGCAGGAACCAGGAGCAGGCAAGGAGATCCACGCCACCGGGCACCGGCTGGTCCACGAAACGCGACATCAGCCGCTGGCGGAGCTGGTACTTGCCGTGGGCAGGAGGAACAGCAAGACCATCGACAGGCAGGCTGAACGACGCTGAGATCTGAACCACTCCGGCCGGTTCACCGCTCCACCAGCTGCCAGAAGCTCCACTTCCCCCCGAAGGCCTCCCGCAGCCGGCCCACGAAACTCTCGTGACCTTCCACTCCCTGCCAGTCATCGATGCCGGCGGCCAGCTGCTGGCAGGTGCGCAGGTGCTCGGCGGCGTGGCGGTAGCGCTTGGCCCGGCCCATCGACAGGGCGAACACCACCATCGCGCGCAGCAGCAGCGTGGCGGCCACCGGATGGGCTCGGCTGAGCCGCTCGGCGGAGGGGCCGTAGATGCCGAACGCCTCACCGTTCCACTCCTCCCAGTGCTCGATCACGTAGCGGGCGGCACGGGGCAGGGCGGGCCAGGCCACCAGGAACTGCAGGGTCAGCAGCGGCACCGGGTGCTCCTCCGCCAGTTTGAAGGCCCTTTCCTCGGCCTCCACGTCCTCGAAGGCCTCGAGACGCTTGAGGAATTCGCGAAGGTGGGGGATCGAGAGGGTCTTTCCGAAGCAGTGCCAGCGCAGCTGCTGGGCTTCTTCGCCCCGGCCGAGCGCCTCCAGCACGTCGATGCGGGCATCGTCCCACTCAGGGGAATGCCAGGTGTTCGCGCCCTTGGCAGCACCATCCAGCACCGCCAGGGCCTGCTCCTCCCGGCCGGCCGCCAGCAGGTGGCGCGCCACGTCGGCGGCGGTGTTCGGCCAGGTCAGCTGGCTGGCGTCGAACTGGGCCAGGTAGGCCTCGGCATCGCCGCGGCACTCGGCGATCTGCAGCAGGGCGAAGTGCCCATCCCGGGCACCGCGATCGCGGCAGTCCTGCTCGAGCAGGCGCAGACCCTGTTCGCCCAGGGCTCTGGCCATCGCCGGAATCAGCTGGTCGAACTGGCCATAACCATCCTCGGCCAGCAGATCGGCCACTTGTTCCGCCAGCGATTCCGGTTCCAGCCTCGCGGCGCTGGCGATCGGCCCCAGCTCGGCCACCGCCTGGCGGAACACCCCGATCACGGTGCCGGTGGTGTCGGAGCAGCGATCGATCACCCCATCGGCCAGCTCCAGGAACCGCACCAGCAGCTCGAAGGCCAGATCCGGATCGGCCTCGGCGATCGGACCGGTGATCGCCTGGCGCTGGGCCTCCAGCTCCGCCACCAGGCCCTTGCGTTTGCGGGCATCCACGTAGGTGGTGGAGCGGGCGATGGCCGCCAGGCGCTTGCGCACTTCCTGGGCCGCTCCGGTGGCCCCCTCGGCAGCGGCCAGGGCCAGCCGCAGGCGCCGCTGGATCACGGCATTGCCGCTGCTCACCTCCATCAGCAGCTCGGCGAGGGCAGCCGCCCCGAGGGTTTCCAGGTTTTCGGCGTTGAGGGTGCGCTTGCCAGCCATGGCGTCAGAGGCGTACGGGGCGCAGCCCGAGCGCAGCGGCGGCCCGGTGCATCCGCCCATCGAAGCTGGCCAGTTCCCGGCAGTGGCCGTGGTGCCGTTGCTTGATCACCAGGGCGCCATGGGTCTCGCTGATCAGCCAGTCGCTGCTGATCAGCGGCTCGCGGCAGCCTTCGAACCACTGCAGAGCCCGCTCGCTGTCGGGTTCCGGGGTGAGCAGGGCCACCACCATGCTCGTGTCGAGGTAGATCACACGGCTACCAGCGCTCGCCGCTGCGGCACTCCTCCATCACCGAGGCGGTGGTGGGCATGGAGCGGTGGAGCTGGAGCAGGTCTGCCGCCAGTCCCGCCCGATCGACGATGCTGAGTTCATCGCCTTCCTGCAACCCGGCCTGGCGCAGGCAATCAGCGGGCAACCGCAGCGCCAGGCTGTTGCCCCAGCGGCGGATCGCCTGCTGATCGTGACGACCATCAGGTTCTGCTTCCTGCTGGATCTGGTTCATCGGCAGCGATCCGACCAGAGGCTCCCTCCATAGTGGATACGTGCGTCTACCCATGGCCATCAGGTAGGCGAGCGACGTGGCGCGATCATCTGCTCAGACAGCGGCGAAAGTGCTTTGAGGTGGATGGCCGGCAGCATCAGCGCACCGACCCTGGAGGAGCTGCAGCACGAGGCCCAGGCAGCCCTGATCGAGCAGCCGGTCCAGGCCCACTGCGCCTAACGGGTGCGGATCCTTCGAAAAACGCCGACCAGCATCATCCGGCCGTTGCAGCGTGTGCCTGTTCTCTGCCCCTGAAGGGGCTCCTAGTTCTGCTCCTCCACCACGTTGCCGGCGCCCGTTTCGGCTGGCTGGAAGACACGCCACCAACGCTCCACCACCGCCGGGCTGCCATACCAGCACGGTCCGAAGGCGCCGCCATGGGCCACCCCCGGCAGCACCAGGGCGGTGGAGCCCTCCAGCAGGGCCGAGGCCACCGGCACCAGGCCGTCGCCACGGTCATTGGCCTTGCCGGTGCTGTTGCGATAGGCCGTCGGCGCCAGACGCCGCGCCATGGGAGTGGCCGTTTGCAGATCCAGATCTCCCGCCACCGAGACGTACTGCACCCGATCAGCGAAGGTCGATCCCGGCAGACGCCGCTCCACCATCCGGCGCAGCACCGTGGCCTTCAAGGCCGTATGGGGACTGCCCAGCATCACCAGAGTGTCGACCAGGGCCTTGCCGTCGTAGCGCCGGCCCTGGAATGGTGCGTCATCCAGAAACAGCCGCAGCATGATTCCCCCGGAGCTGTGGCCGATCAGCGTCACCCGGCCCGTGGGGGAGTGCTGAGCCAGCTCGGCCACCGTCGTCTGGACCCGATCCAGGATCCGCGCCCACGCAAAGGCGAACACGGTGAGCAGCCATTCGGCCTTGCCCACCGGCACCACCCGCACCGGCTGCCCGCTCAGCTGCTCAAGCCGCTCGGCCATCGGGGCGTAGGCCTCCGCGCTGATCAGGAAGCCTCCGAGGATCAGGATCGGTTGCGAGGGCATGGGCATCGCTGGGGGGAGTGCGCCTCAGCAGCATGATCAACGGATCCACTGCTGGAAGACTGGGATCGGGCGTCGATCCGATGGCTGAGCTGGGAGGCTTGAGCCCGATTCAGCTGCTGCCTGCCCCCAGCCTCTTGATCTGCCCGCCGGCTGCCTTTACCTCCTCGGCCGCGTGTCCTGTTCTGTCCTGGGGGTCAGTCAGCTGGCGGGAGCCGTTCACCGTGCGGAACGGGGGATGGCCGCTGGGGCCGGGCCAAAGCCCACGCTGGCCGTCAAGGATGGCGCTCTTGACCCGCCTTGCCTTCCAGGTGTGTCCTGGATCGGTGGCGCTGGCTCAGTTTCGCTGTCGGCTGACAACTCGAACCCGGGTTGCGGACCTGCCCACACCCTGCCAAGGCTGGCGTCTGAGGAAATGGGAGCTGCAGCAAAGCTCAGAGGGTTTCTGCTCCTCGGATCTGCCACAACGTGGCAGAACGATGCTTCTACTCCTTCAGAGCTCTCACTCAGCTATCCACATGCGCGCGGTTCGGGCCGGTAGTTTGAAAGTATAGCTGGGTCCCTTGATTTCGGGCAAAAGGCTGTCCGTCAAGCTGTCCCGGTAGGGATGATTCCACTTGAACCTGAAGCGGGTGTCCACAGTAACTGCCTGTTCCTGCACGCATTTATTGATGGCAATGATTCCTTCCTCCCCCCGCCTCCAGAGCAAGGTGCAGGCATCGGCGGCCACCACCTCCATCGGCTTGCCCTGCATGCGGTTGTGAAAGGTGATCATCCGCCTCATCTTGCTGCTGTTCCAAACGTCGCGCCAGCGGCCGTTGTTGGAGCGTCCATCCGATTGATCGTCGAAAACAAGGGGTGTGCCGCCATCGCGTCCAAGGATGTAGGCATAAGCAAGGTCTTCATCCACTGAGCTGTCCGCGTTCTTGTCGAAGATCAGACTGCGAAAGCCCTCGTTGTAGGGGATATCGTGGGTGACAACAACCGTCACCGCACGCCTGTTCTCAAGTGCGTTACCCGTGGCGTAGGGGAACGCCAGATCGGAGAGCGGCCTGCCGAAAGCGAAAGCCTGCTTGAGAGCCATGAGGAGAGGGAAATCATAGGCTCCGAACCGGTGAGGCAGTTCCCGCAGGTAGGGCTCAAGAAACTGCTGATAGTCAGGATCAGTGGTCCCTCCCCAGGTGATGATCTCCGCGAATACATGAGCATTTCTGACGACTGCTTCTGGCACGAAATACCTGATGACGCCATTGGACATGTGCTTGGCGGCATCGATCCGGAAACCTTGTACTCCGAGATCATAAAGTGCCTGAATATACTGTTTGCGCTGATCATTCACCCAGTTTCGGGAAGGGTCCGTGTCCATCAGATCCGGCAGGCCAGGATCCTCTTGGTTGTTGTTATCGCAGATGCGATCGTGGATCACGGATTCTTTGTTGTTGTAGTCACGGATGCAGGCTGCCTTATGGAAGTCCTGTGGACCGAACAGTCCATTCGGTTTGCCATTATCGGGAAGGATGCCATTGTCAAGCACACCGTTGCCATCGGCATCACCGTATAGGATCTGCTTCCGCCAGTACATTGAACTGGTTTCGTACTGCCGTAATGTGGCCTCACCAGGAAATGTTGTGTCCTCGTTTCGCTCGTTGGCCATGTGGTTGACCACCACATCGGCATAGGTCCTCACCCCCTTAGCTTGCAGGGCCTCAATCGCGGCGATGAAGGATTCCTTGTTGCCGTCACAGTGATCGATGATGCGAAGATCCTGAGGCTGATAGCGCAGCCACCACTCGCATCGGCCTGACTTCTGGGATTTCAATGGCGGTGTGACCAGCACCGCCCTGTACCCAGCCGCGGCGATGGCATCAGCCTGCTTGGCGATGTCAGAATACGACCAGTCGAAGGCGTGCAGGATCACATCGGCCTTGCTTGCACTGCTGAAGCCTGGCAGGACTCCACTGATCGAAAGCGCAACACCTACCAGGCGAGCCACAAGGAATCGCAACATCGTCGGCCAGCGATCTTTCACAGGGGATCAAAATCAGAGAACGACCTGAATCTGGAGCGGGTATTGATGGACACATAACGGACTGCTCGCGGGAAGCCATCACGCAGGCAAACTCATCGAGCCCACTCCTGGCTGAACGGATCGGGCCCCCTTCTGAGTTCAAGACAGGTGGAGTCCATACAGGCCCGACTGCTCTGCTCTGCCACAGCAGACGGAAGAGAGTAAGGGCAGGTCCCGGGTGATTGCCTCCACCAAGGAGCCATTCGGGGTTAAGTAAGCCATGAAGGTGATTGTCGATCTGTGCGTGGTGCCGCCTGGTATGGGCTGTCCCCGCGCCTGTACCACAGTGAAGGTCAACACCTTCAAGAGCCAGTGCCCGGAGGAGAAGGAGTCCAGCGTAGAGGCGCTGCTCCGAGACGGAAATTGCGGGCCAGCCTGGGGCAACCCTTGTGCGGCCGCGCCTGCTGGACAATCCTGCACGCGCGCCCCTCAAGCCAGAGCCGATACCCGGGGGTGGAGCTCAACAGGCCACGGCAGGGAGACAGCATCAAGGGTCAGCCAGCAGAACCGTTGGGCCGGTCTGTTGCTGCGCACCCCTCAGCTGGGCAACGCAGAGTCGCCGCATTCCTCCAATCGGCAGAGGCAACGGAATCGCAAAGCGACCAACTGCTCGTAGAGGGGGTTGATCTTGCACATCGGCGGGATGTGCACCACCTTCCAGCCGAACAGCTTCACGTCGCGCTCGAAGGGGCACTGGGCGGGGATCAGCCGTACCAGGAAGCGGGCCACCTCCGGATCCGAGAGTTCGATGCCATCCAGCCAGCGGCGCACTCCATCCAGCAGGCCTGGATGATGGTCGGTGTCGCATCGAACATCGATTGTCCCGTCGCGGCTAGCCTGGGCGAGCAGCAGTTCGTCGAACGTTTCCTGTCCCACCTGAAGCACCTCACTCCAGTGATGCAGCCATTCGAGTTCGTTCGCACTGACATGACCATCGCTCAGGGCCACCAGCACAGCCGACTGCAGGAACTCCTCCGCCAGGGGCGTGCCGACCCCGAAGCGGTGCACGAGGGCAGCTGCGCCGGGATGGTGCAGCTCATCGAGGCTTAAACCGGGGAGTTGCCTGTTCAGCTCCTCCGCCAGAAGTCGTTCCTCGGCGGGGGAGAAGTCGCCGTCGGCAAGCGCAAGCTGGTGCAGGGCCGCCAGCCACAGCCGCTGTCGCGCCGCCGTTTCGTCCAGGCTGTCAATGGAAGCAGGAGTTCCCATGGGAAGTGCGATGCCGGTAGAGAGGGTCCTGCGCAAGCTGGGTTGTGACGACCGTCACGGCCCAGCCACCTCATCACATTTCGACTTGTGCTGGAGCCACCTCTCTGCTCTCTGCCTTGACCGGACAGACCGGCGCCGTTGTACATGAATCGGGGAAACCATGGTACCGCGACCATGCCCCGCGCATCGGCATGACGGGGATTCCATCGACCCGGTCGGTGTGCTGTCCCACCGGGCTGATGCTCCGATGGATCGTCGCCCCCAAACCCGGTTCCTACTCCGTTGATGGGTGGGTGAGATTGATGTCTCAGTCGGGTGCGGATCCGGAGCAGCCAACCCCCATCCCTCAGCGCGATCCGGCCGCTGCAGCGTCCACCATCCGCCTGCTGCTGACACCTCCGGAGTTGCTGCCACCCCATCGGCTCCCCACACTGAAGACAACAGGAGGCGGGATCTGCTGGTGGCGGTTGTTGACCTTCCATCCTCTGGTGCCGGTCCCCAGCCGGTTGAGCTGCCCGCTGGACGGGTCCTGCTCTGCAGCTGCGGGCGCAGCCGCCACGGCTGGTTCTGCGATGGCGCCCACCTGGGCACCGGGCTGATTCCCCGCGACCTGCGGCTGGAGGAGGCCACCACCGTGCTGATGTGCGGTTGCGGCCGCTCCCGCCGCTATCCCCTCTGCGATGGCCATCACAGCCAACCGGTGCGCCGGGGCTGGTGGCGGTGGTGGGAATGAAGGGCTCGATCGTGCTGGCAGCGGATGCCCCCGCTGCTTTGGCGGCCTTCCACGCTCAGCTGCTGGACGTGGAACCGCAGCCAGGACTGAGCGCCGCACACTGGCGCCTGCCCATCCCGAAAGCAGCCCAGCCGCAGGGCCGGCTCCTCAGCCGTGAGCCCCTTCATGAACACCCTCTGCCCCCGGTGAAGACCGGTGTCGATCGCAGAGCAGGCCCATCGCGCCGTTGCGCCCCGCCCCAGCGGCAGGCACCACGGCTGAGCAGACCAATGCCCGGGGCCAACGCTCCGGGCTTTGTTGTGCGGACGCAGGCCTCTCAGCCCAGGCCGCCCAGGCGGATGAGTGCGCCCACCACCACGAAGGCGATCGCCAGGAAGGTGATCCCGCGGATATGCCAGGCCAGGCCGGTGAGGTTGTCGTCGCTGAGGCTGGGGATCAGCCGCAGGCGAGCGTGCAGAGCCAGGGCAGCGGTGCCGGCCAGCAGCAGCAGCTTGGTGCCCACCAGCATCCCGATCGGGTTCGCCGGGTTGAGCAGCCCCTGGAAGCCCGGCAGGACGATCCAGCCCATCCAGAGGCCCGTGATCACCTGAATGGCCAGGGCGGTGAGGCCCAGGGGCTCGAAGGTCTCCTCGAAGTCACGGATCCGCTCAGCCCGCCGCTCCCGCAGAGCCACGGGCAGCACCCCCAGATCCAGCACCAGGTGCCCGCCGGTCCAGACCGTGGCGGCCAGGGCATGGAGGATCACCAGCAGCGGGAAGGCGGACACGGCAGCTCCAGGGCGGTTGCTTCCACGATGGAGCGGTTCCAGCGTGGGTGGTGATGAAAGTGATCGTGGATCTCTGCGTGGTGCCGATCGGTGTGGGCGTGCACCTGGCCCCCTACATCGCCGCCTGCGAAAAGGTGCTCGCAGAGGCCGGCCTGAAGATCCAGCTGCACCCCAACGGCACCGCCATCGAAGGCGAATGGGACCTGGTGTTCGCCGCCATCGAGGCCTGCCACCAGGCGGTGCACGGCATGGGCTGTCAGCGCATCTGCACCACCGTGAAGATCAACACCCGCACCGACAAGGACCAGACGCTGGAGGAGAAGGTGGCCAGCGTGCAGGCGCTGCTCTGATGCAAAGCCACGAGGACACGGCAAGAGAGATCCTGCGGTTCTGGTTCGAGCAGGCCACGCCGCGCCGCTGGTTCGCCAAGGATCCGGCCTTTGATGCGGTGCTGCGGGAGCGCTGGATCGGGCTGACCCGAGCGGCCTTTGCCGGTGAGCTCGCGGGCTGGGGGAAGGAACCGGAAAGCGGTCTGGCGCTCGTGCTCCTGCTCGATCAGTTCCCCCGCCAGATCTGGCGGGAGGCGGCGCTGGCCTTTGCCGGCGACGATCAGGCCCTCGTCCTGAGCCAGCGGGCGGTGGCCAGGGGCTGGCTGGCAGCGGAACCCGAGCAAGCCCGCCGGCAGTTCTGGCTGATGCCCCAGATGCACGCCGAAGACCTGGCGGTGCAGGAGGCTGCCCTGCCGCTGTTCGAGCGGTTCACCGATGCCCGAACGGCTGAGTTCGCCCGCCGACACCGGGATGTGATCGCACGATTCGGCCGTTTCCCGCACCGCAACGCCGTGCTGGGGCGGGTGTCGAGTGGTGCGGAGCTGGCCTTCCTGCAGACGCCCGGCTCACGCTTCTGAGCCTCTCTCCGAACCATCCGGCCCGAGGGTGGCGGGCAGGTGACCGGTCTTGACCCAGATCGTGCAGCCGTCCTCGCTCCAGGGTCGGTGGACGCTGCCGGGGGGACTACGCAGCCAGCTGCCGGCGCGATAGGTGCCGTGCTCGTCCTGAAACACCCCAGCAAGCACCACGATCTCCTCGCCGCCGGGATGGCTGTGGGGCTGAAACACCGTTCCCGGCGCCCAGCGCACCAGGGCCACGTGCTCAGAGCCAAAGGCGTGCAGCGGCATCACCTCCAGCCCCGCCACCAGGCCAGGCACCCAGGCAGCGCGATGGGTGTCGATCACCAGGCGCTCCTGATCAGCAGGGTGCATCTGGTGCAGCTTCACCAGGATGGTGGAGCCCTCGATGCTGAACGGCGCATGGCTGGAGCCGACCGGATTACGCAGGTAGGTGCCGGCCGGGTAGTCGCCCTCCTCGTCGGAGAGGGTGCCCTCCAGCACCAGGATCTCCTCGCCACCAGCGTGGATGTGGCGTTCAAAGCAACTCCCGGGGGCATAGCGCACGATCGAGGTGGCGCGGGCCACTTCGTTGCCACGTCGATCGAGCAGGCGCCGCTCCACACCCACCATCGGTGAGGGCGTCCAGGCCAGAGTGCTGGTGTCCAGCACGGCGCGTCGGCTGAGGTCGGCATGCAGCTCCATGGCCCCGATTCTCGTCAACGGGGAGAGAGGGAGGCCTGCGTCACCCACTGGGGCGAGCAGACCTGCCAGCCCTGCTGACGCTTCTGCTGCCACAGCCCGATGGCTTCTTCTTCGGTGAGTTCCCGGGTCTGACTCCAGCGGTCGCAGCAGACGGGCCTGAAGTGCTGCACCTGGCGGTCATCGCTGATGCAGCCCTCTTCGGGCGAGAGCGGCGGCCGCTTGCTGGTGGCCATGGTCAGCTCAGCTCCGGCCACCTCGGGCGCCCAAGCCGTGCTGGTCATGATGCCAAGTGTCCAGTGAAGAAGGCGAAAAGACTCCTATTGGCAAGTGCCAGGCTCGTAGGCCACAAGTTGCACAACCACAGGCGCGATGGAACACTTAAGCAGAGCAGGCTCTTCCAACAACGCTACCCGCTCTCCCCCTGCGTGTCATTCTCCTGCCAGCTGATTGCTGTGAAATGGGAACGGATGGATGGGAAGGACTGTAGTGATCACTCTCTCAAAGAGGTCTGTGAGAGCCTGTCAGAGAAGAAGAAGGCCTCCTTTACGGACCTTCAGGGTAGCGCTGGTCTTTGCTTCCATCGCCAACAGCCATGGCTGAGCCCCCGTCCCGATGGGATAGGGCCCCGGAGGCCAGGAGCACTGGGTGGACTCGATACACAGCCTTGGGAGCGTGGGAAGCGACTCCAAGGAAGTCGTTCCAGGGCGGAAGGCCTCCCCGACAGGACGCTTACAGGGGGGGGAGGGGGATTCCGTCAGTCTTTCGACTTGACCGCTCTTCAGCACGGTGTCCTCGTGAATAGAAGCACGGGAAAATCTTGCCTCACGTCAGTAAATGGTTAGTCATTCCTTCAGATAGACATGATCCCGTAGGGGGCCATGGGCTTCATCAAGCAATCCCAGGTTTTCAGATTAGTCCTGAGTTCGAATCTCAGGTGACCCATCAAGCAGCTCTTAGGAGTATCCTTCCAAAGCCCCTGCTTCGTAAAGGCATTCGGGCATCTTCTCTCTCGATGAAATCGCTGAATTCTGCATGTCGAGTCTGCCCATGACCAGCCGCAGCCTTTGCCCAGGCTCACTCTGATGGCTGGTTCATTCGGTCGGAAAGGTGGTTGGTACGCGTTCAGGGATCGGGACAGCCCATCGCGCAAATAAGAACCCGTTTGCTCCTTGGAAAAGGGCAATCGTTTGCTGGCTTGTGTGACTGTCGTCACAGCGATCTGGCACCAGCGATGGCATCACGCCACCGAGGCGCTGGGCGATCCAGGCCTGCTCCAGGAAGCTCCAGACATCTCTGCCCTGCTGTCTGAGGGTAGACGTGACTGATCTTGCGGCGAATCACCGACTGGCACTGTGTTCGCTCTGCGGCGTTATTGGTGTGCTCGATCCCTGGTTTCTCCAGAAAGGTCCAGAGCGCTTGCTGACGTTGCGCGAGTTGCCGGCAGGTGCGCACCGTCTGGGCCCAGGGCGTTCGATCACCCCGCTCACAGCCCAGATCCACCACCCGCTGCAGCGTGGCCTCGAACTGGCGGCGGATCGGCCCACAGCTCTCCTGCAGCTGCTCCCGGTTGCTCTGGCCAACCTTCCAGTAATTCCATTGCTCAAACAGCTGCCGCTGCAACGCCAGCAGCGCCATGCCGATCTCACCGCTGGCGCCAGGCCGCTGCTCAATGGCGGTGAGGTCACGGATCAGGTGCGCCCAGCGCAGCTGCCTTTGATCAATGGGCAGATGGTTGTAGGCCGAGAAGCGATCACTCACCACAATTCCGGCTAAGACATGGCCCAGCAGCTCCATCGCCGCTGCGGCCGAACGGCTCGGACCCTGCAGGAACACCGTCACCACCGGCGTCACCATGACCCATTGCCAGCCGCGCCGGCCATCAGGATTACCCCCATCCGCATTGCCCGTGGGAGCACCGGTTTCATCCATGTAGGCCACCGGCTGTTGCCGGGCCAGCTCCAGCGTCTCCGCCGCCGGGTATTGCAGGCAAGCGCTCAGCCGCTGGCGAATGGTGGTGATGGCACCGCGCCTGATCTCCACACCCAGCAGCTGATCCAGCAGCCCCTGGGTTCTGCCGAAACTTAGAGGAAAGGCGCTGCTCAGCAGGCCCACCAGGGCGCTGAGGCGTGGGCCGTAGCGGCTGGGCTCCACC
>CAYHCE010000040.1:0-26661 GCA_964355015.1 uncultured bacterium | reverse complement strand
TGGCTCTGGCTATGCTGGCTTTGAATCTGCCGCGCAGCGGCTTAGTCCAACGAACGGTTGCAGCAGATCTGCTGCGCGGGCCGCTTAACCTTGGCGTTTGGCCACTTCGCGCAGGGCAAAGGATAGTATAATGATGGCTGGCGAATCAATAGGAGACTCTGATCATGCCTACTGTTTATCCGAGAAGCTTTTCCACATTGGTCTACCTGTGACAGATATTGGCGCCGCCGTTAATTTCTACACAGATGTTATGGGTTGGTATTTCATTATGTCGCCGACAACTATCACTGAGGATGACTCGGCCATTGGCATTATGTGCACAGATGCGTTCGGAACTGGCTGGAGTTCGGCCCGTATTTCCCATCTGTCCACTGGTGATCACATCGGCGTGGAAATTTTTGAATTCCTCAATGCCGAGAAGCCGCAGAATAACTTCGAGTACACAAAGACTGGTGTAGTCCATTTTTGTGTGCATGACCCAGACGTGGAAGGGCTTGCTGCGAAGATTGTTGCCGCAGGCGGACGGCAGCGTATGCCAGTGCGTGAGTACTTTCCTGGCGAAAAGCCTTTCCGTATGGTTTACATGGAAGACCCTTTTGGCATCATCTTGGAAATCTACAGCCACAACTACGAGTTGACATACTCCGCCGGTGCATACAAGTAAATGTTGAGCAGACGAAACATTGAGCGTTCAAACAAGGCAGTCGAGAGGATAGCCTCAAGTCTCGCATTGGGATCTCTCTGCACAATGCACGCCGGCAATCCTTCTACTCAAAGCTAATGGGTGATGGGGCGCGGGGCCTGGATCAAAGAGATGTCTGGATGCTCGCATAGGGCAGCCGAGCCCACATTGCGTGCTCAACGGTGTTGGCAGGGCTGGGAAACTCAATGGAGCCAAGTGAACTCGAACCGCTGACCCCCACTGCATGTCATGCAGAACAAAGGGGTTTGTGAAGCGTTGGCGTGACAGGTGAAACGCCCGCTTTGGCAAGTGATCCGCGGCATTCCGGACCCCCGCTGATGCAATCTGTCAGGACAGGTTTTCACTCTTGCAGCGCGAACGCCGCGAAGCCTCAAGGCGTAACGAAACACCGCGTGACCCCGTTCGAGCCGGCGCCGCTCCGATAATAGAGCGCCCATTTGTTCGGGACCGGCAGCCAGGCGAGCTCGGCGCCCGCCGCCGCCGTCGAGATCTTCCTGGCGACCCCCGCAACCAGCGTCGTACCGCTCGCCGTCACCGGCAGAGTGTAAGAGCCCTTGGCGCTTCCCTTGCGGACGAGGTAATGCAGGACGACCTTGCTCGCATCCTCTTCCGTCCGATAGTGGTCATTGTTCGTCGCAGTCACCGTGTTGATGAGCGTGAGCATCCCGCCAGATGACGGCTGCTTCCAGATCGAGATCTTGTCATTCCCCGCATTCGTGAACAGAACGGTCGACCCGGTCAGCGGATGGCGAATCGCGCGCATAGTCCCCCACGGCGCCGTGGTGGCTGTGGTGGCAAGTTTCACGAGCGTCCCAGAAGTGAAGCCGCCAGCGCCGTTGATCTGTGCCTCATAGATTCCGGGGCCCGAATCTGGATGGCTTGCAATCATGAAGATGTAGCCTTCGCGCGGGCTCTGGGCGGCGGTCGTCAACGTCAGACCTTGTGCAGCCATCGCGGTACCCATGTCGGTGAGCTGGCCGCTGCGGAGTGGGCCGAAAAAAGCTTTATTCGCGGTTTGATTGAGCTCCGCGTAGGTGCTTTGTCCGAACGGCATTCCAGCGCCCGGATAGTTGTCCATTTCCGTAGAAGGAAGCGGTGGGGGACTTCCCGCAAGGGGATCGCCATTGACGTTGTAGGCGAAGTTGTTCCATGCCGACGGCGGGTTGCTGCGAAAGACAGCGTGTACGCCTTGGGGACCTCTGTAGATGATTCCGAACGAGCCGTCGGGCTGCTGAACGAACTCTGGGCCGTTGATGCGTGTCTCGCCAGAGAAGTTAGTGGCTACTGTGGTGAGCGATCCGCCGACGAACTTTCCTGTCAACCGGTCGATGCGTGCCACGACGACATCCGATGCGCCGGAAGCAGCATTCGCTACGTAGATGAGATTCCCCAGAGGATCCTGAGGATCGGCAGTCAGCTCGAAGTCGCCGCTGATGTTGGCGAGGACCCTCGCGGGGTCGGCGTCTTCACATTCCGACGGCAAGCTGGCCGCCCCTACGTCGTGCGAACACCCGAAAAGCTGCATGGCAACCAGCACAACCGTCGCCACCCTTAACGTTGACACCAGGCGACCGAATCCTTTCGTCGGAACGCTAACGAGTTCCCGTGCCCCAGAAGTCATCGCTCCTGGGTCACCACAATGGCCAGCTCCATCTCGCATGTCGAACCAGAGGCGCCATTCGTTCCAGGTAGTTCTATAGACGCGTTGCATCGTCAAGGCTGCCACCTACCGAAAGTTGTTACATCAACAACCTGGACGGGATGGCCAGGCGTCTGGCGTCTCCCGCAGGGGTGGGTCGTGGCTGGAGGTTGGAGCCGCCGGCCCTGATCCGCAGCGACGACGAGCCACTGCCAGAGGCGGTGGTTGCGCACTGGATCCGATCGACGGCCTGCACCAGGGCGAGGCGGGCGACCTGCTGCAGATCCTCGGCTTCCAGCAAGCCGGAAAAGCGACGAGAGAACCGACCCGCGAGTGAATCCGCCAGCGCCAGGATCTGGCGGATGAGGGACCGAGGTAACCAACCCCTTTGGCGGTGGCGTCGAAACAGGCGAACCCGACGATCGAGCGCCCGTGGTTTGCAATGAAGCAGGTCGGGGGGTGGCTGGCGAGCGCGGCGGTGCGTTCGACGAGCCGGCTCTGTGCTGGCTCGTTCGGCCAGTCGGCGGCGGCAGGCTCGTCGACGAAACGAAGGACGCTACGTCTGTCCGGTGTGAGAGCTCGGTAGATCCTGATGGTCTGCGCGTCGAGGCGATCGTGCAGCCGAGTGAGGCGGACAGCTCGCCACTATCGGCGGGGTCGGACGCCAACTCAGGTGCTGCGTCGTCTGCGTGATAAATCGCCGCCACAAGCTGTCGAGCCGGTCCTGAAGTCGTCGCACGGCTTTCCAGAAGCAACTGGAAGCCTCGCTCGAGTCATTCGCAGTCTTTGACGGGGCTCAACGATCAGCATAGCGACTAACACCCCCGTCTGCTTTATCGACTTGTTCGTTGGCTGGTTTTGCTACCAATAGCTCCCATAAATGATGACCTCGCCTTCGCAGGCTTTTCTCATGCTGTCTTATCGAGGCCTGACAGTACCCTCCAAACTGCCATCAGTACAGGGATGGTAAGCACAAATGACCCGGTAAGCAAGTTGCCATAAAGTTTGTCATTCATGGTTGTCGATCCTGTTCGTGCTTTTGAATTTTCCGCCCCGATCGCGCACAGATCGTCGAGTTTCAACGATCCAACCAACATAATGTTAGCTGAAGTAGATGACAACTCTTGCACAACCACAGAGTGAACTTTAGCCTTCCAGGGGCAAGGAGACTGCCATTCCGGACGATCAAATCTTTGTAGTAGCCACAGGAGATCGACGCATCTCTGCCGAGCTGGTAAAGGCGACTATCCCCGCAATCATCTATGCTATGGCATTGTTGCTCCAGAATCTGGAAGCCTGAAACCAAAAACGTATCAAACAGGCTGGCAGCAACTAAGCATAATCCGCCACCAACTCCCGTCTGCACTTGGCTGCGCACAAGCACGGGTCCAGCCTTAAACTTATCACTTAAGGCTGGGTTGCCTACGCAATTACTGAAGCTGAAGATCTGTCCAGGAATGGGTTTAAGATCGTGATGATACTCGTGGCCGCTTGCAGGTTTAAGACACGATTGCCTCGAATTACTTGATTGCCACGATTTTGAATGGCTGTGACGGAATTACAGAACTAGAGAGAGTAGAGATATGATCTTTGGGGAGCTTGCTGATGGGTAGAAAACGGGTAGCCATAATGCAGGCTCGTAGCGTACTTGAGTCTCATACGCAGCGATCGTTTCCATTCTTTTTAACCGGCGACTCCTTTGATGATGTATCGGACAGATTTGATAGAAATCATGTAATTCCGTACCTAGTATAAATGCTAACGCAAAGATCAGCGACTGGCAACAATCTGATTGCTCAGCAAGCAGTCTTGCTCCCGTTCGGTGCATCCGGATGTTTGGAGGCTGTTGCATATTCATCCACCCTCCAGTTGTTGAAGTGTCTAGTTGAACTAGGCTGTCCAATCCTGGTTTGCCTGCAATCTCTGAGAGCCAATAAGAGAGAAAAGTGTCTAGGCCACACGGCATAGAAATTATGCGCTCTGACTGATCGACAGCAAAGGATCCACCGAGCCCTGCATCAGTCTTCTGAACGAATGTAAAGCTCAGTGCCTCGCTCGTAGAAGTTATAAGTCTTGCCCTGGTTTTCGCAGTTTGAGTTGCTGGCGGCGTAGGCTTTCAAGTCCGTGCGAACAAAATCAGTGGCACTGGTTTTGTCGTCATCATAGCGAATGGTGAGTTGGGGTGAGCTGTTTTTGCCGGGGTAATCGTAATTCCACATCAACTTGACCCACTGCCCAGGCGCGACGCTGGAGTTATGCCATGTGCCGGAATTGCCCCAGCGATAGGCAAAATTCACTGTGTAGCCGGTTTCTGTGCCGATGCAGGTAAGTGCGAAGCGTGTTGCCTGGGCTGACGCGCTCGGAGGATGGGTCAGGGCGATAGGTATCAGCAGCCAGGAAATGGCCATCCCTCGCCAGGTGGATCGCAGGACTTGCGCGTCGGTCGGGATCACGTGCAGTGGCTGGAGTAGGAATGATTTGAGCCGCATACCTACATTAGTTGGACTGCGTGCAATCGCGCTCCGCCAGGGTTGACGAGCTTGATAAAGCTTAACTCTGATATAGGTCCTTTTCAGTTCGCAACGCACCATGCCCTGCTGATCCTGCAGCTGCGGCAGGTTGGTGGCATCCGCCCAGCGGCGGTCTTTCACGGCCACACAGGTGAAGCTGCTCGCGATTGCCTGTTCGATCTGGCGCCACTTGCCAACACCGTTGTTGGCGACATCCCAGAACACCCGCTCTCTTTCAGAGCCGATCCGCAGCCAGTCCCACACCCATGCTGCTGGCCCCTTGGGCGTCATCACGGCGGTACTGATGAAGATCCGCTCCCGAGCGCAGCGCGGCGACTGCTCAACACCGGTAGGCGGCCACGGCTGATTCAAAGTATCAACTCGGTTCTGGGCTGGGTTGCCGTAGTGCCATCGCCGGCAGTGCCGTGATGTCATGCATCGCCGCCTGCATGCCTTCCCGGATCGACTGAAACCCATCCAGGCGCAGCAGGTTGAGGGCTGCCGTTCGCAGCCTCGAGATCGCACCGGCGCCATTTCCCAGGTAACGGTGGGCGTCTTCATGGAGCTGGGTGTCGCGGATCCAGGCCAGCCCTCGATGCTCCAGCGGTTTCGCACCAGTTGCAGCAGCGCTTCTGGGGTGGTGCGCAGCCTGGTGAGGAGGTGGTGGGTGGCTTGCATCGTTTGCCGTCGCGGCTGCCGGTGGCGCTCACCTAGGAGCCTGTCGCGCGTAGATCCCGAGCAGGCTCTCCGCAGACGCCCCTGAATCTGCCCAGATCCTTGTGACCGCAATGGATCTGGGCGAGAAAATGGGGCATGCACCAGCCCAAGTCCTTCCGCCCCTGGCAGCCGGAGCAGACAAGCCTGCTGCCGCCATCACCCAGTGATTGGCTCTCGGATGATCACCAGGTGTATTTCCTGCTGGATCTGGTGGATGAGCTGGATCTCTCCGTGATCCTGATCCCTGCTCAGAGCAAGGATCCCCGCGGGGAGAAGGGCTTTGACCCGCGGATGATGACGTTGCTGCTGCTCTACGCCTACTGCGTGGGCATCGTCTCTTCCCGCAAGATCGAGCGCGCCTGTTACGAGGATCTGGCCTTTCGGGTGCTGACGGCCAACCAGCAGCCCGACCACAGCTGCATCAGTGAGTTCCGCCGCCGCAACCTGGAGGCTCTGAGCGAGCTGTTTGTGCAGATCCTGCGTCTGTGCCAGAAGGCGGGGATGGTGAGCCTGGGGCATGTGGCGCTGGATGGCACCAAGGTGCAGGCCAATGCCTCCAAACACAAGGCGATGAGCCACGAGCGGATGCTCAGGGCGGAGAAGGAGCTGGAGCAGAAGATCAACGCCTTGATGCGCAAGGCCGAGATCCTCGATGCCCAGGAGGACCGGCGCTATGGCAAGGGCAACCGCGGCAGCGACCTGCCGGATGAGCTGCGGCGGCGTCAGGACCGCCTGGCCAGGATCCGTCAGGCCCGCAAGGAGATGGAAGCGGAGACCGCTGCAGCAGCAGCGCGTCAGCGGCACGAGGAAGCCGAGGAAGCCAGGGCCAAAGCGGCGGCTGCGCGCGAGGCCGCTCAACAGGCAGCTGAGCAGGCCGAGCTGAACAGGAAAGCCGAGGCGGCAGCGGCCAAGGCAAAGGCCGCGAGAGAGAAGGCGATCGAGGCTGCCGAGAGAGCCGGTGTGGAACCACCGGATCTGGAGCCACTTGCGGCTGACGCGATGCCCAGACGGGGCCTGGCCAGGAAAGCCGACGGCACACCGACGGGCAAAACCCAGAGGAATTTCACTGACCCCAATAGCCACCTGATGCAGTCAGGCGGGTCCTATCTCCAGGGCTACAACTGCCAGCTGGCGGTGGACAGCGATCACCAGGTGATCGTGGCGGTCGGGCTGAGCAACCAGCCACCGGATACCGAGCACCTGGCTCCGATGACGGAGCGCATCGCCGCCAACACTGGGGCGCTGCCCACGGTGATGACGATGGATGCGGGCTACTGGAGCGAGGAAAACGCAGGGCACTGCGAGGACCTGGGCATTGATGTCTATATCGCCACCGGGCGCTTGCCGCACGGGCAGCCACCGCCGCCGAAACGTGGACCGATGCCCAAGGACGCTGATGCCAAAACCCGCATGGCCCGCAAACTCAGAAGCAAGAAGGGAAGCGCGATCTACGCTCAGCGAAAGGCGATCGTGGAGCCGGTGAACGGGCAGATCAAGGAAGCCCGCGGCCTGCGGCGTTTCCTGCTGCGAGGCCTGGAGAAGGTGAACGGCGAGTGGTACCTGATCGCCGCCACCCACAACCTGCTGAAGTTGTTCAGGTTCAGGCGATCACAACAACAGGCACTGGCGGCGGCATCGGGATGAGGGGCAGCAGCCCTGGCCAGATCGGCATGGGCTGAGTGAGGCCCACGTCGATGGGCACGCTCCCCAGAGCCTCAGCAACTATTCAGTGGTTCGCCTCAGCGGACGAATCGCAGTGCCCAGCGGCTCGCCGCTCTATTGGCAACAAACTCCTAGACGATCCAGCTGGTGCCGACGGCTGTTCTCGATGCCCCTGAGCGGAGGCAGCACTCGATCACGCTTCCATCCCTGAAGGCCCTGCATGGAGATCCGTTGGGCTTTTAGGGGATCGTTGAGGCGGTGGGCAGAGCTGCAGGAGCGGAGGCCAGGGGATGAACCCTCTGCTTCGAACCTTCGTGCAGCCGGATGCGCAGGTGGTGTTGATGGAGATCCTGCTGAACTGCACAGGGCTGTGGGAGGGAGCGAGGGAGAGGGCTGTGGATCGGCCTGGAGCCTGAATAGGAGGCTCAGAGCACCCCGTCCGGGCTGGCGGCATCAAGAAACTCCAGCGGCTCGGCGAAGACACGCATCATCTGTGGAGCCTGCTCTGGGTTTTGGCTGGCACCGAAGTCCCGGGCGGTCATACGGGTCTCGATCCCTCTCGGGCCATCGATCACGTCCGTCAAGGGCTGGTGCAACCTGGTTCGGCAGCAGAGAAAGGCTGTGTTGCGACCGCTGTTACGACCGCTTGGAGAATCGCACAACGGGAGCGGCATCCCGGAAGCAAGAAAACCCCAGCTATGGCCAGGGTTCTCGGGGAATGGAGCCAAGCGGACTCGAACCGCTGACCCCCTGCATGCCATGCAGGTGCTCTACCAGCTGAGCTATGGCCCCATGGGACGCTTGGCAAGCCGAACGCTGGTCGTTCCGCCTGGCCCGGAGGCCTTGCCTTGGCGCTCAGAAAGCTTACACCGCAGGGGTTTGCTCCTGGCTCCCGGCGGCTTGGGCGTGGCTCACACCTGCCGCCAGACCGCCACCAGCCGTCCCTGCAGCGTGACCTGGTCGGCATCGACCAGGATCGGCTCGTAGGCGGGGTTGGCCGCCTCCAGGCGCACCTTCGATCCCTGTCGGTGGAAGTGCTTGAGGGTGGTGCCGCTGCCGGCCACCAGGGCCGCCACGATCGTGCCCGGCTTCAGGCGAGCCGGATCGCTCACGGGCTCCATCAGCACCACGTCGCCATGGTCGATGTGGGACTCCACCATGCTGTCACCGTTCACGCTGAGGGCGAACAGGCCGCGGGTTTCGAGCACGGGCTGCAGATCGAGCCGCTCCTGCAGATCGTGGAACGGCTCCACAAGGCCGCCGGCCGCCACGGCCCCCAGCACCGGGATCCCCTGCGGCCGGGCGCCGAGCAATTGCAGGGTGCGGGCCTGGCCCTCCTGCCAGGTGATCCAGCCCTTCTGCTGGAGATGGCGCAGCCGGCTCTGGATCGGCGCCGGCGAGCGCAGCCCCATCGCCTCCATCATCTGGCGGATCGAGGGACTGTGCCGGTGCCGGCCGATGTAGGTCTCCAGCCAGTCGTAGAGCTCGCGCTGGGCGCTGGTGAGTTCCCGGTCGGAGGGGAGGGCGGGGACGGAGGAAACGATCACCGGCAGTACGGATGCACCATCGCTCCAGTGTTCCCTCTCCAGGCTGGTGTTGTCCAGCCCCTTGTTGCCGCCGGCCCTGCCTCAGAGCCCGCCGAGCAGGGCCGCCAGCAGGGCCTGCTGCACGTGCAGGCGGTTTTCGGCCTGCTCGAATACCCGGCTGGCGCTGCCCTCGATCACGCCGGCGCTGATCTCCTCCCCGCGGTGGGCCGGCAGGCAGTGCAGCACGATCGCCCGCGGATCGGCCTCCGCCTGCAGGGCTTCATCCAGGCAGAAGCCGGCGAAGGCCGCGGCCCGCTCCTCCTGCTCCTCCTCCTGCCCCATCGAGGCCCAGACATCGGTGTAGAGGCCATGGGCGCCCCGCACCGCCGCCACCGGATCGTGCAGCACGCTGATGCTGCAGCGCTCGCCGGCCAGCTGCCGGGCCTGCTCCACCACCGCTGGGTCGGGGCTGAAGTTCTCGGGGCAGCCGATCCGCACGTTCACGCCCAGCAGGGCGCCACAGAGCAGCAGGGAATGGGCCACGTTGTTGCCGTCGCCCACGTAGGCCAGGGTGAGACCCTCCAGGGGGCCGACAGTCTCCTGGAGGGTGAGGTAATCGGCCAGAGCCTGGCAGGGATGTTCCTGGTCGGTGAGGGCGTTGATCACCGGGACCCGGGCCCAGTGGGCGTACTCGGCCAGCTCCGCCTGGGCGAAGGTTCGGATCGCCAGGGCGTCCACATAGCGGCTCAGCACCCGTGCCGTGTCGGCGATCGGTTCGCCGCGCCCCACCTGGGTGACCGAAGGGTTGAGATCGAGGGTCTGGCCCCCCAGCCGGGCCATCGCCACCGAGAAGCTCACCCGGGTGCGGGTGGAGGCCTTGGTGAAGATCAGGCCCAGCACCCTGCCGCTCAGGTCGATCCGGCGGTTGCCGCTCTTGAGCTCCCGGGCCAGCTCCAGCAGCGCCAGGATCTCGTCGGGGCCGAGGTCGGCCGAGGAGAGGAGATCACGGCCCCTGAGAGCGCTGAGACCGTGCACGGGAGGGTTGAGCGGCGGGCCCATGACCCCATTTCAAAGAACCCTTATCGGGGAACGGGGGCCCCGTCGTCAAGTGCCGTTCAGGCGGCGCTCGGCACGGCTGCCTCGGGCAGGGAACTGGTGGCGAGCAGATTTCTGAGATCGTCGCCCTCGATCACTTCCTTCTCCAGGATCTTGCCGGCGATGTCCTCGAGCAGGTCGCGGTTGCTCTTCAGGATCGCCAGGGCCCGCTCGTGGGCTCTATCCACCAGCCCCCGCACCTCCCGGTCGATCGCCTGGGCGGTGGCGTCGCTGACGACACGGCGCGGGTTGCTGGGGCCGCCGAGGAAGCGGCTGCCGCCCTGCTTGTCGTAGGACAGCGGGCCGAGCGTGTCGCTCATGCCGTAGGTGCCCACCATCTGCTCGGCGATGTCGGTGGCGCGCTGCAGGTCGTTGGCGGCGCCGGTAGTGACCTCGCCGAAGACGATCTCCTCGGCCGAGCGGCCGCCCAGCAGCGTGGCGATCTGCCCCTCGAGATCCTCCTTGGAATTGAGGAAGCGCTCCTCGGTGGGGAGCTGCAGGGTGTAACCGAGGGCCGCCATGCCGCGGGGCACGATCGAGATCTTGGCCACCTTGCTGCCCCCCGGCATCAGGTGCCCCACGATCGCGTGGCCCACTTCGTGATAGGCCACCACCTTCTTTTCGTCGGGCTGCAGCACGCGGCTCTTCTTCTCGAGGCCCGCCACCACCCGTTCGATCGCTTCGTTGAGATCGCCCTGCTCCACGCAGGTGCGGTAGGCGCGGGCGGCCAGCAGGGCCGCCTCGTTGACCAGGTTGGCCAGGTCGGCGCCGGCGAAGCCGCTGGTGGCCTGGGCGATCCTGTCGAGATCGACCGCTTCGGCCAGCTTCACCTTCTTGGCGTAGATGTCGAGGATCTTCTTGCGACCCGACAGATCGGGGCGGTCGACCAGCACCTGCCGGTCGAAGCGGCCCGGCCGCAGCAGGGCGGCGTCGAGGGTTTCGGGCTGGTTGGTGGCCGCCAGCACGATCACCGGCTTGTCCTGCCCGGTGAAGCCGTCCATCTCGGTGAGCAGCTGATTGAGGGTCTGTTCCCGTTCGTCGTTGCCGCCGACCACGCCCATCGAGCCGGAACGGCTCTTGCCGATCGCGTCGAGCTCATCGATGAAGATGATGCACGGCGCCTTCTTCTTGGCCTCCTCGAACAGATCGCGGACGCGGGCGGCGCCGGCGCCCACGAACAGCTCCACGAACTCGGAGCCGGAGATGATGAAGAAAGGCACACCCGCTTCGCCGGCCACGGCCTTGGAGAGCAGGGTCTTGCCGGTGCCGGGAGGGCCCACCAGCAGTACGCCTTTGGGAATGCGGGCGCCGATGGCCACGTAGCGCTCGGGGGTCTTGAGGAAGTCGACGATCTCGGTGAGTTCGGTCTTGGCCTCGTCGACGCCGGCCACATCGGCGAAGGTGACGCGGGATTCCTCATCGGGCACGTAGACCCGCGCCTTCGACTTGGTGAAGCTCAGGGCCCCCTGGGCGCCGCCGCCCATCTGGCGACGGGCGAAGAACTGCAGCACCAGGATGAAGATCAGCGGCGGCACCACCCAGCTCAGCAGGGTGGTGAAGAAGCTGGGGCGCTTCGGCGGCGCGGCGGCGAACTCCACCCCCTTCTGCTCCAGCCGCTGGGGCAGATCCATGTCGAAGATCGGCGTGGTGGCCAGCACCGAGGGGGTGCCCTCCGGCGCGGTGGTCAGCTCGTAGCGGATCTGATCCTGAGTGATGAAGGCCCGCTTGACGTTGCCGTCGTTCACCTGATCGATGAACAGGGAGTAGGGCACCCGCGGCACCTGGGCTGCGGGGTTCGGCAGGAAGTTGCTGAACAGCAGCAGCACCCCGAAGCCGATCAGCACCAGGTTGATGATTCCGAACCGCCGGTTCGGGCGGTTGTCGTCCTGGCGAAGGGCCATGGCTGGCAGGCGTGGCAATGGGGCCAAGCTAGGCCGTGGGGCCGGCGCGACGTCCGGCAGGGGCGGGGGTGAGAACCGAACGTGACCGATGCCCGCCACCCGGCGCGTCAACCTGGGTGCCATGTGCGGCAGCTACTCCCTCACCAGCGGCCTTGACCGGCTCCTGCCTCGGCTGGGGGGTTCCCTGCCGGCGGAACTGGCTGCGCGCCATGCTCCCCGCACCCTGGTGCGGCCCGGAGAGCCGGTGCTGGCGCTGCGCCAGGAGCACGGGCGGATCGGCAGCGCCCTGCTGCTCTGGGGGCTGCTGCCGGAGTGGGCCAGGGATCCTCTGGCGGCGCCGCGCCCGATCAACGCCCGCAGCGAAACGGTCACCGAGAAAGCCTCGTTCCGGGGCGCCTGGCGCCATCGCCGCTGCCTGCTGCCCGCCGACGCCTTCCTGGAGAAGGGCCGGCTGATCCGCCGCCGCGACCGCGAGCTTTTCTGGCTGGCGGGGCTCTGGGATCGCTGGATCGGGCGGGACGGCAGCGAGGTGGAGAGCTGCTGCGTACTCACCACCGCCCCCAACGCCCTGATCCGCCCCCTGCACGACCGTATGCCGGTGCTTCTTCCCGACGGGCTGGAGCAGGCCTGGCTGGCCCCCGCCCACGGCGCCGGGCTGCGGGCGCTCGAACCCCTGCTCGCCGGCTGGGATCCGGCCGGCTGGGAGGTGGTGTCCAGCAGGGGCGATCCGCCCGCCCAGCTGCCACTGTTCGAGTGATCGCTGCCGCCCTGGCGCTGCCCCGGTCGAACACCGTGGCCACAATGCGGGCGACATCGGCTGCTCGCCTTGCCGTTCCCCCGTCACGCCCCCCTCTCCGCGGAGGCGCGCCTGCACCGCCGGCATCGCTTCTACCGCCACCTGCTGCTGGCGACGCTGCTGGTGATGGTGAGCCTGGCTCTGCCCCGGGGGCTGCATCTGATCGGCGCGGTGGGCTACAACCTCGCCACGCTGCTGCTGGTGGTGGAGCTGGAGGGCACGACCCGCCACGCCGGCCGCAGCCACCCCCGGGACGTTCCCTACCGGATCCTGGGCCTGGCGACCCTTGCCTCCCAGTGGTTCTGGTACCTCACGCCGGTGGCCAACCGACAGAGCGGCTGGTTCCTGCTCGGGCTCACGATCGTGTTCGTGGGTTGGAGCCTGGTGCGACTGGTGGGGTTCCTGGCCGAGGAGCGCCGGGTGAACGGCAGGGTGCTGATGGGTGCGGTGGCCGGCTATCTGCTGATCGGGTTGACGGCCGGGCTGCTGTTCACCGCCCTGGAGACCATCCAGCCGGGCAGCTTCATCAGCCAGCACGATCCGGACGGCCTGCTGGCGCGGAACCTGAACCTCAGCACAGCCAACCCCCATGTCTGGGAGCTGGACTTCGCTCGCCTCAATTACTTCGCCTTCGTGAGCCTGACCACGGTGGGCTTCGGCGACGTGCTGCCAGCCACCCCCCTGTCCCAGATGAGTGCGGTGAGCTTCAGCGTCATCGGGCCGATCTACATGGCGGTGGTGATGGGCCTGCTCATCGGTCGCTATATCAGCGAGCAGGCCCGCCAGGACACCTTCGAGCCGCCGGAGGCGGTGGGGGAAGCACTCGAGGGGGATCCACTCGAGCGGGCCGGCCGGGGTCGCTGACCGTTGCTGCCCGGGCTCCGCTAGTAAGGGGACAGCCATCGCCGCCCCTGCCGTGAGCCTGCAGCAACTGGATGCCTTCCTCCGCCATGCCCAACTCTCGGCCCCGCTTCAGGAACAGCTGCGCCAGCCCCTGGATCTGTCCGCCTTTCTGCGGCTGGCCAGCAGCGAGGGCTTCTGCGTCGAGGAGGCGGACGTGCTCGAGGCCCAGCAACGGGAGGAGTCCCATCTGAGCGACGCCGAGCTGCAGCACCGTGCCGGCGCCGAAGCCTGCCGCCTGCGCAACTTCATCCACGGCTGAGCGATCCGGCCTGGGGCGGGGCCAGAGGCGGTGTGGTCTCGGGGCTCTGCTGATGGGCGAGCAGGGCGCCCACGGCCAGCAGCAGACCCAGCGGCAGGATCCAGCGCCAGGCCCGCCCCAGGCGGGAAACCAGGTTCTCCCCAGCCCTGGCGTGGCGGCGCAGGCCTGTGCTCCCCCTCGCCGCCGCGCCGCTCAGGGGCATGCTGCAGCGCCCGCAGACCATCCGGCCGGCCAGGCTCCTGTCCCGGCGCACACTCCAGCTTCCGCAGCGGGGACAGGACATCGGCGGATCAGGTCGGTCCCGATTCTCCCGGTTCCCGGTGGATGGCGAGGGCAGCGAGCACACCACCGGCGAAGCCGCTGACGTGGCCGATCCAGCTCACTCCGGGCGGCGAGAACAGCGGCAGCAGAGCGGGCAGGAACCCCCCGTAGCTCACCAGGCTGAACACGGACAACCCGAGTGCCAGGGGGCGCCGCTCCAGGAAGCCGATCAGCATCAGATAGCCCACCAGCCCGAACACCACACCGGAGAGGCCGTGGCTGCCCGTGGGCCAGAACAGCCACACCGGAATCGCCATGGCGTAGACCCCCAGCCAGACGGCCAGATAGTCGCGCCGGCCCTTGAGCAGCACCAGCCAGGAGAGGGGCAGGAACCAGAGGCTGTTGCCCAGCAGATGGCCCAGATCGCCGTGGCTGAAGGGGGCGGTCAGCACCGCCAGGAACGAACCGCCGGGCTGCATCGGCAGATTCCAGCGGCCCCCGAACAGCAGCTGGTCGATCAGCTCCTGCCCCCAGGCCACCGACAGGAGCAGCACGGGCAGCAGGGCCCTGCCGCCCAGCCGGGCCAGGGAGCGCTCGACGCGGGAGGACAGCCGATCTGATCCGGGAGGGGCCATGACGGCCATTGTCGTCGGCCGGGGGATCAGCCGAAGGCCGCTGCCGGCCGAACCCGACAGCCGATCTGGATCCGCCCCTCGTCGAGCAGGCGGCCCAGCTTCAGGGCGGTGGCCTCCTCCTGGCGGTCGAAACGGCTCTGATGGGCGGTCACCCAGTCGATCTCCTCGGCCGTGATCACGCCCGTGGAGAGCGATTCCAGGAACAGTTCACCCATGTCCATGGCCAGGGCGCGATGGATGGCCTGACCGTATCCCCGTTCGCCTGTGGAGTTGGAAGCTGAAACGGCTCTTAACCGCCGGCGCTCTTAACTGCCGGAGCCCGGGATGGCCACCAACTGCTCGGCTGTGCGGTCCCAGAGGATGAAGCGGAAGCAGGCGGGAATGTCCTTCAGGCTCAGCCGGGTGGCCGTGCCGAGCAGGGGAAGGTTGCGCCGCTGGCAGGCCCGCAGCTGGTAGTTCGGAATCCGCTCACAGAGATGGTGGATGTTGTGGCAGCCGATGTCGGCGGTGAACCAGTTGAGCAGGGGAGGCAGTTCCAGCAGGCTGGTGCCCTCGATCGCCCCGCTCAGGGAACTCCAGCCCTCGGTGCGATGGGCGTAGGAGCCCTCGAAGTTGTGCTGCACGAAGAAGATGCAGATGAACAGCGCGGCCGAGCAGGCCATCACGATCGCGTAGAGGCTCCAGAACAGGCCGGCGCCGATCCAGTGGCTGAGCAGCACCCAGCTGGCGATGACGCAGAGGTTGTTGAGCAGCAGGTCGATGAACTCGGCGCCGCTGTACCAGTGCCTGGGGCGATAGGAGGAGAGGATCTGGGGCCATGGGGTGCGCCAGTCGGCCCCGAGGCTGGTGAGGGCGTGGCCGAGGAACTGCACCGTGCCCAGCAGCAGGGCCAGCCTCGGTTTGATCACCAGGTAGAAGAAGCCGCCGGGGAACAGCATCAGCGGGTGGCGGAGAAACTGATAGAAGGCCTTGCCGCGAGGGGTGAGCGACTCGTACTGCTCCAGGCTGATCAGGGCCGAAGGTCCCCGGTACAGGTCCCAGTTGCCGTTGTGCCGGTGATGGAAGGCATGCCCCTGGGACCAGGGGTACTGGGGAATCCCGTTGATCACCCCGAGCAGGAAGCCCACGGCCCGGTTGACGCGTTTCGAGCGGAACAGCGAGTGGTGGCCGCAATCGTGCATCAGTGAAAAGCATCGACCGGAGAACAGCACCATCACCACCAGCAGGGGAGGGGTGAGCCAGAGCGAGAGGTGGGCGACCTGAACCGCCAAGGCCCAGAGAATCAGATAGGGAACGACCGTAGTGAGAAGTTGCCAGGTGGCCGTGCGATCGTCGCTGCGGATGAAGGGTTGCAGAATGAAATCCGAGCGGCTGATCCCGGCTGCGCCTGCCGACGGATCAACGGCACGCTTCGCCTGGCGCTGGTCAGCCGCAGCGACGGAAGGGCTCGGGTTGGAGATGCTGCAATCGGACGCGGATATCTGGTGACGAGCAGGTGCTAGCAGAGGAAAGCCTCGATTGACCGGTTAGCCTAGGCTCGCTTGCCTGGCAGCTAGCGGCTGGGCCTTAAGCCAATCTGTCGATCTCGGCTCCGCTCGCTGCCGGGTCGGTGACCTTCCGCGCCGCCAGTGCCAGCGTGCGGCTTCGCTCTGCCTCGATGCCCCACCGATGAACGACCAGCCCGGCCGGCTCCTGGGCCAGATCAACAACTCCGCCCTGCTGCGCTTCCTGCTGCTGGTGGCCTGCGGCTGGGTGGTCGTTCAGCTGATCGCCTACTTCCGAACCGTGCTGGTGTTGTTCATCGGTGCGGCGATCCTGGCGGTGCTGCTGGATTTTCCGGTGCGGCGGCTCAGTCGCACCGGGCTGCCGCGCTGGCTGGCGATCCTGGTCACGGTACTGGCTGCGATCAGCCTGGCGGCCCTGCTGGTGGCGGTGCTCGGGTTCCAGGTGGTCAATCAGGGCACCGGCCTGCTCAACGATCTGATCACCGGCCTGCAGCGTTCCGACCTGCCCTATCACGACGTTTTCGAGACCATCAGCCTCTCGCAGCTGATGGATGTGCTGCGCTCCAGCCTCGGCACCGGCATGGGGCTGCTCGGCGGAATGTTCTCGAATGTGTTCGGCGCGATCTTCCTGTTGGTGATCGTGATCTACATGCTGGTCGACAACGGCAGGGCCTGGTCGAATCTGCTGCGCTTGCTGCCGGCCGATCAGCGGGCTCGCTTCGACCGCAGCGTGCAGAAGAACGTGCTTGGTTTCCTGCGGGGCCAGATCACACTGATGCTCTTCCTGGCGCTGGCCAGTTTCATCATCTTCGCGGTGCTGGGGGTGAAGTTCTCCTTGATCCTGGCTCTTGTGATCGGAGTGCTGGATGCGATTCCCGGCATCGGCGCCACACTCGGCGTCGTCGTGGTATCGGCGATCGTGTTTCTGACCCAGGGCCAGTGGATGGCCCTGCAGGTGGTGATCGCCTCCGTTCTGCTGCAGCAGATCCAGGACAATCTGATCCACCCCAGGGTGATGGGCCGCGCCCTGGAGATCGATCCGGTGGTGCTGTTCTTCGCCCTGTTCGTGGGAGAACGGGTGGCCGGCCTGCTGGGTGTGTTTCTGGCCATTCCCGTGGCCGGCATGATCCTGAGCTGGGGGAAGGAGGATCAGGCCGCTGCCGCCCCGGCCAGCCCGGCCATCTCCCCGGCCGACGGCAGCGGCGGCGGGCTCTGATCCCGCCCTTTCGTGGAGGCGGCTCAGCTGGGGTCGCGGCAGATGTGGCCGCCCCGCCAGGTCCACACCCAGGGCGGTGTCAGCAGCAGGTCCCGCAGATCGGCCCGCTCGCGCAGGCTCACCGGCAGGAACTCGGTGGCCACCTTGAACTCACGTTGCCGTTCGGGCTGGTTCAGCACCAGGCTGCCCTCCGGTCCGGAGGCGGAGCGGTGATAGGTGTCGAGGGGGATCTCCAGCGCCCCCATCGCCCGCTCCAGATACACCACATGGTGCGGCTGATCCCAGGCGGGGTTCAGCAGGGTGAAGCAGCGGCTGCCGATCAGCACCAGGTTGTGATCCACCTGATGGTGGTGCACGTAAAACTGCGGGAACTCGCCGTCGTCCGGTGGGGAGATGGCGGCTCCGTGGTGCACCACCACATCGCTGCCGTCGCTGTGGGGCACGCTCGCATCAAAGAACGTGACGGAGGGCGTTTCGCGGAAGACGTGGATCGGCACGAAGCTGAGCTTCATCGCTCCTTCACCGGGGTGCCTCCGCTGTAGCCACATCCGCCGCGCTCAGCCCACCCGCACACCCTTCCAGAAAGCCACGCGGCCGCGGATCTCTGCCGCCGCGGGCTTGGGATCGGGATAGAACCAGGCGGCGGCGGCGTTCACCTGGTCCCCCACCACCACGTCGTAGTAGTGGGCTTCTCCCTTCCAGCCGCAGACGGTGCGGTGCGCCGAGGGGCGGAAATGTTCGGATCGCAGGGCCTCGGGGGGGAAGTAGGCGTTGCCTTCGAGCTTGGTGATGTCGTCGCTGCTGGCGAGGACGGCGTCGTTCCAGCGGGCTTCCATGGGACGGGGCGAGGGGGAGCCCATCCTGGATCCGGATGGCTCGATCTGACGAGCCGGGCCTCCCCGGCAGCAGGATGGGAGGGCAGGGAAGGATGCGGGCGTGGCGCGGCTGGTCGGCATCGATGGTTGCCGCGCCGGCTGGTTGTGGGTGAGCGCCGAGGGGGAAAGCTTCCGGGCCGGAATCCTGCCGGAGCTGCGGCAGTGGCCGGCCTCTGGTGATGCCGCGATCGCCGGCGGCGGTCCGCTCCGCCAGGTGGCCGTGGACATGCCGATCGGTCTGCCGGAGGCGGGTGCCCGTTCCTGCGACCGGCAGGCCCGGGCGCTGCTCGGCCATCCCCGCGGCACCAGCGTGTTTCCCGCCCCGATCCGGCCGATGCTGGCAGCCACCAGCCATGCCGAGGCCTGCGCCATCGGCCGCAGCCGCGATGGCCGCGGCCTCACGATCCAGGCCTGGAACCTGCTGCCCCGCATCCGCCAGCTCGATGCTCTGCTGCGGTCCGGGACGATCGGCCCCGGCCTGATCCGGGAGGCCCATCCCGAGCTGATCTTCCGCCTCTGGGCCGGCGCTTCCCTGGCCCATGGCAAGCGCAGCGCCGCCGGACGGGCCGAACGGCTGGCCCTGATCGGGCGGCGGTGGCCCGGGGCCATGGCGGCCTGTCGCCGGCAGCTGCCGCCGGGGGGCTGGGCTGCGGACGATCTGCTGGATGCGCTGGCCTGCCTGCACGCGGCCGGTCGCCTGCTGGCGGGTCAGGCGCTGGTGCTGGGAGGCGAGATCGATGGCTGCGGACTGCCGATGGAGATCGTGGGCTGATGGCGGCCGGTCATCGGGCAGGTGGTGATGAGCGGAGGGAGCCCCTACAACAGGCTGAGGTTCGAGCCTCCCCCGGCCTGCTCACGCCTCGCCTTCTTCCCGCTTCGCCCCACTGTTCCCCTCCGTGAGCCTGTCGGTTTCCCCCGCCCCATCCCCGGCCCCATTCCCGCAGCCGCCCCAGCCCCAGCCATTCCCGGCCCTCCGCCGCGCCCGGCTGGCCACCCTGCAGGTGAACCTCACCTACCGCTGCAACCAGGCCTGCTCCCACTGCCATGTGAACGCCGGCCCGACGCGCACCGAGAGCATGGAGGCGGCCACCCTGGCCCTGATCCCGGCGGTGCTGAAGGCCAGGAGCCTGCGCTGCCTCGATCTCACCGGTGGGGCACCCGAGCTGCATGAGGGGTTCCGCGATCTGGTGCGGGCCGCCCGTCGGCTCCAGGTGGAGGTGATCGATCGCTGCAACCTCACGATCCTGCAGGAGCCCGGTCAGGACGATCTGGCCGACTTCCTCGCCTCCCAGGGCGTCACCGTGGTTGCCTCCCTGCCCTGCTATCTCAGCGACAACGTGGAGCGACAGCGGGGCCCCGGCGTGTTCGCGCGCAGCATCGAGGCGCTGCGCCGCCTCAATGGCGTGGGGTACGGCACTCCCGGCAGCGGCCTGGAGCTCGATCTGGTCTACAACCCCCAGGGCCCGGTGCTGCCGCCCCCGCAGGCCGCGCTGGAGGCCGACTACCGGCGGGTGCTCGGGGTCGAGCACGGCGTGGTGTTCAATCGCCTCTATGCCCTGGCCAACATGCCGATCCAGCGGTTCGCCACGGCGCTCGAGCGCGACGGGCAGCTGGAGTTCTACCGGCAGCTGTTGCGCGACCACCACAGTCCTGCCAACCTGCCGCACGTGATGTGCCGCGAGCTGATCAGCGTCGACTGGCAGGGCTGGCTCCACGACTGTGACTTCAACCAGCAGCTCGGGCTGGCGGCCCACTCTCCCTTCCCGGAAGGAGCGGCGGGCGCACCCCATCGCCCCCATCTGCGTGACCTGCTGTGGCGCGATCCGGCCGGTGACCCGATCCAGGTGGCGGACCACTGCTTCGGTTGCACGGCCGGCAGCGGCTCCAGCTGCGGCGGGGCGCTGGCGGAACTCAGGCCCTGAGGTCCTGCGCCAGCAGGCTGCGCTTGAACCAGTGCTGGGGCGGAATGCGGCTCAGCAGCCGACCGATCACGCCCGCCAGAGCCAGCGGTTCGAACGGGGCCTGGCGCGTGGGCCAAAGGCCGGGGCGTCGGTAGAGCAGGTGGTGCAGGGCGTCGCTCTGCCGCTCATCGAGGCCTTGCCAGTGGGCGCCGATCTTCGGACCCAGCCGATCCTGCTCCAGCCTGGCGATCTGCAGGGGAAGGCCGCTGCCCAGCTGGGCGGGCCACAGCAGCCAGCACGCGCCCGGCGCGCTGGCGGCCGGATCCTCGGCACCGCCCTGGCCGCGGCGATCGCTGCGGGGTACGGCGACCAGGCGCAGTTCCACGCCCGACTCGCTGATCGCCAGCACCTGCGCCGGTCGGGACCCCCGGGGCGTTCCCAGTTCCACGGCGGCGCCACCGACCGAGAACCATGGCACCGCATCGGCCTGAGGCCGGTCACGGCAGAGACGCAGCGCCACGAGCAGGCTGGCGACGGCCAGGCCTGCCCAGGTGAGGCTCAGGGCCTGGGTGGGTAAGTCCAGGGCCGGAGCGGAGGCCCCCGGCAGGGCGAGCTCGCTGCGCCCCGCTCCGACGACGAGCAGAACCAGGTTGAGCAGCTGCAGACCCAGCAGCACCAGGAGGGGGATCCACAGCCGGCGATCCGGCCCTGAGGCTCCGCCCGTGGCGATCGCCTTGGGGGTCACGCGGAAACGCTGCGGCCGTCCGGCCACCGTGGCGATCACGGCGGTGAGGATCGGGAACAGAAAGATCCAGCGGTAGAGCTCCGGCAGCAGGGCGGAGCGGGCGCCGCGGCTGAACCAGCGCACCAGCAGGAGCTGGCCCAGGTAGAAGGGCAGGGCCACGGCGATCAGGCCGCTGCCGCGCACCAGGATCGGCGTAACCCCCAGCAGGCCGAGGCTGAGGGGCATCAGCAGCAGCAGCAGCTGGGGCAGCACGTTGAACCAATGCAGGATCCCCTCCAGGTAGGCGATCCGCTGCAGGGGGGACAGGCCCGGGATCCGCAGGGGATTGGCGCCGGTGCGCAGGGTCTGGAGGGTGCCGCTGGCCCAGCGGCTGCGCTGCCTCGCCATGGCCGCGATCGTGAGAGGAGCGAGGCCCGCACTGAGTTTCTCGTTCAGGTAGAGGTTGCGGTAGCCGGCGGCTGCCAGGCGGATGCCCGTGGCCAGGTCCTCTGAGGCCGTGCCGATCTCGAAACCCCCCACCCGATCGAGGGCGGAGCGGCGCATCAGGAACGAGGTGCCGGCGCAGACGACCGCCCCCACGGCCTGGCGGGTGGGTTCGATCCAGCGGTAGAAGGTTTCCTCGTCGGGCATCAGCCAGCGCTCCAGCCGCAGATTGCGCATCACCGGATCGGCCGTCATGTAGCTCTGCGGTGTCTGCACGAAGCCCACCGCCGGGTCGGAGAACAGGCCCACCGTGCGCTTCAGGAACGTGGTCCGCGGCACCACATCTGCATCGAACACCAGCAGCAGTTCCCCGCTGAGCTGGGGCAGGGCGTGGTTGAGATTGCCGGCCTTGGCGTGATCCCGCTGCCGGCGGCTGAGATAGCGGCAGCCCAGCCGCCGGCAGAGGCGGGCCAGCTCCGGCCGGCTGCTGTCATCGAGCAGCCAGACCTGATGGCGGGGGTAATCGATGGCTTGACATCCCCGCAGACAGCGTTCGATCAGCTCCGCCGGCTCGCCGTAGGTCGGCACCAGCACATCCACCGACGGCACCAGCCGGGGCTCCTGGCCGAGGCGCCGTGCCAGCCCGGCGGCGGCGGCGGCAGCCTCCGCCGCCACGGGCGGCTGGCGGGCCCAGGTGAGCCACAGCTGCAGGAAGCCAGTGGCCAGCAGCGCCGTCTCGGCCGCCAGCATCAGCAGGCTGAGGCTGGTGCCAGCGGCCGAGGCCAGGTTCAAGCTGGAGCTGCAGCGCCAGACCAGGTAGCGAACGCCCAGCAGACTCAGCACCAGCACCGCCGAGCGCCGCGCCGCCAGGGGGAGCGTCTGCTCGGGGCGGGCGGCCAGCACCAGAGCCCAGATGGCCACCGCCAGGCCGGGCAGCAGCACCCATCCCGGTCCTGCCCCCGCGGCTGGCGGCGGCAGCAGCAGCGTCAGCAGGGGCAGGCCGGCCCAGAGCACGTAGAGGATGCCCCCCGGCGGCACAGGGAGTTCGAGCATCCGCGTGGACATGGGTGTTCGGCTCGTTCGGCACTGGCTGGACTACCGACGATGACGCCGGATGGGTGGGGCCAGGCTCTGCGGCAGTTTGGCGAGATCGGCAGGGGTGTCGATGTCGTCCAGGGGGGGCTGCATCGCCACCGTCCAGGCAATCCGGGCCAGGCGAGCCAGGGTCAGCCGGCTCACCGCCTCCGTGCTCCAGGGCATGTCCAGGAACAGGCTGGCGTCGAACCGCTTCAGCCCAAGCAGGGCGTAGCCGCCGTCGCTGGTGGGCACCAGGGAGGCGTCATGGCTCTCCAGATCGGCCGCCGCCCGCCGCAGTGGTTCCACGCCCAGGGCCGGACAGTCGCTGCCGATCAGCAGCACGTTCTCTCCCCCCGCCAGGGTCCGTCGGCTGGCTCGGGCCATCCGTGCTCCCAGATCGCCCTCCCCCTGGTCGCTCCAGGCCAGGGAGGCGGGCAGATCCAGGCACACCCAGGCGCGGTGGTGCCCGTTGGGCGCGGCGCACAGTTCCACCGGGCCGACGGCCGCCGCCAGGGCCCGTTCCACCGTGTGCAGCAGCAGGCTGGCGCCGAGCTGGGCAGCCCCCTCGGCGCCCAGGGCGGGGATCAGGCGGGTCTTGGCATAGCCGGCGATGGGGGCCTTGGCCAGGATCACGATGCGACAGGGGCCCGGTCGAGTGCTGCCGTGTCCCGATGCGATCGCGCTCATCGGTAGAACCGCGCCAGCGCCGAGCTGGGCACGCCGCAGGCGTAGGCCAGCCGCAGGCCCCACATGGTCAGGATCGTCGGCCAGGTGCCGTTGCGTTGCCAGCGACGTCCCGAGCTGATCACCCTCGCCCGCAGGCAGGCCGGAGCCATCCGGGCCCGAAGCCGCGCCGAGAGTTCGATGTCCTCCATCAGGGGCTGATCAGGAAAGCCACCCACCTGATCGAAGCACTCCCGGCTCATGAAGATGGCCTGATCGCCGGTGGCGATGCCGCTGAGCCGCGAGCGGAGGTTCATCGAGGCGGCCACCAGCCGCAGCATCGGCCCTCCGCCGCTGAGTTCCACGTCGAAGCGGCCCCAGCCGGGCCCGGCCGAAAGGGCTTGGCGCACCAGGGCAAGCGCCCCGTCCGGCAGACGGGTGTCGGCGTGGAGAAAGATCAGCAGCGCCCCGGCGCTGCGGGCTGCACCGGCATTCATCTGGCTGGCGCGCCCCCGGGCCGCCTGCAGCACGGTGAAGCCCTCCCTGCGGAGCAAGGCGGCCGTCCCATCGGTGCTGCCGCCGTCGACCACGATCAGCTCGGCGCCGCTTCTTTGGAGCTCCTGCCAGTGCGGCAGGAGCGAGCCGATCTCGCGGGCTTCATTGAGAACCGGGATGATCAGGCTGATCGAGGCTCCCGCTCCTGCCCCTGCCCCAGCGCCGTCCGAAGTCGGCAGAAGCTCCGGGGACTGGGTGCTGTTGGGCATGGACTGCGTCGCCGCGATCCAGCCATGCTGGCGGCCGCGGTGCTGCTCAGGAGGCTGCGGACGAGAGTGGGCTGGATGGAGCTCTCGTGACCCTGGAATCCAGTGCGCTGCACCAGTCATCGAAGCGGTGGTGCGGAGGCCGGCGATTGATGGAACGGCCTGCAACGGAGGCAGCTGAAGTTCCGGTAAGACTTCAGGATCGTGAAACAGGCACTCGCGGCAGGAGTGATATTCACGCTTGATCGAAGCGGCAGAGGGATGGATGATCAGAACCTTCCTGGTCTCCAGGTTTCTGGACCAGGGGTTTCGTGGTAGCAGGGCTCGATGTCGGGCAACTCGCAGAAGGTAGAGCCGTTTGCAGGATATAAGCCAGCCCTGATCGGCCCGGGTGCGGCACCGGCGCATCCCTACCAGGGCAACACGCTGCCGTTGGCATGCCAGAAGGTGCCGGAATTCTCCAGGGTGAGCGCATCGATCCGGGCCAGCAGCCCGTGCACGGATTCCTCCGCTGAGATGCCCTTGGAGGTGAACCCAGTCATCGCGGTGCTCACCATGCCGGGATGAAGGATGGCCACGGCGATGCCGCGGGGCCTGAGGTCGATCGCCAGGGATTTGCCTGCCATGCAGAGGGCCACCTTCGACATCCGGTAGCCATAGAAGCCACCCGAGGTGTTGTCGCCGATCGATCCCATACGGCTGGTCATCAGAATGAGCTTGGAGCCACGGCGCAGGTGGCCCAGCAGAGCATGGGTGAGGTTCAGGGGGGCGATGGCATTCACCTCGAACTGGCGGCGGATGCTTGCGAGATCGAGATCGTTCAGGGAGGTGCGCTCGAGAATGCCGGCATTCTGGATCAGGCCATCAATGGGCAGGTCATCCAGCCGTTGGAGCAGGGCGGCGATGGACTGATCGCTGGTGACATCCACCCCCGTTTCAATCCGAACCCCTAAATCCTCGAGTTCCGGGGAGGGGGTCCGGCAAACCGCCACCACCGCATCACCACGGGAGGTCAGTTGCCTGCAGTATTCAAAGCCGATGCCCCGATTGGCCCCCGTGATCAGAAATGTTGCCATTGGAATCTTTGCCCGGGTTGGGGCTGATCGCTGGTGGAATCGTATGTTACGGGACAATGGGCGCAGCGAGAGAGTGGGGGCCTGTACATCCAGCGCCTGGTCTTTCTCTCACTCCCTTTGATTGCTTCGTTCGGTTCAATACAGCTGAATCGGAAAGCGTGGATTCTGGGACGAGGCGATGCGCATCCACAGGCTTCAGCAGAAGAAGCCGACGTTACGACCCTATCTGAGACCATTCCTTGGGAGGTCTTCAGGCCACTGCTTGAAAGGGGTTACAGCCATGAACGCAAGAGCAATGCTGGTCGGAAGCGGATTGATCCGCTCATCCTCTTCAAGATGCTGGTGCTTCAACGGCTTTTTAACCTCAGCGATGAGGAGATTGAATTCCAGGTCATCGACAGACGCTCATTTGAGGAGTTTGTCGGTCTGGGAGTGATGAACACCATTCCCGACGCCACCACCATTGCTTTTTCCGCGAGCGGCTCCGCAAGGCGGGTGTTATCGATGATCTTTTTGAACGGTTTGAGGAGCACCTGCGTTCCCAGGGGCTGGAAGCCCGCGGTGGGCAGATCATCGATGCCACGTTGGTCCCTGTTCGCTGGCCGCAAGGCTTCTGCGAAGCAGTAGCAGCGAAACTCATGGGAGGAGAACAAGACCATCAAGGATGGAGCCATTCCAGAGACATGGTTAAACAAGCCAAGCCGCCTGCGCCAGAAGGACACTGACGCCCGCTGGGTCAAGAAGAACAGCGGCTGCATTGATGCCACTCACGGCTTCATCCGCAGATCGGGAGAATCCTGTCAGGCCGCCCTTGAAACCCTCGGACGCCGCAAGCTCCAGGTGATGGACACGGAGATGCGGCGCTTTGCCGTCGCCTTCGCTGGCTCAGTTTTCCCCGTCGCCTGACACAAGGAGCTACCGGGACGCATCGAGGCGCTGCGGCAGTCAGCGCTGCAGCAACCAGCGCAGCAGCGACAGGCCGATGATCAGCCCGATGGCGGTGTTCCACAGCATTGAAGGCCGCTGGGATAAGCGCTGCAGCCAGCGCGGCATTCGATCGCCCCAGCCCTGGCAGCGTCAGCACCAGCTCATGCAGCATTTCATCGCTCGCCTCGATTGGCACCGCTGCCGCTGCCAGGGCTGGACCCATGACATGGCGATCGACCAGCAGGTGCATCACGGGCCAGGCACCGTGCCCCGGATGGCATGGGCCCGCGCCGGCAGGGTGATCGGGCCGCTGCCGGCAGGCTGAAGGCGGGCTCGCAGCAAATCGCGGAAGCCGGAGCGTTCCACTTCATTCATGGCCGCGAGGGCCTGACCAGCGCTCGGGCCGCCGAGAAGGGTGCTCCAGAACGCATCGAAATCGGCAAATGATCGTTCCACGGCGATCTCTCTCGTCTGGATGTCGCCAAGGCCGGCGGTGGCCCAGAGATCCCGCAGCACCTCCAGGCGGGAGGACTCGGGACTGGGTGGCATGGGTGTGGGCCGACCGACGGCGCTCAGGGTTTCCGTCACGTCCCGATAGGGGAAGCCCCCACCCTCCATGTCCCAGGCATAGGCGGCCACGGTGCCACCCGGGGCCACGACACGCGCCATTTCTGCCACGCCGATTGCCGGTTCAGGTACGAAGAAGATCACCAGGGGCATGACCGCGAGATCGAACGTGGCGTCGGGGAACGGCAGGGCCATGGCGTCGGCGTTCACAAACTCGACGCTCTGCAGGCGTGGATGTTGCCGGGCGAAGGCGAGCTGCGCTTTGAGGTGGTCTGGGTTTTCTGGACAGGTCCCATCGTTAACCTTTGAGGCGGGGCA
>CAYHCE010000039.1:0-28694 GCA_964355015.1 uncultured bacterium | reverse complement strand
ACGCCTTCACCTTGAAGGGCGGCGGCCCGACCACGCCGATGGAGCTGCGCCAGATCGTCGCCACCACCTTCAACAACCAGATCCTGGCGGTGCCCGGTGTCTCCCAGGTGACCCTCTACGGCGGTGAGGAGGGCCAGCAGCAGATCCTGATCAATCCCCAACAGCTTCTGGCCCGCAAGGTGTCGTTGCAGGCCGTGGCCGAGGCGGCGGCTGCCGCCAGCGCCAACGCGCCGGGCGGCTTTCTGATCGCGGGCGGGCAGGAGAAGCTGATCCGCGCCAGCGGCCAGGCGAGCAGCAGCGAGGATCTTGCCGATTCGGTGGTCACAGACAACAAGGGGCAAACGCTCCAGCTCGGTGATGTCGCCGAGGTGCGGCTGGCCAGTGCCCTCAAGCGCGGCGATGGCAGCCTCAACGGCAAGCCGGCGGTCGTGCTGATGATCAACAAACAGCCCGACATCGACACCCCCAGAGTCACCCGTGAGGTGGAGGAGCGGATCGCCGCCCTCAGCAAAACCCTGCCGGGTGATATTCAGGTGAAGCGCACCTTCCGGCAGGCCAATTTCATTGACACAGCGATCAAGAACGTCAGCGCTTCCTTGATCGAAGGGATCGTGATCGTCTCGGTGGTGATGGTGCTGTTCCTGATGAACTGGCGCACCGCCGTGATCACCCTCAGTGCCATCCCGCTGTCGCTGGTGATCGGCCTGATGCTGATGCGCGCCTTTGGGCTGGAGATCAACACCATGACCCTCGGTGGCTTGGTGGTCGCCATCGGCTCGGTGGTCGACGACGCCATCGTCGACATGGAGAACGTCTACACGGGGCTGCGTCGCAACCAGGCCGCCGCCAATTCCAGGAATCCCCTGCAGGTGGTGTTCGAGGCGTCGGTGGAGGTGCGCCAGCCGGTGATCCTTTCCTCGGTGATCATCGTGGTGGTCTTCGCTCCGATCTTCAGCCTCACGGGAGTGGAAGGGCGGATCTTCGCGCCGATGGGCCTTGCCTACCTGTTCTCGATCGCGGCCTCCAGCCTGGTGGCGCTCACGCTCACGCCAGCGCTCTGCGCGATCCTGCTGGCCAACACGCGGCTCCCCGCCGAGAACACCTGGATCGCCACCTGGGCGGAGCGGAGCTACCGGCCCCTGCTGGAGATGGCGCTGATCTCCCCCAAACGGGTGCTGGCCGCAGCGTTGGCGCTCGTGGTGGTGGCCTGCGCCATCCTGCCCAGCCTCGGGCGGGTGTTTCTGCCGGAGTTCCGCGAGAAATCCCTGGTGAACTCGATGGTGCTCTACCCCGGTGTGTCGCTGGAGATGACCAACCGCGCCGGCTTGGCCCTCTCCAGGACCCTGATGGCCAGCCCCCTGTTCGAGTGGGTGCAGGTACGTACCGGGCGGGCCCCGGGTGATGCCGATGGAGCAGGCGTCAACCTGGCCCATGTGGATGTGGAGTTGAGTGATCAGGCGATGAAGGATCGGCCTGCCGCTATTGCCCAGTTACGAGAAGCCTTCCTGAAGCTGCCCGGGGTGGCCCCGAACATTGGCGGCTTCATCTCCCACCGCATGGATGAGGTGCTATCGGGGGTTCGCAGCGCCATCGCCATCAAGATCTACGGTCCTGATCTGGCGGAGCTGCGCAGGATCGGCGAGCAGGTGCGTGATGCGATCGAGCCGATCCAGGGGGTGGTGGATCTGCAGCTCGAACCCCAGTTGCCGATCCAGCAGGTTCAGATCGAGTTTGATCGCCAGGCCGCCACGGCCAATGGGCTCACGATGCAGCAACTCGCCGATGCGGTGGAGATCGCCCTGAACGGCAAGACGGTGGGACAGGTGGTGAGCAACGGCACCGATCGCACCGATGTGGTGGTGATGCTGCCCGAGGACTCCCGTAACAGCCTCGATGCCCTACGGGCCATACCGATCGCCACCCCCGCCGGCACCTTGCTGCCGCTGGGAAGCCTTGCCAGCATCGACTACGGCCTGGGCGCCAATGTGGTGAATCGGGAGGATGTTTCCCGCTTGATCGTCGTGTCCACCAACGTCAGCGGCCGGGCGCTGGGAACGGTCGTCGGCGACATCCAGAAGACCATCGACAGCAAGATCAAATTGCCCAGCGGCTATCTGATCCGCTACGGCGGTCAGTTCGAATCGGAGGAGCGAGCCACCGCCAATCTGGTGATCTACAGCCTGTTGGCCATGGTGGTGATCGCCGTATTGATGTTCGTGTCTGTGAAATCACTACCGGCCACGATCGCCATCCTCCTCAACCTGCCCCTGGCCCTGGTCGGTGGCCTGGTGGCCATCCTGCTCACCGGCGGTGTGCTCTCGGTGGCCTCCCTGATTGGGTTCATCACCCTGTTCGGGGTGGCGGTCCGCAATGGCCTGCTGCTGGTGGACAACTACAACCGCCGCCACGCGGAAGGAATGGAGCTCAAGGAGGTGATCCGCGCCGGCAGCCTTCAGCGCCTCAACGCGATCCTGATGACCGCCTTGACTTCCGCCCTGGGAACGCTGCCGCTGGCCCTGGCCTTCGGGGCAGGCAACGAGATCCTGCAACCGCTGGCGATTGTGGTGCTCGGTGGCTTGATCACCTCCACCATCCTCACCCTGCTGGTGCTGCCGGCCCTTTACGCCCGTTTCGGCGGCTGGTTGCTGCCTCGCACCAAGCCCGCCCTGCGCGAGGCTTGATGGCATGGGCCGTGAACCTTCCTCGGGGACCAAAGCAAACCCACAGCGGCAGGGGCTGATCGCCGGCCTGCTGGCCGCCGTGTTCTTCGGCCTCAGCGCTCCGTTGATCAGCGTGGTCAGCGGTGCAGGCTCGCCGCTGATGATCGCCGCTCTGCTCTACAGCGGGGCCGCCTTCGCACTGCTGGTGGTGCGGGGGTTCCGTGGTCATCAGCAGCAGGAGTCACCGGTTCAGCGGCGCGATCTGCCACCGCTGCTGGGGCTCACCGTTCTGGGGGGGATGGTTGGTCCGATCTGCCTGGTCCAGGGTCTCACCCTGCTTTCGGCGGGCTCAGCCTCGCTGCTGCTGAATCTGGAAGCGGTGTTCACGCTGCTGATCGCCGTGCTGATCGGCCGTGAGCACCTCAGCCGCAGGGGGCTGATCGCGGCCGTGTTGATCCTCTCCGGTGCCGTGCTGCTCACGGAGGGCTCTCTGCACGGAGCAACCCTGCAGGGCACCCTGCTGATCGCCGGTGCCTGCTTGGCCTGGGGGATCGACAACAACCTGAGCCAGCGCCTGAGCCTGCGCGACCCCCTGCAGATCGCCCTGCTCAAGGCGATTGGGGCCTCAGGCCCCATGCTCCTGCTGGCCCTCGCGGCCGGCCAGACGCTGCCGGCCTGGCCGGCTCTTTTGGTGGTGCTGGCCATCGGCAGTGTCGGCTATGGGCTCTCGATCTGGCTGGATCTGCTGGCGCTTCGTCACCTGGGTGCGGCCCGTGAAGCACTCGTGTTTTCCACAGCTCCCTTCGTGGGCCTGCTGTTCTCCCTGCTGGTGCTGCGTGAGGCCTTCACCAGCGGCATGGCGATGGCGTCAGCCGCCATGCTGCTCGGCGTCGGCCTGCTGCTCAAGGAAGACCATTCCCACTGGCATCGGCACCAGGCGCTCCACCATGCCCACCGTCACCGCCACGACCCCGCCGGTGGCGACCCCCATCACAGCCACAACCATCCTGGGGATGACAAGAGCCCAGCCAACCCGCAAACGGCTTACTGGCATGCCCATGAGCATCAGCATGCCCCGTTTGAGCACGAGCATGCCCACGTCAGTGACGCGCATCACCGTCATGATCACAGCCAAGGAGGGTGATGATCGCCGTTATAGCTGTCAATGACAGAGATAAGAATTCAATCACTTCAAGAGAGCGTCATTGAACAGAATGGGCAGGAATGCCCCAAAGCAGGGTTGTCTCGGGCCTGTGCGTGGGCAGTGCCTTTGGCGAGGAATACCGAACAAGCGCTGAGAGGAAGTCGAGGGCTTGAGGGTTCTGTCATAAGGGAAAGGTTGGTATATGCCTCCTAAGTGGTTGCGACACCTTCGAACAAGCCCCTGGAGTGCGGTGGACAGGCCGCCAATATGTCGGCTTTGATAGCAGGATCTTCTTGCCTGCCCCTCTGGGCCAGCATTGGCCAGTCATAGGTCATCAATGTGTGAGTGGATAAAGCAATAGGCCCATGCCAGCTGCAATTAGCACAACGAGTGGCTCTGGAAGCTTTTTGCCTAAGATCCATAGACTTGCCAATGTCACGACTGCAATGGCAAGCGTGGGGATATCTGTGAGTGATTGGCGGCCAAGGACTACCACCGCCCCAGCAATAGCACCAGTAGCTGCTGCCGTAACGCCCTTCACAAATGCCGCAATGGCGGGGGTCTTGCCATGCTTTTTAAAGTACGGAGCAGGAAGAACGGTCAGCAAATAGCATGGCAAAAACATTGCTGCTGCCGCCACACATGCTCCCGGAAAGTCCGCTACGAGATAACCGATGAATCCCGCGGTTATCACCACCGGTCCAGGCGTGATCATCGCTACCGCCACGGCATCAACAAACTGGGCTGGCGTGAGCCATGCAAACTGCTTCACTACCCCGCCATACAGAAATGGGATGATTGCAAGCCCACTCCCAAACACAAAAGAGCCGGCAAATGCGAAAAACCAGGCGATCTGCATCAACAGTGCAGGGCCAGAAGCCAACGCTACGGATGTAGTGCTGGCAGGAACGGCAGCCAGGACAGGAAGCAACGGCCATATGGCGATGCTGTGTAGCTTCGACCGGCCTTGGGCAAACTTAGGCGGTCTGGCGATTAACCAGGTGATCACACCACCGCCTAGGATGAGTGGAACCAACTCACTCTGGGTTGCAACTGTAGCAATTGCATTCACCAAATAAATAGCCCAAAGAACTCGATTATTGCTAATCGTTTTGATTGTGAGCTTGTAGGCGCTAATCGCGATAATGCCAATTACTGCGGCGCCAACCCCGTAGAACACAGACTGCATCCAGCTCAGTCCGCCGTAGAGGGAATAGGCCCATCCCAGAGCCACCACGATCAGAAACGACGGAAGCACGAACGCCAGGCCTACCAAGGCTGAGCCGAGCCATCCGTGGTGGACGTAGCCCATATAGAAGCCAAGTTGGGCTGCAAGGGGGCCAGGTGCAACCTGTGCGAGCGTGAGCCCTTCCTGATACTCAGCCTCGCTGATCCAGTGACGCTCCTCAACTAGATCGCGATGCATGTAACCCACAAGAGCAATTGGCCCACCAAAGCCAGCAGCGCCAAGCCTCAAGAAATAAAGGGTTAAATCTGAAAGAGTGTAGCTTGCAGAGGTCGCTGGCTGCGCCATTGAAGTTACCAGGAAAATTGCGCTGAGTTTAGACGACTGCATGGCGAATTTGGTTGATCGTCTGATGCTGGTAGAAACGAAGCTAGATGCTACCAGTTCATCAGCATTGCTGCTAGCTGTGGTCCTGCATTCACCCTTGTCAACTCTACGAGAGCTAGCCGATTATTTGAGTGGGGCAAGAAGCCAGCCGCGCTTAAACCATGTCGTTGATCCACGCGCGTACTGGTGGTCGGGCTGTCGCAGGCAAGTTGTCATTGCTGCATCAATCTGCTCTCCACTGATCAAAGGCGTTAGGGCTTTGAAACTGGAGGATTGTTTGCCCTCTGCTTGAAATTCCTTCATCTGATGCAAAGATGATTTTGTTGGCTACACTGTTGCATGAAACACCTCCCACTTAATGAGGAGGTCTCGTTCAGTTCCCACCAGCCCCACATGCAAGCAAACGAACGAGAGAGCATGGATCGCACAATCCCACCTGATGGACTTAGCTTAGATACGCCTGGGCAACGAATCATTGACGTGCGCAGGCCTGCAGATCTTGATGTATCAATGGAAAAGCTGAACGGGTCTATCTGGCTGGATCCAAGCAAAGTTGATAGTTGGTGTCAGTCTCTGAGCGACGGAGTAGAGGTCATTATTTATTGTGTGCGTGGCGGTTCTGTCAGCAACTCGGTTGTTGATGCACTACACGCAAAGGGAGTGAGAGCACGCTATATCGAAGGCGGTATAGAAGGCTGGAAAGCCATAGGCGGTAGCGTGGTCCCCAAATAGTCAATTACGTGAGTGGTTGCTTGCTATGCAGTTGGCAAGTGGCTGATGTAAGCCGATTCCGATTGGTAGCGCGGATTTGTTCGGTCGGTATGCACGGCAGAATCCCTGTCCTTGTTTTTTGTGTATGTTCATTGGACCATGGCTTCATGCTGACCTTTCGAACCCTGGAGTACCAGCAAAGCCTCGGGATCAAGAATACAGCTTTGACTTGAGACTTCCTTGCTGAGATCGATCATCTCACCAATCTCCTTGAACAGGCTCGGCAGTGGGGGGGGTGTAGGTTCTTTCATTATGGAAAGGTTGGTAGATGCCTGCTATGTGGTTGCGATACCCTTGAACCAGCCTCTGGAGTGGAATGGCCAGCAACATGTCGGCTTTGATAGCAGGATCTTCTTGTCTGCCAGTCAGGGGCAGCGTCAGGAAAAGCCATGTATTGGCCATAACTTGTCTCCAGGCCTCAGCTCTCCGGCTGTAGTGCAATCACCGTGATCGAGCAGGCCTCCTGGATCTCCCGCCAACGCTCGCCCGTGATCCCCAGCCGCTCAGGCAACGCATGTGGCGGCAGACCCTCCCGCAACAACTTCTGTCCACTGGCATAGAGATCACGCCAGGACGGCGGCACCTTGATCGCAAAGCCGTGGTCCCGGAGGTAGTGGGTGATCTCGCCGTTGGCGTAGGTGCGGGCGTAGGGGCGAAACGAGCGCCCGCCCGTGCCATCGAAGCGAGCCGCCGCCTTCAGCAGACCAATCACCGCGAGCTGGCGTAGATCATCGAAGGAATGGGTGGTGCGGCGGGCGAAGTTGCCGGCGATCTTGTCCGCCAGATCCAGGTGCGCCAGCGCCAGGACGTGGGCAGCAGCGTTCGGGTTGCTCGGCCGGTGTCGACGGGGCCGCGGGCGGCAGGGCCGGAGGCTGAGGGAGAGCTGCTCATCACCCTGGTGGGGCTCTGAGGCAGCGCGAAGGCGGCAGCGAGAGCACCGCTTGGCCGGTGCAGCAACGATCGTGATCGGCAGCGCGAGTTGATCCATCGATCACCGCGTCAGCAGCATCGGCAGCGGATCCCGCTTGATGCCCAGGCCGCGCCAATAGCGGGTTTCCAGCCACAGGGCACCGTGGCCAAAGGCATCGACCAGATCCTTGGACCCTTTCGGGAAGCGCGGCAGCTCCTCGGTGAGCTGACTGGCGCGGGGGTGAAAACGAACCTGGCCGGCCTCCAGCAGGGGCGCGACGGCATGGGCGCGGAAGGTCTTGCTGCCGCGCGCCGGGATCGGTAGCAGGCCTGGCACCTTGCGCCTGAGCATCTGCAGCACCGCCGGGCCGTTGGCGGCGTCCTCAATCAGCACCGCATCCGGCTTGAGCCCCTGGTGGTGCAGGGCGGCGAGGGAGGAGAGCAGAAAGCGGATCGTCTCCGGCAACCCGAAGCGATGCCGCGCGGCCCAGAGCACCTCGATCTCCAGCTCCTGGGGATTGCCCTTGGCGAGGTGCTCTGCTTTTTGGTGCTCGGCCTGGAGCAGCCCCATCAGCACGAAGCCGCAGTGATCGGAGTCCTCCTCCCCCTTGAAGGACAGATCGCACGAGAGCACCAGCGGCGCATAGCGGCGGGGCTTGCTGCGAGAGAAGGGCGGGCGCAACCACAGACGCAGGAAGATCGAGCCCGTGGCCGGGCTGGGTCGCTGCTGGTAGAGCGCCTGCCACCAGTAGGAGCCGGAACGGGAACGGATTTTGAGGAGTTCCGAAAGCGGAAAGCGCTCGGGGCAAAGGGCCTCACCGGCGCGGCGCCAGTCGGGCTCAACAGTGCAGGTCGGCGGAAAGGTCTGCCGGTCAGCCGGGTGCTCAGCGATCGCCGGCAGGTTGAGCAGGTGCCAGCCGTGGGGGGCGTCACCGCCCTCCTGCTCCAGCAGCCAGCCAATCAGGTCCTCGTGATCCCAGCGGGTGAGCACGATCACCTGGGCCGAGAGGTTGCGCTGCAGGGCGCCCTTACCGGCATCAATGAACTGCGGTTCGGCGCGCAGGAACCAGACGGCCTTGATCCACTCCACCAGCCGCTGCCGCACCCGGGCCGAGCCGGCATCAGCGGGGCCCTTGTAGGGGTCATCGATGATGCCGAGCGAGTAGCCCTTACCGGTGAACGGACCATCGACACCTGCCGCGATGCAACCACCACGCTCGGGTGTCAGCCAGTTGCCGACCGCCGCTGAATCCTTTGAGAGCGGATTGCCGGTAACGCGATAGAAGTGCCGCGCCTCCCTGGAATGGGCGTAAGCCAGTTCACCCGAGTAGCTGGCGATGGCTGCGAACAGATGCGGGTGGCGGTAGATGAAGTAGGCCGGGAACAGCTTGGAAACCAGCAGTGATTTCCCCAGCCGCGGCGGGCAGGTGACGATCAGGCGCGAGAGCTCGCCATCAGCGATGGCCTGGAGCAAGGCGATCAGCACCCGCGCCCAGCGGTGGAAGGCGTAGCGGGGGTAGGCCAGGGCGATGAACTGCTCCAGCGAGAGCGGGCCATCGCCAGCGGTCAGCAGGTCGGGATCGCGGTAGGCCAGCACGCCGGGATCAGCCCAGGGATCCGGGTGATGCGGGCCATAGAGCAAGCCGCCATCGACAGGGCGGCCGGCCCAGGTGAGCAGCGCCAGCGTCATGGCCGCTCCGCATACGGCTTGGCCGGGGCGCGCAGCATCCCGGCGATCTCGGCGATCACCCGGTGGGCACCCACGGCAGCGGAGAACTGCTCGGCGTCCGCAGCACGGCGGGCGCAGTCCATCAGGGCGTAGATCTGCTCGGCCTGGTGACGCTTGCGATCGGAGATCAGTTCCTCAACCATCCGTTCGCGCGCGAGGTTGAGATACCTGTTGATCGTCTGACTGTTGTTCACCCCCCAGCTTTCACGACCTTTTTCGTAGATCAACACCAGCGGTATCCGCTGGGCGATCCACAACTGCGCCTCGGCGATGCGACGTTCGACCTCAAGCCGCGAGGGCCTCGGCGGCCGCTGTGTGGCGATGCCCCTGGGCCGGCGTGGAGGATTGGCGTGCCCGATCGGCCTGGCCGGATCCGTCGGTTCATACAGCGGTTGGCCGTCGTCATCCTCTGCGTTGGCAGCGGAGCGAAGTTCCTCGATCGGATCTGGAGTCGGAGGAGCGGTCCAGGGCGGCATGGAGCTCAGATCGGCAGGGCCGCTGCTTTGGGGGGGCGGATGGTCCAGAAGGGCTTGCCGCGCTTCTCCGTCGCGCTGCCCTGCTGGATCGCTGCATCACGGGCGGCCTTGAGCTGCTGCTCGATCTGCTGCACCGCCGGCGGGAAGTCGTAGCTCTGCCGGCCGGGGTTGTGGCAGAAGGCCCAGTCGTTGTGGGAGAAGGAGGGATCCAGCTCACCGGCGTCCATCGCCTCGCTGAGCGCCTCCAGCAGGGGATCGAGCTGCTGCTCCAGCTGCTTCTGCCGTGCCTTGAGCGCGGTGACCGCATCCAGCAGGGCATCGATCGCCTCCGCTGCCGGTGCGGATGGAGAAGCAGCGGCGGGGGCGGTGGTCATGTCGGCCGGCACAGCAACAAGCAAGCCAGGAAAACGCAGCCTGGCGCTCAGGTCAGTGTATTGGCTCTGCTCTAAGAGTCGCAATCACAGCGGCTGTTAATTCCTATCGGTGTCTGCTGGCGGATCAGAAGGGTCTGCGGTCCAGGCAGTAGCGGCTCCAGGCGGCGGCCCAGGCCGCCAGGCACTGCTCACGGCTGTAAAAGGTGCTCGTGAACGCCTCGCCCGGCTTGCTCCAGAGCGTCTGGCCCAGGTCGTAGTGGTTTCCCTGGGCGGCCTCCAGCACCATGTAGCCCCCCAGCTGGGCAGCGGTGGAGTAGGGCCGGCCATGGGCCGAGAGGGTCTTGAGGTCGTAGAGCACCCGCACCTCGCGGCCCCAGCGGTCACTGAGAGCCGGTGACGCATAGGCCCCATCGAAGCCCCCAGCCAGGTTGCGGGTGAGGCAGCAGCTGAGCCGTTCGCTGGCGATCACCTGCACCTCGTCCCAGAGCGGCAGCTGCAGTAGCGGCAGGATCCAGTCCCGGTAGCGGTGGTGCCCCGGCAGCTGCTCGACGGCCAAAAGGGCCTGCTCAGTGCTCCGGCCCACCAGGAAGCGGGCCTGGCTGTAGTGCTCCAGGGCCGCATGCACGGTGGTGCCGCGTGGTTCCCAGACCGGCCGCTTGGCCTCAATCGCCCGCTTGGCGGTGGCGCTGAGGCCATGGGCCAGCACGCCGGTGATCGACACCGGAAACAGGTGATCGCCCAGCCAGTAGCGGTGGGCGGCCTCCTCCCGCCAGAGGCCGGGGATCGGATCGAGCCAGGTGCTGGTCAGCATGGCCGTTTCGGCTGCAACGGCGGGTGACGGAGGGCGTCACAACAGAGATCCCTGGCTGGAAGCAGAGTTGGAGCCCTTTGTAACGAGGTAACCATCTGTAGAGGCATAGAAGCTTTAGCAAGCAGCAGAAGATGGATCAGTAGAGAGGGGGATTCCTCTTGATCTCTGTAAGGGGGGCTCTGCCCCGCCGGAACCGTTACACCGTCACGCATGCCGCAAACCCAGATGCCGCAACCGTTCTCGGCGTGACTGATGCTGTTCCGGGGGCCCATGGCGTGACGCATCGGCTGTCACAGAGAGATGAGAGGGATCGCAACGGCGCGGGTGACCATCCCCGCGCCGCGGAAGCGCACGGGGCCGGAGCGCACTGCACCAGGCAGCCGGGTGAGCACCACCGGCCAGCTGTTCACCCAGGCGGTGTCACCAAGGATCTGCTCGATCGCCTTGGCGGTGTTGCTGACCAGCAGGCGGTCCGGCTCGGCCCGCAGGCCATGGCGGGCCAGGGTCTGATCGGCCAGGTCCGGTGAGATCTCGATGCAACTGTCGCGGCTGGTGGCCAGATCCACCAGCTCGCCGATCGTGCGGGTCAGCGGTTTGTCATTGGTCTCCACCCGTATCGGCCGCTGCAGGATCGTCTGGATGCAGCGCCGCTCATCGGGGATCTCGGTGCTCTGGCTGTAGCTGTCCCACTCGTGCGCCGCGATGCAGAGCTCGGCCTCGGCTTCTGTGGGGGCCACATCGCTGAGCAGCGACCAGGCGCCCGCCAGCAGCGTGCCGTACTGATCGCCAAGGCGCTGGGAATCGAAGTGCCGCGCCGCCGCGCGGGTGAAAACCCCGGCGGCCTGGCGGATCATCGGGATCAGACGGGCGGTGCGGGCGATCAGGCGCCGGCTCAGCTCCGGGGTGATGTGGCAGTCCAGATCACGGTCGAGGGCCGCCCAGTGGGCTTCCCGTTCCTGCTTGGGGATGTCGTTTGGGCTGCGCAGGGTGAGCTGGGCGAAACGGCTCTTGTCGGCACCCTGCTTGAGGGCGGTGGCGATCGAGCTGAGCAGAAACATCGAGCGCACCCGGTAGCGGCTCACCTCGCCGCTCGGTGAACCCTTGAGCATGGCGGCGCTGCTCTCGCTGCTGGCCACACGCGCCAGCGAAAGGATCGCCTGCATGCGCTGCTGATCGCCCTTCTCGTTGCTCTCCGCTTCATCGAAGACCACCGGTACGGCGTCGCAGCAGATCGTCTGGCGCAGGCCCGCTTCCGTCGTCGCGCCGCTCACCACCAGGGCGAAGTCACCGAGCAGCGGCACCACGAAGCGATCGAGGATCGCGCTCTTGCCCGTTCCCGCACCGGCGGTGAGCCACAGGTGGGGGCGCCAGGGAAGTGCCCCGCAGATCGGGCCCAGCACCACCCAGCCGACCAGCAAGGTGCCGGAGGCTGGCACTTCCCAGCGGAAGCGGTTGGCGATGCTCACGATCACGGCCGCTTCCTCCACCGACAGGGGCTGCACGCCACCGGGCCCATGGAGGCGCTTGAGGCGTTGGTAGATGTGCCGCGAGGGGAAGGGTTCGGTGATCGGGTGCTCCCCGTCCGGGGTGATCAGGCGGTCACCGAGGTGCAGCACGGTGCGGCCGTTGTCCCACCAGGCGCCACGGCCGCGGATGCGCTCCGGGGCGAACATGCCGGTGGCGGCGGAGCTCTCGTGCAGGTCGCTGGCCGCCGCCGCCCAGTTCACGCCTGTGCGGCTCGGGTAAAGGGTCTCCCAGTGGCGCAGCGGAGCCAGGGCCACCAATTGGGTGGCCGTGTGAGAGGAGCGGCCCAGCCGCAGGATCTGACCGGTGCTGCTGGGCTGGTAGTAGTTGGCCTCGCTGTCGTAGCCGAGGCACTGAAACGGAGCTGCGCCGCCAGTGGGGGGCTGGGGCTCGCTGCCGGTGGCGGTGCTGTCAGCGGCCGCATGATCCGTGCTCCCTTCTGTCTCATCTGCCGGCAATGGCATGACCCATGCCTGCAGGCGCTCGGCCGCCTCCGCCGGCGTCCAGTCCGCATTGGCCAGATCCCAGCCCTCGGGCACCGTGGCCGGCGGCTCCACGAGCTGCACCAGGCAGCCCTGCTCTGCCAGAAGGGGGGCGAGGCGTTGCATCGCCTTGCGGCCCGGTGCATCGGCATCGGGCCAGAGCGTCATCGATCGACCCGCCAGCGGACTCCAGTCAGCCTTGGCGGTGGCGTTGGTGCCGTTGGGCCAGCTGATCACAACATGCTGCGGGAAGAGCAGTGCTGCCGCATCGGCTGAGCCCTCCCCTTCCACCACCAGCACCGGTGCCTCCGGACGGGCGACCAGGTGATGGAGGCCGTAGAGGGGCCGGGGCGCAGGCCACTCACAAGAGAAGGGGTCGCGGCGGCTGGGCCGGTGCCAGCCACCATCCAGCCAGACGCGGTGCAGGAAGGCCTTGCGACCGCTGCGGCCGCCGCAGAGGCGCTGGATCCAGAACAGCTGGGCGCCGCTGGCTTCCCGGTAGCACCACTGACCGATGGCCCCTTGATCGAGGGCTGGTGGTGGTGCTTCTACTGGCGGGGTTTCGGGCTGCCGCCAGGGCCGACCGCCATGGCCGGGGAGGCCCGCAGCCGATGCCGCTGCTGGTCTGCCGGATGAGCCATTGGAGGAAGCGCTGGCCTTGGGCCGGTGTGGCGCATCCAGCTCAGACACGAGGCCCAGATACCGCTCCACTTCCTCGCAGGCCTGGCGAAAGCTCCAGTGGCGGACCCGCATCAGCAGGTCCATCCCGGAGCCACCGCCGCCCATGTGGTCCTTGCCGCCGCACTGGTTGCAGAACCAGGAGCCGCTGCCATCGCGGTCATCAAAGCGGTAGCGGTCCCTGCCGCCGCAGATAGGGCAGGGCTGATGGCGGTTGCTCAGTTGTTCGGGGGGCAGAGCGGCCAGTGCCTCAAGGATTTCGCTCCAGCGGCCACTGGCCGCCGCAAGGACATCGGTGGCCATGGTGATCGCCTCAGGTCAGCGCTGGGCAACAAGCGCGGTCCCGGAAGCAACAGGCAGGGAGCTTTTGGCGCTCTGCTCAGCGGCGATGGCGGCATCCAGCACCTGGCGCAGCGCCGCCGAGCGGCTGAGGGCGCCGTGCCGGCGGCGCTGGTCAAGCCAAGTCAGCTGCTCCTCGGTGATCGAGAAGCTCAGGGGCGGAGCAAAGGAGGCCATGTTCGCTAGGAGTCTGCAGTACAGCCTAAGCACACCGGGCAAGGCTTGGTAAATTGAGCATCGTCAGTCCGCGCTGATCAGCGCCAAGCCTCCAGTCCTCTCCATGGCCCCGATCGTCCTGCGCGACTACCAGCTCCAGCTCCTGGCCGACCTCCGTATCGCCCTGAAGCGGCACAAGCGGGTCTGCGCCGTGATGCCCACCGGCGCCGGCAAGGGCCAGACGATCGGCGCGATCGTGCAAGGCGCGGCCGGCAAGGGCCGGCGGGTGCTGGTGCTGGCCCACCGGGCCGAGCTGATCGAGCAGCTCAGCTCCACGGTGCGGGCGTGGGGCCTGGAGCCCGACCTGATCGCCCCCGGTCACCAGCTCCAGGGGCAGCAGGTGGCGGTGGGTTCGGTGCAGACCGTGGTGCGGCGCCTGGCTCAGCTGCCGGCGCCGGATCTGATCATTCAGGACGAGGCCCACCACCTGGTGGCCGGCAACAGTTGGGGCCGGATCATCAACGCCTGGCCAGGTGCCCACCTGATCGGCAAGACCGCCACCCCCGAGCGACTCGATGGCAAGGGGCTCGGAGTGGAAGCGGGCGGCTTCTTCGAGGCCCTGGTGCTGGGGCCCTCAGCGGCCTGGCTGGTGGAGCAGGGCTGGCTGGCCCGGCCCAGAGTCTTCTCCTGGCCAGGGGCACGGAACAGCAAACTTCTCCGCCGGATGGGCGAGTTCGACCTGGAGCAGGCAGCACGCGCCTTTAGCGATCGGGCCGCCATCGGCGATGCGGTGTCGCACTACCGACGCCGGCTGCACCCGGCCACGGCGATCTGTTTCTGCTGCACGATCCAGCACGCCGAGCAGCTGGCCGGCGCCTTCCGCAGTGCAGGGATTCGATCGGCAGCGGTGAGCGGCAGCACCCCACCAGAAGAGCGCAGGCGCTTGATCGCCGGACTGGGCACCGGCGAGGTGGAGGTGCTCACCAGTTGCATGATCATTTCCGAGGGCACCGACATCCCCTCGGTGGGCGGGGCGATCCTGATGCGCCCCACCGCCAGCCTGAGCCTGTACTTGCAGATGGTCGGCAGGGCCCTGCGGCCTGCCCCGGGGAAGGGTGAGGCGGTGATCCTCGATCACGTCGGCAATGCCCATCGCCACGGCCTGCCCACTGATGAGCGGGAGTGGAATCTGGCTGGCCGCCGCCGGCGGGAGGGCATCTCGATTCCTATCAAGGACTGCCCACTCTGTTTCTGCAGTTGCCCCAGTGCGGCCCAGCAGTGCCCCGACTGCGGCCACCTGTTCCTCAGCGAAGAGCGCGATGAACAGCGTCGCGCGCTCCAGCATCTCGAGGGCGAGCTGGTCGAGATCGTCGCCGGTGCCCACCGGCCCAAGCCCCGCCAGCAGCAGCGGCCACGCCGCCGGTCGCCCTCGGCGGGCTGCCGCACCTTCGAGCAGTTGCAGCAGCGGGAGCAAGAGCGGGGCTACAAACCAGGCTGGGCGAAGCATGTCTGGGCGGCCCGGCAGCGTGGCCTTCAGGTCTGAACGGAGGTTCAGTCAGCCCCGATCAGCTGGGCATCGAGCCCCAGCTGTTGGGCCGCCATCACAAACGGGGCATCCAGGCTGCAAAGGGTGGCGCCCCGTCCGGAGGCGATCGCCAGGTGCAGCGCATCGGCCGACCGCAGGCCCGTGGTCCAGCCGCGCAGACAGGCATTGGCATTACGGAAGTCCTGGGGTTCCACCTCCAGCACCAGAAGGCCTGGGGCCAGGCTGCGTTCAAAGCCCAACAGCACCGCCTCGGCCTGCGACGAGCTCAGGGCCCTGGTGCGCACCTTGAGCCCGAGAGCGGAATGGAGTTCGGTGGCACTCCAAGGGCTGATCGCCAGTGGTGCTGTGGCCTGCTCAAGAAATGCCGCTGCGCTGCCTGAGTGGGCCTCCGGCGTGAGAGCCGCCAGCAGCACGCAGGTATCGATGTAAAGCATCAGGAGGCGTCTTCATCCCGCAGCGCGCGCATGGTCTCAACGCCGCTGGTGGCCTGATGTGGCAGGGAGTCCCGCAGAGCCTGAAGCTGGGGCAGGAGATCTCGCACCGCATGCCTAGGGACCAGCTCAGCGATGGCCTTGCCGCGGCGGGTGATCACCACCGGCTGGCCTTTCTCCACCGTGTCGAGCAGGCTCGAAAGCTGGGCCTTGGCCTCCGCCACCGTGACTTGCTTCATGCCGTTGTCCATCTAGATGACCAACTCTAAACGGGATCCTGGGGCGAGGCCTGGCCAACACGGCAACAGGAGGCATGGCCTCCTCCCCCAGCGAATACGAGATCCAGCAGCGCATCCGCCTGGCCTGCGGCTATGGGCCGGTGCGGCTGTGGCGCAACAACACCGGTGCCCTGGTTGATCAGCAGGGCCGCCTGGTGCGTTTCGGGTTGTGCAGAGGCAGCAGCGACCTGATCGGCCTGCGGTCGCTGGAGATCACGCCCGAGATGGTGGGCCAGCGCATCGCCCAGTTCGTCGCCCTGGAGATCAAGACCCCCCATGGGGCCGTCAGCGCCGAGCAGCGGGCCTTTCTGCAGCTCGTGGAGCAGCTCGGGGGTTTGGCGGCCGTATGCCGCTCCATCGAGGAGGCCGAGCAGTCGCTCGCCGTGACGAGCTCGATACGGCTGAGCCGCTGATGGATCCGGCAGAACTGCAGCGGCAGCTCAGGCGGCTGGCTCAGGCCCACCCCGGCGAGCACCCCTACACCTTGGCTTTGAGACTGCAGGTGGAGACAGGGAAAGCGATCACTGGGCAACAGGCCAAGCACATCCTCTACAGGCTTGGTTATGACCGGGTCTGTCATGCCAAGACATGACAGGCTCTGGCTGCGCTTGCCAAGTATGTCTTAGCTTCCCGCTAAGAACTCGGAGTTCAGAACGTGGCCATCACCTACGCGGAGCTGCTTGAGCGCCAGGAGGAGAACCGTGCTGCATTCGGACGCATGCTGCTGAACTGGCGCAGACGCAACGGCTGGACTCAATACACCGCCTGCAGCTGGGCGGAAGAGGTTGGCTTCGAGACGATCTCCTACGGCAACCTCTCGGTGATCGAGCAGGGCAAGGCGGGCGAGCTCCGTCAGAAGGCCTTCTGGCAGCTGGGCGAGCTCAACCGTCGCATCGCTGGGGGTGAGAAGGAGTGGGGTCCGCTCAAGGATCAGGCGATCAAGGAGAAGCTTGAGGGCTCGGTTCCCATCGGGGACAACGACTGCCCGGTCTGGACGCCGCTGGAATTCTGGGCCTGCTACTGCGGCCTGCGGGAGGTGCCGGATGCGTTCCGCACCACGCCGGCCCCGACTATCGGCCAGCGCAAGGCCACCGAGCTGTCGGCCAAGTTGCGCAACCAACTGCGGCGGGTGGTCGACGAGTGCGAGCTCGATCCCAGCGACGCCATCACCGCCCTGGCGGCAGAAGCCAGCGAGGAGCACCGCAAGCGCTTCTATGCCGTCCTCACGGGCTTTGGCGACTACAAGCCCGAGGAGCTTGCCCCCCTCTGGATCGAGGGCGACCTGTATCAGCCCAAGCGCTGGCTGGACCAGTGGGAGACCGCCCACCGCCAGCCGCGCAAACCTGGCAGCGGAAAGGGCAAGAGGCCCGTCACAACCTGATGGCTAGGAATTAACAGCCGCTACTAATGCGGCTACAAGTAAAGAGCCCTAAGATTCCGCTCAGCGGGCATCCGCCCGATCTGATTCGCCATGGTCACACCATCCAGGCCCGTGGAGGGCCTGTGCCATCCATCCCCTGAGCAACAGCTCACCCACGCCCTGGCCTCATTCCAGGCCGAGGTCACCGTCATTCCCTCCTCCGACCTTGGAGCCGTCGCGGAAGCTGCCCGCCCTGTCTTCCGCCAGGACATCAGCTGGTCAGCCCAACTGGACGAGCAGCAGGGCCGCTCCAGGCTGCAGGTCACGGTGCGGCACGCCGCTGGCGCTGAGCTCAGCAGCGAGACCTGGGCCGACGAGCCCGGCGGTCTGGCGGACATGACCGGCTTGATGCTGGCCATGCTACTGGGCATTCCTGTGTCCGCGCAGGCTCGGACTGCAAAGCCCTGTGACAGCGCAGAACAGAATGGGATCAACAAGTCTGATGCACCGCTGACGACTGCGGCTCGGCCGGAGCCCGATGTTGAGGCACAAGCTTCAGGCCAGCAGGTCGAGGCCCTGGCCGGCAGCAGCGCCAACCCCGATGAAGGTGGCGACCCAGCACTGCTTCCACTGACGCCCGAGGAGATCAGCGGCTACCACCGCCGGGTGCTGGATCTGCCGCCGGCCGTTCGCCGCGAGCTCACCCATGCGTTCCGCGAGCACTTCCAGGTGCCCCGCAGTGCCCGCTCGATCGGTGATCGCATCACCCAGCGCCACCACGGCGACTTCATCGAGCGCTTCCTCGAGGAATGCCAGGGCCAGGAGCCAGAGGTCGTTCCCACGCCGCCAGCCCCATGAGCACGAGCCATCGCCCCAGGCCGCCCCGTCGCTACGGCGAGCAGCCCCGCTCACTGGCCGGCCGCCACTTCATCCAGACCCAGGTGCGCACCGATGTCTACCTGCGGATCCGCGAGCTGATGGAGGCCCGCAACCTCTCCGCCAGCGGAGCGGTGCACCACCTGCTGCGGGAGCGCTTTGGCTTGCCGCCGCTTCCTCCCTTCGATCAAGACCCCGTTTCACCCGATTCACACCATGGCTAAGGACCTGTTCCGCACGCCCCTCGCCGCCGTGCGCTGGGCCCACCTGATCACCCCAAGGCATCAGCTCGACAAGAGCAAACCGCTCGCCTGGACCTGCGATCTGCTGCTGGCCAACACCGATGAGAAGGCCCAATCCTTCCTGCTGGCGATGGAGGATCAGTTCATCGCCCTGCACGGCAGCCGCAAACGCCGCGCTGAGAAGGGCTTCCCCTGGAAGGCCGACAAGGACAAGCCCAGCGAGCTCACCGTGGTCCGCTTCAAGATCCCGCAGTTCCAGCGGCGCGACGGTTCCCTCTCCGAAGGGCCCCGCATCGTCGACGCGAGAAAGCAGCCCTGGGATGGGGCCGCCATCGGCAACGGCTCGAAGGTGATCGTCGCCTTCGACATCTACGACTGGGACGGGGAGAACGGCTGCGGCATGACCTTCCAGCCGCGGGCCATCCAGGTCGTCGAGTTCGTGCCGTACGAGCAGCTCGATCCCACCGACGGCTTCGACGAGCTCGACGGCTACTCCGCGGTCAACACATCCACCGGCACCGACTCCAGTGACTGGGCCGCCGATGACGACGAGGAGGCACCCTTCTGATGACTCACCTCCACAGTGTCCGCGGCGGTGTTAGCGGCGGACGCCCCCAGGGGGGCAAACCGCAGCTGCCGGCCTTCTGCCGCACCCGCCGGCCCACCACCACCGTCTATGTGAGCAGCCTGCGGCACCTCTACCGGCTGCTGCTGCTGGTCCTGGTTTTCCAGCTGAGCACCCTGCTGCTGGTGATCGCTGGGCCCGTGCCGCCGCGGCTGCCATCGATCGGCACCAGCACCGTCCTGCGCCCCGAGGCAGGCACTGTCACCGAAGAGCCATTCACCGTCACACCGATTTCAGGCCGATGAACCAAGCAGCCTCCCGCCCTTGTCCAACCATGCCTTTCGCCTCGATGGATTCCCAGTCCTTGGTCTCCCGTTCCTGGAACGGAACGCCGATCGCACGGCGCACCACTGATGGCTACGTCAATGCCACGGCGATGTGCAAAGCCAACGGCAAACAGTGGTCGAAGTATCGCGAGAGCGACCGGTGTCAGACCTACCTGGACGCCCTCGCGGAAACCTCCGGAATTCGGATGTTTGACCTGATCGAGTCGCGCCAAGGCCAGGGCGGCGGTACATGGGTTCATCCGCAGGTCGCCGTGGACCTGGCCCGCTGGATCAGCGCACCCTTCGCGGTGTGGATGGACGCCTGGTTCTTGGAGAGCGTCCAACAGGCTCAACCGGCACCGGTGGTGACGCACCCGCCGAGGCTCAGGGAAGCCGAGGTGATCTCCTTGGTGGAGCGCAGTATCGGGCTGTTCGAGCGGCTCGGCGGACTGGATCAGCGCGACGAGCTCCTGTTCAAGGACATCGTGCGCAGCAACGTGCTCACCGCCAGCTCGGGGATGCTGCCCGCCATCCCTGAGGACGATGAGCTGACGCTGAGCGATGCCTGGCTGGAGGTGTTCCAGGAGGTGCTGCCGCGCACCAAATACCGATCGGCGGGAACGCTCGTGGCCACCGCCTATCGCGAGGACTTCGGCCAGGAGCCACCGCTGCGCCAGCAGTACGTCGATGGTGCTCCCCGCCAGGTCAAGAGCTACCGCCGCTCCTGGTTGATCGACACCCTCAAGCGCTTCCGTGCCCAGCTGGCAGGTGGCTGATGGATTCGCCGACAACACCTGCACGTCAGCGGGTCTGGGTGACCACCGCCGAAGCCTGTGCTGTTCTGGGGATGAGCCGCGAGACCCTCCGCCAGCTGCGGCTCCGGGGAGTGCTGCAACCAGGCAAGCACTACCGCCGCTGGGGCTGCACCGAGGGACGGGGCCCGTTGCAGTGGCACCTCGAGAACGTGGAAGCCACCATCACCGGTTGGAGCCGGCGCAACCTCCGGCAGTAGGGGGTTGTGCTGCTCACCTGAGTGAGCAAAGGCGCCTTTGAGTTTCTGATCAGCGCTCTCGCCTGTGTGTCGCGCAAGGAGGAGCTGGCTGATCAGGGTTGATCCCGATGCCCCTGGGTCGGCCCATCGGTAGGTCCACTGGACGGGGGCAGTCCCCCCAACCAGCCGTGTTGGCTGTTTCCGTGACCAGCGTCTCCAGGTTCTGGAACTGGGCTGCCCACTGCCGCCGGCAGCCGCTCCGGCGGATTCTCCGTGAAAAGGCACTGCAGCACTGGGCCAGGATCCGAGCCAGCAGGCACCAGGCCATGGACCAGAGGCCCATGGATAGAAGCAGGCGCAGGGCCAGCTGGACGGGCTGCTCGCCGCCAGGGCCACCGCCGAGGCCATCCTCTCAAGCAGACCGACGCAGAGGGCTGAGCCCGAGGCCTGCCCGCTCCTGGACGGATCCCCTTGGACCGGGGAGTGAGCAAACCGATAATTTGCTCACCTGTTTGCTCACATGGCCCTTGGCCAATCCCTGAAAAGTCAATCGGGGCGACAGGATTCGAACCTGCGACCTAGTGCTCCCAAAGCTGAATCACAGGGGGCTCTGGGCCTGGGATCTCCCGCCAGAACTGGCTTCCTGACTAGAGGTGAATAGGCCTGAGTAGGCAAGCATCCTAGTTTTTGTGCACGGGATGTGCACACACGGATGCCTCGGATCGGGAGCGGCGAGAGCTGGGAGTCGGGCCTGAGGGCCACGGTGCGTACCTCGACCGCGATGGGCTGGGCCGTTCGCAATAGCCGCGGCTCGGCGCGGTTGCTGGTGCGTCGTCAGGGCCTGCCGATGGAGACGGTCGGGTTGCCCTTCGACTGGGGCCGCCAACAGGTTGCGGCGATCGTTGCTCGCGTCCGCAACATCTACGTGCTGACCCTCCAGGGCCACGATCTGCAGCAGGCGGCTGCCATCGCCGATGGCAAGGCGCCGCGGCGGCAGACCAGCTGGGGCGAGGCCCTGGTGAGCTTCCAGCGGCAGAAGCAGGAGCACGGTGCGGCCATCAAGCCGAGCACCTGGGCGAAGACCTATGAGCCGGTGCTGTCCATGGCGGTGGCGTTGCTCGATGGGCAGCGCGGGCCGAGCGGCCCGGCGGATCTCCTCGATGCCTGCCTCAGGGACTGGGCGGCGGGCAGCCGAACCCGGCAGATCCGGGCCCAGTCGCTGGCCCAGTTCCTGCGCCATTGCGTCGAGCGCGAGCACTTCGCCGAGGGCTGGCAGCCACCGGCTGATTTGCGGCCCCACATTGGCGTTTCGGCCGCTGAGGTGGCTCCCGGTCACCGCAAGGGCGACCCGCTCACCGACCTCGAGATTCTGGCGCTGATCGATTCGCTGCCCACCGATCCGCCGGGCTTGCGCTGGGCGGATGCCATTCGCCTGATGGCGGAGTTGGGTCTGCGACCCATCGAGCTGCAGCACCTGGCGGTGCGGATCGAGCCCCGCAGTGGAGCGCCGCTGTGGTGGTGCAGCTACCGCAAGCGCAGCGGTGGTGGCATGACGGCGCCGCGCTGGATTCACCCGCTGCCGCTCACGGACTGGGACGGCCGGCGCCAGCGGTGGAACCTGATTGATCGTTGGAAGGCGGGCCTCATCGAGTTGCCGCCACTGGGGAATGGACCCGGCGCAGCCGATGCGGTCAACACCTACCTGGGTCGGCGGCAGGGTTGGCAGGCGTTGCGTCTGCGGCTGGAAGCCCGGGGCGAACGGGCGGTGCCGTACAGCTTCCGGCACAGCTACAGCCTTCGGGGTCACCAGCTGGGGATCGATGCGGGCTCTGTGGCCCGGAGCATGGGCCACAGCTTCGAGGTTCATTGCCGCAGCTACCCGTGGGCTTCTGATCTCGGCATGTCGACAGCGTTTGCTCGGGCACTGGCGGCGGAGGTGCCGATCTGAGCGACGGCCTCCTGTCAGATCACGGGCAGCTGCAGAGGCCCGGGTGCCAGAGGCCGGGGGACCAGAGCCGGCTCGATCGCGTCCAGACCCGAGGCGGTGGCTTCGCTCATGGAGGCTTCGACGCGGGGGAGGTTGTAGAGGATCGGGCTGTTGGGGTTGGGGAACTTGCGCCGCCAGTGGACCCCCGGCTTGAGCAGGCCGTAGGTGCGCCAGCGGTAGAGGGTGCTGTAGCTGATGCCGAGGGCGCGGGCGGTGTCGTGCGCCCCCAGCCAGGGGGAGGGAGTCATGGCTGATCGGGAAGGATGGAGAGGCGGGCGTGACGACGGGCGAACTCGTCGGTGATCGCCAGCACCAGGGCAGCGGAGCCGTTCTGGTTGACCAGATCGAGGGCAGCATCGAGAGCGACGTTGGGCAACTCCCGCAGGTGCAGGGCCACCACTTCGCGGATTGCCTGCGGCTGGTTCACAGGGCCCCCTCGTCGCAGGGTTTGATCGTCCAGAACGCATTGCCGCGCTTCTGGGTGGCCTCGCCCAACTGCTCGGCCAGTTGCTTGCGCTTCTTGAGGCTGGCTTCCAACTCCTTGATGCTCGCCGGGTAGCTCCAGCTGACCCGGCCCTCCTGGCGGTAGATCGTGAAGCCGCTCACGGTCGGCAGACCCTTCTCGGGCAGGACACCCGCTTCCACCAGGTGATCCAGAACCTCAGTCGCTCGGCTGAGGTTGTCCTGCGCCGCGATGAGTGCCTCTTTGGCCTCGGCTGCGGCATAGAGGGCATCAGCGACCTCCTGCGACAGCGAGAAGGAGGAACACGGCTCCGCAACCGGCAAGGAAACCAGCGCCTGCGGTGAAGACGAGCAGGGCGTCGAGGGCAGCGCGGCGGTCGGCGCGAGAGGGGCGGTGGCGGTCATGGGGAATGGTGCGAGGGGCTGGGTGAACGCGGCGGCTACGGGCGAACGCCGGAATGTCGGGCCTGGTCACGGCTTAGCAGGGTGTGTCGGCCTACGCTTTTAATCCTACTATTAACGCACGCAAATAAAGTAGGTCTAAGGATCAGAAGGGTCGCCAGTCTCTGATGTAGATGGAGAGCACTGCGCCCCACTTGTTGACGCAGGCTTGGGCCGGGTGGGTCTGGATCTCGCAGGCGCCTGGCCGGGCCCAGATCGTCAGCCCCCGGGAGAACGCCAGGCCATAGCGCCGCTGGGCCATCAGGATTCCAGCCCCCAGTTGGGCCCGGGTGTCGTACTTCTTCCCCTGCTCCGAGAGGGACTTGAGATCGGCCATGCCGTAGCTGCCATCGGCAAAGCGGACGATCAGATCCATGGTTCCAGCGACGTTGTCCTCCAGGTCGAAGACCATCAACTCCGAGGCGACCACCTCGATGTGATCCCAGAGCGGCTCGGCCAGCAGCGGCTCGATCCACTCGCCATAGGCCCCGTACCGCTCGCCATGGGGCTGCGGCAGTTCGGACCAGTCCTGATCCTCAGGCCATAACCCCGTTGGCCCACCCCAGCGGGCGTGGGCGAAGTGCTGCAGGGCGGCGTGACAGGTGTTGCCGCGAGGCTCCCAAGCCTCTCTCCAGGCCTCGATCCAAGCCAGGGCGTCCTCGCTTTTACAGACCCGGGCGATGACGCCGGTAATCGAGATGGGGAACCAGTGGGGGCGATCGGTGAGCCGGTAGGTCCAGGTGCTGTCGTTGCGCTCGATCGGCAATGGCGGCAACCACAGCGGCGCGGGCCTGGCAATAGGAGTAGACCCCACTACGCGTACAAAGATCACATGAGCTACAAGCGTTTTTATTATGTTAGCGTGCGGAAGTGCCCAGCTGCCGCAATGAGTATTCCCCTTCCGCTCCCTGAGCCGGAGCCCACGAGAACGATCGTCTTTCTGCTGCACCCCCAGCAGATCGCCTGGGTCAGGGCCCATGCCGGCCGGCGTGGTGCCTCGGCCTTCATGCGTCGCCTGCTGAACCAACTCATCGAGGAGGAGTGCCAGGAGATTGAACGGGTCAAGCAGCAGTTGCGCGAGCAGCGCGAGGAACGAGAGCGGCTGGCGGCCTGAGGGCCGCGCACATCTGCCCACCTCAACCCCCCGGACCCTTTCGATGCCTCGCGTCCACGTCTCGGGCTTCGCGGCCCTGCCTTATGCCCTGCTGGATCAGCTGGGCGACCACAAGAACATCGGCTGGCTGTACCTGTGGCTGTACCGCCACGGCCACGGCTCGGCGGAGGGGGCCTGGGCCTCGATCTCGACCTTGGCCCGCGAGTGCCATATGGATCCCAAGGCCGTCAAGGTTGCTCTCCGCTGGCTGGTGGAGAACGGTTGGGCGCAGCGGGTTTCCAGGCCCGGCCGCAGCAGTGCCTACTTCCTGAACCTCGACACTCCGCCGGCGAGCAGGGGGCCGCATCGGTCGACAACACGGGGGGCGAATCCCCCCCAGCCCCGAAACGCCCCCCAGGGGGCAAATGACACCCAGGTAGCAAACACCCCCCATCACCCGGGGGGGAAACAACCCCCAACCACCCGGGGGGCAAATGCCCCCCACAAACAAGAACCCAGGAACAAGAACCCAGGAACAAGAACCCCTCTTCCTTCTTCAAACTCTCTTTCAACCTTTTCTCTCTCTACGCGCGGGAGCGGGCCAGAAAAAAAAGGGGAAGAGATTCGATCGGAACAGCCGCAACAGCCGACCGGCCAGGAGCTCCCCGCTGGCGCGCAGCTGGAGGCGAACCGCGGCCACCGGGTCGACGAGTGCCCCGAGCGGCCGGATCACATTCCCGCCGGTCACCCCGACGACCCGACCTGGGCCTACGTCCTCGCCCACCCCGAGTTCCCCTGGGGCGGCCCCTATGCCCCCAAGCCGCCGGCGGACCCCCCGGCGGTGGCGACCCGGCTGCCGCTGCCGGTGGCTCAGCTCCCGGCTGGGTTGCAGCCGATCGCGGACCGGATCGAGGAGTTCTGGTTGAGCAAGGCGGGCAGCCGCACGCCCGTGGCCTTCCGCGCCCTGGTGGAGGAGCTGCAGCTGGTGCTGCCCGTTGCCGGCCGCAACGGCGTGCTGGAGCTGTTGCGCCAGGCGTCGCAAGCGGGCTGGCCCGCGATCAACGGCAGGGCCTGGCTGAGCCAGCGCAGTCGTGAACCGGACCTGAGCAACCACCCCGCCTACCGCGTGTTCCGCGCCGCTTGATCCATGACTCAGCCCAGTTACAAGCGCGGCGCCGAGGACCGTGACCTGACCTTCCACCGGCCTTATCACGGCTGCTACGCCTGCAATGACACCGGGATCGTCGCCAACAGCGACGGCATGGTGAATGAGTTTCTGCCCGACTACGACCGACTGCCGGATGGCCGCCGGGTCTGTGGATCGGATCTGGCCCTGATCTGCCACTGCCCGGCGGCGTTCCCCTCCTACGACGGGGAGAGGCAGGAGCGGGCCGGCTTACGGGAATCGTCCGGTGCGATCCGGAAGGTGGACGGCAACCTGCCGATCGGCGCCGAGATCCCCAAGGCGACGACGCAGGCGATTCACCTGCGGCGGCTGGCGAACTGGCGGCTCACCGAAAAGGCGATGAGCGAGGCCAGGGCAGCGCGAGCGGCTGGCCAGGCGGATGCGCGGCCGTGGTTCCTGGTGGAGCTGCGCTCGGCGATGGAGGAGCAGGCCAAGCGGGTGCTGCGCGAGGCCCAGGCCACCGGCAACGGTGGGCTCCAATCGCTCGGTAGTTGCCTGGCGGAGGTGGTGGGCGGAGAAGGCGGAATCCTCCAGGCGGCCGGCCTCTCTCTGGTCGAGACCGGAGAGAACGGCAAGGCGGCCGGCGCACCGAACGGAGACAGCTCGACGCACGGCGCACCGAACGGTGCGGCGCAGGCGGATCCCGCTCTGATGGCCCGCTCCATCTGAGGCCACCGCAGCCGCGGGCGAACGCCCGCCTTTGGTGATCCACCCAGACCAGCCCCGGCGGCGCCGAGGAGAAAGGAACCACACCTGCGCCAGGGCCGCGTAGCGGCTTATGAAACCCTGGTGCGGTGTGACACCCTGCCCTCAAAGCCGCCGGATCGGGGGCCAGGCGCCCCAGCACGGGGACTCCATGGGCTTTGGGGTGGAATGACACGTCAACGCGCCAGAGGCACCTTCCTGGGCCTCTTGAGCGGTTAATGCTGTGCAGTTCTGTTCCTTACGTTCCGCATTGCTTCAATAGCGTGGCCTAGGCTCGTATTCTCTGGCGCCCTGCGATGGCCAACCGCTCGAAGTCACGCGGCGATCGCGCCGAGCGGGAAGCCGCCGAACTGCTCACCCTCCTGCTGGCCCTGCCGATCCGCCGCAAACTCGGTGCCGGCCGCCTCGACGATGAGGGCGACCTCGACGGCCTCGACGGCTTTGCGTTGCAGGTGGCGGACTGGTCGGATGCGGCCCGCGCCATGCGCGAGAAGCCCGCCGGCGCCGAGCGTCAGCGCCGCAACGGCCGCCTCCCCCATGCCGCCACCCTGGTGCGCTTTCACGGCGGCACCTGGCGGGTGGTGCTCACTCCCGAGCAGTGGGCGCGGCTGGTGCTGGCCCTGCGGGTCCTGGTTCCCTCCACCGATCCCGCTCCTCAGTTCACGCCTCCTGGCATCCCCCTGGCGGTAGCCCCGGAAGGCGCGTCAGAGTGTGCGTTAGTCGCTGCCTACCAAGGTGCTGCCTGATGGCTAGTCCGGTCCACGCTCTCTACCCCTCCCAGGAGTCGCGGCTTGTTTTCGGCCGCACCCTGAGCCTCTGGCTGGAGCGCGGCGGCTGGAGCCACGACATTCCGCTGCGCTGGGGCAAGGCCGCTGGCTTTCCCGCCATTGCCGATTCGACCTTCAACAAGCTGCAGCGGGGCAAGATCGAGCAGCCCTACCCGGTGACCTTCATCCAGCTCGGGCTGATCAATGCCCGCCTGGCAGCCCAGGATTTCAGCGGAGTCGACGACCCCGCTCTGGTGGCTCGTCTGGCCAAGCAACGGCCGATCCTCCACGAGGACGGTGAGCCCTGGATCGCCACCGACTTCTTCTCCCACTTCATCGGTGAGCAGGCGGCTCCCGAGTGGGCCAGGGAGCGCCCGATCCCAACTCAGGAACAGGCCGTCGCCGCCTCCGCCGCCATCGCTGATCGCTTCCGGCAGCAGGCGAGCGCCGCCGGTCTGCCGATGCTGGAGGCCTGGCGTTCGTTTGCGGCCCACGTCGCCAGCGAGACACCCCGGCGCCTCTCAGGTGAGGAGGTGGAGGTCTTGCGCAGCGTGCTCAGCGGCTGGGACGTGTGGTCGCCGGAGCAGCTGCAGGACCTGATCGATCCGGACGATCGGCTGCGTCCTGACCTGGCCCTGGACGCCTGGGCCGCCAGCCTGCTCAATCCTGTCGGAACGCACCCTTAAGAGGCACCATTTAACGCACGTTAGGTTTAAGATAAGGCGGTTCAGGATCGCTCTATGCCCTCCTCTTCGCCTGCAGCTCCCGCAGCACCGCCCCCCGCTGCCGAGCAGCCCGCCTATCCCGCCACGCTGGCCCTCTCGCTGCTGGCGTTTCACCGCCGCGTCGGTCCAATCTTCAAGGGCACCGACGCCAAGTACGGCAAGTTCGCCGACCTGCGCACCGTGCTCGATGCCGTCACCCCGCCCCTGTTGGAGCAGGGCCTGGTGCTCACCCAGACCCTGCTCGCCGGGCCCGCTGATGCCACCTTGCTGCGGACCCAGCTTCTGCATGCGCCCAGCGGCCAGGAGTTGACCTCGGATCTGGCTCTGCCGACGCTCGACACCCTGCTGGCCCGATTGCATGACCTGCGCCTGGCGGCCCTGAGCGGTTTTCCATTCGATCTGCAGCTCGCCGCTGCCGGCACCCTGCCACCGGTATTGCCACCGAAACCCGCTCCGCCTGCGGCTACCAGACCAGAAGCCATCGGTAACGGCAACGGGACACCCCTTGCCAGCGCCGAGAAGCCCCTGCTGCCGCCGCCTTCCCCTTGCGGCACTGCCGCCGCGCGCCAGCCCGGTCTGCGGCTCGACGATCAGATCAAAGGCTTCTACGGCACGCTCCAGAGCCTCGGCACCACCACCAACCCGCTCCACTCGATCGGTGGTGCCGTGACCTACTTCCGCCGCTACGCCATCCTCGCGATCCTGTCGCTGGCCGCCGAAGACAATGACGGCGCCGATTACGGCGACCCCGAGGACCGGCAGCCCCAGGACGGCAGGGCCGCAGCCCGCGGTCGCTCTCGCAATCTCTCCGCAGCAGTCCAGGCCCCAGCTGCGCAGGCGGCAGGACCGCAGGCGGCTCCTGCCACCCAGGCGCCCGCACCCAGGCCGGCCTCAACCCGTGGCCGACGCAGCACAGCCGCTGCTGAGCAGCCGGTTCCTTCCGCCCAGGTCCAGGCCGCAACGCACCAGCCCCCCGCTGCTGCCCCTGCGGCTCCAGCCGCTGCCCCTGCCCCGCAGACCACCGAGCCCCCGGCTCAGGCCGCAGCGCAGGCGGAGTCTCCTGCTGCTGCTGCTGGTCCTGCGGCTT
>CAYHCE010000038.1:27916-30061 GCA_964355015.1 uncultured bacterium | reverse complement strand
TGATGGCGTCTGTGGAGGGCTCAGGTGCTGATCTATGCGCGACAGGCTCCTAGCTGCGGGCGGCCCACACGGACACGCCTGCCCCGTTCAGCCACGCGCATGGGTCATCTGTCCTGTGGAGCTCACCCGAGTGTCCGGAGGATGTCCTTCATCAGCAGCACCAGGTGCAACGGGTCGGTGGGGGACGGCTCGAATTCAGGAATGAGATGCAGATAGAACGCTCGCGCCGATGCGCTCTCGGCATGGACGAGTAACCCCCGGCAACCCACTTCAGAGCCGATCTGTGCCGTGCGGCTGATCACATCCGCCAGCAGGGCGGCACCGAGGCCCCGTCCTTCATGGCGATGGTCAACCCCGAGCCGGGCCAGCAAGGGAAGGGGCTGGGGATAGCGGCCGGCGCCTTTCCGCAGCCGCGGCGAAGCCTGCGCCGGCGTGATGCTGGCCATGCACCAGGCGTAGTACGCCACCACATCGCTGCCGCCCGCTTCGGTGACCACGAACACCCTGCTGGTGCCGCCACGGGCATGGGCCTGGCGGGCGTGCTTTCTCAACCAGATCGTCTGCTCCTCGGACCGGCATTGGAAACCGTCGAGGCGATCGGCGGAGGCCAGCAGCCGGGGCGACAGGTAGCCGGCGCTCACTCCTGAAATGGTGAGGGTCGATCCATCAGCGCACGCAGTCCCTTCAGCGGGCGTGCCGGCCGTTCGTTGATGCGCTCCCAGGCGTCGATTGACTCGGGGTCAAGGCGGAAACCCTCGCGGTCGGCCAGCACCTGCTGGGCGGCCAGCCGCAAATGGGTGATCACGAACCCGGTGAGATCGATGCCGGAAGCGATGACAGCCCGATCAATCAGTTGGCGATCCTCAGCCGTGGTCCTCACTTCGATGCGTCGATTGCGGGAACGGGTGCTGGCGTAGTCCACTGGCCTGCCTCTTTGTCCGGCAATTGTACGGCCACTCAGCTCCTTGGCCCCGCCAAGGCTGGAACAAACAGGCGTGACGCGCGATGACGACCCAAGGCTGATGACATCAGGCACACAGCCTCCCTAAGCTGGCCTGATGAAGCCCTTCGCGTGGAGCCCTGAGAAAAATGCTCAACTCCTGGCCGAGCGACAGCTGTGCTTCGAGGCGGTGGTGGTTGCGATTGAGGCAGGCGATCTTCTCGACGTGCAGGAACACCCCAACCAGCAACGCTACCCAGGGCAACGCATCCTCGTGGTGCGGCTCAATGGCTACATCCACTTGGTGCCGATGATCGAAACCGAAGAACCCCTGTTCCTGATAACGATCATCCCCAGCCGCAAGGCCAACCGCTTCTACAAACCGTCCGCGCCCGCTGGGCCTGAATCATGACCATCCCCTCTTCACCTGAACTGGATCCTGCAGAGCAGCAGGTTCTCGCTGATTTCGAGGCCGGTAAACTGCGCAGTGTGGCCACGCCGGCTCTTCTCAGCCAGCTCCAGGAAGCAGCGAAGGCAACGGGCCAGAAAGACCAGCGGATCAACATCCGTCTTTCCAGCGGTGACCTCCAAGCCATCCGCACCCGCGCCATGCAGGAAGGCATTCCCTATCAAACGCTGATCAGCAGCGTGCTTCACAAGTACGTCAGCGGCACGCTTCAGGAGCGCACCACGGTTAGCTGATATCCATGAAACACAAACACCAGCAGAATCCTCAACTCGCTACAACAATCTGCTGCAAGCCAACGAAATCAGATTCGAGTTGTGGCTCGCCATCTTCAAGCAGCATCTCAATCACCTCATGGAGGTTGGCCTGCAATTCCTCAACGGTTTCTCCCTGGCTATGGGCCCCGGGGAATCCAGGCACATAACCAACCAGCAGTCTGGTGCTGGGACAGCGCTCAATCACAGCTGAAAACGTTCGCACGGGCTTGTTTCTGGACGGTTTGGCCCCATTCTGGTGCAGATCTGGGCCACACGTTCGTTTCGGCGCCAACCGCCCCCATGACCCTCACTGAAGCCATGGTCGAAGAGGCGGCCCTCGGCTGGTTTGAGCAGCTGGGCTATGCCGTGCTCCCAGGCCCCCAGCTGGCTCCCGGCGAGCCGGCGGCGGAGCGGGAATCGTTCAGCGATGTGGTGCTGGTGGGCCGGCTGCGCGAGGCCATCCGCCAGCTCAACCCGGCCAT
>CAYHCE010000038.1:0-27816 GCA_964355015.1 uncultured bacterium | reverse complement strand
ATGTGGTGCTGGTGGGCCGGCTGCGCGAGGCCATCCGCCAGCTCAACCCGGCCATCCCCGGAGAGGCCCGCGAGGAGGCCCTGCGCAAGTTGCTGCGCCTGGCCACGCCGTCGCTCGTGCAAACCAACCGCGCTTTCCACCGTCTGCTGCGTGAGGGCGTGCCGGTGGAGTATCCCCGGCCCGATGGCAGCATCGCCGGCGACCACGTGCGGCTGGTGGACTTCACAACCGTTGCCGCCAACGACTGGCTGGTGGTGAACCAGTTCTCCGTGAGCGACGGACAGCACAACCGCCGCCCCGACCTGGTGGTGTTCCTCAATGGCCTGCCCCTGGGCCTGATCGAGCTCAAGAACGCCGCCGCTGAAGGCGCCACCATCTGGAGCGCCTACACCCAGCTGCAGACCTACAAAGCAGAGATTCCCTCGCTGCTGAGCTACAACGCCGCCCTGGTGGTGAGCGATGGGCTGCAGGCCCGCATCGGCTCGATCACGGCCAATCAGGAGTGGTTCAAGCTGTGGCGCAGCATCGATGGCGAGGCCGATGCGCCAGCCACAGCCCTGGAGCTGGACACCCTCATCCGTGGCGTGTTCGAGCCGCAGCGGTTCCTTGATGTGCTGCAGCACTTCATCGTCTTTGAGGAAGATCCGGATTCGGGCGCCCTGCACAAGATCATCGCCGGCTACCACCAGTTCCATGCCGTGAACGCGGCGGTGCAGGAAACCGTGCGCGCCAGCGGCCTGGGCCCTGCTGCCCGGACCCTCGGCGGCCAGCCGGGCGACCGCCGCGCCGGAGTGGTGTGGCACACCCAGGGCAGTGGCAAGAGCTTCTCGATGCTCTTCTATGCCGCCCGCATCGTGCGCCATCCGGCGATGCAGAACCCCACCCTGGTGGTGCTCACCGACCGCAACGATCTCGACGACCAGCTGTTCGGCCAGTTCCAGCGCTGCGCCGACATCCTCGGCCAGACGCCCGTGCAGGCCGCCAATCGCGACCACCTGCGCGAGCTGCTCAACCGCGCCAGCGGCGGCGTGGTGTTCACCACCATCCAGAAGTTCATGCCGGAGAGGGTTGAGCCGATGCCCGAGCTCAGCGCCCGAGCGAACATCGTGGTGATCGCCGATGAAGCGCACCGCAGCCAGTACGGCTTCGGCGGCAAGGTGAACGAGAAGACCGGCGCCATGTCGTACGGCTTTGCCAGCAACCTGCGCGATGCCCTGCCCAACGCCTCCTTCATCGGCTTCACCGGGACGCCGATCGAGCAGACCGACGCCAACACCCGCGCCGTGTTCGGCGATTACATCTCCATCTACGACATCCAGCGCGCCGTGGCCGACAAGGCCACCGTGCCGATCTACTACGAGAGCCGCATCTCCAAACTCTCTCTCAATGCCGCTGCGATCCCCAGGCTCGACGCGGAATTCGAGGAGATCACCGAAGGCGAGGAGTTCACCCAAAAGGAAAAGCTGAAAACCAAATGGGCCGCCCTCGAAGCGCTGGTGGGAGATCCCAAGCGCCTCGCGCTCGTGGCCGCCGACCTCGTGGCGCACCTCGAGAAGCGCCTGGAGGCGATGGACGGCAAAGCGATGGTGGTCTGCATGAGTCGCCGCATCTGCGTCGACCTCTACAACGCCCTGATCCAGCTGCGGCCCGAATGGGCGACAGGCACCCTCAAGGTGGTGATGACCGGCAGCGCCGACGACGGCCCCGACTGGCAGCCCCACATCCGCAGCAAGGAGGCGCGCCGCCAGCTGGCCAATCGCTTCAAGGACGCTGCCGATCCCTTCAGGATCGTGATCGTGCGCGACATGTGGCTCACCGGCTTCGATGCGCCCTGCCTGCACACCATGTATGCCGACAAGCCGATGCAGGGCCACGGCCTGATGCAGGCCATCGCCCGCGTGAACCGGGTGTTCCGCGACAAGCCCGGCGGCCTGGTGGTGGATTATCTCGGCCTCGCCGATCAGCTCAAGCGCGCCCTGGCCACCTACACCGAAAGCGGCGGCCAGGGCGACCCCACCTTCGACACCGCCCAGGCCATCGCCGTGATGCTCGAAAAACACGGCATCGCCTCTGATCTCCTGCACGGTTTCGATTGGTCGCACTGGACCAGCGGCACCCCCACCGAGCGCCTCCAGCTCCTTCCCGCCGGCCAGGAGTACATCCTCCAGCAGGAGAACGGCAAGCAACGCTGGCTGCAGGTGGTGGCCGAACTCTCCCGCGCTTTCGCCCTCTGCGCCGCCAGCGAGGAGGCCACCGCCATCCGCGACGACGTGAGTTCCTTCCAGGCCCTGCAGGCCGCCCTCTCCAAGCAATCCAGCAGCACCAGCAGAACGCCCGAGCAGATCGATGCCGCCATCCGCCAGCTGGTGAGCAAGGCCATCAGCACCGAAGGCCAGGTGATCGATGTGTTCACCGCCGCCGGCCTGCCCAAGCCCGACATCTCGATCCTCAGCGATCAGTTCCTCGCCGAGGTGCGCGGCCTCAAGCACAGGAACGTGGCCGCCGAGCTGCTGGAGAAACTGCTGAAAGATGAACTGAAAGTGCGCTCCAAACGCAACCTCGTGCAGAGCCAGGTGTTCTCCGAGAAGCTCAAGACCACCCTCAACGCCTACCACAACCGCGCCATCTCCACGGCCCAGGTGATCGAGGAACTGATCGCTCTCGCCAAAGAGCTCGATGCCGCCGGCAAGCGTGGCGAAGCCCTCGGCCTGTCTGACGACGAGATCGCCTTCTACGACGCCCTCGCCGCCAAAGACAGTGCCGTGCAGGCCATGGGCGATGCCAAGCTCAAACTGATCGCTGCCGAGCTGATCACCCAGGTGAAGCAGAGCGTGTCGATCGACTGGACCCTGCGCGAGAGCGCCCGCGCCCGGATCCGCATGCTGGTGAAACGCATCCTCAACAGATACGGCTACCCCCCCGATCTGCAGGACGCCGCCGTGAAAACCGTGCTGGCCCAGGCGGAGCTGCTGTGCGCGGCCTGGGTGTGACCCCCAGGCAGAACGACACAGCCAGTTCCACTGTTTGCCGGACTTGGCCGAACTCAGGGCCCATCGGGTTGGCAGTGGCCGGCTCGAGGGCCCAGAGCGATCAGCCCAGCAGGCCCCTGATGTGTTGGATGATCCCGTCGGGGTCGATGCCCTGGTGGGGGAACTGCTCCCAGAGGCCGCCGCAGCCATCCCGGTAGGTGCCCAGGTGGGCGTAGCGGGGTGAATAGCCCCGCTCCAGCAGCCAGGTGCCGTAGCGGCTGCCGAGGCCGGTGCGGCGGTTGAACGATTCCACCACCAGCACGAAGGGGGAACGGCCCACCCTCTCCAGCATCGCCTCGTCCACCACATTGAGAGTGGGCTTGTTGATCAGCCCCACGTCGAGGCCTTCGGCGCGCAGCCGCTCCACCGCATCGAGGGCGCGGTAGAGGGTTTCACCGAAGCTCACCACATAACCGGCACGGCCCTCGCGCACCACCTCGTCCTTGCCGCTCTCGAACACATAGCCATCCCCATGCAGATCGTTGCCGGCGGCATCGAGCAGGTTCGGCACCTTCGAGCGGGTGGAGAAGAGGAAGCGCAGGCCGGGATCCCCGAACACCGCCTTGACGCAGGCCCGCATCTGGGCGGCGTCGGCGGGAAAGTACAGCCGGGTGGTGTCGTGCTCCTCGAGGCCGTTGTCGGCGAACAGGTTGTTGAGGCCGAAGTGGCAGGTGTTGTCCGCCATGTCGTCGATGCCGGCATGGGAGAAGTGGGCCAGCACGTTGGCGCCGTTCAGCCGCGCCATGGTGATCTCGGAGACGATCATCTCCAGGAAGGCGCTGAAGGTGGCGAAGACCCCCTGCCGGCCTGCCTCCATGCCGAAACCCGCGGCTGCCGAGAAGTTGGCCCGCTCCATGATGCCGCCGCTCACGAAGATCTCCGGATGGGCCTTGCGGATCTGGGTCAGGCCGCAGGAGCCCTCCAGATCGCTGTCCACCACCAGCACCCGCTGCTTGCGGTCCTCGGCGGTCATCGCCCCGAGGATCTCCACCATCACCTCGCCGAACACGTTGCGGTTCGCCTCCATCCGGCTGCCGGAGCCCCGGTGGACGGCGGTGTCGGTCGGCTTGACGATGGTCTTGAGATAGCCGGCCGCCGCCTCCAGGCCGCGCTGCTCCAGGTAGGCGATCGCCAGATCCACCGGGATCACGTCGTGGCCGTGGGTGGAGCCCTCCAGCCCCTCGATGCCCACCGCCATCGGCCGCCTGTTGATCACCGCCACCGGCCCCTCGCTGCTCACCGCCCGGCACAGGCGGCCGTGGAGATCGTCGAGGTCCTCACCGCTGCCGCAGAGGGTGGCCAGGCCATGGCCACCGAGGGTGCGCTCCAGGTCATAGCCGGGCTGGTACTGGGACGGATGTCCGGCGATCGTGACGTCGTTGTCGTCGATCACCAGCTTCACGTTGAGGCCATGGGCCACCGCGAAGCGGGCCGCCTCGGCGTCGTCGCCCTCCTGCTGGGCGCCGTCGGAGCCGAGGCAGAACACCGTCTTGCCGGGATGGGCCAGGGCCACGCCGTTCACGAACGGCCACAGGTGCCCCAGCCGGCCGGAACTGAACTGCACGCCGGGGGTGAGACCCAGCTCCGGGTGGCCCGGCAGGCGCGAATGGGCGGCGCGGTACTGCAGCAGCGCCTCGGCCGGCAGCTGGCCGCGCAGCACGCTGATCAGGTACTGGGTGGCGACCCGATGGCCCGCCTCATCGAAGAACACCGGCAGGAACCGGTCGGGGGCGCCGCGGAAGAAGGCATCGAGGATCATCACCTCCGGCACCGTGTCGTAGGGACCGCCGCTGTGGCCGCCCACGCCCCGGGCCGCGCCGGTGGCGGTGAAGAAAATGATCGCGTCGCGGCAGAGCTGGATGTTGGAGCGCAGCACCTCGCGCTGATCGGCGCTCAGGCTGGGCTGGGCTGGATCGAGGGCGAGGGGCTGGTAGGCGCCCAGATCGATCGGGAAGGGGGCGGTGACGACGGTGGCGGTCATGGGAGGGGGAAGGGCCGGGCCCGAGAGGCCGTTGCCTGCACTCTGATCCCAGGCCCACCCGCTGCCGGTGTTGAAGGCCACCTGCCAGGCCGTGGATGGAGCCGCAAGCCTCTGCCGTCCCGGTCTCCTCAGGCCAGCCGCAGCCCCTCGATCCCCTGCCAGGCGAGATAGGCAGCCAGCGCCAGGCTCAGCCCGCCCACCACCAGTTCGCCGCGGGCGTACAGGGCGTTCTTGCCCCGCTGCAGCAGCGGCAGCACCCGCTCGCGCGCCAGGGCGACCGCCAGGAACGGCACCAGCAGCACCAGGCTGGCCGACAGGGTGAAGGCGCCGGCCAGCAGCAGCTCCTGGCTGCGGTTCAGGTCGGCGGCCAGCAGGGCGGAGGCTCCCTTGGCGAGCAGGAACAGGTCGTCGGGGCTGATCACCTCGATGGCGGAGCTGGCGCCGATCAGCAGCGGCAGGGGCAGGGCGCAGAAGCGGTCGAGCTGGCGGATCCAGCCGGCCGGTTCGCTGCGGCCCTCCTTGGTGGGCAGCAGATCCCGCACCCCAAGGGCGAGCAGGGCGCCGGCCGCCATCAGATCCAGGCCGGTGCGGTGGCTGCTGCCCTGCTCCATGCTCAGCAGCAGGCTGTGTCCAGCCGTGAGCAGCAGCGCCACCATCACCGCAATCGTCACCATCCAGCTCAGCACGAACAGGCCGCCGCGCCGCAGCGGGTCCGGGCCGAGCAGCAGCAGCAGCAGCAGACCGATGTGGATCGGGCTGAGGCTGATGCCGCTGCCGTAGGCGATCAGCTCGGCCCAGAGGTTGACATCGGTCATCAGGATCGCTCGGCAGGTGGCGGCACGTTCCAGCGCAGGATGACGCGCCGTTCGCGTTCGTGGCCGAGCACGCCGATCGTGCCGGTGGCCAGGGAGAACAGGGCACCGCCGCCGGCACCGAGGCCGAGCCAGGTGCCGGCCAGCGCCCGCAGCAGGTGTCCATGGGCGAAGAGCGCGACGCGCGGCGGGCCGGCGGACGATTCAGGCCGTTCGGGTCCGGCCGCCAGGGCCAGGGCCCGTTCGATCACACGGCGGCAGCGCGCCTCCACCTGGTCGGCGCTCTCCCCGCCGGGACAGGCATGGCTCCAGACGGTCCAGCCGGGCACCTGGCGCCGGATCTCGGCGGTGGTGATGCCTTCGTAGGCGCCGTAGTCCCATTCACGCAGTTCGTCGCAGACCCTGGCGCCTGCGCTCAGCCCGGCCAGATCGCAGGTGCGCCGCGCCCGCTGCAGCGGGCTGGTGAGCACCGCCCTGAAGGGGATCGCCGCCAGGGCCGGCGCCAGGGCCCGGGCCTCCGCCTCCCCCTCCGCCAGCAGCGGCAGGTCGGTAAGGCCGGTGTGGCGGCCCGCCAGGGCCCAGGCCGTGGCGCCGTGGCGCAGCAGCCACAGCTCGACAGCGGCCAGCGGCGCTCTGGCGGCGTTGGCCGGATCGGGGTTCATGGGGCCTATGGGGAGGTCGGGGACGGTCAGTGGCGGATCTCGAACCAGTCGCCGCCCACGGGCGGGATCAGGCTGGCGGTGACGCCGCTCACCTGGGCCTGGGGCGGCCCGGATTCGCACCAGAGGCGGAGATCCTCCAGCCGCTGCGGTGTTCCCTCGGCCTCCAGCTCCACGGCCCCGTCGGAGCGATTCCGCACCCAGCCGCTCAGCCCCAGGGCATCGGCCTGGCGACGGCACGACTGCCGGTAGCCGACACCCTGCACCCGACCGCTCACGACGAGGCGCCAGCGTTCCCGGGGGCCACCGGCGGCAGGCCGGGCGGCCCGATCTCCCAGCCGCCGCTGAGGGGCGCTGTCCGGGCGGCCGCGTCGCGCAGGCGCCGGCAGATCGCCGAACACCCAGCCCAGTGGAGGTGGAGCCAGCTGGCGTGAAGCGTCGGTGTCGTCCATCCTTCCGGCCGCGGCGGCCAAGCCCAGCCTTCAAGCTGCCACAACGCTCCGGCGGCGTCCACGGTGGAGTGGCTCAGTTCCCAGCGATGGAACTCGTGACCGCAGAGCGGTTCGCCGCGGCGCACCACCAGGCCGTCGCCGAGGGGAGTGGCCTGCCGGTAGCCCAGCTGCAGGCTGCCCCGGCGGGCGCTGAACGGCAGCAGCCCCGCCATCGGGTGCGTCACCCCCGCCGGATCCTCCAGCTGCCGCCCCAGCAGCAGCAGCCCGCCGCACTCGGCGTAGATCGGCAGACCAGCCACGGCGGCCCGGCCCAGGTCCGCCAGGCTGCGGCGGCTGGCAGCCAGTTCGGCGGCATGGAGCTCGGGGTAGCCCCCCGGCAGGATCACCCCCCGGCAATCCGGCGGCAGGGGCTGATCGGCCAGGGGCTGCCACGGCCGCAGCTCCACCCCCAGGGCGGTGAGCAGCTCGGTGGCCTCGGGATAGCGAAAGTGGAAGGCGGCGTCAGCGGCGATCGCGATCGGGAGTGGCGCCGGCGGCGGCCCGGGCTCCAGCTCCACCCCGTCCGGTGGGGCACTGCGCTGCAGGCACCAGGCGATCGGGTCCTGGGGTGCCCCGTCGCGCAGGGCCAGCTCCGGCGGGGGCGCCAGCAGGGGCAGCAGACGCTCCAGATCCAGGTGCCGCTCGGCCAGGGCGGCCCATTCCTCGGCCCGGGCGTCCAGATCCGCCAGTTCGTGGGCCGGAAACAGGCCCAGATGGCGGGAGGGCAGGCTGAGGCTGGGATGGCGGGGCAGCACCCCGAGCAGGGGCATGGCGATCGAGGCGAGCGCCTCGGCCAGCAGGGCGTGATGGCGCTCCGTGCTCACCCCGTTGAGCACCACCCCGGCGAAGCGCAGGCCGCGCTGGTGATCGCGGAAGCCGCGCACCAGTGCCGCCAACGACCCTGCCTGGCGGCTCGCCTCCACCACCAGCACCACCGGCAGACCGAGCTGGGCCGCCACTTCGGCCGAGCTGCCCTCGCTGCCCGGGCCCCGCCCGTCGAACAGCCCCATCACCCCCTCCACCAGGCAGTGATCGGCCTGACGGCCCCACCAGTGGAAACCGCGCTCCAGCCAGTCCGGCCCGCAGAGGAGTCGGTCGAGATTGCGGCATGGGCGGCCGCTCACCCGGCTCATCAGCTGGGGATCGAGGTAGTCGGGCCCCACCTTGAAGGCCTGGATGCTCTCGCCGGCCCGGCGGAGGTGGGCCGCCAGCGAGAGGCTGAGCAGGGTCTTGCCGCTGCCGCTGCAGGGCGCCGCGATCAGACAGGCCATCCCCCGTCGGTCCTCAGGCCGCCATCAGTGCGGCAGCAGCTTGGCAGCCAGCGGGACCGCGGCGGCGAGCAGGGGGTTGGTGGTGTCGTGGCCACCGCTGAGCAGGCGGGCCATCTCCATCTCCTCGCTTTCGTTGGGCAGGGGCACCACCTCCTCCGCCAGTTCCATGCTCGCCACCCCACCGGCTTCCAGCCGCATGCAGCCTCCCGATTCGGAGCAGAGGATCACGCAGAGGGGCTGCCGTCCGTTCGGAGCACAGATCATCCGCAGGCCCACCAGGGCGCCGGGATGGGTCTTGGGAGCCCCCACCGGCACCGACATCAGCCGGAACTGCACGATCTCGCCGTCGGTGCGCTGGAACTCGGCGCCGAAGCCCTCACCGTTGCCGTTCTCCGGGATGGGGTAACTGGCCTCAAGGTGCCAACCGAGCCGGTCGGCGATCCAGGCGGCCAGCAGCAGCCCCTTGACCGGGTGGGCACCCTCCACATCGATGTCGAGCTGCACCACATGGGCCAGGGCCTCGCGGCGGCTCGGAGGATCGAACACCATCGCCAGCGATTCACGCCAGCTGCGCAGCCGCAGCCAGTTGAGGTCGTTCACCGCCTGGCCGGTTTCGATCCGCTCCTCCAGCAGATCGAGGCAGCGGCGGGGCTCGCCGATCGAGCTGTCGAGCACCAGCCGCCGCGAGGCGGGGGCCAGAGCGTCGAGCAGATCGGGCGATTCATCCAAGGAACCGTTCCACCACACCCAGCAGGGCAGGTCCTCCGCCACCAGGGGTTGCAGCATCGCCAGTCCCTGCTTCATGGCGCCCATGCCGCCCCGCAGCACCACCACGTCGCCGCAGGCAGGAGCGCTGCCGCTGCGTTCCTCAGGCAGCGGGCAGTAGGCGGCCACCATGGTCTCCAGCGGAATGTCATCGCGCAGGGTGGGAGCCAGGGTGATCAGCCGCCGCGGGCGATGGGCGCTGATCGCCTGGTCCACGAACTGGCCGCGCAGATCCAGGCCGGAGTGGTCACCGGTCTGCTGGCCCATGGCCCAGGCCAGTTCCGGCGCCATCGGCGCGGTGCTCAGGGGCAGACCGAACTGGGGCACGGCTTCGCGGGCCGCCGCCAGCATCTCTTCACTCAGCACCCCGCTGATCGGGCCGTCGATCCGCCCGGTCCGGATCAGCTGCTGCTGCAGCCAGGACGGCTCCCAGACCACCAGGGTGAAGGTGGCGGCCCCGGTGGAACTCTCCAGATCCGTTCCCCAGAGGCGCTCCAGGTAACTCGGCACCTCGTCGGGTGACAGTTCGAGCGGGGCCTGCAGGGTGAGCTGGGGGGACATGGGGGTGGCGGGAAAGGGACGGAAGGGACAGGGGGAGCGTCAGGGGCGACGCCACATCAGGCCATCGGTGGCCAACAGGCTGTCGGAGGCACCGGGGCCCCAGGTACCGGCTTCGTAGGGATGGACGGGGAGCTGCCAGGGGCTGTCCTCGATCAGTTCCAGCAGGGGCGTGTAGAGACGCCAGGCCGCCTCCACCTCGTCGGCGCGGGTGTAGAGGGTGGGATCGCCGAGCATGGCATCGGCCAGCAGCCGCACGTAGCCCTCATCGGAGGGCTCGCCGAAGGATTCGTCGTAGGAGAAGTGCATGTCCACCGGGCGGCTGCGCATGCCGGAGCCGGGGGCCTTGACCTCGAACAGGAAGCCCGCCCCCTCGTCAGGCTGGATGCGCAGGATCAGCTGGTTGGCGGTGGGGCTGCCCCCCGCGGCATCGAACAGGTGCACGGGAGCTTCGCGAAAGGTGAGCACCACTTCGCTCAGCCGCTTCGGCAGGCGCTTGCCGGTGCGCAGATAGAACGGCACCCCCTGCCAGCGCCAGTTGTCGATGAACAGCTTCATCGCCACATAGGTTTCCGTGGTGCTGTTCGGGTTGACCCCGGGCTCCTGGCGGTAGCCGCTGAGCGGATTGACGGGGCTTCCCCCTGTGGCGTACTGGCCGCGCACACAGCACTTCCAGGGCTCCTCCTCGTTGGCCAGGCGGGCCGCCTGCAGCACCTTGGCCTTCTCGTTGCGGATCGCCTCGGGGTCGAAGCGCCCGGGTGCTTCCATCGTGGTGAGGGCCAGCATCTGGGTGAGGTGGTTCTGCACCATGTCGCGCAGGGCCCCCGAGCTTTCGTAGTAACCGGCCCGCTCCTCCACACCCACGGTTTCGGCCGCCGTGATCTGCACGCTGGCGATGTAGTTGCGGTTCCAGATAGGCTCGAAGATGGCGTTGGCGAAGCGCAGAACCAGGATGTTCTGCACCGTCTCCTTGCCCAGGTAGTGGTCGATCCGGAACACCTGGTTCTCCTGGGCGCAGGCCTGGACGATCCGGTTCAGCTGTTCGGCGCTGCCGTAGTCGCGGCCGAAGGGCTTCTCGATCACCACACGGCTGCGCTTGGGGTCGCTCAGCAGCCCGGCGGCGGCCAGGGCCCGGCAGCCGCTGCCGTAGAAGTCAGGCGAGACCGAGAGGTAGAAGGTGCGGTTGCCCCGGGTGGCCCGCAGCCGATCGATGCTCTCGAGGCGCTGGGCCAGCCGCACCAGATGCTCGCTCTGCTGCAGGTCCACCGCTTCGTAGTACAGCAAGCCGGCGAACTGCTCCCAGGCGCTGGGGTGGTCCCTGATCGTGTCCGCCAGAGCCGCGGCCATCTTGGCGCGGAACTCCTCGTCGCTCCAGGGACGCCGGGCACAGCCGAGGATCGCGAACTCGCTGGGCAGCCGTCGCTGACGGAACAGCTCGAACAGGGCGGGCACGAGCTTGCGGTGGGTGAGATCGCCGCTGGCCCCGAAGATCACCAGGCACTGAGGGGAGACGACGCGCTCCTGGCGCAACCCGACCCTCAGTGGATTGGTGAGCGTGACGGACATGGAGGGGGAACCGAGGGACCTGGATTACCCACGAAAGCGGGGGACAGCCATCAAACGACGCCGTCCGATCGCTTCTGTGCTGGTTTCGGCAAAAAGCCCGCCGCTGAGAGGCAGCCCTGGCTCAGTAGGTTTCCACGTGCCAGCGCTCGGCCTTCTTGAGCTGGGGACGCAGCTCGCTCCAGTTGATGCCCTTCGCCTCGGCCGCCCTGGTCATCGCTTCGTCGATGCCGGGCTCCATGCCCCGCAGGCCGCACATGTAGACGTGGGTCTTGGGGTCCTCGATCAGGTTGAAGATCTCTTCTCCGTGCTCGGCCACCCGGTCCTGGATGTACATCCTGCCACCGCTGGGATTCTGCTGCTCGCGACTGATCGCCTTGGTGTAGCGGAAGTGATCGGGGAACTCGGCCAGGTAGCTCTGGAAATCCTCCTCGTACAGCAGGTTGGGTGTGGTGGGAACGCCCATGATCAGCCAGGCCTTGCCACGGAACTGGTAATCGGGGTTCGTGGCCCGCTCACCGGGGTCGAACATGCGGCGCAGGTAGGCCCGCATCGGCGCGATGCCGGTGCCGGTGGCCAGCATGATCACATTGGCCTCCTCATCGGGCGGCAGGAGCATCTCCTTGCCGACCGGGCCGGTGATCTTCACGCTGGCGCCCGGTTCGATGTCGCAGAGGAAGGTGGAGCAGACACCGTTGATGGTGTCGCCATCCTTTTCGTACTGCAGCTGGCGCACGCAGAGGGAAACGGTCTTGGCCTCGAGGTTGTCGCCATGACGGGTGCTGGCGATCGAATACAGGCGCAGCTTGTGGGGTTTGCCATTGGCATCCACGCCATCAGGAATGATGCCGATGCTCTGGCCTTCCACGTAGTGGAGGTTGCCTGCGGAGAGGTCGAAGGTGATGTGATTGACCCGCCCGATCGCTCCTTCCGCCAGCAGCGAATAGTTGCCCAGCACCGTGCCGACGTAGGGATTCTTGGGCTTGTAGAGGTTGACCGGAACGGCTTCGTGCTTGACGGGGGTGGTCACGGTGGCGGTGGCGGTGGGGGCGGCCGTGGGAGCGGGGGCCGTGGAAGCTGCTGGTACCTGGTCGGCGGAGCTGACCGAGACGAGACGGCCGCCCTGCTGGTTGATCAGGCGCAGGGTGGCCTGCATCTGGGAGAGAGGAACCGTGAAGCGTCGTTCGGCCGAACGCGTGGCCGCTGTCTGAAGCCCCTCCACCACCAGGGTGAACATGCGGCCATCGGACTGACGCAGCGCAGCGGTCGAAATGCGCATGAAACCCCGGACTCCGGAAAAGAGGCCCGATCATAGGCAACCTCTTCCAGCCTCCCTGCCGGGCCGATCGGCCTTCGCGCACCCAAACCAGGCTGTTGCGGCTAGGTTTGGCATCCGGCCCTGGGGAGCGATGCTCCGGGCCCGTCCCGAATCCAGCGTTCCCCTCACTTGGCGCAACTTTCGGTCCTGTCGTCCGCCCCACTCCCGAGCCTGGCCCCCACCCAGGACCGTTGCAGCCTCGACACCATCCAGCAGGACATGGAACGCCTGCCCCAGGGAACCCGCCGGCTGGCGGTCCAGCTGCGCCTGGGTCTGGAACCGGATCCCATCTGGAACGTCCTCACCGACTACGAGAACCTCAGCCGCTTCATTCCCAACCTCTCCACCTCCCGTCTGCTCTGGCGACGAGACCACCGGGTCGGCCTCGAGCAGGTGGGCTGCCAGCAGTTCTGCGGTCTTCGCTTCACGGCCCGCGTCGAGCTCGAGCTGTGTGAGCAGCGGGAGAATGGCCTGCTCAGCTTCGTGATGCGCCAGGGGGACTTCCGTCGCTTCGAGGGGGCCTGGCACATCTGCGGGGAACCGCTCGGCACCCGGCTGCTCTACGAACTCACCGTGCAGGGCCGTCAGGGCATGCCGATCGGCCTGATCGAGCAGCGGTTGCGCGAGGATCTCGCCGCCAATCTGCGCGCCGTGCAGCAGGAAGCTCTGCGCCGTAGCGGTCTGCTCGGCTGATGCCTGAAGGGCTTGGCCTCTCCGCTGGCAGACCGAATCCCCGGCCCTTTCGGATGTCGGCTGGTTGGCTCCAGGCCTGTCCCTTTGGAACAGAAGGATGGTGATCGTTCGTTATACCCCCAAGGGGATTCGAACCCCTGTCGCCTCCGTGAAAGGGAGGTGTCCTAGGCCTCTAGACGATGGGGGCGAGGCCACGTCGGAAGGGCGTTATGGGCCGATTCCTTCGATGAACTGGACGCTACGGGTCGGAGTGTCCCTTCGTCAAGGCGCCGTCTGGCCCGGGAAGTTCTGGCCGGTCCAGACCGGCACGGTGAAGTGGAAGCAGGCTCCCTGGCCGGCTTCCGACACCACCCAGATCCTCCCACCGTGCACCTCGGTGATCCGACGGCACACCGACAGGCCCACTCCGAAGCCCGAGGTGGTGCCGGACGTCTGGGGGAGCCGCACCCGATCCAGGAAGATGCGCTCCTGTTCCGCCCGGGGGATGCCCGGTCCCGAGTCGCAGACGCTCACCTGCACCCACTGGCTGGTGGGCTGCCGCAGCGCCAGGACCACCTGGCCGCCCTCCGGCGTGAACTTGAGGGCGTTCTCCAGCAGGTTCAGCAGCACCTGGCGCATGCGGCGCTGATCGGCGAACACATCCGGCAGGTCGGCGGGGATCTCGGTGTTCAGCTGCAGGTTGCGGCCCACCCAGAGCTTCTCCAGCTCCAGGATCGCCTCGGCCGCCACGGGAGCCAGCGCCAGCCGCTGAGGGTTGAACAGGGCCTCCCAGCGTGTGGTGCCCACCTCCAGCAGATCCATGGACAACTGCTCGATGTCATCGAGGCGACGATCGAGCACGTCGCGACAGCGCTTGTTGTCGATGTGGCCGAGCTGCAGGCTCTGCAGGGCCAGCTTGGCGACGGTGAGAGGGGTGCGGAGCTCGTGGGCCACCATGCGCAGCAGCCGCTCCTGCTCCCGCAGGCGCTCGATCAGCGTCTCGTTCTCCAGCCGCAGCACCTGCACCTGATCCTCCAGCTGCAGTTCCCGCTGGGTGCGGCTGCCGTCCATCTCGGGGGGCTGCAGGCTGATGCTGAGATCGCTCACCACCTCCAGCTGCTGCCAGCGGGGCAGCCAGTCCTTCAGCTGGTCCAGCACCGTGTTGCCGGCGAACACCTGGCGAGGGGGCGGCTCCAGCTTCACGAGGGCCGGCGTGGCCACGAGCTGATGCAGCTCCAGCAGTTCCGGTCGACTGGCGGGATCGGCCAGCTCAAGGCTGACCTCGAAGCCGCAGTCGCTGTTCTCGAGAAAGTGGAGAACCCCGCGCAGGTCGGCGGAGGCGAGGTGATGCGGGGCGGCCACCAGCAGCAGCTTGAGCGGCCGACGCTGAGGAGACGCAGCCTCGGCAGAGGCCGTGATGGGGTCAATCTCCCCAGCAGCGGGCACTTTGGCGACACACGAAAACGTGAGGCTCACCTTATGGGTTCCGGCGCGAAGGCGGGAACTGGCTATGAAGAAGCGGAACGGTTCCCCCTCCACCCCCTCGCCATGGCCTTCAGCACAGATCGGGGACCGCGGATTCCAGCGGGACCGTCGTCACCGCCGGGGAATCCAAGCCGGATCCAGCTGGACAGCAGCCTGCGGCGCTGGTTCGCCCGCAACCTGGGGCTGTGGCGCTCACGCAGCCTCTACTTCTTCAGGGACGAGGACGAGGCCCTGCGGGTGGACATGCTGCTGCGGATCGAAAGCTTCCTGGAACCCGTGCAGGGGGAGGCCGCGTACCGCCTCAGCTGGTGGCCGGAGAAGGACTTCGGCTTCTTCGATCGCCAGCCCAGCTACGTGCCGGAGGGCACCATGGAGACCTACCTCTGCGGGCATCAGCTGCGGCGCAGCAGGGGCTACCTCTGCGGAGCGCCGCAGAAGGCCCAGATCCGACAGGTGGACGAACATGAACTGACCTTCGAATCCGACGGTCCCGACTGGGCAGTGCTGGAGCACATCCGTCTGGTGGATCAGGATCGCTACCGGGCCCGTTCGGTCTACTCCTGGCGGAACGGGGAGCTGGAACTGGCCGAGACCCACCACGAAATCCGGCTGGAAGGGCCGGGCCTGCCGCTGGCGGCGGATTGATGCCCGCGTCGCGGTGCATCAGCATGGGGCCTGATGAACCTTCTCTCCTTGCCCATCACGCCACGCCGGAGCCGGTCGCTTTTGGTGGCCGCGGCCCTTCTGCTCCCCACCACCCTGCAGGCCGCTCCGGCCCAGGCGGCGCCGGCCAGTCAATCCGAGATGACGCTGTACACCCGCATCGCTGCTGTCAATGTCTGCATCGCCCAGGGCGCAGGCGTGGAGTTCGGCAAGGCAGCGGCCATTGCCGGTGAAACGATCGCCCAGCTGATTCAGGGCCAGCACGGTGGCCTGATCCAACAGGTGGGCACCAAGCCCCTCACCATCGAGGAGCTGCGCCGCGGCTCGGTGAATTCCGCCGTGATCGGTGCCGTGGAGCTCTGCCCGAAGCAGGTGCCGGCCGACGTGGTCAAGAAGGTTCAGGACGCCCTCAAGCAGCAGGGAGGCGGAGCCGCCAAGCCTCCTGCCGGCAAGCGCTAGGGAAGCGGGGGGCAGCGGACGCATCCGGACATAACCGGCCCCCTTCCCAGTTGCAGTTCAGACAGGGCTGGCGGCTTTGCTGATGGCATCCCTTCGGGGCCGTCCTCCGTCTTGATCGCCATGATCGTCACTCGTCGTCTCCAGGCCCCGGTCCTGCTGGCCGCAGGTCTGTGCGGATTCTCTCTGGCCCTTCCCGCCGTCGCCTCGGCCCAGGTGTACGTCAGCCCCCGCCCCGTGGCCCAGGTCCCCGTGTATCAACAGGTGCCGGTGTATCAGGCGGTTCCCGTCTATCAGACAGTTCCCGTCTACCAGGCGGTTCCCGTCTACCAGCCGATGCCCACCTACGCACAGCCCGTGGCCCCGGTGTACCCGGCGCCGGCGCCCCCCTATCAGGACTACACGACCCAGGCCCCCTACACCCAGCCGGCACCCACCACCTGGCAGGAGGCGCAGGCCCAGCAGCAGCGCTGCTCGATCGGTCGCCTGGTGGGCGGTGTGGTCGGCGGTGGCATCGGCTATGCCGCCTCCCGCGACAACGGCCGCACCTGGGCGGTACCCCTCGGCGCCCTGCTCGGCACCCAGATGGGGTGCAACGCCGGCCAGGGCCGCGCTCCACTGCCCTGGTGAGCGGTCGGAAGCCAGCCTTCGCACGGCAGGACGGGGCGGCAGGATCGGATCACGTTTCCTTCAGGGCCCGATGAGCGTTGTGCGGCTGGCCGACTACCGCCCCTTCCCCTACCGCCTCGAGCGCACGGATCTGACGGTGCGGCTCCGCCACGATCAGGCCTTGGTGGAGGCTGCGCTCGCCTTCGCGCCCGGGGCCAGTGCCGGACCCGGTGGCGGGCCCGCCGAGCCCCTGGAGTTGAGGGGGGAAGGCCTCGATCTCCTCTCCCTCTCGCTGGACGGCACTCCCCTCGGCCACGAGGAGTACCGGCAGGACGACGCTCGTCTGGTGATCGCCCGCCCGCCGGCGGGCCCGTTCCTGGTCCGCAGCGTGGTGCGGATCCACCCCCACACCAACACCACGCTCGAGGGTCTCTACGTGAGCGGGGGGATGTTCACCACCCAGTGCGAAGCGGAGGGGTTCCGGCGGATCACCTTCCACCCAGACCGCCCCGATCTGCTCAGCCGCTTCCGGGTGCGGATCGAGGCCGACCTCGCCAGCTGCCCGGTGCTGCTCTCCAACGGCAACTGCGTCGAGAACGGCGCGTTGCCCGCCGATCCAGCCGGCGGCGGCCCCCGCCACTACAGCGTCTGGGACGACCCCTACCCCAAACCCTCCTACCTGTTCGCCCTGGTGGCCGGCCGGCTGGAGGAGGTGCGGGACACGTTCACCACCAGCAGCGGTCGGACGGTGCAGCTGCGGATCCACGTGGAGCCGGGCGACGCGCCCTACACCGCCCACGCCATGGCCTCGCTGAAGCGCTCGATGGCCTGGGACGAGCGTGTCTACGGGCTCGAATACGACCTCGCTGAGTTCAACATCGTCGCCGTTCGCCATTTCAACATGGGCGCGATGGAGAACAAGAGCCTCAATATCTTCAACTCCAAACTCGTCCTCGCCGATGCCGCCACCGCCACCGACGCTGAACTCGAGCGGATCGAGAGCGTGATCGCCCACGAGTACTTCCACAACTGGACCGGCAATCGCATCACCTGCCGTGACTGGTTCCAGCTCTCACTCAAGGAGGGCCTCACGGTTTTCCGCGACCAGAGCTTCAGCGCCGATCTGCACTCCGCCGCGGTGAAACGGATCGAGGACGTATCGATGCTGCGCAACACCCAGTTCCGGGAAGATGCGGGCCCCACGGCCCATCCCGTGCAGCCGGATCACTATCAGGCGATCGACAACTTCTACACCACAACGATCTACGAGAAGGGATCGGAGCTGATCCGCATGCTCCACACCCTGCTCGGCCACGCCACCTTCATGCGCGGCATGGCGCTCTACGTACAGCGCCATGACGGCACGGCCGCCACCTGCGAGGACTTCGTGCAGGCGATGCAGGACGCGGCCGGGACGGCGGCGGCGAGCTTCGATTTCGCCCAGTTCAAGCGGTGGTATGTCCAGGCCGGCACACCGGTGCTGCGCGTGCAGCGCGACTGGGACGGCGACACCGGCAGCCTCAGCCTGACCGTGTCGCAGCACACACCGCCCACTCCGGGGCAGGCTGACAAGCAGCCGCTGGTGATTCCCCTGGTGCTGGGCCTGATCGGCCAGGGCGGTGACCCGCTGGAGCTGCGCCTGACGGGCGAGAGCCCGACCCAGGCGGCAGCCGCCCGGCAGGGGCTCGATCCCGTCTGGGGGCAGGCCAGCCGGCTGCTGGTGATCGATCGGGAGGAGCAGACGTTCACGTTCGAGGGTCTCGAACCCCACAGCCACCCTCCGGCGCTGTCGCTGCTGCGGCGTTTCTCGGCGCCGGTGCGGCTGGAGATCGACCGGCGGCCCGCCGAGCTGCTGCATCTGCTCGCCTGCGACGCCGAGCCCTTCGCCCGCTGGGATTCGGGCCAGGCGCTGCTGCGTGAGGTGGTGCTCCAACGTGCCGCCGGCCAGCAGGACGAGGAACTGGAGGAAGGGTTGATCGCCGCCTTCCAGCGAATTCTCCAGGACGGCTCCCTCTCGGACGCCAATCGCTGCGCCCTGCTGGCCCTGCCGGGCCTGGCGGAACTGGAGGATGCCATGGCGGTGCCGGACCCACCGGCCCTTTTCGCCTCCCTGCGGAACCTGGAGCGCCGTTTCGGCGAAGCCCTGGCGGAACCCCTGCTGGCGGGCCTGGATCGTTCCCGCCGCCAGTGGCACCTGCCCTGGCCGGAGGGCAATGGCGATCGCCAGCTCACCGGGCTGATCTGGGCCTGGCGGGCCGCCGCCGGCGATCGGGCCGTGATGGCCGAGGCGGCCGCCGCCGCAACCGGCCCCTCGATGACCCTGGCCCGCGCTGGTCTGCGGGCCCTGCAGCCGCTGGCCAGCGCCGAGCGCGAGCAGGCGATGGCGGCGTTCCACCAGCGCTGGCAGGAGAAGCCGGTGATCCTCGATGCCTGGTTCGCCCTCGAGGCCAGCGCTCCCTTTCCCGACGGGCTGGAACGGGTGCAGGCCCTGCTGCGCCATCCCCGTTACGACCCCGCGGCCCCGAACTCCGTGCGGGCCGTGCTCGGTGGTCTGGCCGGGAACACGCCGGTGTTCCACGCCGCCGACGGCAGCGGCTATCGCTTCATGGCCGACCAGATCGCCGAACTCGACCGCCGCAACCCGATCACCGCCTCCCGGATGGCGAAGCTGTTCAGCCGCTGGCAGAGCTATGGCCCCGTCCGGCGGGAGCGGATGCACGAGGCCGTCGAGCGGCTGGCGCGCTGTGATCTCTCTGTGAACACCCGCGAGGTGGTGGATCAGAGCCTGGGCGGGGAGCTGCGGGGGTAGGGGTCCGGGTAGTAGGTGCCGTGCATTCGGCGGAAGGCAGCCCTCCGGGCCGCCGGACCTTCCGGACCGGCGAACTCGCCCCACAGCCCCTCCCAGTAGAAATAGATCACACCCAGGCCCCGCTGCGCCACCTTCTGCACCTTCTGGCGCAACAGCGCCGATGGGGTGGTGCGGGCACCGAAGCCGGCCAGGATCCCGATCTGCACCCGCATGCCCCAGCGGCGGGCCTTCACCAGCGCGGCCTGGTCCAGATCCTTGCTGAAACCGGCCACGGAATAGGCGTAGTTCTGCACCACCAGCTCGTCGACCAGCTGGCCGAGCGCCCAGATCTCCCAGTCCTGCAGCCAGTGGTTGTAGGCGAAGCGGAAGGGACCGGGCGAGTGGCTGATCACCGCGCCGCTGTTCCGGCTTCTCAGATCACTGCGCAGCTCCCGCAGCAGGCCGGTGAGCTGCTGACGCCGCCAGGTCATCCACTCACGGTCGTTGTAGTCCTTGGACGGTTCCCGGCCCTTTTCCTGACGGAACAGTGCGCGTGTGTAGGGGTCGTAGCCCAGTTCCACCGGCCAGGCGAAATGGTCGTCGAGCTGGATCCCGTCCACTCCGCAGCGCGTCACGATCTCGCCGATCAGGCCCAGGAAGCGCGCCCGCACCCCCGGGTGGGCCGGATTCAGCCAGACGCGGAGATCGCGCAGCGGCGAGGTGCTCAGATTGGCGCCATGCATGGCATAAAGGGTCGAGCCATCGCTGCGCTGCAGGACCCAGTCGGGATTGCGACGAACCACCTCGGCATCGGCCGGTTCCATCAGTCCGTACTCGAACCAGGGGATCACCTTCATGCCCCGCCGCTGGCCGGCCTTCGTGATCCGGCAGATGGGATCCAGCGAGGGGTTGACCTTCTGCAGCTTCGGTTCCATCGGCGCGAAGCGGCTGCGATGGAAGGTGTAACCACGGCTCCAGACGTTGGGGTAGAGCGTGTTGAAGCCGGCATCGGCCAGCTCCTGCACCGCCCGATCGATTCGTACGGAGTCGTAGTAAAGCGGGCTGGGGCTGTTGGTGAGCCAGGCGCCGACCCGCTGGCTGGCGGCCTGGGCCGGGCGAAGGCCCAGACCCTGCAACCCTGTGGTGACCAGCACGGTGACCAGCACCGGCAGGGCACGCTTCAGGCGCACCCTCCAGGGAAAGGGCGCAGAGGGTCGGGGATGGGGGATCGGGATGGTCAGGCGGGCGAAAGGGATCAACGGAACATGGAGCTCACCGAGCTCTCCTCATGGATGCGCCAGATGGCCTCCCCGAGCATGTTCGCCACCGAGAGCACCTGCAGCTGCGGGAAGTTGCGGTCCTCGCTGATCGGGATGCTGTTGGTGACCAGCACCTCCTCGAACAGCCCCGGCTCCGAGAGGCGCTCGATCGCTGGCGGCGAGAAGACCGGGTGTGTGGCGCAGGCAAGCACCCGCTTGGCGCCGCGCTGACGCAGCAGCCGCGCCCCCTGGCAGATCGTGCCGCCGGTGTCGATCATGTCGTCGATCAGGATCGCCGTCTTGCCGGCCACATCGCCGATCACTGTGAGGCTCTCGGCCACGTTGTGGCCGGAGCGGCGCTTGTCGATGATCGCCAGGGGCGCGTCGTGCATCTGCTTGGCGAAAGCCCGCGCCCGCGCCACGCCACCCACGTCCGGAGAGACCACCACCACTTCACCCAGGTCGCGGGTGGAGAGGTAATCCACCAGCACCGGCGACCCGTAGATGTGGTCGCAGGGGATGTCGAAGTAGCCCTGGATCTGGGAGGAGTGCAGGTCCATCGCCAGCACCCGATCGACCCCTGACGTCACCAGAAGGTTGGCCACGAGCTTGGCGGTGATCGATTCTCGGCCAGCCGTCTTGCGGTCGGCCCGGGCATAGCCGTAATAGGGGACCACGGCGGTGATCTGCCGCGCCGAAGCCCGGCGGCAGGCATCCACCATGATCAGCAGCTCCATCAGGTGGTCGTTCACCGGAGCGCACGTGGGCTGGATCAGGAAGACGTCGCAGCCGCGGATCGACTCCTGGATCTGGATGTAGAGCTCACCGTCGGCGAAGCGCTTGATCACCCGCGGGCCGTCCGGCACCCCCAGATAGGCGGCGATCTCCCGGGCCAGAGCCGGGTTGGAGGTGCCACTGAACAGCCGGAGACGCCGGGTGTCGTGGGTCGTGTTGTCCGGCTCCACCCGTTCAGCGGTCAAGAAACTGGTCACGACTGGCGTGAGCGAGCACGGCTGGAGGTCGATGGTAGAAGCATCCGGCCCCGTCAAGGCAACCACCATGAAGCCAGCCTCGCCACCGGCCTCCGGGACGGGCTCCCTGCCTCCTCTGCGGCTTGTGCTGGTGGGAGGAGGTCGCGGGCCCGGCCGGGCCGAGGCCCTGAGCGGGGCAGCGGCACGCCTGGCGGACCGGCTGAGCTTGCCGCTGCACGACCTGACAGCCGGGGCGACGGATCCCGATGCCGCCCTGGCGGCCCTGGCGGAACAGCCAGGCCCCTGGCTGGCGATCCTGGCCGCGGATCCCGGCCAGTGGCAGGACTGGGGCGGTCGCTGGGCGGAGACCCTCGGCGCCTGGCGCCAACCGGCGGTGCTGCTGATCGAGGCCGAGGAGGCCGACACCGGTCACGGAGCTGCCTACACAGCGCTGCTGGAGCGGGCCGGGGTGCCGCTGCTTGGGCTGGTGCAGTGGGGTGGCGTCTTCGCGGCCGGGGATCGGAACCGGGACGGACTGCCCTGGCTTGGGGGGCTGCGCAGCCCCGAAGCCGCCGCTGCCGCTGCCGTCGCCGAGGAGGAGGAGCTGGAGCTGGTGCGGAACCTGGGCTGCCGCTGGATCCACGGCGCCGTCGACTGAACCGTCGCCGGGGCCGGCTCAGTCGCGGGGCCAGAGCGGGCTGGGAATGTCAGCAGGGATCTGGCGCAGAGGCTGATCGGGCCTGACGCTCGGCAGCAGCGGCAGCCGGTCGTAGCGGATCTTCTGGGGCTGCTGCACCGCCGCGGCCAGCAGGCTCAGGGCCTCGGCCTCGGACAGGTTGGTGTCCAGCTGGCTGGAGAGCCGCTGCCAGCGTTCCGGCAGCTGCGGCCATTGGTCGACCCGCGCCAGCTGCTGCACCAGGGCGTTCACCACCTCCTGCTGCCGGTCGCGGCGGCCCTGCTCTCCCTGCTCCTTCTCCCGGAAGCGGACCAGCTGTTCCACCTGGGGCCCCTTGAGCAGCTGCAGCCCACCCTGAAGATCGATGCTGTAGGCCTGTGCCTTGTCCCGATAGCGCATCGGCCTGTCGAGGCTGAGCTCCAGACCCCCCAGCCCGTCCACCAGTTCCCGCAGGGCGGAGCGGGGCAGCACCACGTAACGCTCGGGCTGACCGGGGTCGAGGCCCACCAGCCGGGCCACCGTGTCGGCAGTGAGGGCGGCCCCCCCCTGCCGGTAGAGCGAACCGAGCGACCGGGGCGCCTTCTGGCCCGGCAGCTTCACGGCCAGTTCGGTGGGAAGGGCGAGAACCCGCAGGGGACCGGCCGGATCGGCCCGTACCAGCAGCAGGGTGTCGCTGTTGGCGGGGCCGGGCGGAGCGGCGCCGTTGCTGGCGCCCCCGAGTCGGTCGGCATCACTGCCGATGAAGAGCAGGGTGATCGGCCGGGCGGGAAGGTCGGCCAGTCGTGCGCCGCCGCCGCCCTGCTCCTCGCTGCTGAGGCTCTGATCCGGACGCGCCCAGAACAGGTCGACCAGGCTGACCGCTCCCACCACCCCCAGGACTGCCGCGACGACCCCCAGCAGGGCGCGGCCGGGCCGCCGGCGCTTCTGTCCGCTCTGTTGTTCCCCGCCGGCCATGGGCGTCCGTGCCGCAGTCGAAATCGCCTTACTCTGACGCAGCCGCACCAGGCCCGGCACGGCGGCCGATAGGTTGTGCTCGCTGACTCCCACGGCCGGACCCCGCCTTGACTGCCGCCCCCAGCCCCGGCACCGCCCAGCCGTCCCATGAGCGGCCCTCGAACGTCGTGGCGCCCCATGAGCGGGCCCGACCCCTGCCCCGGGGCAGCACCTACCCCGCGAAGCAGCTCTGCAGCCAGTGCGGGCTGTGCGACAGCCGCTGGGTGGCCTACGTGCGCGATGCCTGCGCCTTCCTGAACCAGCAGTTCGAGCGGCTGGAGGAGAGGGCCCACGGCCGCGGCCGCAACCTGGAGAGCGAGGACGAGCTCTACTTCGGCGTCCACCAGAGGATGGTGACGGCCCGGCTCCAGCGACCGATCGATGGCGCCCAGTGGACCGGCATCGTGAGCCGCATCGGCGTGCGCGCCCTCGAAACCGGGCTGGTGGACGCGGTGCTGTGCGTGCAGCAGAGCCCCGACGACCGCTTCACGCCTCTGCCCGTGCTGGCCCGCACCCCCGAGCAGGTGCTCGCCGCCCGGGTCAACAAACCCACCCTCTCGCCGAACCTGGAGGTTCTGGAGCAGTTGCCGGGCAGCGGCATCCGCCGGCTGCTTGCCATCGGCGTGGGCTGCCAGATCCAGGCCCTGCGTGCGGTGCAGGACACCCTGCCGCTCGAGGCGCTCTACGTGCTCGGCCTGCCCTGCGTCGACAACGTCAGCCGCGCCGGCCTGCAGACCTTCCTGGAAAGCGCCAGCCGCTCACCGGACACGGTGGTGCACTACGAGTTCATGCAGGACTTCCGCATCCACTTCCGCCACAGCGACGGCAGCGAGGAGACCGTGCCGTTTTTCGGGCTCGACACGCCGAACCTCAAGAGCGTCTTCGCCCCCAGCTGCCTGAGCTGCTTCGACTACACCAATGCCGGCGCCGATCTGGTGGTGGGCTACATGGGCGCCAGCTTCGGCCGCCAGTGGCTGGTGGTGCGCAATCCGAAGGGCCAGGAGCTTCTCGACCTGGTGGAGGCCGAACTCGACACCGCGCCGGTGATGAGCCGGGGCGATCGTCGCGCCGCGGTGCAGCAGGGTATCGAGGCCTACGACAAGGCCATGAAGCTGCCGATGTGGCTGGCGGAGGTGGTGGGCTTCTTCGTGCAGCGTTTCGGCCCCCAGGGACTGGAGTACGGCCGCTTCTCGATCGACTCCCACTTCACCCGCAACGCCCTCTGGGTGCGGCGCAACCACCCGGAGATGGCGGAGCGGCACATCCCCGCCTTCGCCAGGAAGATCATCTCCCGCTACCGGCTGCCCGGTTGATGGCCGGCTCCACAGGGCCGTTGAGCAGGCAGCCTCCCCGGCAGTGCGGCGTTCTGCTTCATCCCACCGCCCTGCCGGGCACCCCTGGCTGCGGCAGCTTCGGCGCGGCGGCCCGGCAGTGGCTGGATCTGCTCGCCGATACAGGCCTCACCGCCTGGCAGTTGCTTCCCCTGGCCCCCACCGACGGCACCGGATCCCCCTACAGCTCACCCAGCGGCTTCGCTCTCAACCCGTGGTTCCTGGATGTGGACGAGCTCGTCACTGAGGGTTTCCTCGCCCCGGGCGATGCCGCCGCCCTGCCTGGAGGGCTCCTGGACCGGCTGGACCTGCAGGCCTGTCCGCAGCGCAGTGCCGCCCTCGGCCGGCTGCTGCTGCTGCGCTGGGAGGCACAGCCCGCCGAGCGGCAGCAGGACTTCGCCCGCTGGTGCCGCCAGGAGGCGTTCTGGTTAAGGGACCACTGCCGGTTCATGGTGCTGCGCCACCACCACGACGGCGGGCCCTGGTGGACCTGGCCGAAGCCGCTGGCCCAGCGCCATCGGAGTGCCCTGTGCCTTCTCGATCGGGAACAGGAGGCGCCGCTGCGCCAGGAGGCCCTGCTGCAGTGGCAGCTGCAGCGCCAGTGGCAGCAGCTGCGCGATCACGCCCGCTGCCGAGGCCTGCAGCTGATCGGTGATCTGCCCTTCTACGTGGCCCACGACAGCGCCGATGTCTGGGCCCACCGCCGGCTGTTCTCGGTACGTCGGGACGGATCCCTCCGCGAACAGAGCGGCGTACCGCCCGACTATTTCTCGGACACGGGCCAGCTCTGGGGCACGCCGGTCTATCGCTGGCCGCTGCACCGGCTCAGCGGCTTCCGCTGGTGGATGCGGCGGCTGGAGCGGCAGTTGCAACTGCTGGATCTGCTGCGGCTTGACCACTTCCGCGCCCTGGAGGCTTACTGGAGCGTTCCGGGAGAGGCCGACACGGCACAGCCGGGAAGCTGGCGGCCCTCGCCGGGCCGGGCCCTGCTGCGCCGTTTCGAAGCCCGCTGGCGTCGCCGGGTCGCCCACAGCACAACAGGCGGCGGGCCAGGCGGAGCTGGGGTACTGCCGCTGATCGCCGAGGACCTGGGGTTGATCACCCCAGCCGTGGAGGCTCTGCGGGATCGCTTCTCGCTGCCGGGGATGAAGATCCTGCAGTTCGCCTTCGACGGCAATCCCGACAATTGCTATCTGCCCGCCAACTACCGAGGCAGCCACTGGGTGGTGTACACCGGCACCCACGACAATGCCACCTGCCTGGGCTGGTGGCAGCAGCTGGGCGAGGACCAGCGGCGCCAGGTGGGTGAGCTGATCGGCCACAACGTGGAGGCCCCCGGGTGGCAGCTGCTGGAACTGGCCCTTGGCTCCGCCGCCGAGCTGGCAGTGGTGCCCCTGCAGGACCTGCTTCACCTCGACGACCGGGCCCGCTTCAACACACCCGGCACCGCCAGCGGCAACTGGAGCTGGCGGCTCACCCAGCCGATCGACAGCCTGGCGGGGGCGATGGAGGGGTTGGAGAGGCTGGCCCGGCGCTACGGCCGGGCCGGCGGTACCCGGTAGCTGCCGCCGCGACCCGCCTCGGGCAGCAGCGGCTGGTCGTCCCAGTACACGGCATTGCCGTCGCCGGGCGGGTCGAGCCGGAGCCGGATCGGTGGCTGAAGCTGAAGCACCAGCTCGCCGCTGGCTCCCTGCAGCTCGGAGCGCTGGCCCGATTCACTGCGCAGGCTGAGCCGGGTAGGCCTGGTCAGCCGCAGCCGCAGCACTCCCATCGGATCGATCCGGCTGTCTCCAGCCTGGAGCAGGCGCTGGAGCGCCACGCCATGGGCAGCCTGCTGCAGGGGACGCAGATCGGGGTACGCCTGCAACAAGGCGGCATTGGGATCCGGGGGAGTGTTCTGCTCCGCCGCGGGCAGGGCTGGAATCGGCCGCTGGGTGAGCAGGTTCGCCGCCGCGAGCCGTTGCTGCTGCAGATTCACCCCATAGATCAGGCCAAGCGTGATCACGCCGTACAGAACGGTGCCCTGCCAGGTGGTGAAGACGTCGATCGAGCCCGGGGTGAAGCGCGCCAGCAGGGGCTGGCGCGCCCCCGCTCCGGCGTCGCGCTGCGGCAGAACCGGCAGGGCCTGCTCCAGCGCCCCGCCGGGGAGTTCGAGCCGCTGCTCCAGCAGAGGCAGCATCGTGCGCAGGTAGGCAGGCTCCGGCAGCCGGTCACGCCAGCCCCGCTCCAGGGCCTCCAGCACCGGCGTGCTGATCCTGGTTTCGATGCTCAGCTGGCGCAGGCTCAGCCCGAGAGCCTCCCGCCGCCGTCGCAGCAGACGGCCGGACTGCAGGAGGGGGTCTTCGACGGCCGCCGCCGGCTGGGCCGGGACACTGCGGTTCCAGGGCCACCAGTGCCGCAGGCGGCCGGGGAGGACGGAGGGGATCCGGGAGCGCGGCATGGATCAGCGTGGACGATCAGGCGGGTCGGGCGGTGCCGGAATCGGGAGGCGGGGGCCTGAATCGCCCCATTCTTGAGGCTCGAGGTGGCGCCAGCTCCCTTCGGCCAGATCCCCGAGCCGCACCGTTCCGATCGCCACCCGTTCCAGGTCCAGAACCGGATGGCCCAGGAGCTCCGCCGTACGGCGGATCTGGCGGTTGCGCCCCTCGCGCATCTCCAGCGCCAGCAGGGAGGCCCCGCCTGAGCGGCGGATCCGGCGGAGATCGACAGGCTGGCAGGCCCGTCCATCCAACGCTACGCCCCGACGCCAGCGCTCCAGGACCGCCTTGCAGGGATGCCCCTGTACCCAGACCCTGTAGCTCTTGCGATGGCCGTAGCGGGGGTGAGTGAGGCGAAGGGTGAGCGCGCCGTCGTTGGTGAGCAGAAGGGCGCCGCGGCTATCGGCGTCGAGGCGCCCCACTGGATGGAGGCCCGTGCCGCGGGCCAGCTCCGGCGGCAGGAGATCCAGCACCGTTCGACGTCCGTGGGGGTCGTGGCAGCTGCACAGCACCCCGATCGGCTTGTGCAGCAGAAGGGTGAGTGGCGCGGCCGGAGTGCGCAGAGGCACGCCGTCGAGCTCGATCCGGTCACGGGTGGGATCGGCCCGCTCCCCCAGCCGGGCCACCGTGCCGTTGACACGCACCCGGCCCTGGGCGATCAGCTCCTCGGCCCGGCGCCGGGAGCAGATCCCCGCACCGGCCAGCAGCTTCTGCAGCCGTTCCGCCGCCATCCCCCGCGCCTCTCCTCCCGTGCCCGTGATCGGAGCGGCCGCTCCGGCGCGGCCCGGATCGCAGTCTCGCCGGGCGGCCGGCACTGGTGCAGGCGCGAAGGTCGGTGGTAATTTACGAAACACAAAGGTTTCCTAACTCCCGATCCGGCCCCATGCCCTCTCTCCCCGTGGCTGCCGCCGACTCCTCTTCCCTCATGCCGAGCGGCGACCTGGTCCGTTCCTACCTGCGGGACATCGGCAGGGTGCCGCTGCTTTCGC
>CAYHCE010000037.1:3979-31211 GCA_964355015.1 uncultured bacterium | reverse complement strand
ATGGCCGATGACGCCATCGACTACATGACGCGGATGCACCAGATCAACCCCAGCAAGCCGCTGTTCATCAAGTACGCCCCCGGGGCCACCCATGCGCCCCACCACCCCACCAAGGAGTGGGTGGACAAAATCCATGCCATGCATCTGTTCGATGATGGCTACGAGAAACTGAGGGAGCGCATCTTCGCGAACCAGAAACGGCTCGGCGTGATTCCCAAAGATGCCAAGCTCGAGCCCTGGCCCGCCGATGTGATCACTCCCTGGGACAAGCTGAGCCCGGAGGCCCAGAAACTGTTCATCCGCCAGGTGGAGGTGTTCGCTGCCTACGCCGCCTACAGCGACTATGAAATCGGCCGGGTGATCCAGCAGTTCGACGACCTCGGCAAGCTCGACAACACGCTGATCGTCTACATCAACGGTGACAACGGCACCAGCGCCGAAGGCGGGCCCTTAGGCACCCCCAACGAGGTGGCCTGGTTCAACGGCCTCAGCAAACTGCCGGTTGAGGTGCAGATGAAGTTCTACGACGTGTGGGGCACCGAGCTCACCTACAATCACATGTCCGCGGGCTGGAGCTGGGCGTTTGACACCCCGTTCACCTGGTTCAAGCAGAACGCCTCCCGCCTGGGCGGCGTGAATCAGAACATGGTGGTGTCGTGGCCGGCGCGGATCAAGGACAGAGGGGGCCTGCGGGAGCAGTTCGTGCATGTGATCGACGTGGTGCCGACGATCCTTGAAGCGGCGGGGCTGCGGGCGCCCGAGGTGGTGGACGGCATCCCCCAGAAACCGATCGAGGGCACCAGCTTCCTTTACACCTTCGATTCCAAGAATGCCAAGGTGCCCTCGCGCCACAAGACCCAGTACTTCGAGATGATGGGCCAGTGGGGTCTCTACAACGAGGGCTGGTTCCTCAGCACCAAGGTGAATCGGGCCCCCTGGGAGGCCTTCGGCCCGGCCAACCCGGATCCACTCAACAACCAGGTGCTCGAGCTCTACAACCTGAACGACGATTTCAACCAGAGCACCAACCTGGCGGCCCAGAACCCCCAGAAGGTGAAGGAGATGAAGGAGGCCTTCATTGCCGAAGCCAGGAAGTATCAGGTGTTCCCGCTCGATGCCTCGGTGGCGGCGCGCATCGTGGCGCCCCGGCCGAACATCGCCGCCGGACGCAACACATTCGTCTACACCCGTCCGATGGTGGGGCTGCCCCAAGGGGATTCGCCTGTGCTGCTCAACACCTCCTACACCGTTACGGCTGATGTCGAGGTGCCGGCCGGCGGCGCCGAGGGCATGCTGCTCACCTCGGGCGGCCGCTTCGGCGGCTACGGCTTCTATCTGAAGAACGGCAAGCCGGTGTGGCTGTGGAACATGGTCGATCTGGAGCGCCTGAAGTGGGAGGGCACCGAGCCGATCACCCCCGGGAAGCACAAGGTGGAGTTCGATTTCGTCTACGACGGCAAGGGGGCGGGCACCCTGGCCTTCAACAACTTCAGCGGCGTTGGTCGCCCCGGCACCGGCACCCTCAAGGTGGACGGCAAGGTGGTCGCCACCAAGACGATGGCCAAAACCCTGCCGATGATCCTGCAGTGGGACGAGAGCTTCGATGTGGGCTCCGACACCCTCACCGGCGTCAATGACGCCGACTACCAGCCGCCGTTCCGGTTCACCGGCACCCTCAACAAGCTGACGATCAAGCTGGATCGGCCCCAGTTGTCGCCGGCTGACATCAAAAGCCTGGAGGCGGCGATGCGCACCAAGGCGGTCAGTGAATGAGGGCAAGGGAGCGACTCAGCCCCAGCAGCTGCTGTTCCTTCCCGGCGCCTCGGGGAACATCCACTTCTGGCAGCCCGTTGCCCAGCGGCTCCGCCACGAAGCCGGACCGGTCCACCTGGGCTGGCCGGGGTTCGGCCGCACACCGAGCGATCCCGGTGTCAACGGATTCGACGATCTGCTGGCCCTGGTGCTGGCCCGGCTGGATCGTCCCTGCGCCCTGATCGCCCAGTCGATGGGAGGGGTGCTGGCGCTGCGGGCCGCCCTGGCCCGGCCCCAGCGGATCACCCACCTCGTGCTCTGCGCCACCTCCGGGGGGCTGCCCATGGCCGCCCTCGGCGCCGAGGACTGGCGCGCCAGCTTCCAGGCCGGCCAACCCCAGCTGCCCGACTGGTTCGCCACCCAGACCGAGGACCTTTCCCACAGGCTGCCGGAGCTGACGCTGCCGGTTCTGCTGCTGTGGGGAGAGGCCGATCCGTTCAGTCCGGTGGCCGTGGGCGAGCGGCTGGCGGCGTTGGTGCCCCAGAGCCGGTTGGTTGTGATCCCCGGCGGCGATCATGATCTCGGCCTGCATCATGCCGACCGGGTGGCGTCCCTGATCGACGCTCACCTCACCGGCGCACCTGCCATCGCCCCCTCATGAGCAAATCCACCACCCCCTACTGGAATCCGCTGGCGGCGGATCAGGCGCACCACTGGCGCTGGCTGGAGGGTCTGGAGGGCCAGGTGCAGGAGCTGATTCTCAGTGAGGATGCGGCCACAGGGGAGATCACCCGCCTCACCCGCTTCCTGAGCGGTGCCGACACCTCCGCCTTCGGGGGCAAGGCCCATGACTTTCCCGAGGAGATCCTGATCGTCAGCGGGCGCCTCTACGACGAAGCCTTCGGACTCTGGCTGGAGCCGGGGCACTACACCAGCCGACCGCCCGGCCAGGTGCATGGCCCCTTCCGCAGCGAGGAAGGTTGCCTGGTGCTGGATATCTCCTTCCCCCAGCGCTCCGTTGGCACCAGATAGGGAATCTCGCTTGACGGTATCCAGATCCATCAAGGCTGGAGTTCAATCTCTCCAGGACGCCAGGTCTTGTTGAACCAGGGCTCCAACGGACCGTAGAGGCGCAGGAGCGTGAACCAGCCCTTGCCCGGAATCGTCTGCACCCAGTTGTCCTCCATGCCGGCAGGCGCCTTGGGACCGAACCAGACATCCACCGAGCCGTCGGCATTGGTTTTGATGCCCTTGTCCTGGCTGCTCACGCTGGGGGCCTTCTGGTCGGTCTGCAGCATTGAGCGCGTCTGGTTGTCGTACACGATCACGGACCAGAAGTCCTTCACCGGGATGTTCGGGGGCAGGCGGAGCTTGTAGGTCTTGCCGCCATCGAAGGGGTTGCCTTTGGCATCCAGAGAAGTCCAGGGGTACTGGGAGCCCTGGCCCACCATCTTCTCCTCCATGGCCGGCGTCACACCGGTGGCAAAATAATAAAAGAAAGCCGCTCCATCCAGGTTGGCCACACCAGGTGACACTTCGAACTTGTAGCCCCCGAAGAACGGCAGTCGCCAGGAGCTGTTGGGGTAGAAGAAGGCTTCTGGCTCGCGAATCTTGAAGGCCAGAGTTCGCGCCGTCACCGCCCCGATGTTGGCAGCATCGGTAAGGATCTTCTTCATACGCTCGTCAGGGTTGAAGGGCTTCCCTTTGACGATGCCGATCGAGGCGAACAGGCCCAGCGTGGTGGGATCAGAGCCGGTAGGTGGTTCTTCCTGAATCACTTGATTCAGCAAGCCCCAGAAGGAATAATCGCCTGGGGCGACGAAGTTCGCCGGCACCCCGGAGGCATTGGCGAACTTGATTGCCGGTGGGTTGGCCGCATCGGAGAGTTGGTAGATTTTCAGATTCTTCTTAACCGACTCCACCCCGGGCTTGGGGGAACCGTCGACAAGGAAGGAGCGGAAGGGCATCCAGCTGCCGAAGGTTTTCGGTCGAACGACGAAATAGCCTTTTGGAATCCCGCTCTTGTATCCGGGCGGAAGGATCAGGTACTTGCCGCCTGCACCTTTGTCAGGTCCCGTGATGCCGATATCCGTAACCCAGCGGTACCAGAAGTCATCGATGGCCCCCAGCACCTTGGGGGGAACTTCAACCACCAAAGGCCCTTTCTTGGTATCCAGCCAGATGAAGCTGTAGACCGTGTTGTCGTTGGCCGTGAGTTCCACCGTCTTGGGATCCACCAGGGTCTCCCAGATCACGTTGGTGGTATTGACGGGGCCGAACTTGCGCAGCGAATCGCGCATGCCTGCCTGGTTGACGATCGGGATGGCCAGCAGATAGGCCTGCAGGGCTCGGGATCGGTCGAGGTTGTCGTAGATCTTCTCGACGGTATCCGGCTTCGGGAAGCCATCAATGAGATCAAGCGGGCCGATCGAGGTCTCCAGCCGGTCGGGCGTGGCCACCCCCGGTGCGATCGGCGTCGTCATCCTGAAGGTCTGAGCTGAAGCCGTTGTGGCCACGTTCGCCACAAGGGCGGCCACAACCATGTTGGTGTGCAGGTGACGAATCGATGTCATCTCGAGGGCTCCTGGAGCTAGGGAGAACGTGATCTGAAGTCTAACTCAACGCTGCGTTGCCGTCTTTGTGGAGTTGCACTAAGTGGACCATGGTGGAATTGGATTAACACGTAGTCGATGCCCTCCGTAGACATGAAAATATGATGTTAAAGTATTGGTTGGCATTCTCAAGTGCACGCTCTTCCTGCTGGCCTTCGCCCTCGCCCCAGCGGCGATCGCCAGTCCCCCAGCCGTCGAGCCGCTTCGAGGCGGCTGAACCAGCGGGCCTCCCAGCGGACTGGCGTCAGCCCTTGACCCTCGCGAGGGATTCAGCCCCTGTGCTCACCGCCCAGCCTCAGCCGCAGGGCGGCCCAGAATCCGATCGCCAACCACCTCAGCCCTTACAGAACAACACCAACTTCGGCGTTGGACCGCGGGGGCAGCGAATCCAGAATGCGTTCAACATTCAAGCGGTGATTTCTGTTCCTCTCAGCACGGATCTGCTCCTAGTCACCCGCACGAACATCCCCTGTATCCACCAACCCACGTCGGCCTCCGGCCATGAGGATGGGTTTGGCCTGGGCGACATCAATCCAGCGTTCTTTGTTTCCCACGAACGAAATGCAGCATCACCTGCGGAGTCGGTCCCACCTTCGTCTTGCCCACGGCCACACAGTCGTTCACCGGCCAGGGCAAATAGAGCGCTGGCCCAACAGGTGTCGTCCTGGCTACCACCAGGCGGATGGTGTTCGGCGCTCTGGCCAACATGGTCTGGTCCTTTGCTGGATCAAGCGATCGACAGTCAGTCAACCACGAGAGTTAGGACCGAAAACAAATCTCATCAATTGAAACTGCTTTCGTTCAGATAGTGCGCAATCGACGTTAGTTGCTCCTCCTCCAGTTCACCAGGACCTGGGCAAGCTCCTCGCCCTTGTCTTCCTGAAGCATGTGCGCCGAATCGACGATCGTTGTGTGCGGCTGACCTTTCGCGCCGGGTACCAGCGAACGGAACAGAATCCCGTCGCTGCCCAAGATCGGGTCATGATCGCCGTAGGCGGTCAGGAATGGCTTTGTATACTTCCTCAAGGCACTCCATGCCTTCTGGTTCTTGGATTTCTCAGTTCCGGCAAGCAACGGGAATTTACGCGCCCCAGCCTTGTAACTTTCGTCGGGAAACGGTGCATCGTACGCCGCCAGAATTCCCGGCGACAGAGCGAGCATGGTGAACTGTTCTACCGCAACGCTGGCGTACAAGGGGTTCACGTTAGGCGCATAGTTGAGCCACGACGACCACGTCGGATACAGCGGCAGCGTCATGTTCGGCTGAGGATCGTAAAGCGGCGAGTAGGGTGCTGAATAGTAGGGATTTGTCGAATCGCCGTAGGTCTTCGTTACGCGCATACGAGAAGGAACATACGAAGGCGGATTCGGCAGCGTCCCGTTACCGATAGCGATTCGGCTGAACCAATCGGGATGCAGTCCCACAACGCGCAGTCCAATGATCGAGCCCCAGTCTTGACCGAAGAAAATCATGTTGCGCAGACCGAGAGCATTGAGAAATCCTTCGATCTGGTTGACATGCATTTGGACGGTATAGGCCGACTGCAGCTTCAGCTTGTCAGACCGGCCAAACCCAACCAGGTCGGGTGCGTAAACATGAAACCCGGCATTTGCCAGAACCGGAATCATCTTGCGATATAGGTACGACCATGACGGCTCGCCGTGGAGCAGCAGCACGACTTCACCGGTAGTGGGACCAGCTTCGACGTAGTGCATGCGCAAGTTGTTGACCATTACATACTTGGGCGCCCAAGGGTACTCGGGCAGATTAGCGAACCGTTCGTCAGGTGTACGAACCGCGTCCGAGCGCAGAGGATCGGTTACCGCTCCGGCGACCATCGTCGTGGATAGCGGGTTGAGTTGTTCATGAGGTCCGCTTGCACCTACTGGATTCTCGATGTTGAAGCCAGCGGTCAGAACGCAGGCTGCGACCACCGCAGTTCCTATTACCGTTACTCGACGCATGGCGGGACCTATCAGGAAAGTTGTCTGCTCGTGGTTCTGAGCTTTGCACCGAAATGCAGTTTACTGCGAGTGACGTTCATGGGCCCCGTGGCCTGGGCATGGTTTTCATCAGTTGATCTTCCGTGTAGAGGGTCGGGTGTCGGCAGCCCCCTGATCGCGGCTGTTGCTGATCGCGCCCTTGGAGTGGCGCCATCCGACAGCCGCGGGGGCCTGAATGTTTGAGGGTCAAGCAGCCACAGGCTGTGACCCGTTGTGGGGTTGGCGGCTCCAGCGCTGAGGATGCCTCTGCCGAGGTTCCTCATAGGTCTGTTGGCGGATGGCGCAGGTCGCGCCAGCCTGGCCGTAATGGCGCTGATTGGGCGTCACCTACTTGATACCGCTGTGCCGGTGCTGAGCGTTGTACCAGTGGACAAAGCCATCCTCCCAGGCTTTCATCGAAAGCAGATCAAGAAAGCGTCTGAGCGGATAACTCTGGTGGTATTTCTTCGTGCGGAACCATGACTCGGCATAGGCGTTGTCGTTGCTGACGCGTGGCCTTGAGAACGAAAGCGACACCCCCAGCTCCGCCATCTTTGCGGCCAGGGTGTACGAAATCAAAGATTGCGTTGGCCCGCTCGCTGCATTCATGCTCATGCACCTCTGCGCGGAGGATGCGCCGGTTCCATACATCCATCACCATGTAGAGGTAGAAGAACTGCCCCTTCACAGGGCCGGGCAGGAGGGTGATATCCCAGGCCAGCACTTGATGGATGCCCCTTGCCTCCAGCACCGGCACCTCCCTGGGCTCTCGCGGCAGGCGGGTTCTGCCGCGGTGGTTCAGTAGGCCCTCCTGCCGCATGATGCGGTAGATCGTGTGATTCAGCCGTTCTTCAACTAGAACTATTCCAATGGATGGTACTTGGTAGCATCCCCGTCATCACCTCATATTGGGAAGCTGAGAGTGGAGATGAACAATGGACGGTGCCGATCGGGTTGGCTTTGGTCGGGTGTCTGGCATTGGTGATGCAAAGGTGTATGCATCGGTCCAGACCTTCTGGAATGTGGTCAAAGCAGACGGAGCTGGCGATGGACCCTGTTGGGGCCGTTCCAGTTCCTGTTTACCCGCTAATTGTTGTGTTCCACTAGCTTGACGCGGACGAAACCCCACCTTGGTGGAAGACCTCAACCGCTCTGTCATCACCTTCCTGGCGTTGATCAACCCGGTGATCTGTGGCGTGATGCTGTTGCAGCGCCCGCCGGGAGCCCCCCCTCGCCGGCGCCTGCTTCTGGCCGTAAATGCGGTGCTGCGCACCGCCGTGATCCTGGTGATCAGTGCGGCGATCGGTCCCCAGCTGCTGCAGCGGTTGGGGATCTCGCTTGATGTGTTCCAGATCATCGGCGGCGTGGTGATCACCTCGATCGGCTTCAGCATGTTCGCGCCGGGGTCCTCACCAGCGGCGCCGACCAGGCAGGAAGGCGTCAGCGGGGAGCCCTCCTCCCTGGATCCGATCGTGCTGTTCGCCGCCAACCCGGGCACCATCTCCACGGTTCTGTCGCTTTCGGTGATGCATGGGCCGGATCAGGGCCTGCTCGCTTCTACCGCCGCGGTGATCGCCCTGGCGATCACCGCGCTGGTGATGGCTGTGATGGTGCTGCACCCCGGTTCATCGGCGGGCCGCAACTCATCCCCTGATCAGCCGCTTTCTCGGCCTGATCCTGATTGCCATGGGTCTGCAGTTCGTGCTCACCAACCTGCGCGCCTTCTTCCAGGCAGCAGGTTGAGCCAGGAATCACTCGTTGACGACCGAAGCCTTCACTTCGATCGACGCATCCCCGCACTGAACGATGCGGCCGGTGGGATTGGCCACCAGGGTTCCGATCACGAGCTGAGGGTCCGCAGGACGGATCTGGCCCGGCTGAGTGTTCTTGCAGATGATCGTGGTGATCCTGGGGTTCTGGCTGGGGGTGAGGAAGGCCGCTCCCACATAGGCATTGAACTGACCCACCTTGGAAGACTGCGCTGGAATCACATAGCTATAGGCCGCTTCGGTGGTGGTGCGCACGGCGTAGTCGAAGGAGGCGGGCAAGGTGATGCCGAAATCCTGCTGGATGTTGGAGACCGTGGCACGAAAGGCCCCGTTCTTCTGAAAGTAGGTGCGCTGCCCTTCGGTCATCTGGGCAACGGCCCTGAGCGCGGCGTTCTGATCAGCATCAGCCTGAGCCTGTGCCTTGGCGGTGCCTCCAGCCATACCCATGCCCAGCAACAGGGCGGAGATCGCCATTGGCCTCAGCATGGTGTGATGCAAGCAAGGAAGCATGACCGGCCTCTGTTTCCAGGTGGGAATCCGGCGAAAATAGCAGCAGGAAGGCCAGCTCATTCTGGTGGCCGTGGATGGCCAGGAGCTGGAGTTCACGCTATCCAACACACCTGCGACGGCGGCAGGACGCGGATGTAGAGCGATCCAGGAACGTCTCTCTGTCCCGTGATTCGACCCGATCAGGCCGGGGCCCCATAGGCCACCTGGCAGACCGCATTGAGCAACTGGGCCTCGGCTGCCGAAGCCGGCGGCTGACCGTCGACCAGGCCCGCCTGGCAGTTCGCTCCACCGAACAGCTGCGGTCCGCCATCCACGCTGTAGAAGAAACTCGCCCCCTGGCTGCCCACCGCCTCCACGGAGCCGTAGTTGAGCGTGTAGCTGGTCTGCGGCACCATGATCACGGCCGACTGTTGTGCTGCCGCCTGGTTCACCAGCGCCGTGATCGCCGCACCGGTGGCCAGGCCGCTCAGCCCCCAGGCGGCGGCGCTGGGGCTCCACCAGTTCCAGGAGGCGGGGTTCACCTGATACCAGCCTGCGCTCCAGGGCCGTGCCCCCCAGTAGCCACCGTTCCCCCAGGCTGGATGGAAGCCGGCGTAGGGCCGAGCGTAGAAATCTGCCCCTGCCGCGGTGACGCCGACCCCCGTACGCACCCCGGCGCCATAGACGGGGTGATAGCCCCCGTAGCCCGGCCGCACAGCGGCATCGGCGCCGAATCGATAGCCGCCGAAGCCCACCCCGGATCCCCAGCCGCCCACTCCTACCCCTCCACCCAGGCCCAGGCGGGCCTGGGCAGGATCGGAGGCCGGCAGCAACCCGAGGCCCAGAATCGCGAGCAGCGCGGCCAGGGTCGTCGTCCTGAAGGCCATGGCAGCAGGGGCTGTCTATTCGTTGCCAGCTTATTCATCTCCCCCGGATCGCCCTCAGGTGTGAGGCACCTACGCCTCAGCTTCGGCCGGGGTCGCTGTCGTGAGCAGGTTCAGGGCCGAGAAGGCCAGGCCGATGCCCAGCAGGGTGCCGATCGCCCAGAGGCTGTCGCTCGGCCACTCGGCGATCAGCATTCCCCCCAGCACCACGGTGACGATTCCGTCGAGCAGCACCAGCCCCCGGGCGGGACCGGCACCGGCGGCGGCGCCGGCCAGCTCCATCACCCCTTCAAAGGCAAGCAGGAAGCCGATGAAGAGCGTGAGGCTCACCACGCTCTGGACCGGATAGAAGAACAGGCTGAGACCTCCCACCAGGTAGAGAGCGCCAGACAGTCCGCGGAACACCTTGCCCCTGGTTTCCTCTGTCCCGCTGAGCCTCAGCAGCTGGGAGAGGCCCGCCACGATCGCAACGCCGCCCAGCCCGGCCGTGAACAGAGTGGCGGAGGCGAAGGGAAGACCCACGCTCAGGCCGGCTGCGGCGAACAGCAGGGCGGCGGTGAGCCAGCGCCGGACCGGGGGGGCTGAAGCGGACACGGGAACCCTCTTTTTGGATCCCCGCCAGGCTAGGTGCCCCCTTTCCAGGCTTCCGGCCACGGCTGGCCTCCACCAGGCCATGACGAAAGGTCTAGATCAGAGCCTCCTTCCAGGCCGGCAGGGCCGGAACCCTCCAGATTCCGGAGTATTCGGGCTGATCGCCTCGCCATGGACAGCCGCTTCCGTCCACCCGGGCGACGCCCCTGGGTACCGCTCGCCCTGGCGACGCTGCTGCTCTCCTGCGTCGGCGGTCCCCTGGCGGCCCGGGCGGAAACGGTGATGGAGCGGGCGGCACGCACCGGGGTGATCAGCATGGGCGGGCGCACCGACGTGATCCCCTATGCCTTTCTCGACGATCGCAAGCAGGTGGTGGGCTTTTCGCTCGATGTGGCCGATCTGATCGCGGCGGAGGTTTCCCAGTACCTCAACCGGCCTGTGCGGATCGAGTTTCTGCCCGGCACCGATGCGGCCGGGATCTTCAGGCAGGTGAGCCGGGGTGAGCTGGACCTCTCCTGCGGCGCCCAGTTCACCTGGGAGCGCGAGATGTTCGTCGACTACACGATCCCGTTCAGCCTCTCCGGCATCCGGGTGCTCAGCCGCAGCGGCCGCCTGAGTGGAACGCCCGAATCCCTGGCCGGCAAGCGGATTGCGGTGATCGCCGGCTCCCTCGGCGAGGCCGCGATCCGCACCCTGCAGCCAGGAGCCTTGCGGGTGCCCGTCGCCGGGGTGAGCGAGGGACTCGCCGAACTGAGAGGTGGAAAGGTGGATGGGTTCGCGGCTGATTCGATCCTGCTGGCCGGGGCGATCGCCCGCTCCGGTGACAAGGGATTCGAACTGGTGCCCCGCCAGGGTTATGTGCGCTACGCCGTGGGCTGCATCCTGCCGGAGAACAATTCCACCTTCCGCAATCTGGCCAACCTGGCCATCGCCAAGCTGCTCCAGGGGTATGTGGATGGGGACAAGGCCTCCACCGAACGGGTGAACCGCTGGCTCGGACCCAAGGGGGTTCTGGAGCTGCCGCCGGAGCTGATCCGGGACTACTTCCAGATGGTGCTGCTCACCCATGAGCAGATCCGTGTTCCAGCCGACCCAACCCCTGCCAGGTAGGAGAACGACCCGATGGATTTCACCACCCGCACCGGCCTGCTGGGCTTCCTCCTGGCACTCGCGGCTCTGAACGTGCCGCCGGCCAGCGCTGCCGCGAGCCCGGCGGCTTCGATCGAGAGCCGCCTCAGCCGCATCGCGGCGGCGATCCGTGAACGCGAATCCAGTCTCCCTGCCAGCGCCCGATCGGGCCCCGGCGCCCTGCTTGCCTATGGCTTCGTCAACGGGCGCGGTCCGGGTGGCTGGGCGAACACCCGCTACGGAGGCGCTGCGGCTGGCCCCTATGGCGGCGCCTTCGGCAATGCCCATCCCTACTACGGCGGCGGTGGTCTCGGCTTCGTGAACGGGGGCGGCGGTTTCGTCAACGCCCGCCCCGGGGGTGGCGCCTTCGCCAACGCCCCCTACCGCGGCGGTGGCGCCTTCCGTAACTGGTAGGGGCAGTGATGGCGGCCGGCAGCGATCCAGCAGGGGGCCGCCGTTCGTTCGGTCCGATCAGCCTGGTGGTGATCCAGCCCACCCCCTTCTGCAATCTGGACTGCGACTACTGCTATCTCCCCGATCGCGGCAACCGTGGCCGCCTGTCGCTCGAGCTGATCGACCCCATCCTGCAGCGGGTGCTCGAAAGCCCCTTTCTCGGCAGCGAGTTCACGATCCTCTGGCATGCGGGCGAGCCGCTGGCCATGCCGGTGGCCTTCTACGACGAGGCCGGGGCCCGCATCCGTGCGGCCGAGCAGCGCCACGGCCCTGCCCTCACCATCCTCCAGAACCTCCAGACCAACGGCACCCTGATCGACCAGGCCTGGTGCGACTGCTTTCGGCGCAATCGCCTCTCGATCGGTGTGAGCCTCGATGGTCCGGCCTATCTCCATGATGCCCACCGCACCACCCGCACCGGGCTGGGAACCCATGCCGCCACGATGCGCGGGATTGCCGCTCTGAAACGCAACGACCTTCCGTTCAACGTGATCGCGGTGCTCACGCAGGACTCTCTGGCCTACCCCGAGGAGATCTTCCACTTCTTTCTGGAGAACGGCATCACCGACGTGGGCTTCAACATGGAGGAGGCGGAGGGGGCGAACCCTGAGTCCAGCCTCGGCAGAGACGGCAGCGAGGAGCGGTATCGCGCTTTTCTGCAGCGCTTCTGGGAGCTCACCGTGCAGGCCGGCGGCGCGTTGCGGCTGCGGGAATTCGAGGTCACCTGCGCTCTGGCCTGCAGCGACACCCGGCTGAGTCGCACCGATCTGAACAACCCCTTCGTGATCGTCAACGTCGACCATCGGGGCAACTTCTCCACCTTCGATCCGGAACTGCTCTCGGTGCCCATCGAGCCCTATGGGGATGGCGTGCTGGGCAACGTGCTCACCGATTCGCTCGAATCCGTCTGCGGCACGGAGAAGTTCCGGCGCATGCATCGGGATATGGCGGCCGGGGTGGCTCTCTGCCGCGACAGCTGTGACTACTTCGGCCTCTGCGGTGGTGGTGCAGGCAGCAACAAGTACTGGGAGCACGGCAGCTTCGCCACCGCCGAGACCCAGGCCTGCCGCTATCGCATCAAGATCGTGGCCGATGTGGTGCTGGCGGCTCTGGAGGGGGAACTGGGGCTGCTGGAGGAGCCCTCGCCGGAGGGCCAGCCGGCTCAACTCAGTTGCAGCCCTGCACCGAGATCCGATAGCTGAACCCCAGGGCACCGGGCTGGGAGCTGGAGCCGATGCGGAAGTTCATCAGGCTGGTGCGGCGGCCGGGAATCGCCGGGAAAGGTCCGAACATGCGGCCGGTCCCCTCGGGCGGCGAGATCGTGACGTCGAACAGGCGCAGGCTGGCGCCATCGGTGAAGCGCATGTAGCCCCGGACCGGGTAGGTGGCGGGGTCGGTGGAGGTGGCGGTGAAGAAGAACCGATAGCTGCTGAAGGGCCGATCCACGATGAAATCGGTGTTCCAGTTGGTGCGGCCGAGCAACCGGCCGGGCCCCACCCGTTTCGCCACCACCGGATCAGCGCCGCCGCCCAGCGGCAGCAGGAAGGTGCAGACCGGTTGGGCCTGGGCGGCCGTCGCGCCGTTCAGCGCCAGGGCCGCGCCCAGGCAAAGCCAGGCGCGGAGCTTCTGGCTGACAGCGGGGCGGGCAGAAGGGCTGATGGTGATCATGGCTGTCGGCTTTGGCGCCAACGGTAGGGCCGGCACCAGGGTTCGATCCGCCCGTTGTCTACCGGATTTTTTCCCTGAAGCCACCCTCGAAGCCGGCGCCACCATCGAAGCCGTCATCGCCTTCCTGCTCGCCAGCCTGCTCGGGGAGCCTGAGGTTCACCACCACCGGGGCATGGTCGCTGGGTTGCTCCTGTCCCCGCACCAGCTTGTCGATCGCGCAGCCGGTGGCGCAGGCCAGCAGCTCTTCCGATAGGTAGATGTGGTCGATGCGCCAGCCCCGGTCCCGGTCCCAGGCGCCGCTGCGGTAATCCCACCAGCTCCAGTGGCCGCTTGCGGGTTCGAAGACACGGAACACGTCGGTGAGCCGTTCCCCGAGCACCTCCTGCAACGCCTGCCGCTCGGCCGGGCTGGCCATGATGCCGCCCGTGAGCCGGGCCGGATCGTGGATGTCCCGGTCCTCCAGGGCGATGTTGAAGTCGCCCAGCATGCAGAGCGGATCCCCCTGCTCCTCCTGCACCGCCAGATAGCGCGCGAGGCAGGCCAGCCACTGGAGCTTGTAGGCGTACTTTTCCGATCTCAGCGCCGACCCGTTCGGCACGTAGAGGTTGAGCACCCGCACCCCCTCGATCAGGGCGCTGATCACCCGCTTCTGCTCACTCAGCTCCGCGGCCGCCCCGTCCGGCAGCAGGGCATCCAGCCCGATGCGCACGTCCTCCAGAGGCAGGAGGCTCAGAATCGCGACTCCGTTGTAGGCCTTCTGGCCGCTGAACGCAGCCGCGTAGCCCAGGGCCTCGAAGGCCTCGGCGGGAAAGCGGGCATCCTCCACCTTGGTCTCCTGCAGGCAGAGCACGTCGGGACGCGACTGCACCAGCCAGGCCGTCACCTGCTCCAGCCGCATGCGCACGGAGTTCACGTTCCAGGTGGCGATCTGCATGCCGGGGCCGGGGGTCATGAGGTCGCGACCCCTAGCATGGGCTTCCGATCCTCTCCCGTCCTTCGCTCGTCGTTCGTCATGGCCAGGCCCCTGATCCTCGTGGCTCTCGCCCTGCTCAGCCTGCCGGCCTCCACCGTTGCCGCCAGCGCTCAGAGCAGCTTCGGCCAGTCCGTCCAGGAGCAGCAGATCTACGACAACAGCCCCACGGGCCGGCAGCAGAGCGGGTTGCTGCAGACCGGCAATCCGATCGAACTGATGAACAAGCTCCGGCGCAGCAGCGCCATGGACAACGCCACCACTCCGGGAGACGCTGTGGATCAGGCGCTCAGGGCTCTCGATACGCAGGGTTCTCCCGTTCCGCAGACCCCGGGCTCGTCGGCAGTGAAGGCGCCTTAGGCGGGGTGAGCCCGCTGCCTTTGCGCAGCGGGGCCAGGCCCCAGGCCGTGGCCACTTCGTCCAGCCGCGGATCCTGCTGATTCGGACGCTGACGACGGGCCTGGTCGAGCAGATCGAGAGCAGCACGGGTCTGACCCTGCTGTTGCTTGAGCAGGGCCTGCGCCAGCACAGGGCGTGGATCGGCGGGATTGGCCGCAGCGAGTTTCCTGTACAGAGCTTCAGCCTGTTGGGTCTGGCCCCGTCGCTGCTGCAGATCGGCCAGCACCAGCCCGATGGCCAGGCTCTGCTCCTTCCGCCGGGACCGGCTGGCGCCCTGGTAGGCGGCGGTCAGGCGGGTTTCGGCCTCGCTGCCACGGCCCTGTTCCAGCTGGAGCAGCGCCATCAGCTGCAGTGCCTCCACCCGATCGGGGCGGAGATTGAGCAGCTGGCGCACCTCCCGCTCGGCGCCGCTGAGATCCTTCTGATCGCGGCGCAGTTCCGCCAGCATCAGGCGCAGGGTCCAGCGCTGGGGTTGCTGATCCGCCATTCGTTCCAGCAGTGTGGCGGCCTCCTCCTTCTTGCCCAGGGCCAGCAGCAGCTGCAGCAGGCGCTGCTGCTGGCCCGCACTAGCATCGCCCCGGCTCACCTCCCGCCGCAGCAGGTCGGCCTGTTGCTCCAGCTCCAGCCGTGAGCGATCCGTGCCGACGCTCTCCAGGCTGCGCTGGCCCAGCCACCAGCCGCTCAGGAGCGAGAGGCTCGCCAGCAGCGCGGCTCCGAGTCCGAGCCAGAGGCCGGAGCGGGAGCGGAACGCCGTGCCGGCGGGCGGGCGGGGAGGCATGGAGCGGCAGTCATCGCCGCTGAAGTCTGGCCCCTGGGGCACTGGTTAGATTGCAGGCCGGGCCTCTGGTTGCCCCCACGGACGATGCGTCACCATCCCATTTCCCCGGTTACCGAACCGCTGCAGTACCGGGCCATCGGCGTGGTGCGTGGCCAGTACGTACCCTCCGATCCCGAACAGCTCACCCGAGGCATGATCCGCACCGCCGACGGCAGCGAGATCGAGGCGGTCGTGCTCGGTCGGGTGCTGAGCCTGTTGCGGCGCCACCTCGATCTGGACCAGCCCCACCTCTGGGTGGTCTATCCCCGCTGCCGCGAGGCGGGCAGCCTGCACCTGCAGATGGTGGGCGTCTGGGAACCGAGCACCCTGTCCCCGGCCGACTCGCCAGGGGACAACAGGGCAGGAGATCCCCTGCTGGAAGCCGAAACTCCTGCCGAAACCGAAAGCAGTCCTGCCGAAACCGACAGTCTTCCCGAGGGCGACGACTATTTCTCCGTTCGCGGTGAACTCATCTACACCCGCCCTGAAACCGGCGATCTGGTGGTCAAGGTGCGTCAGCTTCCCCGCGGAGACGGCAGCCGGCCCCAGCCGTTCAAGCTGCAGCTGCGCGGGGAGATCCCCCTCGAGCATCTGCGTCATTTCGTCTCTCTCGACCTGCGTCGCCAGGGTCAGCAGCTCCAGCTCGAGCGCTTCGAAGTGATCGGACCGGTGGCCCAGCGTGGCAACCGGGGTGGCAAGGGCCGCGGCGAGCGCGGTGGCGGCGAACGGGGCGGTGGCGAACGGGGCAGCGGAGCACGGGGCGGTGGTGGCGGTCGGCGCGGGCCCACCCCCGGAGGCCATCGCACGGCCATCAGTCGCCCAGGCCGCTGAGGTGGAGATCCGGTCCGACCCGGGCGACGGTTCCTCGGCCGCCCTTTCGGCTGGAGTGGCGGTGGCGCTGATCACCCTGTTGGCGGTGCTGGGTCCGCTGCTGGGGCTCTCTCCCTGGCTGATCAGCCTGGCCGCCGGCGGCGCTCTGGCCGGCCTCACCCTCGACGCGGCCCGCTTCGGTGGTCGCGGCGGCCATCTTCTGGCCGAGACCCTGCCCGGTGGTGTGGCCCGGCTGCGGCGCGTCGCGATCCACGAGGCCGGCCATGCGCTGGTGGCCGAGCAGGAAGCCCTGCCGGTGAAAAGGGTGCTGGTCGGCAGCCTCGCCTGCCTGCGGGCCGGGCTGGGCGCCAGCGGCAGCACCGAGTTCGAGCCTCCGGCCCACGCCAGGCTCCCCGCCGAGGATCTGCGCCGCTGGAGCCGGGTGCTCCAGGCGGGCATGGTGGCCGAGAGCCTCTGCTACGGCACCTCCCGTGGTGGCGCCGATGACCGGGCCCTGCTCGGCCGGCTGTGGGGCCTGTCGGGCTTCGACGTGGACACGGCCCAGCGGGAGCAGCGGCGGGCCCGGCGCGAGGTGGAGCAGTGGCTGCGCAGGGAGCGGCCCCAGCTCGATCAGCGCGCCGAGTTCCTGCTGCTGCAGGCCCCCCGCCTCCTGCGTCCGGCGGCCTGAAGCCGATGGCTCTGGCCTTCCTGGATTGCCCCACCGGCGTGGCCGGCGACATGCTGCTGGCTGCTCTGTTCGATCTGGGATTGCCGAGCGCTGTGGTCGAGGAGCCGCTGGCGGCCCTCGGCCTGGCTGGCGCCTATGCCCTGCGCGTCGAGGAGGGCCTCAGCGGTGGCCTGCGCGGTCGCCGTCTCGACGTGGAGCTGCTGGAACCCCAGCCCACCCACCGGCTCTGGTCGGAACTGCGCGACACGATCACGGCCAGCACGCTGGATCCGCCGCTCAGGGGGAGGGTGCTGGCCGTGTTCACCCTGCTGGCGGAGGCGGAGGGCGCCGTCCATGGCCATCCTCCCGAGCGTGTGCACTTCCACGAGGTGGGGGCGGTGGATGCCCTGGTCGATGTGGTCGGTGTCTGCGCCGGACTGCTGCACTTCGAGGTGCAGCGACTGATCTGCGCCCCGCCGCCCGCAGGCCACGGCACGGTGCGCACCGCCCATGGTCTGCTGCCACTGCCGGCGCCTGCGGTTCTGGAGCTGGCACGGCGCTGCGCCGTGCCCCTGGCCAGCGCCGCGGGCTTCCCCGCCGGCGAGCTCACCACCCCCACGGGCATGGCTCTGATCGCCGCCTGGGCGGAGCGGTTCGGTCCGGCCCCTGACCTGCTGCCGGCGGCGGTGGGGATCGGGCTGGGCCACCGGCAGCTGGATCGCCCCAACCTGCTGCGCCTCTGGCTGGGGGCGGCTCCCGAGCCGCCCGTCGAAACCAACGCGGTGGCCGCTGCCGGCGCCGGCGCCCAGCCGATCCTGGAAACGGTGTTGCAGCAGCAGGCCCAGATCGACGATGCCACGGCCGAGGACCTGGCCTTCCTGGTGGAGGAGCTGCGCCGCACCGGCGCCCTGGAGGTGTTCACCACCCCGGTGCAGATGAAGAAGGGCCGCAGCGGTCTGTTGCTCACGCTGCTGGCCAGGCCGGAGCGGGCGGAGGCGCTGCGGGCGGTCTGGTGGCGCCACGGCAGCAGCCTCGGGGTGCGTGAGCAGTTGCAGCGGCGCTGGTGTCTGCCGCGCACCAGCCTCACGGTCACCACTCCCTGGGGGCCCGTGAGTGTGAAGGCGGCGCTGCTGCCGGATGGCCGCCGGCGGTACAAGCCGGAACACGATGACCTGGTGGCGCTGGCCCGCCGCCACGGCCTCGGCCTCGAACGGCTGCGGCAGGCGGTCGAGGCCGCCCTGAAGGAGGAGCAACCGGCACCGACGGAGGACAATGGGGAGGCACCCCCGGCCGGGAGCTGATGCCCACTCTGCCCCGTGCCCTGGCGGCCCTGCGGCATCCCCCCCTGCCGGGGGGGATGCGCCTCTGGGTCAGCCTGCTCAGCCTGGGGTTTCTGCTGGCGGCGCTGCGGGGGAACGCCGAACAGCTTCTGGCCCAGCGCCTCGATCCCCAGGGCTGGCTCTGGCTGCTGATCGGAGTGGGGGTGAGCCTGCTCAGCCTGGTGGCCAACGGTGTGGCCTGGGCTGTGGGCCTCCGCTGGCTCGGAATCCGGCCCCGCTGGGGCACGACCGTGCGGGTCTACCTGCGCACCAACCTGCTCAAGTACCTGCCAGGCGGCATCTGGCATCTGGCCGAAAGGGTGCGGCTGCTGCGCCGGGGTGACGACCCGGGCGATCCCGCCGCCGGGCCGGCCCCGCTGGCCCAGCCCCTTCCCACGCCGCTGGCTCTGGCCGCCACCCTGCTCGATCCCCTGCTGGCGGCCTGTGCCGCCCTGGCGCTGGTCCCGTTCGGGGGCTGGCAGGGCGGCCTGGCGGCGGTGTGTCTGCTTCCCCTGGCCCTGCTGGTGCCGCGCTGGTTCCAGCCGCTGCTGTTCAGGCTCGAGCGCCGGCGTGCCCGGCAGCTGCGGCTGGAGCAGGAGATCGCCCCGGAAACGGAGAGCGGCGGCGGCGGCTCCTTCAGCCTGCCCGGTTACCCGTTGCTGCCGCTGCTGGGCCAGCTGCTGTTCGTGCTGTGCCGCTTCGGTGGCTTCGCCTGCTGCGTGCTTGCCTTCGATCAGCAGCTCTCGCTGGGCTGGCCCGGCTGGCTGGCCGGCTTCGCCCTGGCCTGGACGGTGGGGCTGGTGGTGCCGGGGGCCCCAGGTGGGCTCGGGGTGTTCGAAGCCGTGCTGCTGCTCCGGCTCGGCACGCTGGTGGCGGAGCCTCCCCTGCTGGCCGTGGCGCTCAGCTATCGGCTGGTGGTCACCATCGCCGACCTGCTGGCGGCGCTCACCGCCCGACTGGATCAACGGCTCGATCGTGCTGCGGCGCCGCAGCGAACCGGCTGAGCCGCTGCGGGGGTGGAGGGGCCAGGCCGCTGCCCTCTTCGCAATTGCTGTTTTTGTTGAGAAGCTCTGGCTAGGGTTGACGGGATCCGTGAGCTGCTTCGGTGCCCTCCCGTTCTGCGACCCATCCGGCGGGCACGGCTCCGGCAGCTGAACTGCGCAGCACTCTGCATGGACGGGGTCAGCGGCTGACCCCCCAGCGGCAGCGAGTGCTGGAGCTGTTCCAGCGCATCGGCGAAGGCAGCCATCTCGGCGCCGAGGAGGTGCATCAGCGCCTGCTCCGGGCCGACGAGCGGGTGTCGCTGGCCACGGTGTACCGCACCCTGCGGCTGCTCAGTTCGATGGAGCTGTTGCGGGAACTGGAGCTGCCGGAAGGCGGGCGGCGTTTCGAGCTGGCCAGCGATTCCCATCGCAATCATCACCATCTGGTCTGTGCCGGTTGCGGCCGCACCGAGGAGTTCGAGAGCACGGCGGTGCTGGCGGCGGGTCAGGAGGCCGCCGCTGCCCATGGCTTCCGTCTGATCGAGTGCGTGCTCAACGTGCGGGCGCTCTGTCCACGCTGCGCGGCTGCCGAACCCGCCTGCAACAGCCACTCTTGTTGAGAACCGCTTGCAAAAAGGCGGAGTGGCTGTTTAGATTGCGAGTCATTCGCAATAGCCTTGCCGCCGTGAGCTTCCGCTTCCTCCCCGATCAGCCGATCGCGGCCGTGCGCATGCCCGCCGGCCAGACGGTGCTGCTGGATCCCGCCCATCGCCCCGGCGGCAGCTGCATCGAGGTGCTCGAAGGCGTGGCCCGTGTCTATTGCCCCTGCGAGGAAACCGAGGGCATGACCCTGGCCTTCCTGCAGCCCGGCGACCAGCTCCGCACCGATCGCCTCTGCAGCGAGGGCGTCTGCGTCGAAGCCCTCACCCCCCTCCGCTTCCGCAGCGACGCCGAACCCGTTGGCGACCAGGGTTTCGATCCGGTCAACGAATGGACCCTGCAGCTGCTGCGCATCCGCCATCTGGGCAGCGCGGAGCAGCGGCTCCATGCGCTGTTCGGCCTGCTGGTGCGCCGCCTTGGCCGCCGCTGCGGCCCCTGGTGCGACCTGCCCTTCCGTCTCACCCACGAGCGGATCGGGGAACTGATCGGCACCACCCGCGTCACCACCACCCGCCTGATCTCCCGCATCCGTCAGGCCCGGCTGCTGGAGGCCCCTGCCGGAGAGCCGGGCCTGCGGCTGGCCCCCGAGCTGGTGGAGTCCGCCCCCCTGGCCGCCGCCTGACGGCCGCGGCCAGCCTGGGGTCGACCCCGTCCTGTTGCTGTGGTGCCGCTTCCCCTGCCTTGCCCGGCTTCTGCCGGCTGGGAGCTGATCGCCCAGGCGGAACTGCCGCGCCTCGGCCAGGACGGTCGACCTCTGGGTGGATTCTCCGCCGCTGCCCTGGATTCGCAGGATGGCCGGCTCTGGCTGCTCAGTGACGCCCCCGAGCCCCAGCTGCAGCCCGTGGCGGGCCTGGGTGCCCTGGGCAGCCTGCCCCTGCGCATCGGCTCGCGCCTGATGCTGCGCGAGGCCACGGGCGAGCCCTTCGCCCAGCCCCTCGATGGTGAAGGGCTGGTCCTGGAGGGCGCCGACATCTGGATCGTCAGCGAGGGACGCCGCACCGCAGAGCGGCCCGCCCAGCTGCTGCGCTTCGATCGGAGCCATGGACGGCTGCTGGAGGCCATCGCCCTGCCGCCCGACTGGCGCACCCAGCCCGGTCGGGGACTCGGGGCCAACCAGGGCCCCGAATCCCTCACTCTGCTGCCGTCGCCCGCCGCAGCTTCCGGTTCCTCCCGATCCGCAGGGCCCTCCCTGCTGCTGGCGGCAGAGCGGCCGCTGCTGCAGGATCCACCCGACCGGCTCCGCCTGCTGGCCTACGGCCCCCTGGCCAGGGCCATGCCGGGCGCGCATCCCTCCACGACCCGCCCCGCCTTCCGCGCCCTTGGCCCGCTGGCCCTGGCTCTGGAGGGCCCCGACTGGGGACTGACCGAACTGCTGGCTCTGCCGGGGAGCGGCCTGCTCGGACTGGTGCGGGGCTTCGCCCCTCCCGCTCAGTGGTCGGCGCGGCTGCTTCTGCTCCCCCCCGCTGAGGCGCCGCCGCCGCTGCAGCCCCTGCAGCAGTGGGATCTGCTGGCGGAAGGTCTCACACCCGACAACTGGGAAGGTCTCGCAGCTGGCCCGCCCCTGTCGGATGGACGACCGACAGTGCTGCTGGTGAGTGATGACAATTTCAGTTCACTCCAGGCCAGTCGCATCGCCCGGATCGCGCCGCGCCATGGGGCGGACTGTCACCGATGACCCATCCTCGCCGTCAGGTGCTCGCCCTGCTGGGCCTCTCCACCGCAGCCGCCGTCTGGCCCAGGTTGCCCGCCGCCGCCGAGGCCGTGAACGGCGCAGCGGCCCCGTTCAGGCCGCTGCGCGCCCCCCTGCCCCTGCCCAGCGACGGACTGACGGCCGCCGAACAGAGGCGGCTGTACGCCCGTGTCGTGCTCGAAGATCGGATGGTGGTGCCCGAGGGTTTCCGTTCCGATCTGCTCTTCGCCTGGGGAGACCCGCTCGGCGACAGCCGCATCGGCTTCAACAACGACTACCTGGCGATCACCCCGCTCGGGGCCGACCGGGCCGTGCTCACGGTCAACTTCGAGTACATCAGCGAGCGTCTGTGGGCGGACGGCTTCGCCGAGGCGGTCGGCCAGCCCCTGCCCTGGAGAGAGCTGGTCAGCGCTCTGGCCGGGCGGGAGGGTCGCCTGGACTGCACCTCCCTGGCGGCCACCGACCCACTCCGCCTTCTGGTGCGCGCGGTGGCCGACCAGGCCATGACCGACCTGGGCCTCGGTGTGGTGACGCTGCGGCCCGGCGCCACAGGCGGCTGGCGGCGGCAGCCCGGCCGCCTCGACCGCCGCATCACCGGCCTCAGCGGGCTGGAGCGGCAGGAGCAGCGGTTGCGGGTCAGTGGACCCGCCGCTGCGGTGTTCCGCCGCCGGCCGCGGCTCGGCTACGACGACGGCCTGGGCGATCGGGTGATCGGCACCTTCGCCAACTGCGCCGGCGGCACCACCCCCTGGGGCACGGTGCTGAGCGCCGAGGAGAATTTCCAGAGCCAGGTCTGCGAGGCCGTGTTCGCCGACGGCAGCTCCCTGCACCCCCGCGAGCGGCCCCTGGTCTGCCGCGAGGGCGACCTGGAGGGCCTCGGCAACGTCTACGGCCTGGCCGGCAACAAGTACGGCTGGATGGTGGAGATCGATCCGGCCGATCCGACCGACCCCGGCGTGAAGCACAGCTGGCTGGGGCGGTTCCGCCACGAGGCCGTGGCGGTGCGGGCTGAGAAGGGGCAGCCGCTGCTGGTCTATTCGGGCTGCGATCGACGCGGCGGTCACCTCTACCGCTTCGTCAGCGCCGAGCCTGTGCGTGATCCGGCGGAGCGGCGCAACTCGGCCCTGTTCCGCCATGGCCGGCTGGAAGTGGCCCGCTTCGCGGCAGGCGGAAGCGGCAGCTGGATCCCCCTGCTGCCTTCCACCCGGCTGGATCCGTTCCTGCCTTCCCGGTTTGCGGCGGCCGGGCTGTCGGCTCCACTCTGGCTGCCCCACCCCGACCGCCGCCAGGCCGGCGGTCAGCCGTTCCGCAGCGACGCCGACGTGGAGGCCTTCCGGAAGCGGTTTCCCACCCTGGCCGATCTCTACCCCGGCAGGGGCGAGCAGCAGCAGGGCGCCATCCTGATCGACGCCCACCTGGCGGCCAACGCGGTGGGGGCCACCCCCACGGCCCGGCCCGAGGACACCGACCTCGATCCGCTGACTGGCGATCTGCTGATCGCCTTCACCTCCGGCAGCCCGGACAGCGAAGGTGGGGCCGACCCGGCGGTGTTCCAGGGGCCCGGGGGGGAGGCGAGCTGGCCCCATGGCTTCGTGATGCGGCTCAGCGAAGCCGGGCCGGCGGCCGAGGGCCGTTTCCGCTGGCGCATGGTGGCCACCGGCGGTGAGCCCTGGGCCGGGGGCCTGGGCTTCACCAACCCCGACAACCTCGCCCTGGATCGGGCCGGCAACCTCTGGATGGTGACCGACCGCAGCAGTGGCTCCTCGGCCACCGATGTGTTCGGCAACAACAGCTGCTGGTTGCTGCCCCGCCAGGGGGCCGCCGCCGGCGAGGCCCTCTGCTTCGCCATTGGGCCGATGGAGTGCGAGCTCTGTGGCCTCGCCCTCGATCCGGCGGAGCGCAGCCTGCTGCTGGCCGTGCAGCACCCCGGTGAAGCCAATGGCACCGGCCGTGCCGGGATGGAGGAGTTCCAGGCCTTCACCCTGCAGGACCGGGACGGCCGCCCGTTCGATCAGCTGCGGCGGGTGCCCCTGGGCTCGAACTGGCCCGCCGGAGCCCCCGGCCGGCCGCCCCGGCCGGGGGTGGTGGTGATCCGCCGCCTGGATGGGGGACCGCTGCTGGGCGGCTGAGCTCAGCTGCGCCGTTCGAGGCTTGGCAGCAGAGCCAGGGCGGCGGCGAGCCCCAGCGCCAGGATCAGCAGGGCCGGCACCAGCGCGGCTCCGACCCGCTCATCGCTGGCGTACTGGAACACCCGCACCGAAAGGGTGTCGAAATCGAAGGGGCGCAGGGCGAAGGTGAGCGGCAGCTCCTTCACAGTGTCGACGAACACCAGCAGGCTGCCCACGATCAGGGGCCCACGCAGCAGGGGCAGATGTACCCGGCGCAACACGTCCAACCAGCCGCAGCCCAGGCTGGAAGCGGCCTCATCCATGCTGGGCGGAATGCGTTCGAGCGCCGCGTCGAGGCCGCCCTTCGCCACCGCCAGGAAACGGTCGCCGTACCCCCAGAGCAGGAGCAGCAGGGGGCTGAGCCCCAGCGGCCCGCCGATCAGCATCAGGGCCAGGGCCAGCACGGTGCCCGGAACCGCATACCCCATGCCCGCCACGAAACTGAGCTGCTGCAGCGCGGGTCGGGGAATCCAGCGCCGGGCGATCGCCAGCAGCAGGCCGGCGGCCACCGTGCTCGCCGCTGCCAGCAGGCCCAGGCCCAGGCTGCGCAGGCTGAGGGCGATCAGATCGCCGGTCGGCTCGCTCCGCAGCTGATCCCAGCTGACCACCGCCCAGAGCAGGGGGATCCCGAGCCCGCACAGCGGCGGCAGCAGGGTGAGGGCCTGGGCGATCAAGGCCCGCCACCCCCGCAGGACCCACTGCTGCTGGGCTTCACTCCCATCGCCGAGGTTCCAGCAGCGGCTGCGGCGCCGCAGCTGGCGCTCCGCTGCCACCAGCAGGATCACGATCACCAGAGCCACCAGGGCGAGCCCCACGGCTCCCTGCGGATCGCCATCACCCTGCCAGCGCTGCAGGATGCCGGAGGAGAGTGTGGGAACCCCGAGCAGTTCCACGGCGCCCAGCTCGTTCACCACCTCCATGCCGCTGAGGGCCACGCCTGCGCCGATCGAGGGCAGCGCCATCGGCAGCGCCACCCGGGCGAAGCTGCCCCAGGGCCCCACCCCCAGGCTGCGGCAGGCTTCGAGCTGGCGACGCCCGCTGATCGAGAAGCTCTCGGTGCTCAGCAGGAAAACGTAGCTGTAGGTGGTGAGCGTCAGCACCGCCAGGGCCCAGGGCAGACCGTTGATGCGAAGGCTCCAGCGGCTGCCCAGGTCGACCAGGGTGGCGGCCAGCAGGTAGGCCGGCGTGGCCAGCGGCAGCAACTGGGCACTGCGCAGCCAGCGCCGACCGGGGTAGCGGCAGCTCGCCGTGAGCCAGCCCGTGGCCGTGCCGAGCAGGGCAGCGGCGATTCCCACGCCGATCACCAGTTCCACGCTGCCCAGCAGCTGGGCCCGGCCGTCACCGCCCAGCGAGAGGAGGTTGCCTGGGCTTCCGAGCGCAAACAGGGCCAGACCCAGCACGGGCAGCAGCGCCAGGGCGCTGATCACCAGCACCGCCCCTACCAACAGGTTTCGCCCCGGTGAGCGGCGAAGCGGTGGAAGGTGGATCGGTGTGCTGAGCTGCGGTTCCCGTGGCGCCGGCCCCTCCTCAGCAGGGGTGGAGGGGGCCGGCGAGGGGGAAGCCATGCCGGCGGGGGCCATGGATCGATGAATCAGCCGGTCAGAGTAGGAGCGCGCTCATTTCCAACCCTGGGCTTCCATCAGCTGAACGGCGGCCTTGTTCTTCTCCCCCAGCTGGGCCGCCGAGACGCCGTCGTCGCGGAAGGTGCCCATGCGCTTGAGGGTGGCGTTGTCGCCGTAGCCTCGCAGCGGATACTCGTTGTTGGCCTCGGCGTAGCCACGCCCGCCGCTGGGTGAAGCCAGGAACTCCAGCAGTTTCAGTGCGGCGGCGGGATGCCTGGAGGCGGCGGTGACGCCACCGCCGCTGATGTTGACGTGGGCCGGGTTGGGGAAGACCACCTTGAGCCGTTCGGCCAGGGCCTTGTCGCCTGCCGCACTCTCGCCGCTCAGCATGCGGGCCACGTAGTAGGTGTTCACCACGCCCACACCGCATTCCCCGTTGGCCACGGCCCGTGCCAGTGGAATGTCGGAGCTGAAGAAGGGCTGGGTGACATTCGCCACCATGCCGCTCACCCAGCGGCGGGTGGACGCTTCACCCCGCTGGATCAGCTGATCAGCCACCAGGGACTGGTTGTAGACGCTCTGACGGTTGCGCAGGCAGAGCTTGCCCTTGAGGGCCGGTTTGGCCAGATCGGCATAGGTGCGGATCGTGGCGGGGTTCACCAGCTTCGGGTTCACCACCACGGTGCGCACCCGGCGGGTGAGGGCGTACCAGCGACCCTTCGAGTCCCGCAGCGGGGAGGGTACGTCCCGCGTCAGCGAGGCCGAGCGGGTGGGCCGGAACAGGCCCAGGCTGGTGGCCCGCTCAAGGCGGGCGGCATCGACCAGCACGAGCACATCGGCCGGGCTGTTCCTGCCTTCGCTCCTGAGCCGCTCGATCAGGGCATCGTCCTTGGCTTCCAGCAGGTTCACCTTGATGCCCGTTCTGGCGGTGAACTGGCGGTAGAGCTCCTTGTCGGTGTTGTAGTGCCGCCCGGAATACACCCCGATCTCAACGGGTTTCGTCTTGCCGGGCTGTTGCTGGGCCAGGCAAGCCCCCACGGAGCCGGCCACGCCGAGCGTGAGCAGGCTCGCCATGGCGAGCCGAATGGGGGTGAACGGTGATGCTTTCATCCAGACGGAGGCTGCGCTGTCAGCGCCTTCACAACGTCTGGACGGTAGGAATCAGGCTGGAGTGAGCAGCGATCAATCGCTGCGAACCGAGGTAGCCATTGTTACGACCACTGGGTTGCGAGCACTGTCTGCCGCCAGACAGGCCCCGGAGACCCGACGATCAGCGGCGGCTGCCGGAGCGGACGGGGATCGGCACCACTGCCGGCTGCATAAGCCCACCGCCGGAGTTGTCGTCGTCGGAATCGGCCGTGAGCCAGAAGGCGATCCCGAACAGAACCAGAACGCCGGTGAAGAGCAGAAATTCAGCCATGGCTCCGGCGCTGGTTCGCTCGATCGTAGCCAGGGTCACGGCTGCTGGTGTGTCGAAAGCTGCGATCGGATCGGTTCAGGCGAAACCCTTGCCCCCGTCGCGGGCGACGCAGGCCTGCAGCTGCTGGCGCAGCCTGGCGTGATCCAGGTCCTTGCCGATCAGCACGAGCTGGTTCTTGCGCTCACCGGGCCAGTCGCTGTCGTCGATCGAGAAGCGCTTGCCGGCCAGGTGGAACACATGGCGCCGCTCGCTCTCGTTGAACCAGAGAATCCCCTTGGCCCGGAACACGCTGGCGGGCAGCTGGTTGTCGAGAAAGTTCTGGAACTTGCGCAGTCCGAACGGACCCTCTGCGGCGAAGGAGAGGGAGGTGAAGCCCTCGATGGCCAGGTGATCGGCGGCATGCCCGCCTGCCGGCTGGTCATGGCTGTGGCCGTGAGC
>CAYHCE010000037.1:0-3879 GCA_964355015.1 uncultured bacterium | reverse complement strand
GCCACCACCCGGTCGGATTCGAACAGCCCCACGCTCAGCAGCAGCGGCAGGGGCACTTCCCCCTTCACCGAGCGCAGGATGCGGGCGTCCGGTTTGAGCTCGCGCAGGCGGCGTTCGAGCTGCTCGAGCTTCTGCTCGGGCACCAGATCGCACTTGTTGAGCATCAGGATGTCCCCGTAGATCACCTGAGCCCGCCCGACTTCGCTTTCGATCGAGCTGTCCTCGAAGTTCTCTGCATCGATCAGGGTGATGATCGAATCGAGACGGGTGCTGTCGCGCAGCTCGCTGCCGAGGAAGGTCATGGCCACCGGCAGGGGGTCGGCCAGGCCGGTGGTCTCCACCACCAGATAGTCCACCGGTTCCGGCCGATCCAGGATCCGCTCCACTGCCTCCAGCAGCTCGCCGTTGATCGAGCAGCAGATGCAGCCGTTGCTGAGCTCCACCATGTCCTCGCCGGTGGAGATGATCAGGTCGTTGTCGATGCCGATCTCGCCGAACTCGTTCACCAGAACAGCCGTCTTCACCCCGTCCTGGTTGGTAAGGATGTGATTGAGCAGGGTGGTCTTGCCGGCCCCGAGAAACCCCGTGAGAATCGTCACCGGCAGGCCGGTGGCGCCTGGATCCAGGTGGGCTGGAAGGGGGGTCGTGGCGGGCTTGTCGGCGGTGGTAGGGGTGGCGGTGCTGCTCATGGAGGGTGGCGGGGGGCAGGGCGGTGCTTCTGCCCCCCAGTCTGACGCCTGGGACTGGTGCAAGGCCAGGCTGGGCAACCTCTGGAGAGCCGGGGCTGAACTGGATCCCCCAGAAACCTTCACCATCCCCTCCTCAGGGGTCAGCCATGGCACTCGCAGCCGCAACCGGCTTGGCAGGGCTCGCCGTTGGGGTGCCCCTTGGCGCAGGCTTCGCTGCAGAAGAGCAAGGCGCCGCTGCGGAAGGGTGTTTCCTGTTGCACGCTGCAGTGACAGCCCGGGCAGGCGCACTGGAGCGTGCCGGTTTTTTCCAGTGTCGAGGTCATGGTCATGGTCTTTGTTGCACAGGTCGTCTGAACCCATTCTGGTGCCGTCGCGGCTGAAGGCCTTCCGATGGCTGACGACCTGCTGTTTCCGAGGGCGGCGAGGCCCGGCGGCAGTCGGAGCTGCTGTCCCAACGGGAACCCCAACAGCACGGGAGCGAACGGGTCCCCGGCTGGAACGACTGGACCGCATGAGCAGTCCTGCGCTTCGCCTTGCCGCCGATCGTCGGCCTGGGCGGCCAAGAGGCAGGCGGATCCTGCCGCCTCGTGCTTGTGCTGGGGTGATACTTCGCCGAGATATCCCCAATGCGGCCGAGGTCCGTTCACACTGCGCGCCAGTGGTCTCCTTGGCGTCCGTGCGCGCTGCGGTCCGAAGCTCCAGCTCGCTACCGCGTAGCACCGCTCAACCCGCTCGATGAGCGACCGCTTCTTCACCGACCCGATCCTCAACTCGCCCTACGTGTTGCCCGCACGCGGCTGTGAGCTGATCACGCCGATCCCCAAGCCCAAGAAGCGGGGCGGCAAAGCCGAGCAGCAGCAACTGATCTTCCAGGACAAGCAGGAGATCTCCGACGAGCGTCAGCACTACGACGTCACGGAACTGATCAACTCGATCCGGGACCTGGTCGGCGAGTGGCGAACCTCGAACGAGGCCAACTGGCGGGTCACACCGGAAACGGCGCGGCTGCTCAAGCACTGGCGCCACCATGAGTTCGCCGGCATCCGGCCGTTCTTCTGTCAGGTGGAAGCGGTGGAAACCTCCATCTGGCTGACGGAGGTGGCTCCCCAGATCGGCAAGAAGGGCACAGACATCCTGGACGAGCTGGAGCGGGCCAACGACGCGGCCAACCCCGGTCTCTTCCGGATCGCCCACAAGCTGGCCACAGGTGCCGGCAAGACGACGGTGATGGCGACGCTGATCGCCTGGCAGACGATCAATGCGGTTTGCCGCCCAAGCAGTGAGAAATTCACCAGGGGCTTCCTGGTGGTGGCGCCCGGACTCACGATCCGTGATCGGTTGAGGGTGTTGCAACCGAACGACACCGAGAGCCACATCAAGCCAATGGAGCCATGAAACTCTACGTTGGCGTTACGGATGCGGATTGGTTCCGGTGCCTGAGAGAACGCAAGGCCGAAGAGATGAATTTCTGGCGTCCCCGTGCGACAAGCCAATTCAAGGTTCTCGAACCAAACGAGCTCTTCCTTTTTAAATCCAAGTACCCAGAGAATAAAATTATTGGTGGAGCTTTCTTCGTTAGGCACACAACACTTCCACTTGAACTTGCCTGGAAAGCTTTTGGAGACGCGAATGGCATGCCCAGCCTTCTCCAGTTTCGTCGCAAGATTCAGGAACTGCGTCATGACAACGAGTACAACCCAGTTATCGGCTGCACAATCCTGACTCACCCATTCTCCCTGGACAAGGCGAGCATGATAGATCCACCTTCGGCCTGGTCTTCCAATATCGTTATAGGGAAAAGCTATGAGGTCGAGCCTGGAAGCGAGGGATTGAATCTTTTTGAAGCAGCGCAGAATTTCTTCTCGCTAGATCCCAACTTTGAAGAAGGCTACACAGACGACCCTGCCGCAAGGCGTTTTGGCAATGAACAGATCATCAAGCCAAGGCTTGGCCAGGGTGGCTTCCGCATCATGGTGATGGATGAGTACTCACGCAGATGCGCCATCACAGGAGAGAAGACCCTTCCCGTTCTGGAAGCTGCACATATCAAGCCATACTCAGAAAACGGGCCTCACCAGGTTTCCAACGGAATTCTGATGCGATCGGATCTGCATACCCTGTTTGACAATGGCTATCTCACGTTGACCAAGGAATTTCATGTGGAAGTCAGCCGGCGCATCCGGGAGGAATTTTCCAATGGACGTGACTATTATGCTCTGCATGGAAAACGACTTGTTTCCCTCCCTGGCAACGCCGTCAATCAACCCGACCCTGTAGTTTTGGAGTGGCATCAAAACCACTGCTACAGAGGCTGAGTCAGCTGTTTCAAGGCTCTTGTTCACCCCAGTTCTGGCCACAACACCGGCAAAGGCAACCTGCTCGAGATCTTCGGCGAACCCGGCATCAACATCCTTGAGGCCACGGGTCCGGGCGCACAGCCCGATCAGATTCAGGTGTGGATCAATGGGGTGGGCGTGCTCGACCCCTCCACCGGTGAGATCCACAGCGACGAGGCCGATGGCATTGCCTGCTGGTTCATCGACTCCGACTAAAACGGCGAGAGCTTCTTTCTGCGCCAGGCCTACTTCCTCGGCCAGAACTACCCGTACTAGAGCCTGAAGACCTCACTCAAACTGGAAATCGACGCCGATGCCTGGGCCACCCTCAACAGCGACACGTCGGTTCCGTTCGCAAAGCCCCAGAGCGGGCTCATTGCCGTCAAGGTGATCAACCATCTGGGGGATGAGGTGATGAAGGTGTACCAGGTGGCTTGAACCATGGCTGCACCCCTAGGATGTTCACACCTCCCTGTACACACCCCAACAGCTCATGGACGTTCTTCCCAGCCGGGTGTTCATGAACGGCAACAGCCAGGCCGTGCGCATCCCCGCCGAGTTCCGCCTCGCCACCGACCGGGTGCAGATCTCCCGCACCCCGCATGGCGATCTGATCATTCACCCCTGCCCGGCCCAGCGGGGTCAGGCCCTGCTCGACACCCTCGCCGGCTTCGAGCCCAGCTTCGTGGCCAGCCTGGAGGCGCTGCAGGCAAGTCCGAGCCCGGTGCAGGAGCGGGAGAACCTTTGATCTACCTGCTCGACACCAACATCCTCATCTACCTGATCAAGAACCGGCCGCCACAGGTGGCCGAGCGCATCGATCAGCTGGCCGACGACGACAGCCTGGTCATGTC
>CAYHCE010000036.1:0-32344 GCA_964355015.1 uncultured bacterium | reverse complement strand
TGGAGGCCCATTCCTCGGTTGCGGCTGGCCGCAGCTGGTCGCTGGCCAAGGCCGCTCAGCTGGCGCAGCTTGACGCCAGACCCGAGCGGTGGGTGGTGCTGCAGCGGAACACCAGGGCCTGGGGGCTGTTCTGGGCAGGTGGTGGACTGCATCGCTGCCGGCAGGAACTGCTGGCCACCTCGGACTCGCCAGCACTGAGCTCCGCCATCGTTCCGGTGACGCCGGAAGCAGTGCTGCGGCTGGTCCTCAATCTGGCGGTCGAGGACGCGGCCCCCGTCGTGACGGTCCTCGAAGGCCATGTCCCTCCTGCAGCGGCGGGTGGTTCCGGGGTCCTGAAGGCCGTGCTGTGGACGTCTATAGCCTGGCTTGCGGTGCTGGCTCTGACCGCTGCCGGCTTCCTGGGAGTGCTGCGCGAGCAGGACCGCAAGCTGGAACTGCTGCTGGAGCGGCTGCCACCGCCGGCCGCCGATCGCTGATGACCACCCAGCCCCATGTCCACAGCCCGCTCTACATCGATGCCCTGAACTGGGCCGCCCAGCTGCACCGATACCAGCGCCGCAAGGGCAAGCAGGTGCCCACCATCTCCCACCTGATCGCCGTGAGCGGTCTGGTCTGGGAAGACGGGGGCACGGAAGATCAGGCGATCGCCGGCCTGCTGCACGACTCCATTGAGGATGCGGGCCAGAGCCAGGCCTCGATTGCTGAGCGCTTTGGGGAGGTGGTGGGCTCCATCGTGGTGGACTGCACCGACACCGCCCAGGGACTGACCGGCGCTGGCAAGGAACCCTGGCTGGTGCGCAAGACCCGCTACGTGGCCTCGCTGGATCACAAAAGCGCGGCCTCGCTGCTGGTGACGGCGGCCGACAAGGCCCACAACGCCCTGGACCAGGTGCTTGATGGCCGCCGCGACCCCAACATCTGGGAGCGCTTTCGGGCCGGCCTCGATGGCACAGCCTGGTACTTGCTGCGGATCCACCAGACCCTCAGCCACCGGCTGCCCGCCAGCCGCTCCACTGAGCTGCTTGGCGAGGCTGTGAAGGAGATCCTCGCCAGTGAGGCCTATCGGCGGATCGTGCCCCACGGAATTGCCCCTGCGGTGTGGGCGGCGGGGTATCTGGAGCGGCCGGAGACGCAACGGAGCCGATCAGACCATGACGGCTGAATTCCTCGCCTCCGCGCCGCGGTTGATCGAGGGTCCTGAGACGGCGCCGGCGACCGTCCTGCTGGCGCACGGGGCTGGAGCACCGATGGACAGCCCGTTCATGGAGGCCATCGCCAGCGGTCTGGCCGAGTCGGGTTGGCGGGTGGTGCGCTTCGAGTTCCCGTACATGGCCCGGATGCGCGAAACGGGACGCCGCCAGGGGCCTGACCGGATGCCGGTGTTGCAGGAGGCGTTTCGCCAGCAGGTGCGTCTGGAGAAGACAGCGCAGCCGGGCCGACCGGTTTTCATCGGCGGCAAGTCGATGGGCGGCCGGGTGGCCAGCCTGCTGATCGATGAGCTGGCGGCCAGCGATGGGGTGCGCGGCTGTCTGTGCCTGGGCTACCCCTTCCACCCGCCCGGTAAGCCGCTGCAGCTGCGCACCGAGCACCTGGCCGCCCTGCGCACTCCCACCCTGATCCTGCAGGGTGAGCGGGACAGCTTCGGGCGACGGGAGGAGGTGGAGACCTACAGCCTCTCGCCGCAGGTGCAGCTGCGCTGGATCCCCAGCGGTGACCACAGCTTCAAGCCCACCCGCAGCTCATGCCTCAACGAGGCGGAGAATTGGGCCACGGCCGCGGCCTTGAGCGATCAGTTCCTGCGGAAGCGTCTGACGTGCTGAGCCCTGGACTCCTGGAAGGAAGTCGGCACCAGCGAGGCCGATCTCCTATTCCATGCTGGAGGCCGCCTCAAAGGGTCCCTCCATGCCACGCCATCGTTATCGCCAGGACCCCCTACCGCTGGGCGCGGAGGCCCCTTCCGCTCAGTTGTTCGGGCCGGAGCAACCCAACCCAACTGGACTAGAGGTGGCGGAGCAGGGCCAACTGGGGGTAGTGCCGCTGGGGCCGTTGTTCGACGGGCAGAGCGGGAATGAGATCAGCAACAAAACCTGATTGCCCCCATGGCCGACATCACGATCACCACCCAGGACGAACTGCCTGGCCCTGAGGGCGACGGGCCCTACGTGCTGTTCGTCAACCAGACCGAGTTCGGAATCGGCCGGTTCCTGCGCACCAAGGTGCTCTCGGCCCGGCCGGATCTCAAGCGTTTCACCTCGATCCGCTTCCGCATGACCATGAAGCGGCATCCGAGCGACAGCGCCGGAGAGGTCGTGCTGGCCCTGCTGGAGGCGATTGATCTGGATCCACCCCTCTCCGTGTTCTGCAGCGACGTCCACCTGGAGATGGAGGGCTACCCGATGGAGGAGGGCTCCACGATCGAAGTTCCGCTCCTGGTGCCCCGACGCCAGCCACCGGCAAGGGGGTTCAGCTGAGGCCGCAACTCCCAAAGTTCAAGCGAAGGGTCCCTGGCGCGCGCTGCGGCGGAAGCGGAGTTTCCCCAATTCCCTTGAGGTCCGGCCAAACTGCACGCTAGTGGTCTCACTATCTTCCGTGTCCCTGGTGGTCCGAAGCTCCTTCCCCTCACCGCCGAGCGCTGACCACTTCCATTCGAAGCCTGCATCAGGCCTCTACGAACCGGAGACGTGCTCCCCATGAGCGACCGCTTCTTCTCCGACCCGATCCTCAACTCCCCCTATGAGATCCCGGCTTTCCACTGGGAGCTTCACGAAGGAATCCCCACCCAGGAGATCGCCGAGAATCGGCGCCGCTGTGAGCTGATCACGCCGATCCCCAAGCCCAAGAAGCGGGGCGGCAAGGCCGAGCAGCAGCAACTGATCTTCCAGGACAAGCAGGGGATCTCCGACGAGCGCCAGCAGTACGACGTCACCGAGCTGATCAACTCGATCCGGGACCTGGTCGGCGAGTGGCGAACCTCCAGCGAGGCCAACTGGCGGGTCACACCCGAGACGGCCCGGCTGCTCAAGCACTGGCGTCACCATGAGTTCGCCGGCATCAGGCCGTTCTTCTGCCAGGTGGAAGCGGTGGAGACCTCGATCTGGCTCTCCGAGGTGGCCCCCCAGATCGGCAAGAGGGGCGCCGACATCCTGGGCGAACTGGAGCGGGCCAACGATGCGGCCAACCCTGGGCTCTTCCGCATTGCCCACAAGCTGGCCACCGGCGCCGGCAAGACCACGGTGATGGCGATGCTGATCGCCTGGCAGACGATCAATGCGGTCCGGCGGCCGAACAGCGAGAAGTTCACCAAGGGCTTCCTGGTGGTGGCCCCGGGCCTGACGATCAAGGACCGCCTGCGCGTGCTCCAGCCCAACGACCCCAACAGCTACTTCAAGGGGATGGAGCTGGTTCCGCAGGACATGCTCGCGGATCTGGGCAAGGCCAAGATCGTGATCACCAACTACCACGCCTTCCGCAAGCGGGAGCTGCTGGACCTGGCCAAGGGCACCCGTCAACTGCTGCAGGGCCGGGGGGAACCGCTGCAGACCACTGAGACCGAAGGCCAGATGATCCAGCGGGTGATGCCCGAACTCATGGGCCTGAAGCGGGTGATGGTGCTCAACGATGAGGCCCACCACTGCTACCGGGAGAAGCCGCTCAGCGACGACGAGGCCGACATCAAGCTCGATTCCGAGGACAAGACCGAGGCCAAGAAGAACCGCGAGGCGGCCCGGCTCTGGATCTCAGGGCTGGAGGCGGTCAGCCGCAAGATCGGGATCAGCCACGTGACCGACCTCTCGGCGACGCCGTTCTTCCTGAGCAGCTCGGGCTACATCGAGGGCACCCTCTTCCCCTGGACCAGCAGCGACTTCTCGCTGATGGATGCGATCGAGTGCGGCATCGTCAAGCTGCCGAGGGTGCCGGTGGCCGACAACGTGGCGGCCGACATGCCGCGCTTCCGCAAGCTGTGGGAGAACATCAAGGCCAAGATGCCCAAGAAGGGTCGTGGTTCCAGCGGCATCCTTGACCCAGAGAGTCTGCCGACCGAACTCAAGACGGCACTGGAAGCCCTCTACGGCCACTACGAGCAGACCTTCGACAGATGGAAGGAGGCAGAGATCGACGTGCCGCCCTGCTTCATCATCGTCTGCAACAACACCGCCACATCCAAGCTCGTCTTCGACTGGGTGTCGGGGTACAAGATCGAAGATCCACAGGGTGATCAGGCCCCCCGCAAAGGGGCCTTGGCTCTGTTCAGGAACCACGACGAGCACGACAACCCCCTGCCCCGGCCGCGCACGCTGCTGATCGACAGCGAACAACTGGAATCGGGAGACGCCCTCGACAAGAACTTCCGCGAGCTGGCGGAATCAGAGATCGAGCTGTTCCGCCGGGAGCGGGTGGAACGGGATGGGGCTGGGGCAGCGGCCGACACGATCAGCGACGCCGAGCTGCTGCGGGAGGTGATGAACACAGTGGGCAAGCCCGGCAAGCTCGGCCAGGACATCCGCTGTGTGGTGTCCGTGGCGATGCTCTCGGAGGGCTGGGATGCCAACACCGTCACCCACGTGCTCGGGGTGAGGGCCTTCGGAACCCAGTTGCTGTGCGAGCAGGTGGTGGGACGGGCCCTGCGGCGCCAGTCGTACGAGCTGAACCCGGAGAAGGAGCCACCCCGGTTCGATGTGGAGTACGCCGACATCTTCGGGATCCCCTTCGACTTCACCGCTCAGGCGGTACAGGCTCCGATCAACAAGCCCAAGCCCACGATCCGGGTGAATGCGGTGAGCCCTGAGCGTGATGCGGCCGAGATCAGCTTCCCGAACGTGCTGGGATACCGGGTGGAACTACCCGATGAAGTGGCCACGGCTGAGTTCCACCAGGATCATCACCTGGTGCTCTCGCCGGATCTGGTAGGCCCGGGGCAGACCAGCAACCAGGGGATCATCGGCGAAGGGGTGGAGCTCACCTTGGAGCACACCAAGAAGGTGCGGCGCTCGACTGTGATCATGAACCTGGCCAAGCACCTGGTGTACACGAAGTACCGCGATGCCGGCGATGCGCCCAAGCTCCACCTGATCCTGCCGATGAAGAAGATCGTGCGCCAGTGGCTCGATCAGTGCCTGGAGTGCAAGGGAGGCATGACCGAAGGCCTGCTGCTCTGGAAGGAGATCGCCGACATGGCCTGCAATCGCATCGTGTCGGCCATCATGCTCTCGGCTGGAGATGACAAGAAGATCCTTTCCATGATCGATCCCTACAACCCAACCGGCAGCACGCGCACCGTGAACTTCACCACTTCCAAGACCCTGCGCTGGCAGAGCGAATCACGCAAGAGCCATGTGAACTGGGCGATCTGCGACAGCACCTGGGAGCAGGAGTTCTGCCGTGTGTTGGAGAGCCAGCCTCAGGTGAGGAGCTACGTGAAGAACCAGGGCCTGGGCTTTGAGGTGCCCTACAACTACATGTCGACCATAAGGCGCTACATCCCTGACTTCATCGCCAAGGTGGACGATGGCCATGGCGAGAACGATCTATTGAATCTGGTGTGCGAAGTGAAGGGCTATCGCGGTGAGGACGCCAAGGACAAGCGCAACACGATGGAGACGTTCTGGGTGCCGGGGGTGAACAACACCGGAAAGTTCGGCCGCTGGGCCTTTGCCGAGTTCAGGGATGTGCTGGAGATGGATGGCGACTTCGCCGACAAGGTGGAAGCTGAGGTTGCCGGTGTGATTGGCACCGTGTTGGCCAAGGAGGTGAACTGAGATGGCGAAGAAACCAGCCGAGCGTAAGCAGATCGAGAGCTTCATCCACGAAGAAGCTGAGCGCAAGAACATCCCCACGGCTGAGTACCAGCCCCTGGTGCAGGCCTACGAGAAGAACCTCCTGAAGGTGGCCTATGCGCGTCGTAATGAGGACCTCGACCCTCAGCTCGTCTGGCGTGGCAAGGATCTGCTCGACTGGTCGGACCTGGTGGTGGCGGCGCCACCGCTCTACATCCAGGAAAAGGTGCACCCCAAGGTGCTGATCGATGATCTGAAGAAGCGCTCCAGGAGCGGCGAGCAGGACAACACCCAGCAGATCGATCTGTTCGCCGCTTTCAATGGCCTGCCTTCGGAGGAGGCCAAGACCGAGTTCTACCAGCACGACCAGAACTGGTCCAACCGCATGATCCTGGGCGATTCGCTCCAGGTGATGGCGTCCTTGGCGGAGCGCGAAGGCCTACGGGGCAAGGTGCAGTGCATCTACTTCGATCCGCCCTACGGCATCAAGTTCAACAGCAACTTCCAGTGGAGCACGACCAGCACTACGGTTAGAGACGGTAACGCCGATCACATCACTCGCGAGCCCGAACAGGTCAAAGCTTTCCGTGATACCTGGCGCGACGGCATTCACAGCTATCTCACCTATTTGCGTGACCGGCTAACTGTTGCTCGTGATCTTCTCACCGATTCCGGGTCAATTTTCGTCCAGATCGGAGATGAGAATGTTCACCGAGTTAGATCTCTGCTGGACGAAGTCTTCGGAGACTCAAACTTTCACGCTCAGATAGCATTCAAGTCGACCAGCCCTCTTGGTCAAGATGGCCTTGCAACAGTATATGACCACATATTATGGTATGCAAAGTCTTCAGGCTCGATGAAGTTCCGGCCGCTATTTCGAAAACGAGATATATCAAATGACAAGGAATGGAGATTTGTTAGAGACTATTCCGAGGGGTCAGGGTATAGAAAGATTGACGAAGCTGAATTCGCGGCAATATCGGATCACAGCAGCATCTTCAGACGCTACAAGCTAACCTCTGCCGGATATACTCCATCTTGTACATTCGACTTTGCATTGCATGGCAAGGAGATTCGGAAAAGCAAATACTCATGGAAGACAAACCCGGATGGAATGCTCCGTCTAATCAAAAGCGACAGGCTGTTCATGCTGTCCGGAACACCCTATTTTAAAACCTATTTTAGTGAAAGCTCGACAACGAAATACGATAATGCCTGGACTGATCAACCAGCAGCTTCTCAGAGAGTCTATATTGTAGAAACTGCCGCTAAGTTTATTGAGCGGTGTATGCTAATGGTTACAGATCCAAGCGACCTTGTCCTTGACCCGACTTGCGGCTCTGGCACCACTGCAACAGTCGCTGAGCAATGGGGTCGTCGCTGGATCACTATTGACACATCCCGCGTGGCACTAGCGTTGGCCCGTGCCCGCATCATGGGTTCGCTATTTCCCTTTTATGTGCTGGCCGATTCCAGTGAAGGTCAAATCAAGGAATCTGCAGTCAGCGGCAGGCCTCCTTCATCCTTGCCGTGCAGTGGGAATATTCGCCAGGGATTCGTCTATGAGCGGGTGCCACACGTCATGCTTAGTTCCATTGCGCGCAACTCTGAGATTGATGTCATCTGGGAGCAGTGGCAGGCGAAGCTAGAGCCGATGCGCGAAGGTCTGAATTCCGCACTCCAGAAGACTTGGCAGGAGTGGGAGATCCCGCGCGAGGCTGGGGCCGAATGGTCTGACGCGGCGAAGCAGCTACACGCCGACTGGTGGAAGGCCCGCATCGCCCGACAGAGAGAAATCGACAAGTCGATCGCCGCCAAGGCCGAGTTCGAGTTCCTCTACGACAAGCCCTACAGCGACAACAAGAAGGTGCGCGTGGCGGGCCCTTTCACCGTGGAGAGCCTCAGCCCCCACCGCTCGATGATCGTCGAGGCAGACGACACCATCACCGACCCGCTGAAAATCGGGGCCACGGCTCTGGGTGCCGCTGACTTTGCCCAGGTGATCCTCGACACGCTCAAGGTGGCCGGTGTGCAGCAGGCCCACAAGGACGACAAGATCAGCTTCGATTCCCTGGAGCCCTGGCCCGGCGAGTACATCTGCGGCAAGGGCACCACCACCGAGTCCGTCGGCGGCAGTGAGCAGCAGAAGACGGCGGGCATCTTCATTGGCCCGGAGTTCGGCACCGTCTCCCGCAGCGATCTGGTCGCGGCGGCCCGGGAGGCGGCCGATGTCGGCTTCGATGTGCTGATCAGTTGCGCATTCAACTACGAGGCCCACACCACCGAATTCACCAAGCTCGGCGCCCTGCCAGTTCTCAAGGCCCGGATGAACGCCGATCTGCACATGCAGCAGGACCTCAAGAACACCGGCAAGGGCAACCTGTTCGTGGTCTTCGGCGAACCCGACATCGACATCCTTGAGGCCACGGGTCCAGGAGCCCAGCCCGATCAGATCCAGGTCCGGATCAATGGCGTCGATGTGTTCGACCCCTCCACCGGCGAGATCCGCAGCGACGAAGCCGACGGCATCGCCTGCTGGTTCATCGACTCCGACTACAACGGCGAGAGCTTCTTCGTGCGACAGGCCTACTTCCTCGGCCAGAACGACCCCTACAAGAGCCTCAAGACCTCGCTCAAGGCCGAGATCGATGCCGAAGCCTGGGCCTCGCTCAACAGCGACACATCCGTGCCCTTCTCCAAGCCCCAGACCGGTCGCATTGCCGTCAAGGTGATCAACCACCTGGGGGATGAGGTGATGAAGGTGTACAAGATCGATTGATGGAGTTTCGAATCGCCGACACCTTCCAACAGAGCCTCGAACGGCTCACTGGCGAGGATCAGCGGGCTGCCAAGACCACCGCCTTCGATCTGCAGACCAACCTGGCCACACCAGGGCTGCAGGTGCATCGGATCGACCGCACCAAGGACAAGAACTTCTGGTCGGCCAGGGTGAACCGGGACATCCGCCTGATCTTCCATCGCATAGAGAACAGCCTGCTGCTCTGCTATGTCGACCACCACGACGACGCCTACGAGTGGGCCTACCGGCGCAAACTCGAAACCCATCCCGTGACGGGTGCTGCGCAGTTGGTGGAGATCCGCGAGACGGTGCGGGAGATCGAGATCCCCCTCTACGTTCCGACGCTTGCGGAAGCCGAACCGTTCGCGCCCTCAGCCGCTCCTCTTGAGGATGAACCTCTCCGTCCCCTGGCCGGCTTCCACCAAGCCGAGCTGCTCAGCTACGGCGTTCCCGAGGAGTGGCTGGCTGATCTGCTCATGGCCACAGAAGACCAGCTCCTGGAGCTGGTGGAGCACCTGCCGGCAGAAGCCGCAGAAGCGATGCTGGAGCTGGCGACGGGCAGTAGGCCGGCTAAGCCCCAGGTGGTGCTGCCTGATCAGGGGGACCCCTTCCAGCACCCCGATGCCCAGCGGCGCTTCCGCACCCTCGTCAACGCCGAGGAGCTGGCCCGTGCCCTCGACTATCCCTGGGAGCGTTGGATCGTCTTCCTTCACCCCGCCCAGCGGGACTGGGTCGAGCGGGAGTTCAACGGACCCACCAAGGTGCAGGGTTCCGCAGGCACGGGCAAAACCGTGGTGGCCTTGCACAGGGTTGTGCATCTGGCCCGCTCGGAACCCGACAGCAGGCTGCTGCTCACCACGTTTTCGGAACCCCTGGCGGCACTGCTGCAGGACAAGCTCAACCGTCTGATCGCGGATCGACCTGTCCTGGCTGAGCGCATTGACGTGCTTGCAATGAGCCAGCTCGGGGAGCGGATCTACGCGGCCCAGATCGGAAAGCCCAACCTGATCCCCGATCCGGATCTCGATCAACTGCTGATCGATCACGCTCCCGAGGAGATCCGCAGCCGCTACGGCGAGCGCTTCACCATCGAGGAGTTCAGGGAGATCGTGGATGCCTTCCACCTGCGCGACTGGGAGTCCTACCGGGATGTGCGCCGTCTGGGCCGGAAGTCACGGCTGGCGGAACCGAAGCGCCGGCTCCTTTGGCAGGCGTTCGAGGCGGTGCTGCAGGAACTGGAACGGCGGGGGCAGATCACCCGGCATCAACTGTTCCATCAGGCGGCCGAACGCCTCCTGAAGAACGGCGCCAGCCCCTATCAGCACATCGTTGTCGATGAGTGCCAGGACACCACGGCGGGGCAACTGCGCTTGATCGCCGCCATCGGCGGCACCCGTCGCAATGGCCTCTTCTTCGCGGGGGATCTGGGCCAGCGGATCTTCCAGCAGCCCTTCTCCTGGACCCACTACGGCGTGGACATCAGAGGGCGCTCCCGCACCCTCAAGATCAACTACCGCACCTCCCACCAGATCCGGCAGCAGGCCGATCAACTGCTCGATCCAGAGGGCAGGGATCTGGATGGCAATGTCCAGGATCGCCGGGGGGCCGTGTCGGTCTTCAACGGGCCGGAGCCGCTGATCGTTCAGTCGGACGACCCCGAAGCTGAAATCGAGCAGGTGGCCTCCTGGCTCAAGGAGATCAGCGCTAAGGGCCTCATCCCCCGCGAGATCGGTGTGTTCGTGCGCAGCGAAGCCGAGCTGCCCCGGGCTCAGGCCGCCCTGGAGCTGGCCGAGATCCCCTTCGAGCTGCTCACCTCAAGCTCAGTTCGGCTGGGCACCAAGGCCTCCCTGTCCACCATGCACCTGGCCAAGGGTCTGGAGTTCCGCGCCGTGGCCGTGATGGCCTGCGATGAAGACGTGATCCCCAGCCCCTCGCGCATCGAAGCCATCACCGACGACTCCGATCTCGATGAGGTGTACGCCACCGAGCGGCATCTGCTCTACGTGGCCTGCACCCGGGCACGGGACCACCTGCTGATCAGCAGCGGCGGAGTGGGGTCGGAGTTCCTGGAGGATATGGTGTGAAGCTTCTCTTTTTCACCAAGAAGGTGATCCCTTCCAACAAGGAGAATCACTCAGACTGGCACAATGGACTATCTCCTGAGACAGACAAATCGTGCATCGCACTTCAGGGGTTTCTCGATAGCGACATTCATTTCGTCGCGGAACTAAAAGGAGAATGGGGTGTTGGAAAGACACACTTTTGGCATAGCTTTCTTGGCTGGGTGATATCCAATCGTACGCTTAACAGGAGCCTTAGAGCCCACTCCTACGTTTCTCTCTTTGGCGCTACAAGCATCGACAGTATTGAATCGGCAATCTTTACATCACATCAACCTATCGAGTACAAGAAGGCTTCATGGATAGTCAAGGCTGGCAAGTGGATCAAACGGCTTCTCGACAGGCCTGAATCTTCAACGATTCAGGTAGGAGCTACAAGTATCGCAATTGGAGCCGCAACTAGCATCATCGACAGCCTCATCAAGCGTCATTACATCCATAACTTTCTCATCTGTTTTGATGACATTGAGAGAATGGAGCGGGTGATATCCCCGTCAAGCTTCTTGGGGCTAATCAGCACTTTGAAGGAACAACAGAATTGCAAGATTGTATTAATCTACAATTTCGAAAAGTTAGCCAGCAATGCTCGCCTTCGTATGGCCATGGAGGAGTATAGAGAGAAGATTATCGATGTTGAAATTTCTCTGAGACCCTCAGTTTCAGAAAATATCAAGATTGCCTGGCCTGAATCCGAACAACGACCGAGCTCCTTCGTTCAGATTTTTGAAGCAGCAGATGTAGTGAATATTCGAGTCATGAGAAAAGCTCGAAGCGCTATCGATTATTTCAAGGGGGCCCTTGCAGAGCAATGGCCATTTGCGCACGAATCCTTCCAAGCCGCCATAGCAGCACTCGCCATCATTCACTATTCAAAAACAGAGTTGTTTCCCGAGTATGAAGGTATTCTGGTGGATGACTTCTTCAAGCTTTTAGCCGCAAAAGAGCCGCTGCAAATGCAACAAGAACAGTTTATGAGAAACACCGGATATTACCCTGCACCCCATCACCGCATGATTTTAGACTACTTCCGCAATGGCGTTATTGACCTAAAAAGCTACTCAGGTTTGCTTAGACTCACGGAAAGCAATGAAAAGCTTGCTCGCTTTAATGGGCAGTACGATTTGATCTTGCGGAATTTCAATAGAGGATTCTTTGTTCCTCACCAAGAGCTAGTCTTCGAGTTGCATCAGTTTTTGATAAAGCATAGTCGGGAAATTGGAATCGATAGGGCAAATAGTGCCACTGACTTTCTGCGGAAGTGTGGACTTGATATTGGTGACGAGTATGTGATTAACGCGATCAACTCTCATGTAAAGCGAGAAGATGTACTCGATGAGTACTCGTTGTGGTTCTCTGATCTTCCCGACCGTTTCCGCAAGGAACTAATTGACCGATACGAGGCTATTGGAAAGCGGCAGAAGATTGCACCATTGATGCAGAGACTTGCCGGAAGGTATAAATGGGATCCTGGTGATGGATGGAATTCGGATGATCTTAAGTTACTCCGCGAGAAGACTCAGGATGAATGGCTTGACTGGATATCAACTTACGACGCCGAGAAGGAGACTGAGGAGACTGGTGATTTCTGTTCAGGTATTTTTCATCTTGTCGGAACATTCTTAAATCGGTTTAAGAATACTCCAGAGGGCGCAGATCAAGAAACACTGAGGAGAATTACTTCCGCGCTAGAAATCCTGCGCCTGAGAAGTGAGGTTGACCGCCTTCGGGTTGAGATGCTTTATAACTATATGCAAGAGAATTGCTGAATGCATTGATGAGCTGTCTCGCTGATGTTGCCAATTGGATAGGTGATCGCCATTAAGCAGCCAGGGCTTTAGATGATCGATTCGATTTGAGGGTACCTTGAAAAATCGCCTTTGCCTCGACCACTGGCCAAGGCCGACGCCGACCAGGACATGAGTCTCAATCGGTGCTGCCAACGGAAACCTGCATTTTTCGAGATGCCCTTGATTGACTTAGATTTCATTTAGATCTGGGCATATCAGATCTGCCGCCTGCCTTGCTTCGCTGAGCACCTGAAACAGCACCTTGGGCGATTCCTTGAGCAGCTCGACCCAGTGACCGAGATAGGCGGCGTGGCTCTCGATCTCGCTGCCGATCTCCAGCCGATCGCCCAGCAGCACCGCCCCCAGCTCGGCGACCAGCTCCTCGCGGGCATAGCGCGCCTTCCCGAAGGCACCGCCCAGATCGCGCTTCAGGCGGGATTCATGGCCAGTTGAGTGGATCTGCTCATGGGCCCAGGTGGCGCAGAACGCTGCGGGCGAGTGAAAGCTGGCGCGATCGGGCAGCTGGATCCGATCGATGCCGGGCAGATAGCAGGCGCGATCCCCACCAAAGCTGACCGGCACCGGCCAGGCATCCAGCACGGCTTCCGCCGCCTCCAGCCGCTGGGGCGCCGGCCTGGTATCCCCTCCTTCGGCCTCCTTGCGCGCTTCGATCAGGCCGGTGAGTGCTTCGCCCTCGAGATCGGCGGCATTGAACACCGCCACCGGCCGATAGCTGGCCCAGCTGTGCAGCATGACTTCTCCGCCAGCGCCTGGCTCCTCGCAGCTGTGGAGCTGGGGCCGCAGGATGTGAACCGCCCTGCTGCCCTTGCTGGGGAAGATGCCGTGCTTCCTGGCCTCGGCAAACCCGCACCAGAACGGCAGGGATGTACCCCGGATGTGCCTGCCGAGCGTGAGCAGGATCGGGTTGGCGCCGCGGTAGCGATGGCCCGAGAGCAGATTCACGTGATGGCCACCGCCGGTGCCATCCCAGGGCTTCCGCCATGGCGCGGAGCCGCCTTCCATCAGCTCGATCAGGGAAGCGACGATCTTTTCCTCGGCCGTGGGGCCATCGAAGGATTTGCGTGAGCGGGATTTGGACGCGGCCATGAAAGGCAAAGCGTGGGACGCCTGAGTGGTGCCCCGCGAAGGCAAGGGCGGCGAAGGCGCTCAGCGCCGAGCCGCTTGCGCAGCCCTTGCCCGTGGGGCGACCATGAAGAAGGCCACGCGCCTTCCCCCTCAGCCTTCACGGCATCGGCTCCCCGAGAGCCCCGCTGCCCCAGCCTCCGGTGCGCCGCACCCCTGATCGCCGCGAGAGCGGGTCCAGCGTCTTCTGACGATCGAAGCTGCCGCGTGAGGGCGTCAAGGCCACGGAATAGGCAGTGCCGGGCCGCCCGATCACCTGTTGGGGCCAGACGCCGGTGCGCGGCTTGCTGTGAACGCGAACGATCGAGGTCGGGGCCTTCATCGACTTGGCGCTGATGATCGTGGCTGGCATGGCCGCATGGCGTGCGTACTCCTTCCATTGCCAGTTCCGCTCTGCCACTGGCAATGGTTTGTTGACCTCTCCTGCCTTCCTGATGGCTCCGAGCACCCGCGATCTCCTGGCGGCGGTCCTCGGCGAGCGTCCCCTTGCTGCACCTGTTGCAACCCCTGCTCCCCCCACGGCGGCGCGGCTGACGCTGGGGCATGTGCTAACCCCACCAAAGACTGAGGCGCCTGGTCCCTGGCGTGTGACGGCCTCGATCACCGGTGGCCTGGTGCAGATCAGCAACCACCACGAGTCGCGGGTGATCCGCAAGGCGCAAGTCGAGGCCTACCTGCGCAAAGGCAAGCCCTGGTAAGGAAAGGGCTGGCAGCCGCCAGCCCCTGATGGCCTCAGGCCGCGGCCAACGGCTCAGCGGCCAGGGCGCCACCCTGAACGGCCTCGGCTTGGCACCGCTCCAGCAGCTCCTGCTGCGCGAGCAGGACGCCATCGATCTCCGAGATGCGCGCGAGGAACTCCTCGATGGCTGGCATCAGCTCCTCCTCGAGGAGGGTGATTTCCTCCTCGCCATAGGGGTGATCGATCCAGAAGCGCGGGATCGACTGGCCCTGGCTTCTGCGGAGGATCCACTGCAGCGCCTTGTGGGTGGACTCGAGCAGCGCGATTGGATCTTCGCGGGTGAGTGAAGCGAGGCTGGAAGACATGGGGCCAGGCGCCAGGGGCGCGGTGACGGGACGCCCGCAAAGCCGCCGGGAAGGCAAGGGCGGCGAAACGCAGTGGAGCCGCTTGCGCAGCCCTTGCCCCGGCGGAGACTGCGGCAACCCGGCACGGCCCAACCCCAGAGCAGCTCAGCTCACCTTGCGCTTGATGGCCTGCAGGGCGCGGAGCTCCTGATCGGCCAGCCGTGAGGCCTGCTTGAGTCGTTGGGGTTGCTGGCGGATCTCCTCGGCGCGCCTCAATGTGCGCAGGTCTTCTTCTGCCTGCCACTTGGCCTGCTCAGCCCGCAGCTTCCGGTCCATGGCGGCGCTGCTGGGCACGGCCAGAGCGGCGCTGCTGGCCCTTGTTTTGGTCTTGGCTCTGGCCTTGCTGCTGGGTTTTTGGATCGCCACTGCGGCTCCTGGTGCGCTCGATCCCTCTTGCCACGGCACTCGGGTTCGCGGTTGGCCGTGATCAGCCGCCGCCCTGCTCCTGAGCGGCGAGCCAGTGGAGAGCGGAGCGAATCACCTCGGCGTGACAGGCCAGCGGGGCGCACCAGCAGAGCAGCTCCAAGCGGCCGGTGGCGGCCTGCTGCAGCAACTGCTCCAGCGCCTTGCGCTGCGGGGAGCCTTGCTGCTGCATCTGCCGCCACAGCCAGGCGCGGTAGAGCTGGATCACCTCTGCGCGGCTGCCATCACGGCCGATGGCGAACGGATTTCCGAGCGCCGTGGGCCGCCCTACATAGGCCTGACCGGGCAGGGGATCTGAGAGCCCGCGCTGTGCCTTGCCGATCGTGATTTCCATGGGAAAGCCCCGGTGAACGACCCCCCACCGCGCAGCGACAATGGGGGGAGGCAACGGGGCGGTCATGGACGATCGAACCGCGGGCACTCTCCCCTGAGCTCCCCGAAAATGGGTCGAAAATCGGGGAGCTGCTGCCCGGACACCCTTAAACAAGGGGGCGGCTTATTCAAGGTTGGGGGGTTTGAGGGGCCGGCCTGAGCCGGCCCCGGTGGGCCTGGCCCTCAGGCCAGCTGCGCCCGAAGGGCGGCCAGGCCCGCCTTCTCCCAGCGGCAGGCGCTCTGCTTGCTGACGCCCAGCGCGGTGCCGATTTCCTGGAGGCTGCGGCCTTCGAGGATGTGCAGCCGGATCACCGCGGCCTGATTGGCGGGCAGCTGATCGAGCAGCGCCTCAAGCTGAGCTGAGCTGGGAACTGTGGACTCGGGAGCCGAATCGGGGGCCGCGATCAGATCGAGGGCGGTGGAGCTCCCGCCGGGCAGGGTGACATCCAGGCTGCTGTGGCCCCAGGGTTGGATGCCTTTCTCGTGCTCCCGGCGCGAGACGCGAACCAGGCGGCCGTGATCGCGGCGGTGATGGAGCAGAGCGCCCTTGATGCAGCACTTCAGATAGGCCGGTGCACTGGCGGGATCCTGGACCTGGCGGCAGGAGAGCCAGAGCTGCATGTGGGCCACCTGGCGGGCATCTTCGAACTCGAGGACCGGCTGGGATCTGGCAGCGAAGCCGCGGGCGATGGAATCGGCGAGGGGCAGGAACTGCTGAAAGAGGGCATCGGCCTGGGATGGGGTGTGGGCCATGACCTGATCGCGAAGGACGCGCGACCCAGGGCCTCGACGAAGGAGAAGGCCAAGCTGAGCAAGGACAAGCAGGGGGGCAGCCCACCCCCGGCCCGCCGACCCTCAGAAGCGGTCTGCCTGCCGATCCACGCGGCTGCTGCCTCCAGCCGATCGAGTGAGGCCCGCTGTGGCCCTATGGCTCTGGCGGCCGCCGGCTGTCGGAGAGCGCCTTGCCGCCGAGCAGCGCCAACAGGGTGTTCAGTGCGACACCGAACGCGGTCTGGACGGCATCGTCGAATCGAAGGCAGACGCCACCTGCAGGCGGGAACCCCTGGAGGCCTCGCCAGGCGCAGAAACCCGCACCCAAGGAGTAGAGCGTGACCTCGGCGATCAGCACCACGGCGACGAGCCGCAGCAGGAACCGCTCACGGCTGAATGGCGGTGCTGTTGGCGGCCTGCCTGGGGACGCCGGTTCTGACCGGGGATCTCCCGGCTCAGGCCTCCTGGAAGACGCCGACATAGACCGTGCCCTCCTCATAGAGGGGCAGCACCTTGTCGCGCAGATCGACGTTGTGAAGGCGGATGCAGCCAAGCGTCGGCAGCAGTTGCTGGTGGGCGGCCCAGGCGCCGGGCCAGCCGCAGCCGGAGCCGCCGCCGTGGAGCATGATCCCGGCCCGGCCGACCCTGACCTCCTGCTGCTCCAGCTCCACCAGATCGAAGCTGTACCAGCCATAGGACATGGCGGTGTCGCTGCAGGGTGGATTGGGGTTCTGGTCGTAGTCGGGGTAGAGCTCGCCGAGCTTGTAGAGGCCCGGCGGTGTATCGGTGCTGCTGTGCTTCCAGTCGTTGTCGGCGCCCTGACCACGCGCCAGGCAGGGAACCCTCCAGAGGAAGGTGCCGGTGTGGTCGAACGCCTCCATGTCCTCGTCACGGTCGTTGACGAGCAGATAGGAGTCGCCGGGTTTGACCGGCGCGGCGATCTTCGGCCCGATCAGTCCGGCTTCTTCTGAGCCGCGGGGATCGAGGCCGCCGCTGGGTGCTGCGGGAGCTGGGGGAGCGGGAGGTTTCTCGCTGAACTTGAGGGCCCACGGCGCTTCCTCCTCGAGCACGGCCTCGCTGCCGGGGAGTCCTTCGATGGCGGTGTAGAGGGTCCAGACGCCGGAGACCTGCTGGGGTTCCCCCTTGAAGGCCTCAAAGCGGTCCTGGAACCGCTCGGGGGTCATTGCTGTGGTCATGGCGGTGTCAGTTTCTGCTTCCTCTTGCCAGGAGGGGAGAAGGGCCGACCTCGGGAGGGCGAGTTGTTTGGCCTCAGGCGAGGATCCGCAGGACAGCCTCCCGATTGCGGAGCAGCCAGCGGGGTACTTCCCCGGCGGTTTGGAGCCCGGCATCGAGCGCAAGGGCGAGGAGTGCCTGGCCGGCCTCGGTGGAGGCCCGCTGCAAGGCGATGGCGAGGGTGCCATCGATGCGGGCCGATCGCTCGGCCAAGAGGATGCCGTAGGCCACCACGACGCGAGTGCGACCGGCACTGTGGGCCTTGGGATTGGCGGCCTCCTCGAGGAAGCGGATTGCGCACATGGTGAAACCGCCGACGCGGGCGGACGAGAGGAATCGTGCCGGGATTGCGGCTCCCGGCTGGCCGTGGCGCCTCAGAAGGGCAGCTCGTTTTCAGGGCACCAGCTGGGAACCCGGACGGGATTGAGGCACTGCCGCTCGAACAGGATCTGCTCGGCCAGATCCGCGAGCCGGTGCAACGGGATCACCGCATCGCGACAGCAGAAGCTGAGCCGCTCCAGCGAATCGGAGCTGTGGCGCTCCAGAGCAGCGCGGCGGAAGGAGGAAGCCATGACGGCGTAAAGAAGGACGCCATGGAGCAGCGGGGTGGGGTCAAGGGGCGGCGCAGCCGCCTTGCGTCAGCCCTTGAGGCCACCCCGCACCATGAAGCGGCCTGCGCAACGCCGACCAACCAGGGCTCCGCGTCAGGGATTGAGCCGGCCAGGGGCCGGCCCGCCGCCCTCAGCGGCGCGAGAGCTCTTGCCGACGGGCCTCGCGCTGCGCGAGCCAGGAGCCGACCGGGTGCTTGATCCGATCGGCGGCTACCTTCGCCTCGATCTCAGCCTCGATGGCTTCCAGTGCCTGCTTGCGCTGGGCACTGACGCGAAGGCGGATGGCGAGCTTGCTGGCCTGATCGGCCTCCAGATACTCCTGATGCAGCGGAAAGCCGAGATTGCCGAGAAAGGCTTCATCCACCGGGCAGTGCAGACGGCCGAGCGGCAGCCCTTCATCCCGCAGCCAGCGGAGGGCATTGCGCCCCTCCCACTCGGTGAGCGCCCGCATCGGCAGCGGCTGGATCGGGGCCGCCTCACCAGGCCAGCGGACACCCATGCGGATGCCGACGGCGCGGCCGTGGATGACGGGCTGATCGAGATGGGGCCAGCGGAAGGAATCGAGGTGATGCCGCCTGGCCCAGGCTCCGCCGTGGGCGAGATCGACCGGCCCCACCCGCGTGAACTCCAGGGCATCGACAGGGCAATCGATCAGCCAACCCAGCAGGGCGGAATCGAGCTCGGACGTGGGAGCGACCACGAGCCGGAGCCGCGAGAAGGCGAAGCTCTGGCGCTCCTCGCGGGAGATCAGCAGCAGATGGATGGACATGGCCGGGTGGGCGATGGACCCGCAGGGCCACCACGGCGCGGGCAAGGGTCGCGTCAGCGACTCGCGCAGCCCTTGCGCCGCCGTGGACACTGCGGTTCCCCTGAGCCCCAACCCTTGCCAGCTCAGTGCCTGGGCATCAGTGGCAATAGGTGGTGACGTTGCTGGGGTCAGGCCCCGGGAGTGACCATGGGCCTCACGTTGATCGAGGCGATGAAGCATGAGACCCGAGTCGATCGGCTCGCGGTGACCAAGACCTTCGTGGAAGGTCAGCTGCTTCGCCGTCTGCCGTTCCGCAACCTCGCGGGCGGTGCTCTGCAGTTCGCCAAAGAGAAGAAGCTGCCTCGCGTCGGCTTCCGTGCTGTGAATGAGGGCTACCGGCGTGACTACGGCGCCGTCGCCAACGAAAGCGAGTTCGTCCACCTGTTCGGTGGTGATCTCGATGTGGACCGCTCGATCGTTGACCTCAACGGTCCTGAGGCCCGTGCCAGCCAGACCGAGCAGAAGGTGCGCTCGATGCGGCTGACGCTGGAGGCGGCGATCATCAACGGTGATGCCGCGTTCGACCCCCGCGCCTTCAACGGCCTCAGCAAGCGGCTGGTGCCCGGGCAGGCGCAGACCGTCGACAATGTGAGCGGCACCGTGAAGCTCACCAAGCTGGAGGAGCTCGTTGATTCGGTCAACGCTCTCGGCGGCGACAAGGTGATCCTCACCAGCCGGGCCGGTCGGCGCCAGATCAGCCATGCCTCCCGCGAGGCGGGCGGTGATCTGTATCAGGTGATCGACGGCCGCCACTGGTTTGAGGACACCGAAATCCTGGTGCTGGATCAGGACGCCCAGGGCAACGAGGTGCTGGGTTTCGGCGAGGCGGCCAACACCACCTCGATCTACTGCGTGGCGCTCGGTGACGAGCTGATGACCGGCATCCAGGGGCCGTTCGAGGGTCGCTACGGAATCTCCGTGCGGGACTTCGGTGAAGTGCAGGACGCCCCGGTGTTCCGCACCCGCGTGGATTGGTACGTGGGCTTTGCCGTTGTTCACGACAAGGCGATTGCTCGCCTGTACAACGTCGGCCCCGCCGTGACCTGAGGCGGACCGATCCGCCAATCCTGCACGCCCATTCCTGAGAGGACACGACCATGGCCCACGAGGGCAATAAGCTGATCGACGCGGCGACGACGCTGGTCGGTTGGGTCAACTACAGCGCCACCGACCCGTTTGAGCGCACCCGCGTCAGCAACGAGACGGTGCGGCTGACCACGCCGCTCGATGCGGCCGATCACTTCTCGTTGATCGCCAGCCACCCCGGTGCCGCCGCGGCGGTGACGGTGGTGCTGCAACTGGCGCCGGCGCTCAAGGACGGCACCATCGGCACCTGGGTGACGGTCGCCACCGTGGCGATCCCCGCCGCTGGTGGCCGGGTGGAGGCACCGATCTCGGGCGACGGCCTGGTGGTGGCTCCCGCTGATGCCGCCAATGTGGCCCTGCCCAGCTTCATCTATGCCCGAGCCACGTTGACGCCTTCGACTCCGAACGGCGCCCACGTGAGCCTCACCTACTGAGGAGGGCCATGGATTACGCCACCAAAGCGTCGGGCCAGGCGGTGGACAGGCCGACGAGGCCCGGCCGGCCCTGGGCGGTATCGCCGCCGGAAGGTCTGCCTCAGGAGGCCGGACCTGAGCCCGGCAGGGCCGCTGCCGAGCCTGAGGTGCCGCCGATTCCGACGGATACCGAAACACCGATTGCTCCGCCTCCGGCGGAACCGCCTGAGGAGCCCACTGATCCGATCTCCCCTGCTGATCCCACCGTGCCTGTTGATCTGACCACGGACGATCCGGTGGTGGAACTGCCACCGGAGGGGATGCTCCGCATCTCCCTTGAGGGCCAGGACGATCAGTTCGTCTTTCCTGTCCATGCTGACCGCTGGGCTGAGGAAGGCTGGACGGTCCACCCGCCTGTGAGCATCAAGGAGGACGGGGGCGGTGATCCCGGCGACGGCGGTGATCCCGGCGATGGCGGCGATGGCGGTGATCCAGTCAGTCCCTATCCGCCCGGCTCTCCGACGATCACTTCGATCGATCCGATCCCGTCCTTTCGCGGTACGTATGTGGCCGGTGGCCCCTCGGTTCCTTCCGTGGTGATCGGCACTGGCTTTGAGCCCGGCACCACGCTCTCTGCTGCCAGCCCCTACGGCCTCTGCCTCAAGGATCTGCAGGTCGTCGATGCCACGACGCTGAACTTCACGTTCGATCCCTCATTGATCCCTGCCGCTGTTGAAATCCCGATCTGGGCGACCAACAGCATTGGCAGCGGTGACTTCTTCCTGCTGAAGGTGACGGCCGCTCCTGACGCCGGTGGCGATCCTGTGGCGCCGACCGCCGCTCCGACGATCACCCAGATCCAGCCCTTCTCTATCCAGGAAGTCAGCACTGAGCCCTGGCAGTACGGCTGCTCTGAACCTGCTACGCCCTCCGTGGTGACTGGCACCGGCTTCGAGGCCGGCACCACGCTGCTGCCTGGCACTGGTTTCGAGGCCACCGTCCTGGACCTGGAGTTCGTCGACTCCACGACCCTGCATTTCACCTTCGACACGTCTGGGATCATCGACCCTGTTGAGGTCCCGTTCACGGCGAGCAACACCGTCGGTATGGGCGCCCTCTATTTCGTGCCGGTGGTTTCCTGGGACCTGCTCGCAGCCGAGACCCAGGCTGCCTCTGCTGAGCCGGAGCCGGCTGAGCCTGAGCAAGCCGGGGCTGAGCCGACCGAGCCGGAACCGGGTGGATCTGATCCGGCCGAGACGGAGCCAGCTCCAGTGGAGCCAGCTCCTGCGGAGCCATCTTCTGTTGAGCCCGAGGCCAGTGCTGAACCCCCTGACTACGGCTCGATGACCAAGGCGCAGATCGTGGCGGAGGTCGAGGCCACGTACGGGGTGTCCCTCGACTCGAACCAGACCAAGGCCGAGCTCATCGAGCAGGCCGAGGCCCTGGCCGCTGAGGACGCGGCGACGGCTCCTGAGCCTGGCGCCGATGCTCCCGCTGCTGAGCCAGACACGTCCATCCCCAGCGATCTGCTGGGCTGAACCGTCACTGGTTATCCAGTCAAGGCATCTGCTGCCCTGCAGCCAGTCAGAAGCCACCCCGGCGGCCCCTGTGGCTGCCCGGGTGGCTTCCTGGCAAAGGGTGGTAGCGCGTCAACCCCCAGAGGCACAGCCCTTCGATGCCCTACCCGCTCCCCGGCGCCCCTGATGAGCGCATGCGCGTGCTTCCTCCGATGGGGTGCCCGGGCCTCGAGGTGTGGGTGGTACCCCACGAGGTACGTCGCTGGTTGCGCATGGGCTACCGGCTGGGCCCGGTGCCCGCCGATCCGCTGGAGCTGTTCTGGATGCCCTCGGATCGGCTGTGGGATGAACCGATCACCAGTGCGGCGGTTGACCTTTTCATCGACCCATTGATCAAGGCGCCGCAGCCGATCACGGTGAGCTGGGGCGATGGCAGCACGGAGGTGATCGGCTGGGATGCCTTGGCCCGTGATGTGCCGCGGCCGCGGCATGTATACCTGCAGCGGGAGGATCTGACCGTCACGGTCACCATCGGCATCACGATCGCCAGCCTGCAGGTGGCCCTGATCGGCTGCCCGGTGCCGCCCTATTCGGTGCTGACCTCCGGTGCCGGGGGTCTGGTGGGCGTGGAGCCTTTGGTGCCGGGTGCTGGCCTCCAGGGCGAGGCCTACAACGGCTCGGTGGCGCAGCAGTGGCAACTGCGGCTGCACCCCTCCGGTGGCCTGGGCTTCCTGCCGAGCCCGGTGGACGGCGAGCCGGCGCTGGCGGCGATGAACAGCGAGGCGGGCGGCCGTGCCACTCGCTGGTATTCCGGTGATGGGCCGCCGGTGACGGAGGTGCTGCAACCACCGCCGGCCCTGGGCGATCTCTACCTGGATCGCATCAGCGGGCAGGTGTACGAGCTGGTGGTGTGAGCCATGCCTGAGACCTGGGAGCTCACGACCAACATCAAGGGGGCTGACGGTGCTGCTGGCGCCGCTGGCCCTGCCGGCCCTGCGGGAGCAACGGGGCCGGCTGGGCCGACGGGCGCGACGGGCGCCACGGGGCCTGCTGGACCGTCGGTGTGGGGTGGGATCACGGGAACCCTGAGCACGCAGGCGGACCTGCAGACGGCCCTGAACCAGAAGCTCAACGCCTCACGGCTGACGGTGGGGCCAACGGCGCCACCGAGCCCTGCTGTCAACGATCTCTGGGTGGACACCAACTGATGGCAATCACGACACGCGACCAACTGATTGCGGCGCTGAGCCAGTCGCGCCATGCGCTGTTCGACAAGACTTCGATCGCCAACGCGGTGGCGGGTCGCTTCTACTCGCTCTGGAAGGCCGGGGGTTTCCCGGGAGTGGGGCCGACACCGACGACGCAGGCGATCTGCAATGCCGCCACGGTGGGCGCCCTGCCGTATCTGCCGTTCAACGCGCCGAGCATCAACTACCTGGCCTGGGTCGATGTGGCGACGACCCTGGCGACCTCCACGCTGGAGATCCACGACCGGCTCTGTCACCAAGGCGGCCTGGTGGGCAACGTGGCCACCCTGCAGAACACCAACCTGCCGCTGACGCTGGCCGGTGTGCCGGCGGAGCGGATCGGCCTGACGGACTTCAGCCAGCTGCAGTGGTGGCTGGAGTGGTACACCGACACGGGCGCCACGGGCGTGAACGCCACGGTCACCTGCACCTTCGACGACGACACCACGGGCAACGTGGTGATCGCGCTGGCGGCCACCAGCCGGGCGTCGGGCCTGTATCAGATCCTGCCGGCGGCAGGGAAGAAGGGAATCAAGGCGGTCAACAGCGTGACCCTGAGCATTTCGACGGGCACTGCTGGCGCCTTTGGCGTGACCTGCACCCGCTACCGGGCTGGGTTCTTCACGGTGGTGGCGAACAAGGCCGAGGTGTTCGACTGGGCGGCGCTGGCGCTGCCTGATCTGCACCCTGATTCCTGCCTGCAGTTGATTCAGCTCTGCTCCACGACGAGCACCGGCAACAGCAAGGGCGTCTGCCGCATCGTCGGGGGCTGAGCGTGAGCAGGAGCATCCGTGATCGGGATGATCCGCCTTATCGCGGTGGTGCTGATCGCTGGGATCAGGGCGCCGGCGGTCTGAACGCCACGCTGGAGTTCTTCGGGCCGGCGCAGCCAGCGCCCGATCCACTTCCTGGCGGCCTGTTCCGGGTGTGGACGGGCAGCGCCTGGGTGGAGAAGCCCGCCAGGTTCTGGTTTCAAGGTGAGTGGTTTGAGCGTCTGGTGCGCCGCTGGACGGGAACGCAGTGGGTGCCGATCAACCCCAATCCACCGCCTCCGCCGCAACTTGTCACGCACAGCTTCTTCACCGGCCAGAGCACGAGCACGGCGTCGGCCGGCTACGACGGCGGCAGCCCTGACTATGTGGCGGGCCTCCGCCTTGAGGTGCTGGTGCCCGGCAAGCTCCTCGGCTACCGGTACTACGTCGTGGACAGCTCTGAATGGGATAACAATGACGTGGTGCGCACCTTCGGCTGCTACCGGGAGGACACGCAAGCCCTGATCCCTGGCACTGAGGTGGTCGTACCGCCGAGGTCGCCCTACAGCGCTACCGGCTGGCAGGACGTGTTGCTGCCTGTTCCGGTTCAAGTGCCGCTCTATTCGCAATCCGCGATCCGAATTGCGATGCAATTCGTGGGAGGTTGCTATAGCTACACCACTCAATACTGGACAACCACAGTTACAGACGAGAGCTTCGACGGGACCGCTGGTAACGGCTTCCGCAATCCTGAGAACACCCTCTTTGTGTCTACGGCATTGGATTCCCAAAGCCTGCTCGAGATACCGCCTGGCGTTGGCCCTCGGTACCCCGCCGGTCCCTCGTTCCAGAACGCCAACTATTGGGTGGACATCCTGTTTCAACCGGACTGACGCATGGCTCTGACGGCCCGCCAACGGCGCAACCTCAAGCCCTCGGACTGGGTCTACCCGCCGACCAGGGGGCGGCCCGGCCGGTATCCGATCCCGGATCTCCACCATGCCCGAAACGCGCTGAGTCGTTCTGCGCAGAAGGGCACCTCCGGTTCCTACCGAACGGTGGCGCGGAAGGTGCGTGCCAAGTTCGGTGATCGTGTCGCTTCGGTCGGACCAAGGCGAGGCACGATCAGCCGCCCTGGCTACCGCAGGCGGCGCCGGCGCTGATCAGTGGCAATAGGTCTGGAGACCCCCCTGAGCGCGGCGGCCCATGTCCTGGACAAGCACCGGCAACATCCGCGGCCCTCAGGGTCCGCAGGGGCCGGGTGGACCCATTGGCGCCACAGGACCTACCGGACCCACCGGCGCGGCCGGGCCTCAGGGCGCAGCCGGTGCGGTTGGACCGCAGGGTGCGGCGGGCGCAGCTGGCGCGGCTGGCGCGACGGGTCCTGCTGGCCCGACCGGACCCAGCGGCCCGCAGGGTGCGGCGGGAACGGGCATCAATCTCAAGGGCAGTGTTGCCACCTTCTCGGCGCTGCCAACGAGCAACCGGCAGCAGGGGGACGCCTACGTCGTCCAGGACGAGGGCGACACGCTCTACAGCTGGAACGCTTCCGGAAACAACTGGGTCAATGCGGGCCAGATCCAAGGCCCGGCCGGCCCTGTTGGTCCTGCTGGAGCGGCTGGGCCTGCTGGCCCCACGGGCAACACGGGACCGGCAGGCGCCACGGGCGCCACGGGACCGCAGGGCATCCAGGGGCCTATCGGTGCCGCAGGCCCTGCCGGCGGGGCGGGACCACGCGGCACGGGCTGGTTCGTGGGCAGCGGGCCGCCGCCGACCAACATTCCCGGCTCGATCGTCGGGGACATGTACCTCGACCAGGCGACGGGTGATGTGTACCTGCTGGGCAGCGGGCCTACGGGTATCCCGGTGGGCGATCTGCCGGCGATCGGTGTCGCCTTCCAGGGCGGCTACTACGGGGGGTTGATCTCGCAGACCGCCAATGGCGTAGCGACCCATGCGCTGATCATTTCGCCGGCGAGCACCGGCCAGAGCTCCAGGGCCTGCAAGACGGCGAACACCGCGACAGCCGGTGCGGCCAGCACCTTCGATGGCTTCGCGAACACCGAGGCCGCGAAGGATGCGGCGCATCCCGCCAACCAGTGGGCGCGGGCGCTTTCGATCGGTGGCTACAGCGACTGGTATGTCCCGGCGCTCTACGAGCTGGAGATCCTGTATCGCCGCTTCAAGCCCGACAACTCCGAGGGCAATACGCCGGGCTTTGGCGCCAATGCTTATGCCGTGCCGCCGACCACGGCCGACTACTCCGTTTCGATTCCGGGCACCACCACGGTGACGGCGTTCCAGTCGGGCAATGCTGAGGCCTTCTTCTCCGGGACGATGGGCACCTCCACGCAGGACTCCAGCACCACCCATCAGGCGCAGGACTGGTTCTACGGCCCCTGGAGCCCCACTTCCAAGACCACCGCGCTGACGGTCCGCGCCATCCGCAAGATCGCGGTGGTGCCCTGATGCCCAGCTGGGTTCCGAGGATCGACACGCCCCGGCGTGTGCTCGAGGAGCGCACCACGGCGAGCGCGAGTGCGCCGTCGGTGCTGGACCTGACCTTCCTCAACCTGGGAGTGGATGGCCGCTTCCTGCGGGTGAGCTGCTCGATTGAGGCCTGGGTGACGTTCTATGCCTCAGTCGCGGCAAGGGCCGCTGATGCGCTGCGGCCGATCAGTGAAGATCCGCCGCTGTCGGCCGGGGTGCTGCTGGATCTGAAGTTCGCGCCGGCCGTGACGGTGCTGGAGCCAGCGCCGGGCTCGACGTATTCCAACGCCGACAACCCGGTGCAGCAGCGGGTGTGGGCCCGTGTGCGCACCTTCCTTGGGGTGCCGCACTCGGCCACGGTGGGCGTGCTGGCGCTGGTGGAGCACGACACGGCGGTGCTCTGATGGCAGCCACGATCCGGGACATGAGCCGCCGCGGTGATCAGGGGCTCCCGATCGTCGATGTGGCGGCCCTGGTGGACGGGCATCTGGCCAGCTGGATCACAGCGGCCAATGCGCAGAACACGGCCCAGTTGCTGACGCTGATCGCCAACAGCCTGCAGGCGCCGGGCTTTGCGGGCTGGACCGTGCAGGCGCGGATCACCGCGCAGAACGCTGGCCAGCCGGTGGACCTGATGAGCCAATGGGTGCTCAACCTGGCCACGGGCGGGGTGACGGCCCATGCGGGTCTGGCCGCAGGCCGCGATCCGGGCGGTGGTCTGGGAGCTCATGGCGTGCTCAGTGGCGGGCGGGGCAGTACGAACACGCTGATGAGCCTGACCATCCCCTATCCGCTGGCGGCAGTGGCGGCCTGGAGCCTGACGCCGGGGCAGGAGTTCTTCGCGTTTGCCTGGAGCCAGCACAACCTGAGCAGCCGCCAGGCCCTGGCGCTGCTGATCGCCAAGGACGTGACCACCGGCGACTGGCACCTGTCGAACACCGACATGGCGGGGGTGGTGAACACGGCGGCCTGGAGCCGCAATCTGCCGCAGCTGATGCTGGCCAGCTCGTTCCGGCTGGAGTCCTTCAGCGGCACCACCGTCTCGTTGCTCACCCGCCCTGCGCAGTGGCAACCGATCGTGCCGGGCATCATCTTCACCACGCCGCTGGCGCCGGTGCAGTGGTGGGACCCGGTGGTGCTCCCGGTGGACCTGGCGCAGTATCACCGCTCTGGCGCGAACCTCGGGTACTTCAGGGCCGGCGATGGCAGCGAATGGCTGCAGCTCGGTCCCGCGCGCCTGGCGGTGCGTGCGGTTGATCCCACGACCTGATCTCAGCGGAGGCTGACGCGATGGCTCTCTCCTGCTCCGCCCAGCAATGGGCCTCCTGGAACTGGACGACGGCGGAGGCCGGCAGCCCGGGCCTGCGGCTGACGGAGGCGTTCACGGCGTTTGCTGACGCGGTGAACGCCAACCCTGGAAACAACTGTCCGCTATCGATTGTCAAGGATCACACTTCTGCGACGGGCACAACAAACTTCGGCTATGTGTGGCGCCTGGGGCATCCGGTGAATCCGGTGTTGATGAGCTTCTACAACACCAGCAAGGTGCAGGGTTTCAGCGCCTCGGCTTCTTCGGCGGTGCTCCGCCTGGGCCTGGAGACTGCCTACACCAACGACACCAGCAATGGCGGCTACGGCACGTTCGCCGCCACGATTTCCGCCCCGAACGCAGGTCTGTCTCATTACGCGCCGGATGGCTCACCGGCGGTCGACCTTGGCGCCTTTCTGCTGGTGCAGATGGACACCGCACCAGGCAGCGAGTTCTTCTGCTACACGATCGCGCCGGTTGGCGCAGACACCTACACGCAGAATCACACGATGGTGCTGTTCAGGTCCGCAGCATCGAGCGGCTGGAACATTTATTTCAGCCGCTCTAATGCCTACGTGGGCATGATCTATTCGGTGAACGCTTACATCTGGAACAACGATGTGATCGTGCCAGCAGGATTGACGCCGGTTCCGAATCAGTTCAGTCAGCAGTCTCTGATCAATCCAGTCGGGCTCTACGTCGCAGCTGCAACTGGGCTCTTTTCGCCCGGGGCGGTGACGCCCCGGCTGTTGCTTCCTGGGTGCCTCTGGTTCGGGTCGAACGAGCAGACCGATCCCCGGCGCCTGGGCCGCTGCGGCAGGCCAGGCGGTGGCGGCACCTTCTACCAGTTGGGGGCGGCCTCCAGTGGCGCCACGGACCTCTGGTATCTGCACCCGACGAGCACACCGGCCGCCCTGGCCGGTTGGGCCATCGTCGGCTCGCTGCCATGGACCTCGGTGACGGATCGGCTCAGCTTCTGCCCGTTGGCGCCTGTGCAGCCCCTGGCGACGGGTCCATCCACGGTGCCTGATTTCGTCTGGGACTGGCCGATGGCTGTCACGGGCCTTCCTGGCGCCCAGCAGCACCCGTTCTATGCCACGCAACTGCAGGGTGCCGGAGGTGGCGGCAGGAGGCCCGCCACCGGCGTGCTGTGGCCCCGTGGCAATGGCTGAGTGACACCGGCGCTGCCTTGCCATGCCTCCCCTCACTAGGCCGCAGGACTACCTGGCCGGTCTCGACAAGGCCTGTCTGCTTGCCGGCCGCTGGGGACTGGGCTGGAACTGTCGTTTCCGCGCCGCCTTGCGTGAGCAGGGGCTGATGCTGGCTTCTGCGGTGAGCCGGGATGATGACCTGAGGGGCTACCCGGACGGACGGCCGTATCAGGCGCCCCGCTGCTACGGGGAGCAGGATGGCTGGCCCGAGGGCTCGTTGGTGGCGTGGCTGCCGGATGGGGGCCAGTGGTGAGCTGCCACCTGATTCGCCTGCGCTGTGAACGGCGCTATCTGAGCGCCGATGGCCAGGCGCCCGAGTCGCTGACCACCGGCTGTTCGATGTGCCGCCGGGGATGGCGAACCAGATCGCCCTCTGGTACCGGCAGGAGGGTTGGGAAGTGTTCGAGGAACCGATCTGATGCCGACCCTGGAACCCCGGCAGCGCGACTTCCTGGAGCGCCTGCTGGAGCTGCTGGAGGACTTCGACGCCGAGATCACCTACACCACAGGCGACGACGGCCTGCACGTCAAGGTGGCCGGCGATGAGCTCTTTCCGGGTGGTGGTTGGTGGGATCGGGAGGATCTGCGCCTGTTCCTCGATCACCGGGACTGACTGGGCGCGACGTCACGCCTGAGCGGGATGTGCACGGGATGTGCACAAGCGGCGCAAAACGGCCAGCAAAAAGGGCCCCCCGGAATCCCCAAGAGCCCTTGCTGTGACTGGAATCGGGGCGACAGGATTCGAACCTGCGACCTAGTGCTCCCAAAGCACCCGCGCTACCAAGCTGCGCCACGCCCCGCCGAGACCACCATACGCCCTGAATTGCCCACAGAGCTTGCAACCACTGGATTCCGGCTCGTGGCCGGCGCTGGCGCTCCCGCGCCTTACGGTGAAGGGGTGAACATAGAGAACGACGGAAGCCAGTTCGAGCACCAGGCCCGTTCCCTGCTGGGCCGGCTCAGCCTCTCCGAGAAGCTCGGCATTCTCGACGGCGACACCAGCTTCTGGGCCGGCATGGTGAGCATCGTCGTCCATGACGCCGGCCATCGGCAATCCTGGCCGGCCGGTGTGGTCTCGCGGCTGGGGATCGGCGGCGTGCACTTCGTCGACGGACCGCGGGGGGTGACCCTCGAAGGAGGCGCCACGACCTTTCCACCGCCGATCGCCCGCGGTGCCAGCTGGGATCCTGCTCTGGAAGAGCGAATCGGGGCCGCCATGGCGCGTGAGGCTCGGTCCTTCGGAGCCAATCTGTTCGGTGGGGTCTGCGTCAATCTGCTGCGCCATCCCGGCTGGGGAAGGGCCCAGGAGACCTACGGCGAGGACCCGGTGCACGTCGGCGCCATGGGGGCGGGAATGACCCGAGGCGTGCAGCGCCACGCGATCGCCTGCGTCAAGCACTTCGCGCTCAACTCGATCGAAACCGCACGGTTCAGCGTGGATGTGCGCGCCACCAACCGGGTGCTGCACGAGCTGTACCTGCCCCAATTCCGTGACTGCGTCGACGCCGGTGCCCTCGCTGTGATGAGCGCCTACAACAGCGTGAACGGCGAGTGGTGCGGCCAGCACCCGCAACTGCTCAACGACATCCTCAAGAACCGCTGGGGCTTCAGCGGATTTGTTCTCACCGACTTCATCTTCGGACTCCGTGACGGTCCGCAGGCCGTGCTGGCAGGACAGGATCTGGAGATGCCGTTCCGCATGTTGCTCGAGGCCAGCCTTCCGCAGGCGGTGGCCAGCGGCCGGGTGCCGATGAGCCGGATCGACGACGCGGTGCTGCGCCTGTTGCGTACCCAGCTTTCCGTGCCGGCGGGAGACTATCCGGCCTCGATCCGCGGCTGCGCGGAGCACCGGGCACTGGCGCGGGAGGCTGCCACCCGTTCGATCGTGCTGCTGAAGAACGCTGGCTCGGTTCTGCCACTGAACGGGGTCCGCTCCCTGGCGGTCATCGGCCGGCTGGCTGCCGCGGCCAACCTGGGTGACAGGGGTTCATCGGACACCCGGCCGTCCTCGGTGGTCACGCCCCTGCAGGGGTTGCGGGCGGCCGCGCCGGAGATGCTCGTGCTGCATGCGGATGGGGCCGACGTGGAGGCGGCAGCGGCATTGGCAGCCACTGCCGAGGCGGCCGTAGTGGTGGTCGGGCTGGACTGGCGCGATGAGGGTGAGCACATCCACACCGGCGACATCGCCCCGATCCTGCGGCAGGTCCCGCCACCGGACCTGCTGCTGCGACGTTTCGGACGCAGGCGGCTGGCCCCGCTGTGGTCGCCGGTGGCGCGGGTGATCGCGGCACTGGCCAGCCTCGGCTCGAGCCGCACGGGGGGCCATTTCGCCTCCGGCGACCGCACCAGGCTGGGCCTCGCTCCGGAGCAGGAGGCGCTGGTGCGGGCCGTAGTCGCCGCGAACCCGCGCACGGTCGTCGTGCTGATGGGCGGCGGGGCGATCCTCTGCGAGGACTGGCGGCACACGGTGCCTGGCATCCTGCTGCTCTGGTATCCCGGCATGCAGGGGGGCGAGGCGCTGGCGGACGTGCTGCTCGGCCGTGTGTCGCCGTCGGGACGGATGCCCTTCGCCGTGCCGACTGCACACGAGCACCTGCCCCCATTTGATCCACGTGCCCGGGAGATCACCTACGACCTCTGGCACGGCTACCGGCGGTTGAGGCGGGACGGAAACCCCGCGGCGTTTCCGTTCGGGTTCGGTCTGGCTTACAGCACGTTTCGTTATCTCGATCCAGCGGTCGAGATCCTCGGCGGATCTCAGGCAGCCGGGGGGTTGCGGGTCGCTGTCACCGTCGCCAACGACGGCCCGATGCGCGCCGATGACGTTGTGCAGATCTACGTGGAAGTGCCCGGCCTGGCGGTCGAGCGTCCGGCCCGGCTCCTGGCCGGCTTCACCCGGGTCACCCTGGCGCCTGGGGACACCGAGCGGGTGTCGGTGGTCGTTCCGCTCAGGCGACTGGCTTTCTTCGACGAGGCTGCCGATGCGTTCGTGCTCGAGGGTGGTCGGCACCGGCTGCTGGTGGCACGACACGTCGAAGACGAGGGAATCGGCGTCGATGTCGAGCTGGAGGCTGGGGTCGTGGGTCGCTAGCGATCGCCCGCATGCCGCTCCCGGATCGAGGCAGGCTCGCTGCAGCCAGCGTGGCCAGTCACGACGGCATCGTCGCCTTCGAGGCCGGCGATCTTCTGCAGCGCTGCCTCTTCGTGCCGGCGGACGGTCTGGGCGGCTCGGTGGGCCCGGTGGGCGCGCAGCCCCGGCAGCGTCAGGGCGTCGACACCCATCTCGAGGGCGGAGCCGAAGGTTCCCGCCGGATCACAGCGACACCCTGGCAGATCAGGCCATAGGCATGGCGACGATCCGTGGCCCGCACCAGATCCTGCCAATCCCTGAGGA
>CAYHCE010000035.1:0-34313 GCA_964355015.1 uncultured bacterium | reverse complement strand
ATCGACGCCGACGGCGTGGGGGCCGGGGCCTCGCGGCTGGTGAGCGGCAGCCGGCCGGTGCACGCCGAGCTGGAGGAGCGGCTGGCTGCCTGGCTGGGTCGCGAGCGTCTGCTGCTCTTTCCCAGCGGGTTCCAGGCCAATCTGGCGGCGGTGCTGGCGCTGGCCGATCGCCACGCGGTCGTGCTGGCCGACCGGCTGATCCACCACTCGCTCCTGGTGGGGGTCCAGGCGAGCGGGGCGCGGCTGCAACGCTTCCGCCACAACGACGTGGCCGACCTGGAGAAGCGGCTGGAGCACGTGCGCCGGGCCGGGCCGGGCCGCCGCCTGCTGGTGATCACCGAAAGCCTGTTCAGCATGGAGGGCAGCAGCCCGGATCTGGAGGGGATCACCTGCGTCTGCCGCCATCACGGGGCCCTGCTGCTGGTCGATGAGGCCCATGCGCTCGGGGTGCTGGGGCCAGGGGGCAGGGGACGGGCCTATGGGCGGAGCGGCGTCAGCCTGATCAGCGGCACCTTCGGCAAGGCCTTCGGCAGCGGCGGCGCCTTCCTGGCCGGCGACGGTCCGGTGGGGGAGTGGCTGCTGCAGACCTCGGGCGCCTTCCGCTACACCACCGCCCTGGCCCCCCCCCTGGCGGCCGCGGCGCTGGCGGCTCTGGAGCTGCTGGAAGCCGATCCGGAGATGGGCACGGCCCTGCTGCGGCGGGCCCGCCGCTGGCGGGACGCCCTGGAGACTGCCGGCTGGCCCCGCCCACCCGGCGACGGGCCGATCCTGCCCCTGCGGGTGGGAGGAGATCGTGACGCCCTCGCCCTGCAGCGGCAACTGGAACAGGCGGGCCTCCTCTGCGTGGCGATCCGCCCTCCCACCGTTGCGGAGGGCACGGCCCGGCTGCGGCTGGTGCTGCGCCTTGACCTGCCGCCTGGCAGCCTGGCCCAGCTGCTGGCGGCCCTGGGTCCGGCCCGATGACCAGCCCCGCTCTCGAACTGATCGGCATGCACGGCTGGGCCGGCGACAGCCGCGCCTGGCAGCCCTGGCAGCAGGCGGCGGGCCGCCGGGGCTGGCTGTGGCACTGCGGCGAACAGGGCTACGGCCCCCTGCCGCCCTGCCGGCCCGCCTGGTCGGCGGCAGGGGGTCCCCGGGCCGTGATCGTCCATTCCCTGGGGCTGCACCTGTTGCCCGAGTCCGTGATCGCCGCGGCCGATGCGGTGGTGCTGCTGGCCAGCTTCGGGCGCTTCATCCCGGCAGGCCGAGCAGGGCGACGCTGGCACCAGTCCCTGCTCGGCATGGCGGCCCGGCTGGACCAGGGCGAAGCGGGCGCCCTGCTCCAGGACTTCCTGGCCGAAGCCGCCGCTCCGGATCCCGCCGATCTGCTGCCCGCCGGTCCCGGCTCCGAACCGATCACCACCGAGGGGGTGAAGCGGCTGCGTCGCGATCTGGCCCTGCTCGAGCACTGCGACGGCCTGCCGGCTCTCTTTCCGCCGCTGGCGAGGACGCTGATCGTGGAGGCGGGCGAGGACAGGATCGTGGCCCCCCAGAGCCGCCTCCTGCTGCGCCAGGCCCTGCCGGCGGCGGACGTCTGGTTGCAGGCCGACGCCGGTCACAGCCTGCTGCGGGCCGACCTGGTGGAACCCGTGCTCGATTGGCTGGAGAGGCGCTGATGGGCCCGAGGCTCCGGCCCGAAAGCCTGCCGTCGACTTCCCGGCCAACCGGGGAGCGGTCCTTCCGGGAGCGGGTCGAGGCCGGGTTCACGAGCCGGGCCAGCGCCTACGAACGGGAGGCCACCCTGCAGCGGGCGGTGGCCTGGCGTCTGGCCCACCTCTGCCGCGACCTGTCGCTGCCTGAGGGGCCCTGTGCCGACCTCGGGGCCGGCACGGGCCTGCTCAGCCGGGCGCTCGAGCTACAGCGAGCCGGGCTGAGCCTGCTGCGCCTCGATGCCTGCCCCGCCCTGCTGCTGCAGCGGGAGCAGCAGGGCGGGGAGGCCGCGCTGGTGTGGGATCTCAACGAAGGCCTCCCACCACGGCTGCAGGAAGCAGCCCTGCTGGCATCGAGCTTCGCGCTGCACTGGCTGGAGCACCCCCAGCAGCAACTCAGCCACTGGTGCCAGCGCCTGCGCCCGGGGGGATGGCTGGCCCTGGCGGTGCCCACGGCCGGCAGCCATCCCCAGTGGCGCCAGGCGGCACGGGGGGCCGGCGTGCCCTGCACGGCGCTGCCGCTGCCGCAGGCGGAGGAGCTGCTGGCAGCCGCGGCCGGCAGCCTGGAGTTGCGGCGGGCGATGCGGCTGCGCTTCAGCCACACCGCCCCCAGCGGCCTCGCTCTGCTGCGCCGGATCCGGGCCCTGGGCGCCGGCACGAGCCGGACGCGCTCCCTGGCTGCGGGAGAATGGCGCCGCCTGGAGGCCCACTGGCCGGCGGAGTCCCGCCGCCCGGAAGGGAACGGGCCCGGCGGCAAACGCCTCACCTGGGAGGTGCTGCTGCTGCTGGGCCGCAGACCCCTGGCCTTGCCCTCCACTTCTCTGTCATGACTCCTGTCGGGCCGTCTCCCGCGTCGACCGCGGGCCTGCAGCTGGTGGTCTGCGGCACCGACACCGATGTGGGCAAGACCGTGGTGAGTGCTCTGCTGGTGCAGGGGCTGGGGGCGCAGTACTGGAAACCGGTGCAGTGCGGCCTGGAGGAAGGGGGCGACCGGGCCCGCGTCCAGCAGTTGCTGGAGCTGTCGCCGGAGTCGGCCGCAGAACGGCTCCTGCCGGAGGCCTACCGCTACACCCATCCTGTCTCGCCTCACTGGGCCGGCGAGCTGGAGTCTCGACCGATCGATCCGGCCCACCTGGAGCTGCCGCCGGTGCACGGGCCCCTGGTGGTGGAGACCGCGGGGGGGCTGCTTGTACCGCTGCGCCGCGACCTGCTCCAGATCGATCAGATCCGCCGCTGGAAACTGCCGGTGCTGCTGGTGGCCCGCAGCGGCCTCGGCACCCTCAACCACACCCTGCTGTCGGTGGAGGCCCTGCGCCAACGCGGCATTCCCCTGCTGGGACTGGTGCTGAACGGACCGCCCCATGCCGACAATCCCGCCACCCTCCTGGCTCTCACGGGTGCAGCCGTGCTGGCCTGCCTCCCTCCCCTGCCGCGGCTCGACGCCGAGACCCTGGCCGCGCAATGGCAAACCACGGGCCTGGCCCGTAGCCTGGCCCGATGACACGATCCCACCTGCTGGTCAGCGCGGCCGTTGCCTTGCTGTGCACCGGAATCCTGGTGATTTTCACCGATCTCGAGGTCACGATCGCGCGCTGGTTCAGCTGCGGGCCCTGGGCGTCGCAGCTGGCCCGGCAGGAGGGGCCCTGCCGCTGATCGCACTCTCCTGCCCGTGACCTGGCACCCCCATCTCTGGCATCCCACCACCCAGGTCGCCTGCAGCGATCCGCCCCTGCGGGCCGTGCGTGGGCGTGGTGCCCTGCTGGAGCTCGACGACGGCCGCGAGCTGATCGACGCGATCAGCAGCTGGTGGGTGACCCTGCACGGCCATGCCGAACCGACGATCGCGGCGGCGGTGGCCGAGCAGGCGCTGGCGCTGGAGCAGGTGATCTTCGCCAACTTCAGCCATCCCCAGGCGGAGCGGCTGGCGGACAGCCTCAGCGCCGCCAGTGGCCTCGACCGCCTGTTCTTCTCCGACGACGGCTCCACGGCGGTGGAGGTGGCCCTCAAGATCGCCTGGCAGTGGTGGCGAAACCGGGGGACGCCGCGGCAGCAGCTGATCGCCTTCGAGGGGGCCTATCACGGCGACACCTTCGGTGCCATGGCGGTGGGTGAGCGCTCCCTCTTCTCGGCCCCGTTCGAGCCGCTGCTCTGCGCCGTGGCCCGGGCGCCCTGGCCCGCCACCTGGTGGGACGACCCGGCGGTGGCCGAGAAGGAGAGCCGCTGCCTGACCGCTCTGGAGCAGTTGCTGAACGTACCGACGGCGGCCGTGATCCTGGAACCCCTGATCCAGGGCGCCAGCGGCATGGCGATGGTGCGGCCCGCGTTCCTGCGGGAGGTGGAACGGCTGGTGCGGCAGGCCGGCGCCCTGCTGATCGCCGATGAGGTGATGACGGGCTTCGGCCGCACCGGCGCGCTGTTCGCCTGCGGCCGTGCCGGACTCCAGCCCGATCTGGTGGCCCTTTCCAAGGGGCTGACGGGCGGGTTCCTGCCCATGGGCGTGACTCTGGCGAGCGAGGCGATCTACCGGGGATTCATCAGCGACGACCCCGGCCACACCCTCTTCCACGGCCACAGCTTCACCGCGAACCCGCTGGGCTGTGCCGCCGCCAACGCCAGCCTGGCCCTGCTGCGCCGGGCCCCCGAGCGGCACGAGGGCTTCGAGGCCCGTCACCGGCCCCATCTGGAGGGCCTGGCCCGTCTGCCCCAGGTGCGCCGTCCACGGCTGTGTGGCACCGTGGCTGCCTTCGACCTGCAGGTGGAGCAGCCCGGCTACCTTCATCCCGCCGGCCGGCAGCTTCAGCGCCATGCCCTGGCCCGGGGCGTGTTCCTGCGACCCCTCGGGCATATGGTGTATCTCCTGCCCCCGCTCTGCCTGACGGACGCCCAGCTGGAGCAGTGCTACGGCGTGATCCGGGACGGCCTCGACACCCTCTGAACCGGGACGCGCCTCGGCGGAGCCGGGGCTCAGGGCCCCGCCAGGATCGCCGACTCCGCGTCGGCGCGGCTGAGGCGATAGGGGAACAGCCGAACGGTGGTGCGGCCCTCCTGGTGCCAGCTCACCTTGATCTCCTCCACATCCAGCTCGATCAGGGCACTCCAATGGGGCCGGTGCAGAGTCCAGCGACAGGGCTCGGAGCGGCGGCGGATCGCGCCGAGATCCAGCAGCCACTGCTCAAGGGCCGGCAACGGGTGGTTGTACAGCGGCGTCTGGAGTGGGGGCAGGGCGATCATCCCCGGCAACGGCACCTGGCGGATCTCCAGTCTGCCGGGCGGCGCGTTCCAGGCTGCCGGAGCGTATCGCCAGGCCGGGAGGCTGGCCGACCAGCTCCACGCCGCGCCACCAGGCCAGGCCCACCCCCAGCACCATGCTGAACAGCAGGGCGGCCCCCAACAGCACCAGGGCGAACCACTCGCCGCCCGACAGGGCACGCCGCACCGACTGGGGGCGGATGGAACCGCCCAGGGGCTTGGGCCTGCCGCCGGCCGGTGGCGACGCCTCCGCAGGCGCAGGGGCGGCGGCAGACAGGGCCGCCACCCGCTGCAGCAGGGCGAGCCGCAGCTGGGTGTCGTAGGCCTGGCGTCGCTCGGGATCGCTGAGGACCAGGTAGGCCTCCTGGAGGCGCCGGAACCGTTCCTCGGCCTCGCCGGGCGGCAGCGCCGTGGTATCGGGGTGGTACAGCTTGCTGAGGGAGCGGAAGACCCGGCGCAGTTCCTGCGACGTGGCCGTGCTCGACAGGCCGAGCAAGGCATAGAGGGAAGGGCCCGCTGCCGGGTGTTCGCCGCCTGCCACCAACCTTGCGCCATGTCTGCGAGATCCTAGAGATCTCTTCCGTCGTCGCCGGAGCGGATGGCTGCCACCCAGGGCCCTGCTGCCGAACCCGGCCCCGTTCCCGCCGCTGATGGGCCGGAGCCATCGCCCCCCGAAGGCCTGTGGGAGAGCCTCGGTTGGCAACCTTCTCCCGAACAGTGCCAACGCTTCATGGACCTGCAGCGGCGGCTGCGGGAGTGGAATGGCCTCCTCAATCTCACCCGCCTGGTGGAGGGGGACGACTTCTGGATCGCCCAGGTGTTCGACAGCCTCTGGCCCTGGCTGCCGCTGCTGGCCCGGGAAGAGAGCCCCCTGGAGTGCATCGATGTGGGCACGGGGGGTGGGTTCCCCGGCCTGGCGCTGGCGATCGCCCTGCCCAGCGCCAGGCTCACGCTGGTGGATTCGGTCGGGCGCAAGGCCGAGGCGGTGCGGGCGATGGCGACCAGCCTGGGGCTTGCCGATCGGGTGCGGGTGCGCTGCGAACGGGTGGAGCGCACCGGCAGGGACCGGGCCTGCCGCGGTCGCCATGACTGGGCGGTGGCACGGGCGGTGGCGGCGGCGCCGGTGGTGGCGGAGTATCTGGTGCCTCTGCTGCGGGGAAGTGGCCGGGCCCTGCTCTATCGCGGCCAATGGGAGCAGGCGGATCAGGAAGCCCTGGAGCGGGCCGTGTCGCCGCTGAGGGCCGCCGTGGAGCGGGTGGTGCGGCTCGAACTGCCCGCTGGGCGGGGGGTGCGGCACGCCGTGGTGCTGCGCCCGATCGGACGCTGCCCTGCCACCTATCCCCGGCCGGTGGGGGTGCCCGCCAAACAGCCGCTTGGCTGAGCGACGGCCCGCTGGCTAGAGCTCGCTGCCGATCAGCCGCCGGGTGGCCGTACCTCCCAGCCGCCGGCGCAGGTGCCGCAGCAGCTCCGGGATCCGCTCGCACCAGGGACTGCCGGTGAGGACCGCCCGCAGCTCAGCCTCCGTCACGCTGTCATCGAGGGCATCGGCGTTGGCGCCCGGAAACCAGTGCCCTCCCTGGCCCAGCAGCCCGTAGCGGGCCTTGCAGAAACTCTCCAGATCCCAGGCCTCCAACAGGTTATGCAGCCAGAGCAGCACGGGCAGGTTGATCCCGCCGGGGGTGTGCTCCCAGTCAGGCAGGCCCTGCTCCCAGCTGGCCAGCCAGGGGTCGCCGAGCGCGTCCCGCCGGGCCTGCTCCAGGTGGGTGAGCACCGGAGGCAGGAGATGGTCGGCCTGGGGGAGCAGCCGCACAGCCTCCAGGTGCCTGTCCAGGTCGCCGGGCCGTGCCGCGCCGACGCTGATCGTGTCGATTCCCGCGGCGGTGAGGCAGAACAGATCGTTGAAGACGATCGGATGCAGAGGCGCGCACAGCTCAAGCAAGCGCTGCGACGGGCTGTGCAGGTGACCGCCCTTGTCCGTCGGGCTGATCACGAACACCCCCATGTCGTGGGCGCGGGCCGCCTCGATCGCGGGGCGGTTCTCCTGGCGGATGTAGTACCAGTGCAGGTTGACGTAATCGAAGGCATCGGTGGCGATCGCCTCCAGGATCAGGGGCAGGGGGGCATGGGTGGAGAACCCCACATGGCCGATCCGCCCCTCCTCCTGCCAGCGGCGGACCACCGCCAGGCAGCCTTCGGGGCGCAGGGTCTGCTCCAGATGCCCCGGCAGGTTGAGGCCGTGGATCGCCAGCAGGTCGAGCCGTTCGACGCCAAGCCGCTCGAGGCTCAGCTCGAGTTCGGCTTCGAACTGGGCGGGATCGGGATGGGGGGGCACCTTGCTCTGCAGGATCCGCCGCGGATCGGGGATCCGGGGCAGCAACCAGCCCAGCTGGCGTTCCGAGCTGCCGTAGTGGCGGGCGGTTTCGATGTGGTGGAAGCCAGCCGCCACGGCCCTGTTAAGGGTGTCGCTGAGCTGGGCCTGGCTCTCGGCCGTGATCTGGTCGGCCGGCAGGTCGCTCCAGCTCTGCTGGTAGCGCATGCCACCCAGGGAAAGCACGGGCATCGCCAGGCCCGTGCGCCCGAACCGGCGGGTGGGCAGGCTGGCGGCGGCCTCCGGGCTGGCGGCCGCTGGGCTCATGGCCGCGGCAAGGTGCGCTTCAGCCGCGCATGGCTGGGGAGGCCGAGGGGCTGAAGTTCCTGCCCGCGAAGGCGTTCTTCCAGGGACGGCAGATCCTCGTAGGGAACCCAGTGGATGCAATCGACCGGACAGGTATCGATCGCCTCCTGGATCAGCTCGGTGCTGTCGCCGTCCTGGCGAATGGCGCGGGAGCGGCCCCAGAGGGGTTCCACCAGGAAGGTGTTGCCCGCCACGTGGGCGCAGTAGCGGCAGCCGATACAGACGGCCTCATCCACCCAGACCGCCTGCTGGCGCAGGGCCCCACCGAGCATCGGCTCTTCCCCGCTGGCCTGGGGGCGGGGCAGGGAAGGGGTGGCGTAGGCGAGGGAGGGATCGGCGGGAGAACGGCTCGCATTCTCGAGCCCGGGGCTGTGCATGGGAGGTTCGGGAACCGGAACTGAACTCAGCCGTCCCAGCGGGTGACCACCAGTTCGATGCTGCCGTCGATGGAGTGGGTCTGCTCGCTCACCTGGAAGCCCTCCTGGGCGGAGGCGGCCAGGATCGTTCGCAGGGCATAGCGCTGGGTGAGCTGGGCCAGGAAGCGCTCCACGGGCACGGGCTGCTTCCAGAGATCAAGATCGGTGACCAGTTCGTAGCTGCCGCTGTCCGCGTTCCAGCGGAAGCCGATGTCACCCCCCTGGCTCTGGAGCAGCGCCAGGTCGGCGAGCACCGTCTGGCCGCGGTAGCCCCGCACCGTCCGCTCCCCCTGCTCGGGGTTGTGGCCAAGATCGCGCAAGGCCTCCAGCAGCGCCTGACGGTCGCGGAGTTCGGTCTTGACGGTGCTGAAGTGGGACATGGGAGCCGCGGGGTTGAGAGCGAACGGGACTCAGGCGGAATGCTGGTGGACGGGCAGCCCCTGGACCACGCCCTGGGGCTGGGTCTGGAAGGCTTCCGTGGTACTCCTGCGCTGCTGCACAGTGCCGAGACGGGATTCGATCCGCTCGGTCAGCTGCTCGCAGCCATCGCCACGGATCCCTTCGACCAGCTCTTCGACCCGGCCGTCGGGCCGGATGCGGAAGCGGATGGTGGTCTGGGCCATCCTCACGCCTACAGGTGTCGGAGATGCTAGTCGGGTTCTGCGGAGGGTGACAACTCGAAAGGGCCGGAGCCGGGCTCAGCTGAGCAGGCCATCCTCCACCAGGGTCTGCAGCCGCTCCAGCACGGCCGGACTCTCCAGCTGCTCCAGCGCCACCCGCGCCTCATCGCGCACGGTGGAGTCGCTGTCGTGCAGCATCACCTCCAGCAGCACCTCCACCAGATCGCGTTGCCTTGGCTCCACCAGGTGGTCGTAGAGGCGGCCCAGGGACCAGGCGCTGTTGCTGCGCACCACCGGCTCGGAATCGATCCGCAGGCTGAGCAGCAGCTGGGCCGCTGCCTGATCCGCCTTGGCGGGGCCGGTGCCGCCGGCATCGGCGAGGGAGCCCGCGGCCCAGAGCCGAACGGCGGCGATATCGTTCCGCAGCGCCCGGATCAGGGGATTGAGCACCGGCGCCTCTGGATAGTTGCCCAGGCTCCAGGCCACCGCCTTACGCACGTAGCCGTTGCTGTCGTCCTGGAGCAGGGCGAGCAAGGGTTCCACCGCCCGCGGGTCGGGATTGCGCCCGAGGGCATACACCGCGCTCATCCGCAGGATCGGACAGCCGGCCGCCAGCAGGGGAAGCAGCAGGGGTATGGCGCGGGGATCACGGTGTTCGCAGAAAATGCGCAGCCCCTGCATGCGCTCGTCCTGGCTGCCCGCCAGCAGCTGCAGGCCCAGATCGCACTCGGCGGCGCTGTCGGCCTCGCCGGGTTCGAGGGCGTCGAGGGCGTCGAGCGGGTCGCCCTCCAGCTCTTCGGCGAGCTCGCCGGCGAGGAGCTCGGGATCGAAGGCCAGCTCCGCTGGGCTCGAGGAGAAGCGGAGTGGCTCCGGGTTGGCGGAATCGGTCATGGCCGTCAGCTCAGCGGGGCAGGGGCGGCCATGTCGCCCGGCAGCCAGATGCGGGCACTGACCGCGAACAGCGCCAGGCCGAAGAGCAGCACGATCGCCACCGGCAACAGGGTGGAGCGGAAGAACGACACGACACGGTCAGGAAGGTGGCGGCCATTCTGAAGGGCGGGCAGCGGCGTCTCCCGGCTTGACCGACGCGGCACCCCTCGTAGGGTTCGCCCACCCGTGCCGCCGCCGTGCCCGCCGACCTCAGCCCTGGCTGTCCCTCTGGGGAGCGGGGCTCCATGCCCGGCAGCTGGCGGCGGCTGCTGGCCGTGGGAGCCCAGGGCGTTGCCAGCGGCACGCCCTACATGGTCGGCAGCCGCCTGCTGCAGGGCTGGCTGAGCGCCAGCCAGGTGCCGCTGGCCCTGATCGGCCTGATCCCGCTGGCCGAGCTGCCCTACACCCTCAAGCTGTTCTGGGCGCCGCTGCTCGACCGCTGGCCGATCCCCTGGCCCGACCGGCGGCGGGGCTGGTTGCTGCTGCTGCAGTTGTGCCTGGTGGTCGTGATCGGGGCCATGGCCCTGCTGCGGCCAGGCACCTCTGCGGCCCAGCTCACGACGATCGGCCTGATGGCCCTGCTGCTGGCGATCTGCAGCGCCACCCAGGACATCGCCGTCGACGCTTACCGCACCGACCTGCTGCCGGAGCAGGAACGGGGGCCGGGGGCGGCTGCCGCCGCGCTCGGCTACCGGGCCGCCATGCTCACGGTGGGAGCCGGGGGTTTCCTGCTGGCGGGCCGCTTCGGCTGGCCGGCGGCCTTCCTGGAGGCGGCGGGGTTGATCGCGCTGGTGCTGCCGTTCACCCTCACGGCGCCGCGGCTGGCGCCGATCCGGCACCCGGTCACCAGCCTGCGCCAGGCGGTGCTGGGGCCGGCCCGGGAGTTCCTGCACCGCAGCGGTCCGAACCGGGCCTGGCAGCTGCTGCTGCTGGTGCTGCTCTACCGCTGGCCCGACGGGCTGCTGAGCGCCATGGCGATTCCGTTTCTGACCGCCCGGGGCTTCAGCGCGGCCGACATCGGCCTGGTGCAGGGGGGCTGGGCCATCGCCGCCACCATGGTCGGCACGGTGCTGGGGGGCGTGCTGTTCAGCCGACTGGGCATGAACCGCTCCCTCTGGCTGTTCGCCGCAGCCGGGGCGATCGGCAACCTCAGCTACTGGGCCCTGGCCCGCTTCGGCGGCGGACTGAGAGGCCTGATCACGGCGGTGAGCCTGGAGAATCTCACCGGCGGGATGGTGGGCGCGGTGTTCGTGGCGCTGTTGATGAGCCTCTGCAACCCCCGCTTCTCCGCCACCCAGTACGCCCTGCTCTCGGGCGTCTACGCCATGAGCCGCTCGGTACTGGCAGCACCGGCAGGGGTGGTGGCGGAGCGGGCCGGCTGGCCGACCTTCTTCCTGCTCACCGTGGTGGCGGCGCTGCCGGCCTTTCTGCTGATGAGCCGCATCACCCCCTGGAACGAAGCGGAAGCCCGCGGCGCATTTGACCCGGCTCGGGACAGCACCTGAGGCAGCCGTGCCTTCCGATCCCCGCGACCTGTCGGCTGCCGGTTGTCGCAGCACCAGTCGATCTGTATGGCCTGCGGCATTCAGAGGCATCACCTCCGGGACGCGGATCTCCTCGGCTGCCTTGTAGCCAACAGGCGCCAGGGCAATGGCGATCAGCTCGTCTGGCGTGGGGATCGGCTGTTCGGGTCAGAAGGTCACAGAAGCACGCAGATGGGCCTCAGAATTGAGGTAGGCAGCACCATCCACCCACAGCATCACATCAGCGGTGTCCACCCAGCCCTGCTGGATCGTTTCTGCGCTGGCCCGAGGATTACCCCAGCAGGCCACCATGTTGGCGGGGGCCTGGATCCAGAGCCGGCCTTCCTTTCCCTCGGAAACCTCAGCTCCGTTCTCGTCGCGTCAGGATGCTTTGAAGCAGGGGCAAAGCTTGCCGGCAGAACCGGATCGATTCCAGACCACTGCGTTGCAGCTGCCGGTCCCGCACCAGGGTGAACAAGGCAGCAGGTCTCCAGGGTTTGTCCATATCAGGTTGTTGGCCACCGTCGTTGAAGCCCGGCGCTTCGTGACGCCAAGGCCAAGCCCGAAGAGGCCACATGCGCCAGGAAGCGAGCCTGACGGTGCTGGCGGAGGTGAAGTGGAGGAAGCAGGGGGCCTCCTCGACAGATACCGTACAGGGTTCATCGGTGCCAGGGTCGCCTCCAGAAGGGTGCTGAAGCCAGGGCGGTCAACGATGAGGATCAGCCCCACAGGCAACGTTGCCGCCATCGTGCTCGCCTGCAGGTCGGCCAACCGTTCCTCGTGGAACACCAGCGCTGCGGCGCCGCTGACCATCAGCGGCATGGGGTGGTCCAAAGATCAGAGTTTCAGTGACATTCTGACATTGATCCAGGCTACGGCATTTCAAGAACGGCCATCTACGGCTATGCCGAGCAAGCCCCTTCATGAGCCCTGAGTGGCTGGGACTGACGGAAGAGTGCAGCTCACTGGGCAACACTGGCCTCACCTAAATGCCAGGCATGGTCGATTCAGGAGGCCTGCCCATGCAGATCTGCATACTCAAAGACCGCATCCGATCTTTGCTTGAGCACGGCAGTGCCGGTGTTGAGGCCAGAACCGTCGAGCATGTCTGTCACTCATAGAGCAACCTCGACGCCAGGGGGTGGAGGTTGCTCTGCTGTTTCCCGGCTGGTCTTGAGCGCAAAGGCACGAACGAACAGCGTCCCGCCGTTGCGCGATCACCCCATCGCCAACCGCCGCCGCAGCTGCCCGCAGGCCGCATCCTGATCCAGTCCGCGGCTGGCCCGCACGCTCACGGCCACATGCCGATCCTGCAAGGCCCGCCGGAAAGCCTCCACCCGCTCGGGGCTGGGCCGCTGGAATTCTTCCTCCTCGATCGGGTTGTAGGGGATCAGGTTCACGTGGCTCTGGAAGCCGCGCAGCAGCTGAGCCAGCGCCGCCGCCTGGCGGGGCTGGTCGTTCAGGCCGCCCAGCAGGATGTACTCGAAGCTCACCCGCCTGCCCGTGATCGCCACGTAGCGGCGGCAATCCTCCAGCAGCGCCTCGATCGGATAGGCATGGGCTATGGGGATCAGCTCCTCCCGCAGCCGCTGATCCGGCGCATGCAGGCTCACCGCCAGGGTGAACTGGGCCCGGCCCAGCCGCTCCAGCGCCCGCTCCGCCAATGTGGGCAGCGTGTGCGGCACCCCCACCGTGCTCACGGTGATCTGCCGCTGGGCCATGCCCAGGTCGGTGCAGAGGCAGTGGATCGCGTCCAGCACCGCCTCGATGTTGAGCAGGGGTTCGCCCATGCCCATGAACACGGCGTGGCTGGGACGCTCCCCCATCACCTCGCGCACACTCAGCACCTGATCGACGATCTCGTGCACCGCCAGCGAGCGCTGCAGGCCGCCCTTGCCGGTGGCGCAGAAGCGGCAGCCCATCGGGCAGCCCACCTGGCTGCTGACGCAGACGGTGAGGCGGCCTTCCGCTGGGATGCCCACCGTCTCGAGGCTGAGCCCATCGGCGGTGCTCAGCAGCAGCTTGGTGGTGCCGTCACGCGCCACGCTGCGGTTCAGCTCGCGCGAACGGCCGATCCAGTCGTCCGCGCCGGCAGGAGACTCAACGGCGAGCCGTTCACGCCAGGCCTTCGGCAGAACCGACACCTCGGCCAGGCTGCGCGCACCCTTGGCATAGAGCCAGTCGTGCAGCTGGCGGCCGCGGAAGGCGGGCTGGCCCTGCTCGCTGGCCCACTGCTCCAGAGCCGAAAGGCCCATCCCCAGCAGGGGACGATGACAGGCCTGTTCAGTGGCCTGGCTGGCGGTGGGGGTTGTGGCGGCCATCAGGGCCAGATCAGCAGCCCGTGGCCGAGCTTCCACTCCACCAGCACCAGGGCGACGAAACCGAGCATCGCCAGGCGGCCGTTGAGCCGCTCGGTGTGGCTGTGGAAGCCATAGCGGGGCAGGCGCCGCCGGGGAACGAGGGTGGGTTCAAGCAAGCGGATCACTCCTCACTCAGCAGACCCTCTTCCTGCAGACCCTCGAGGGCGGCAGGATCGGGTATGAGCACCTCCTCGAGACCATCCTCCAGGGAGGGCCGGGCAAAGGCCGCGAACGAACTGGAGGAGGCTTCGATCCCCCGCTTGCTGCGCACGGCGTCCAGCTCGTCGTCGGAAGGATCGTCGAGCACCGCTGCGGTGGCCGGGGCGGCGGCAGGCATCTCCACGGTGTAGTCGGGGCGCAGGTTGGCCATGCGGCGGTAGCCACCAGCCTCCTCGTCGAGGATGTCGGGATGGGGACCGGCCTCGGCGCGCAGCTCCTCCTCGAAACCGCCGAAGCCCGTGCCGGCCGGGATCAGGCGGCCGATGATCACGTTCTCCTTGAGGCCTCGCAGCCAGTCGCTCTTGCCCTCGATCGCCGCCTCGGTCAGCACCCGGGTGGTCTCCTGGAAGGAGGCCGCCGAGATGAAGCTGTCGGTATTGAGCGAGGCCTTGGTGATGCCCAACAGCACCGGCGTGAACTCGGCGGGTGCGCCACCGGTGATCGCCATCGCCTGGTTCACCTGCTCCACCTGGCGCAGCTCGATCAGCTCCCCGGGCAGCAGGGTGGTATCTCCCGCATCCTCGATCCGCACCTTGCTGGTCATCTGGCGCACGATCACCTCGATGTGCTTGTCATCGATGGTGACTCCCTGGGATTTGTAAACGTTCTGCACCTCCTGCACCATGCGGAACTGCAACTTGGAGATGGCCTCCTGGGCTGCCTCCATCGAGGGCTTGCGACCCCGAAGATCCTCGAAGTAGCACTCAAGCAGCTCGTGGGGGTTGATTGGCCCGTCGGTGAGCATCTCGCCGGCCGTCACCTGCTGTCCGTCATTCACAATCACGTTGCGGCCGAGCAGGATCGGGTACTCGGTGCTCACATCATCGTGCTCGATCACCGAGACGGTGATCGAATCGTCGTCGTCGCCCGTCTTGATGCTCACGGTGCCGGGCTTGCGGCAGAGAACGGCCGACTCCCGGGGACGGCGCGCCTCGAGCAGCTCCTCGATGCGCGGCAGACCCTGCACGATGTCACCGGTCTTCTGGCGTTCGAACACCAGCAGGGCGAGGGCGTCACCCCGCTGCACCAGCTCCCCGTCACGGACATGGAGCACCGAATCGGGCGACACCATGTACGGCCGGCCGAGGCGGATGGTGATGCGGCTGCCGTCGATCGCCTCCACCTGCCCGCAGCAGGGGGCATCGATACCGTCGGCCAGGGGGTCGCCATCCACCAGCCGCTGGCCGACGGCCACATCCGGTCGGGTGGCGGCCAGATCGATCTGGCGTGTGTCGCCGTCCCGGACGACGATCAGCCGGCGCACGGGCTCGCCTTCGACAGGATCAGGCAGCTGGACGAGGCCGTTCTCCTTGCAGAGGATCTGGGTCGTGGCCACCACGTCTCCGCTCTTCACGGTGATGCCGTCCTCCACCTGAAGCTCGGTGTGGGTGGAACCGTGGCTGGCGTCGGAGAGCGTATCGCGGCGGACCAGCAGCGTTTCGAGGATGACGAGCTGCAGGCGCTCGATCGTCTTGGCGCGCTTGTCGGGAACCGCCTCCACGTCCACCGTCATCTGGGGGGTGGTGTCGAAGGTGTCGAGGATCAGCTGCGTGCGCAGCAGTTCGACGCCCTCCACTGATTTGATCAGCTCACCGTCCTTGAAGGTGAGGCGCTGAATCGCCTTGAGGCCGAGGGAGGGGCCCCCGTTCTGCTTGACGCTGCCCAGATCGGGGAGGTGAGCCTGGTCGGGGATGGTGTACTCCTCCACCGGCCGCAGCAGCAGGGCACCGCCCTCGGGGGTATCCACAGCTTCGACGAAGACCATCGCCTCGGTGCTGAGACCGGGGGCGATCTCCTCCCCGGGGTTGTGGATCCGCCCCTCATCAGAGTAGCGGGCCAGGATCTTGCTGTCGGACACCAGGTGAAGTGTTCCCGATCTGACGATGATCTCGCGCAGGATGTCGTTCTTCTGGGTGACGGTGACGATGCCCGCGGTCTGACTGAAGATGTCCTTGACAACCTCTGTGCCGGCCTCGATCCACTGGCCGTCCTCGATCATCAACAGGGAGATGTCCTTGTTGATCTCGTGGGTTTCCTGGGGGATCCAGAGCAGGGTGCCGCCCTTGCTCACCTCGTAGCCGTTCTTGGCCGACCGAGCCTTCTTGATCGAGAGACCCGGGGCGTACTTGATCAGACCGCCGGTCTGGGTGCGGAAGCGGTCGTCGTTCAGTTCGGCAATCACCTCACCGCTGCCGATCTTGCTGCCGGGCTGGGTCTTGCACAGGTAGCGGATGTTGTCCTTCCCTTCCAGGTGCCAGATCTCGCCGGAGTGGGTGGATTCGCCCACCAGTTTGCAGTCCTTGAGGGTGAGGCTGGCAGTGACGATCTGCACCTCCCTGGAGTCGCCCGCCGAGTCGCGCAGACGCACCGCACCCCCGTACACGCTTTCCAGACGGCTTTCCGCGAGCACATCCTCCGTTCTGACGGGATCTCCACACTTGACCACCGGCTTTGCGTTGGCGCCGAGGTCGTAGACATCGCCACTCAACACCCACAGGCGGCCCAGGCGCTGGGCCTTGAGGGTGATGTTGCCCTGGCGGTCGGTGACCTCCCGGGGCTGGATGACGTCTTCGAAGCGCACCTGGCCGGCCAGATCGCAGATCACGTCCTTGGTGGCCTTCTCGACGTTCTTCTTGACCGCCGCACCGGCGGAGATCTGGGCCAGGATCATTTCGGCCGGCACCGTCTCACCGTCGGCCACGAACAGGACCGAGCCGGTGGTGATGTCGAGACGCTGCAGCCTGCCCCTGCCCGTGGGCTTGACCTGCAGGCTGAAATCGGTTTCGGCCAGCTGGGCTTCGACGCCGTGGGAGGTGCGGTGCGGACGGACCCGGGCCTTGGCGCCGAACTCGACCACCCCTTCGATCAGGGAGCGGACCACGCCCGTTTCGGCGGTGGACACACCACCGGTGTGGAAGGTCCGCATGGTGAGCTGGGTGCCCGGTTCACCGATCGACTGGGCGGCGATGATCCCCACCGCCTCACCGAGATCGACCAGCTGGTTATGGGCCAGGGCCCAGCCATAGCACTTGCGGCAGACCGAACGGGCGGCCTCACAGGTCAGAGGTGAGCGGACCACCACGGTCCTGACGCCGGCGGCCTCGATCGCGGCTGACACTTCGTTATCGATCTCGCCGTCGCGCTCGACCAGCACACTGCGATCGGCGGCAAGAACGGGTTCGCCAGCCAGGCGGCCCACCAGCTTGGCGAAGAAGCGGCCCTTCTCGTCCGCATCGATCGGGATGCCCCGGGTGGTGCCGCAGTCGTCTTCACGCACGATCACGTCCTGGGCCACATCCACCAGACGGCGGGTGAGATAGCCGGAGTCGGCGGTGCGCAGGGCGGTGTCCACCAGTCCCTTGCGGGCGCCATAGGAGGAGATCACGTACTCGGTGACCGTGAGCCCCTCACGGAAGTTGGTGCGGATCGGCAGGTCGATGATCTCCCCCTGGGGATTGGCCATCAGACCCCTCATGCCCACCAGCTGACGCACCTGGGACATGTTCCCCCGGGCGCCGGAGTTGGCCATCATCCAGACCGAGTTGAGCGGGTCATTCTCGTTGAAGTTCTTCTTGACCTCCTCGACCAGCCGCTCGTTGGTTTCAGTCCAGGTGTCGATCACCTTGGTATGGCGTTCCACTTCGGTGATCTCGCCGAGCCGATAGCGCTCTTCGGTATCGGTGATCTGCTCCTCAGCCTCCTGCAGCAGGCGGGCCTTCTCGCCGGGGATGCGCAGATCCTCCACGGAGATCGAGACGGCGGCCTGGGTGGCGTAATGGAACCCCAGATCCTTGAGTTCGTCGGCCATCGAGGCCGTGGCGGCGGTGCCGTGGTGCTTGTAGGCCCAGGCGACGAGATTGCGCAGGGCCTTCTTGTCGATCTCCCTGTTGCGGAAGCGGGGCGCCTCCTTGCTGAGGGCGGCGCTGCGGTCGTGGGCGCCGGGTTTGGAGGGGGGGATGGTCATGGCTGGGCGCAGAGGGAAAACCGGAAGGGGAAAGAAGGAAGCGGGCTCGTGGTCCCGGAACTCAGGTGGCAGCCACCGCGTCGATGATCGTTCGGTTCATCACGACCCGACCCACCGTGGTCATCAGATATCGGCTGATCAGGCCTCCCTCCTCGTCGAAGCGATCGCGGCGGTACTTCCACTGCTCGATCCGGGTGCCGTCGCTGAGGATCTCCCTGAGCACAGGGGCGTCGCCCTCGTCGTCGTCATCGACCTCGCCGCTGAAACGCACCCATACCCACTGGTGCAGATTGAGGTGCTTCTCCTCGAAGGCGCTGAGCACATCACTGAGGCCGGAGAAGGTGCGGCTGCGGTCGCCGAAAGCAGGCCTGACTTCTTTGCGATCGACGGCCGTCAGGTAATAGATGCCAAGCACCATGTCCTGGGACGGTGTGATGATCGGCTCGCCGGTGGCCGGCGAGAGGATGTTGTTGCTGGCCAGCATCAGCATGCGGGCCTCCGTCTGGGCCTCGATCGCCAGCGGCACGTGCACGGCCATCTGGTCACCGTCGAAGTCGGCGTTGAAGGCGGGGCAGACCAGAGGGTGCAACTGGATAGCACGGCCATCGACGAGCTTGGGCTCGAAGGCCTGAATGCCGAGGCGGTGCAGGGTGGGAGCCCGGTTGAGCAGGATCGGATGGCCTTCGATCACTTCCTGCAGCACCTGCATCACCTCATCGTCAGCGCGTTGAATCAGTTTCTTGGCCGCCTTGATGTTGTTGACGATGTTCTGGCGGATCAGGCGATGGATCACGAACGGCTGGAACAGCTCGATCGCCATCTCCTTGGGCAGCCCGCACTGGTGCATCTTGAGCTTGGGGCCCACGACGATCACGGAACGACCGGAATAGTCGACCCGCTTGCCGAGCAGATTCTGACGGAAGCGGCCCTGCTTGCCCTCGATGATGTCGCTGAGAGACTTCAGCGGCCTGTTATTAGCTCCCACCACGGTGCGGCCGCGCCGACCGTTGTCGATCAGGGCGTCCACCGCCTCCTGCAGCATCCGCTTCTCGTTGCGGACGATGATTTCGGGAGCGAGGATCTCCTGCAGCCGCGCCAGGCGATTGTTGCGGTTGATCACCCGGCGGTAAAGGTCGTTGAGATCGCTGGTCGCGAAGCGGCCACCATCGAGCTGCACCATCGGGCGCAGGTCGGGTGGAATCACTGGGATCGCATCCAGCACCATCCAGTCGGGTCGGGCGTCGGTGGCGATGAAGTTGTCGATCACGCGCAGACGCTTGATCAGCTTGGCCCGCTTCTGACCCTTGCTGCCGGCGATCTCCTCCCGCAGCTGCTCGGCGATCTCGGCGAGGTTGAGATCCTCGAGCAGGCGCTTGAGCGCCTCGGCGCCGATGCCCACCACGGGCTCGTTCTCGATCTCCGAATCCTCGGCGTAAATCTGGTCCTCGATCTCCAGCCACTCATCTTCAGTGAGCAGCTGCTTGTAGGTGAGGTCCTTGTGATCGCCCTTTTCGAGCACCACATAGCAATTGAAGTAGACGATCTGCTCGACATCCCGCAGGGGCATGTCGAGCAGGATCGCCACGTAGCTGGGGATCCCCTTCAGGTACCAGACGTGTGACACCGGCGCCGCCAGTTTGATGAAACCCATGCGGTGCCGCCGCACCCTGCTTTCGGTGACCTCCACGCCGCAGCGCTCGCAGACGATGCCACGGTGACGCACCCGCTTGTACTTGCCGCAGTGGCACTCCCAGTCCTTGGAGGGGCCGAAGATCTTCTCGCAGAAGAGCCCGTCCATCTCGGGCTTGAGCGTGCGGTAGTTGATCGTTTCGGGCTTGGTGACCTCACCGACCACCTGACCATTCGGCAGGGTGCGCTGACCCCACTGCATGATCCGCTCGGGCGAGGCGAGCGTGATCTTGACGTAGTCGAAGTGGTTCTCGATGCGGGAGTTGCTGTTGGTCATTACCGAAGGAGCGCGCGGAGGTCGAAGGGAACGAGGTCGTGTTCAGTCGTCGTCGTAATCCGCGACGCCGAGGGATTCGTAGGTGGGACGGTTTGGTGTGCTGCGCCGGGGGTTGACGTCCTGCATCAGGTCCACCTCGGTGCCGTCGTCGGTGTACACGGCAATGTCGAGACCGAGCGACTGGAGCTCTCGCATCAGAACCTTGAAGGACTCGGGCGTGCCGGGACGCGGGATCGGCTTGCCCTTGACGATGGCGTTGAGGGCTTCGTTGCGGCCCTGCATGTCGTCGGACTTGACGGTGAGCAGTTCCTGCAGGGTGTAAGCGGCCCCATAGGCCTCCAGAGCCCAGACCTCCATCTCCCCGAGCCGCTGACCGCCCTGCTGGGCCTTGCCGCCCAGGGGCTGCTGGGTGACCAGGGAGTAGGGGCCGGTGGAGCGGGCATGGATCTTGTCGTCCACCAGGTGGACGAGTTTGAGGATGTGGGCATACCCAACGGTGACGGGCTGGTCGAAGGCTTCGCCGGTGCGGCCGTCGATCAGCTGGATCTTGCCGGGATTCTCCGGGTCGTAGACCCATTCCTTGCCGGGCTCACTGGCGGCCTCCTCGAGGTACTTCTGCACGGTGTTCTTGGAGGTTTCATTGCCGTGCATCTCATCGAAGGGCACCACCTTGACGCGGCAGCCCAGGTGGGAGGCGGCCCAGCCCATCAGGCACTCGAACACCTGGCCCACGTTCATGCGGCTCGGCACCCCCAGGGGATTGAGCACGATGTCGATGGGCGTGCCGTCGGGCAGGTAGGGCATGTCTTCGCGAGGAAGAATGCGGCTGATGATGCCCTTGTTGCCGTGGCGGCCGGCCATCTTGTCGCCCACCTGGATCTTGCGACGCTGGGCCACGTAGACCCGCACCACCATGTTCGCCCCCGGTGGCAGTTCGTCGCCCTGCTCACGGGTGTAGATCCTCACGTCGACCACGCGGCCGCGCTCGGTGCTGGGCACCCGCAGGGAGTTGTCGCGCACGTCGCGGGCCTTCTCACCGAAGATGGCACGCAGCAGCTTCTCCTCCGGGGGCTGGTCGGATTCGCCCTTCGGTGTCACCTTGCCCACCAGGATGTCGCCGCTCTCCACGTAGGCGCCGATGCGGATGATGCCCATCTCGTCGAGGTGGCCAAGGCTCTCCTCGGCCACGTTCGGGATTTCCCGCGTGATCTCCTCGGGTCCGAGTTTGGTCTGACGGGCTTCGATCTCGTACTTCTCGATGTGCACCGAGGTGTAGAGATCGTCCTGGACGAGCCGCTCGCTCACCAGGATGGCGTCTTCATAGTTGTAGCCCTCCCAGGGCATGTAAGCGATCAGCACATTCTGGCCGAGGGCGATCTCACCGCCCTCGCAGGCCGAGCCGTTGGCCAGCACCTGACCGGCGATCACCGAATCGCCCTGGCGGACGATCGGACGCTGGTTCAGACAGGTGTCCTGGTTGGAGCGCTGGTACTTCTGCAGGTGATGGATGTGGTCGGTGCCATGCTCGTCGCGGATCACGATCGCCGTGGCATCCACGAAGGTGACCGTGCCGTTGACGCGGGTGATCGGCACCATGCCCGAGTCGCGGGCGACCTGGGTCTCCAGACCCGTGCCCACCAATGGGCGCTCCGGCCGCAGCAGAGGCACCGCCTGGCGCTGCATGTTCGAGCCCATCAGGGCACGGTTGGCGTCGTCGTGCTCGAGGAAGGGGATCAAGGAGGTGGCAACCGAGATCACCTGCACAGGCGAGAGCTGGACGTAGTCGACCTGCTCGGGGGGCACCTTCTCGAAGTCCTGCCGGTAGCGGACCGGCACCAGCTCGGCTGTGATGCGGCCCTCGGCGTCGGTGGCCACATCGCCGGGGGCGACGCGGCACTCATCCTCCAGGTCGGCGGAAAGATAGATCGGATCCCCCTGCTTGAGGACAATGCCGTTTTCCACCCTCCAGAAGGGGGTTTCAATGAAGCCGTACTCATTCACCCGGGCGTGGGTGGCGAGGGAGCCGATCAGACCGGCGTTCGGGCCTTCCGGCGTCTCGATCGGGCAGATCCGGCCGTAGTGGGAGGGGTGGATGTCGCGCACGGCGAAGCCGGCCCGCTCGCGGGTTAGACCGCCGGGACCGAGGGCGCTGATGCGGCGCTTGTGGGTCAGCTCGGCCAGGGGGTTGGTCTGGTCCATGAACTGGCTGAGCTGGCTGGAGCCGAAGAACTCCTTGATCGCCGCCACCAGGGGCTTGGGGTTCACCAGCTGGGCCGGGGTGAGAGATTCGGTCTCGCCGACCGTCATCCGTTCCTTGATGATCCGCTCGAGCCGGTTGAGGCCCACCCGCACCTGGTTCTGCAGCAACTCACCGACCGATCGCACCCTGCGATTGCCAAGGTGGTCGATGTCATCGACTTCGTAGCCAGGCTGACCGAGCTGCAGACCGATCAGGTAGTCAAGGGTGGAGAGCAGCTCATCCTTGGTGAGGACTCGAGTTTCGTCTGGAACGGTGAGGCGCAGCTTCTTGTTGATCTTGTAACGGCCTACACGGCCCAGGTCATAGCGCTTCGGATCGAAGAAGCGGCTGTGCAGCAACTGCTGCCCACCGCTCACGGATGGGGGTTCGCCCGGGCGCAACTTCTTGTAGAGCTCCAGGAGGGCCTGGTCTTCGGAGTTGATCTGCTCGACATTGGTGGCCGTCTCGATCGTCTTACGGTAATAGTCGGGATGCCTGAGGGTTTCGAGGACATCAATGTCCGACAGGCCCATGGCCCGCATCAGAACGTGGGCATTGATCTTGCGCGTCTTATCGACGCGGACATGCATCAACTCATGTTTATCCGTCTCAAACTTCAACCAGGCACCCCTGTTGGGAATGACACTCGCGTTGTAGGTCTTGCGGCCTGTTTTCGGATCGGGCTCCTCCTTGAAGTACACCCCCGGGCTGCGGACGATCTGGTTGACGATCACCCGCTCAGCGCCGTTGATGATGAAGGTGCCGCGCTCGGTCATCAGGGGAAGTTCCCCGATGAACACCTCCTGCTCCTTGATCTCGCCGGTTTCCTTGTTGACCAGCCGGCAGGTGACATACATCTGCGAGGCGAAGGTGGCATCACGCCGCTTCGCCTCCTCCACGTCATGGCGTGGCCGCTTGAGGCGGTACTCCGTGCCGACGAAATGGAGTTCGAGCTTTCCCGTGTAGTCGGTGATCGGGGAGAAGCTGTCCAGCTCTTCGATCAGACCCTTTTCCAGGAACCATTTGAAGCTCGACCGCTGCACCTCGACCAGATCGGGCAGGTGAGTGACGGTCTTGGCGACCTGGATCGCGCTGCTCATGCGTGGACCTGCAAGAACGGTTTAAGGAGGGGATGGCCTGCGGCGGTGATGACACGCCGGCTGGCCAGGGTTGCCACGAGGGCAGCCAAAGTCACGTCGCAGCCGTCCCCTTGGGGGAGGGCGACTGCGCCGTGATCACGTGGTTGGAGCTCGGTTCGGAACTGCCGACGTCGACAATGGAGCGCTCGCGCTGCCAGGCCAATAAAACATCATACACAATTGTGCGAAGGCGGCATGGAAAGCCCAAAAAGGCGTACCGCATTCGCGGTGGTTGTGGCCGCCACCTCCGCCAGCGACTCACCGCGCAGCTCCGCGACCCGCTGCGCCACCGAGGCCACGAAGGCGGGCTCATTGCGCTTGCCCCGGCGGGGCACCGGGGCCAGGAAGGGGCAGTCGGTCTCGATCAGGTAGCGATCGGCCGGAACCCGGCGGGCGCAGGCATGGGCATCGGCCGCCCTGGGGAAGGTGACCGTGCCGCTGAAGCTGATGAACAGACCCAGCTCCAGGAAGCCCTCCATCTCTTCAGGGGTGCCTCCCCAGCAGTGCATCACCCCGCGGGGGCAGCAGCCCTCCGCCCGGTGCCGGCGCAGCTCGGCCAGCATCGGTCCGGCGGCATCACGGCAGTGAATGATCACCGGCAGGTCCAGCTCAAGCGCCAGCTCCAGCTGGGGGCGCAGCACCGCCAACTGGACGTCGAGGTTGGACTCCCGGAACAGATCAAGGCCCAACTCCCCGATCGCCACGACCCGTGAATCCTCCTGGGCGGCCCGGCGCAGCCGTTGCTGCGTGTCCGGCTGCCAGTGGGCGGTGTCCAGAGGATGGACGCCGACCGAGTAGCGCAGCTCGGGGAAGCGATCCGCGAGGGCGCGGATCGCAGGGATCTCGGCCGGCTCGACGCAGGCATGCAGCAGGGCCACGACACCCGCTTCACGCCAGCGCTCGGCCACCGCATCGCGATCGGCGTCGAAACCGTCGAACACGATGTGGCAATGGCTGTCCACCAGGGGCGGCAACGTCGCCGGCGCGGCCAGAGCGGCCGCCGGGGACGGGGAAACGTTCAGGGCTGCCATGGGGGCGCCGGCTGGCTGTCGGAACCGCTCAGGGGGTGCCGGCGGCGACGGCGACGGGCTCAATGGCCTGCTTCACCGCCGCGCTGAGGCGGGACTTCTGGTTGGCACCGGTGTTGCGATGCAGGACGCCGCGCTTGACCGCCTTGTCGATCTTGCTGAAGGCTGCGTTCAGGCTGCTCTGCACGGCGGTTCTGTTGTCCTCGCCGGGCTCCTGGCTGTAGACGTTGACGGCGGTGAAGCAGCGTTTCATCAGGGTGCGCACGGCCGATTTGTACGTACGGTTTTGCAACCAGTTGCGCTCGGCGATCTCGATGCGCTTCTTCGAAGACTTGTTATTGGCCACAGGCGGGTTCGGCGCTGATTCGGCAGCTGTCGATCCTACCCTCCCCGCTGCCCTTGCGCCTCGGCCCGCGCCCTAGCTTGTCGAGGCCGACCCCGTGGCGACCGTGGCCACCACCCCGACCCCCGTGCCGAACACCCTGAGCGACACCCCGGCTGGCCTGACCCTGGAGGTCCTCCATGATCCGGAAGCGGCAGGCAGGCGCCTCGAAGCGATCGCCGGCCGCACCAGCGGCAGCCAGAGCCGAGAGGCCGCTGCTCGGGTGGACGCCATCCTCGAGCAGGTCCGCCTGGAGGGGGACAGGGCCCTGCTGGAGCTGAGCGAGCGGTTCGATGGGGTGCGCCCCGATCCCCTGCGCATCCCTCGCCAGGATCTCGCCCAGGCCTGGCAGGACTGCCCGCCTGATCTACGGGCGGCCCTGGAGCTCGCCCACCGGCGCATCCTCGATTTTCACCAGCGGCAGAAGCCCCGGGATCTGGCCGTCACAGGGGTGCATGGCGAGCGCCTCGGTCGCCGCTGGCGGCCCGTCGAACGGGCCGGCCTGTACGTGCCCGGCGGCCGCGCCTCCTATCCCAGCACCGTGCTGATGAACGCGGTGCCGGCCAGGGTGGCCGGCGTGAAACGGGTGGTGATGGTGACCCCTCCCGGTCCGGAGGGACGGCCCCATCCCACGGTCCTGGCCGCCGCCCACCTGGCCGGAGTGGAGGAGATCTACCGGGTGGGTGGGGCTCAGGCCATCGCCGCGCTGGCCTTCGGAACGGAATCGATCCCCCGGGTGGATGTGATCACCGGCCCCGGCAATCTCTACGTGACACTGGCCAAGAAGGCCGTCTACGGCAGGGTGGCGATCGATTCCCTGGCCGGCCCGAGCGAGGTGCTGGTGATCGCCGACCAGAGCGCCGATCCCCGGCACGTGGCGGCCGATCTGCTGGCACAGGCCGAGCACGATCCCCTCGCCGCCGCCATCCTGCTCACCACCAGTCCCTCCCTCGCCGAGGCCGTGCCCCGGGCCCTGGAGGAGCAGCTGCAGGGCCATCCCCGCGCCGAACTGAGCCGCGCCGCCCTGAGGGACTGGGGCCTGATCGTGGTCTGCTCCTCCCTGGAGGAGGCCGCCCGCCTCAGCGACAGGTTCGCCCCCGAGCACCTGGAGCTGCTGGTGGAGCGTCCCGAACCCCTGGCCGAGCAGATCGAGAACGCCGGGGCGATCTTCATCGGCGCCTGGAGCCCGGAGGCGGTGGGCGACTATCTGGCCGGGCCCAACCACACCCTTCCCACCTCGGGAACCGCCCGCTTCTCCGGCGCCCTGAGCGTCGAAACATTCATGCGCCACACCAGCCTGATCGCCTTCAACCGCCAGGCCCTAGAGGCGACAGGGGCGGCGGTGATCACCCTGGCCGAGAGCGAGGGGCTGCACAGCCATGCCGAATCGGTGCGCCGGCGGCTGGAGTGAGGAGGAGCCAGGAGCCGGCTGGCCGCCGGCTCAGCGCCTGTCCAGATCCCGGACCCTGGGCTCGTCATCGAGGATCTCGCCGACGAGAACCTGATCGGCCAGGTTCACGAACAGTCCGTTCTCGAGCACGCCGGGAAGGTTGTTGATCTCCCGCTCCAGAGAGACGGGATCACCGATACCACCGGGGAAGCTGATATCCAGCACCAGATTGCCCTGGTCGGTCACCACCGGGCCCGCCTTGCGAACGGCCATGCGCAGCACGGCCACGGCCCCCATCGCCTCCAGCTCCCCCTTCACCTGCCGCCAGGCCCCGGGCAGAACTTCCACAGGCAGCGGGAAGCTCAGGTTGAGGCGCTCCACCAGCTTGCTGGCGTCCACCACCACCACGAAACGAGCGGCGCGGCGTGCCACGAGCTTCTCCTGCACGTGGCACGCTCCACCACCCTTGATCAGCTGGAAGCCCGGGTCGACTTCATCGGCGCCATCGATGGCGAGATCGATCCGGTCCACGGCATTGAGGCTCTGGAGCGGAATCCCGAGCTCTGCGGCCAGCACCTCGCCCTGGAAAGAGGTGGTCACCCCGACGATGTCCCGCAGCTCCCCGCGCTGCAGCCGTGCGCCGAGCTCCCGGATCATCAGGGCGGCGGTGGAGCCGGAGCCCAGGCCGAGCACCATGCCATCGCGGATCTGCTCCACGGCAGCGACGGCAACCGCCTGTTTCATGCGGTCCTGCAGATCGGGCATCGGGGTGTCGGATCGTGGCGGTGACCGTAGCAAGGGAGCCCCCGCTGTCCCGATCAGTCGCTGCCGGATTCAGGAGACATGCGGCAGGGCGGCGGGCTTGATCGAGAGCTGAAGCTCACGCTTGCCCCGCACCACCTTCAGCGGCAGGGCCTCGCCGACCCGCGACGCCTCGACCCTCTGCAGCAGGCCCGAAGGGTCGCGCACCGGTTCATCGGCGGCAGCCACGACCAGGTCGCCCCGGCGCAGCCCGGCAGCCTCGGCCGGGCTGTCGGGGAGCACCCGCTGCACCAGGGCTCCGTCCCGCTCCGGCAGTTGCAGCACCGCCTCGGGATCGCGATTGTTCTCGCGGGCCCGCCGGGCCGTGAGGGGAATCAGCTGCAGCCCCAGATAGGGATGCACCACCTCGCCTCCGCTGCGCAGCTGGCCGGCCACACGGCGGGCCAGGTTGATCGGGATAGCGAAGCCCAGACCGGCACCGGGACCGGAGCGCACGAGCGTGTTGATCCCGATCACCTCACCGGAGGCGTTGATCAGGGGGCCGCCTGAATTGCCTGGGTTGATGGCGGCGTCGGTCTGGATCAGGTCGAGCCGCTTGTCGGCGAAGCCAAGGCTGTTGATGTTGCGATGCAGGCTGCTGACGATTCCGAGCGTGACCGTGCGCTCAAGGCCGTAGGGGCTGCCGAGGGCGATGGCCCAGTCGCCCACCTCGAGAGCCTCCGAATCCCCCAGCGGCGCCGACTGAAGACCGCGCAGAGCCTGGATGCGCACGACAGCCAGATCCGTGACCGGGTCGGCACCCACCACATCGCCATCCACCTGGCGTCCGTCCGCAAGGGTGACCTCGACCCGATCGGCCCGGTCGACCACATGGGCGTTGGTGAGCACCAGCCCGCCGGCGTCGATCACCACACCTGAGCCCTGGCCACGCTCACGGCTGCTGCCGGCCGGATCGCCGAACAGGTCGCGCAGCAGCGGATCGAGCAGGGCCGGATCGAAGGCCTGGCGGGCGACGCTGCGCTCGGTGTCGATGCGCACCACCGCCGGGCCGACACGGCGGGCCGCCAGGGCCACGAAGCTGTGGGGCGCCAACGGGCTGGCGACGACGGCGGCAGCCGCAGGCAGGGGAACGTCCGCAGCGGCGGGGGCCATCGCCGGCACCTCCTCCACGGAAAGGGCCTGCACGGCGAGCGGCAGCCCCACCAGGCTCAGGAGTGCGCCGAGACCGAGCGCCAGAAGGGAAGTCAGCAGGCGTATCCACAGGGTGCGGGGCACGACAGGGGCCTGGGTCGACACGTGGCTTGACATGGTCTGGAGGCTAAGCATCCTCAGCCGGCTTCCGCATCCGGCGGCGACCAGCGCAGCAGCCGCTGGCTCCAGACCCCGCCGGTGCCCAGCTCCAGCAGCCGCCCACCGGGGTCGTCGGGCCGGCCGAGAGGGCAGGGCTGCACCGCCGGGAAGGCGCAGAGCGTCGACGGACAGGCCAGCAGCGGCACCTCCGGCCGACCCGGCAGGCTGCCCTGCCAATGCTGATGGACGTGGCCGCAGAGCACGGCGGCCACGTGAGGGCAGGCCGCCAGCGCCTCCAGCAGGAGTGGGGCGTCGTGGAGGCCGATGGCGTCGAAGTCCGGATCGCCGATCGGCAGGGGCGGATGGTGCACGGCCAACAGCACGGGACCATCGGCCCCTGCCAGCCGGCGCCGCAGCCAGGCCAGCTGGATCGGCCCCAGCCAGCCCTCCGTGCGTGCCGGCCTGTGGCTGGAGAGCAGCAGCAGGCGCCAGCTCCCCAGCCACAACTCCGCCGGGGCCAGCGCCGCCCGCCGGGCCAGCGCCGCGCCCAGCAGAACGGGGTGATCATGGTTGCCGGGCAGCAGCGCCACGGGCAGATCCAGCCCGGCAAGCAGCTCCCGCAGGCGGATGTATCCCCCCAGGCTCTCGTCCTGGCAGAGATCGCCGCTGATCAGCAGCAGGTCGGGGGCCGCGGGGAGCCGTTCCAGCGCCCTGCCCAGGCCATGGCGCAGCAGATCCAGCGGGTTGCGGCCCCGGTAGAGAGCCTGGCCGTTCTGGAGCAGATGAGGATCACTGAGCTGGAGCAGACGCAGGACGGCTTCCGGCTGAACTTCCCGGTACCGACCGCTATCGGACCCCAGTTGAAGGGCTCGCAACAGACGAAGCCATTGTCTGTAGCTGCAGCCTAAGTTGCCGCAACAGCGCAGCCAGCCCATGGCCTCGATTTCCCCCGGCACCCGAGTGCGGTGCAGCCTCTGCCAGGTGGAGATCCTGGGGATGGTGGGTGGTCAGGATCGGGTGCTGTTCAGCCAGGGTCCCGCAGGAACCCGTACCAAGCTCTGGGCACGGGTCTGCCAGTTCGTCAGGGAACCGCAGCTCTGCCTGAACCAGGACCCCGCCCTGCGGGGCGAACCAGGCGCTGAGGATTTCTACGGCGAGGCGCCGAGCCTCGGCCTGTTCGATGCGCCGCCGGCAGACATCGGCGGGTCGCCCTTCTGAGCCGGAGGCGATCCGGCATCCTCTACGCTCGGTTTCATGCCCGGCGGGCATCACCCTGTTGGCTGGAGCCACGGGCCCGAGGGCTCCGTTTCCGCACAGGGGCAGTTCTCTGCAGGAGCCGGTCGGGCTCCCCGAACCGCACCCGCCCCACGGTGTCCCACCCCCTGATTCCCCAACTGCAGAGTCTTGCGGAGCCCGTGGCCGAGGCCTCCGGCCTTGAGATCGTGGGCGTGCGGATCCACACCCATCGGATTCCCCTCACCGTGGTGGTGGAGCTCCGCCCTGTCGGCGGCGGAGACGTCAACCTCGACACGTGCGCCGCCTTCAGTGGTGTCCTGAGCGAGTCGCTCGAGGCCTCCGACCTCCTGCCCGAGGCGTATGTTCTGGAGATCAGCAGCCCCGGCATCGGCGAGGAGCTCACCGAAGACAGGGATTTCCGCAGTTTCCGCGGATTTCCGGTCGAGGTGTGCTTCCGGGACCCGAAGGGTACGGAGAGCAGGCGCGAAGGCTTGCTGCTGGAACGGGATGAACAGGCCGTTCAGCTGAATATCCGTGGCCGCACCAGCCGGATCCCGCGGGCCGACGTGCTCTCCATCCGGCTGGTGACACCACAGCACTGAGCCGGCGTTCCCCTCTCTTTTCCCACCCACTCCTCCCCCCCCTCTGAGCTGATGGCACTCGTTCTCCTCCCCGGTCTGCAGAACCTGATCGAGGACATCAGCGAGGAGAAGAAACTCCCCACACAGGTGGTGGAGGCAGCGCTGCGCGAAGCCCTGCTCAAGGGCTACGAGCGCTACCGGCGCACCCTCTACCTGGGGATCAGCGAGGACCCCTTCGAGGAGGACTACTTCAGCAACTTCGATGTGGCTCTCGACCTCGACGAGGAGGGCTACCGGGTGCTGGCCAGCAAGATCATCGTGGAGGAAGTGGAGAGCGAAGACCACCAGATCGCCCTCTCCGAGGTGCAGCAGGTGGCGGAGGATGCCCAGATCGGCGACACGGTCGTGCTGGACGTCACCCCGGAGAAGGACGACTTCGGACGAATGGCGGCAGCCACCACCAAGCAGGTGCTGGCCCAGAAGCTGCGGGATCAGCAGCGGCGCATGATCCAGGAGGAATTCGCCGATCTGGAGGATCCGGTGCTCACCGCACGGGTGATCCGCTTCGAGCGCCAGTCGATCATCATGGGCGTGAGCTCCGGCCTGGGCCGGCCCGAGGTGGAAGCGGAGCTGCCGCGCCGCGACCAGCTCCCCAACGACAACTACCGCGCCAACGCCACCTTCAAGGTGTTCCTCAAAGAGGTATCCGAGGTGGCTCGGCGCGGGCCCCAGCTGTTCGTCTCACGCGCCAATGCGGGCCTGGTGGTCTACCTGTTCGAGAACGAGGTGCCCGAGATCCAGGAGGGATCGGTGCGGATCGTGGCCGTGGCCCGGGAGGCCAATCCCCCTTCAAGGGCGGTGGGGCCGCGCACCAAGGTGGCGGTCGACAGCGTCGAGCGCGAGGTGGACCCGGTGGGCGCCTGCATCGGCGCCCGGGGCTCCCGCATTCAGCAGGTGGTGAACGAGCTGCGGGGCGAGAAGATCGACGTGATCCGCTGGTCCCCCGATCCGGGCCAGTACCTGGCCAACTCCCTCAGCCCGGCCCGGGTGGAGATGGTGCGGCTGGTGGATCCCGAGGGGCACTACGCCCACGTACTGGTGCCGCCGGATCAGCTCAGCCTGGCGATCGGCCGCGAGGGTCAGAACGTGCGGCTGGCGGCGCGCCTCACCGGCTGGAAGATCGACATCAAGAACGCCGCCGAGTACGACCAGCTCAGTGAGGATGCCCGCGCGGCCGAGCTGATCGCCCTGCGCCAGGAGGACGAGCGACAGCAGGCGGAAGCAGAGGCGCGGCTGGCCGTCGAACAGGCGGCTCGCGCCGAGGAGGACGCCCGTCTGCGGGACCTCTATCCCCTGCCCGAGGACGCCTACGAGGACGGACTGGAGGAAGGAGAAGAAGGCGGCGACACGGTTGGGGACGAGACCGCCGCTGAAGCGGAACGGGCCGAGGAAGGGGGCGGCCCTGAGGCTGGATCCGGGCCGGAGACCCAGGAGCCCTCCGGCTCCGCCGAAGGGGATGACGACCGGTGAGTGGCCGACCGGTCCTGCGCCGCTGTGTGTCCTGCCGCCAGCTGCAGGATCGGAGTCTGCTCTGGCGGATCATCCGCCGGCACGAGGGCGGAATCGCCCTGGCCACGGGCATGGGCCGCTCGGCCTACCTCTGTCCGCGCCTGGAGTGTCTGGAGGAGGCCCGGCGTCGTAAACGGCTGCAGCGGGCCCTGCGCTGCCAGGTGGCGGATTCCATCTACGCGGCACTGGAGCAACGGCTGAGCGACACCCCTCGCTGCAGCCTCTGAGGCAAGATGAACAGTGGCCGCACCGCGCGTGGGGCCCGGCGGCACCCCGTGCCCCGACCGATCGGAGACCTGAATGACCAGCAGCGGCAAAGTCAGAATTTATGAGCTGTCCCGGGACCTGGGCCTGGAGAACAAGGACGTGCTCGACGCCGCCGAGAAACTGTCCATCGCCGTCAAGAGCCACAGCAGCTCGATCAGCGACGACGAGGCCGATCGCATCCGCAAGCTGATCCGCACCAACGGCAGCAGCGGGATCCGGCCGGTCAGCCCCGTCCGCCCCGGCCCCGCAGCCGCGGAACCCGCCCCAGCCATTCTTTCGGTGAAGAAGGCCGCTCCCATCCCTCCGACCATGGCCCAACCCCAGGTCGCGGCACCCCAGCCGGCTCGGCCACAGCCCGCTCCCGTGGCCGCCCGACCCCAGCCGGCCGCACCGGTCGTGATCAAGCCGCCCGCAGCCGCAGCCGCCTCCCCCAGGCCGCCGGCGCCGCAGCCCCCCCTGGCGCAGGCACCGGCGGTGCGCGCCGCCTCCCCGGAAGCCCCGCCCGCCCGCAGGACTCCCGACCTCCCGGCGACTGCCGCCAGCCGCCCGGCTGCCACGGGCGCTCCCACCAAGCCCGGCGCCGGTCAGAGCCGACCTGCGCCGGCAACGACCGGCAGGCCCGCCACTTCGAGCCAGCCCGTGGTCGCTCCCACCCGGCCGATCGCTCCGGTGGTGAGCAAGGCGCCGCCGCCGCAGGTGCGCAAGCCCGAAGCTCCCGGCCCGGGCCCCACGAGCCCCAGACCAACCACCAGCCCCCGGCCCGTGCCCCGCGGCAGCGTTCCACCGCCCAGCCGCCCGGCCGCACCCCAGCGACCGGGAGCCCCGGCCCGCCCTGCCGTCGGCGCTGACACCGCCCCGATCAAACCCCAGTTGGTGGGTCGTCCCCAGCCCGGCCAGCCTGCGGGCACGAGCAACCGCCCCGCCCCGCCCTCCGGCCGGCCGGCGCTGAGTCAACGACCCGCTGGCGCTCCCCAGCGCCCCCCCACCCCGGGAGTCAGACCGGCGCCGGGCCGCAGTCCGCTGGAACTGGTGGGCAAACCGATCCGTCGCGATGCGGCCGGCCCCGGTGCCGCAGGCAGGCCGGGAGCGCCCATCCGCCCGGGCGGCATGCCCCAGGGCATGCGCAAGCCCGTGGCGCCCGGCGAGCTCATGCAGCTCCAGAAGCCGGGCAGCAGGCCCAGCGCAGCCCCACCGCGGCGTCCCGAACGTGGCGAGGTGGGCACGGGCACCGATGCCGCACGCCCCACCGCAACGCCACCCGCACCACCGAAACGGCCCGCTTTCCGCACACCACAGCCCGCCGGGCCTGGCCGGGCCCGGCGGCCGGAGTGGGACGACAGCGCCAAGCTGGAGGCCCTGCGCAGCAAGTCACCGCAGAAGCAGCGCCAGAAGGTGCACATCATCGGCGAGAACGATGATGCGCTCACGGCCGAAACCGGCGGTTACGCCGGTGAACAGGAAGCCTTGGTGCTGCAGGCGAGCCTGGCCCGTCCGGCCAGGCCCCGCACCCGTCAGGCGGCCCCCGGAGTCAAGCCGGTGGTGGCCATGCGGAAACGCAAGAAGGAAACCACCCGGCAACGGCAGCGCCGCCGTGCCATGGAACTGCGCGCAGCCCGCGAGGCCAAGGCCACCCGGCCGGAGATGCTGATCGTGCCGGAGGGCAACCTCACGGTTCAGGAGCTGGCCGACCGCCTCGGCGTCGAGAGCTCGGAGATCATCAAATCCCTTTTCTTCAAGGGGATCATCGCCACCGTCACCCAGACGCTCGATCTCTCCACGATCGAGACGGTGTCCGAGGAATTCGGTGTGCCCGTCCTGGAGGACGACGTCCAGGAGGCCGCCAAGAAAACGGTGGAGATGATCGAGGAAAGCGACCGGGCTCACCTGATCCGCCGGCCGCCCGTGGTCACCGTCATGGGCCACGTCGACCACGGCAAGACCAGCCTGCTCGACGCGATCCGCAAGACCCGCGTGGCCGCCGGTGAGGCCGGTGGCATCACCCAGCACATCGGCGCCTATCAGGTGATGATCCCCCAGGCCGGCGAGGACCGCCGCATCACCTTCCTCGACACCCCGGGCCACGAGGCCTTCACCGCCATGCGGGCCCGCGGCACCAAGGTGACCGACGTGGCCGTGCTGGTGGTGGCCGCCGATGATGGCGTCCGCCCGCAGACGCTGGAGGCGATCAGCCACGCCCGTGCCGCCGAGGTGCCGATCATCGTGGCGATCAACAAGATCGACAAGGAAGGCGCCCAGCCCGAGCGGGTCAAGCAGGAGCTCTCCGCCCTCGATCTGGTCTCCGAAGACTGGGGTGGCAACACCGTGATGGTGCCGGTGAGCGCCATCAAGGGAGAGAACATCGACAAGCTGCTGGAGATGATCCTGCTGGTGACGGAGGTCGAGGATCTCCAGGCCAACCCGGATCGGATGGCCAAGGGCACCGTGATCGAGGCCCACCTGGACAAGGCCAAGGGCCCGGTGGCCACACTCCTGATCCAGAACGGCACGCTCAAGGCGGGCGATGTGGTCGCCGCTGGCCCGGTGCTGGGCAAAGTGCGGGCGATGGTCGACGACACCGGCAAGCGGGTCAAGCTGGCCGGCCCCTCGGCCGCCGTCGAGGCGCTCGGCTTCAGCGAGGTGCCCACCGCCGGCGACGAGTTCGAGGTCTACCCCGACGAGAAGACCGCCCGCGCCGTCGTGGGCGATCGGGCCACCGAAGCGCGGGCCACCCGGCTGGCGCAGCAGATGGCGTCCCGCCGGGTCTCCCTGGCCTCGATGTCCGGCCAGGCCAGCGAGGGCGAGCTCAAGGAGCTCAACCTCA
>CAYHCE010000034.1:0-35650 GCA_964355015.1 uncultured bacterium | reverse complement strand
GCCCACTCGGTGGGCTGCACGTCGGAAAACTGGGTGATGCTGGTGACCTGTTCCTGGCTGGTCGGAGCCCCCCCTCTGGCGTACCGGTGGATCGACTCCAGGTCGAAGTCGGCGGCCAGCCCGGGGGCCTGCGGGAGCAGCAGACCCAGGGCGGCAGGAGCCATCCATAACGGGCGCAGAAGATTCGGCATGGGCGGCGGATCAGGAAGGGGTGGTGCTTCGTTGGCCGCGGAGTGCCAGGCGCAGAAGCGTGCTCACGCTCCCGCAGAGGGCGGCCTCAGGCGGCTCGAAACGCAGCAGGCGAGGGTGCCTTCGGGCACGGCTGCCTGTGACGGCTGCCGGTGATGGCGGCAGACAGCTCAGCCGCGGGCTGGATCACAGCGCCTGGAGAAGCGTAATGATTGCCATAATCACCTTTATAGCACCTTTTGCCCCCCCGGAAGCAGCGCTCGCCGGGCTGCGTCGATCAAGAGCCGCCTGACGTCTCACCAGCGCGAACGCGGTCGGGCATGGCTGGCTGTCTTCGGTGTGGCTGCCGCGACCTCAGTGGCGCTGGCGGCAGTTGCTGCACAGACCGAAGAATTCCAGGGTATGGAAGAGAAGCTCGAATCCGTGCAGCTCCTCACGCTCGGGGGTTCCGCCGTGCATCGGGCAGTTGTGGAGCGGCACGGTGAGCCCGCAGTCGACGCAGGTGAGGTGGTGGGTATCCCGTTCGGTGGGCGCGTAGAGGGCCTCGCCGCTGGGCAGATGGCGGCAGCGCACCAGCCCCCGCAGCTGCAGATGGCGCAGATGGCGGTAGACGGTGGCGAGCCCCATGCCCTGGCCGCTGAGGCGCAACTGGGCGTGCAGGTCCTGCCCGGAGAGCTCCTTGTCGCTCTCGCGCAGCACGTTCAGGAGAATCCCCTGCTTGTCCGTGAGCTGCAGCGTCGCGACCTGAGAAGTCATGGGCCTATGGCTGAGAACACATCTCAGATTCTATGAATCCATGCTCAGCAATCCCCCACGGGTGCTGTGCGGCTTGCCCTCCAATCGTAACGAGCCCCCAGGGCTGGAACCGTGCTCAGGAGGGGGTGGCCAGACGATCCGGGCTCAACCCTCGCCCCCTTCTCCTCCCTCCCCTCCCTCTTCGCCCTCTCCTCCCTTTTCGCCCTCTCCTCCCTCTTCGCCCTGGCCGCTCTTGTGATAGGGGACTGACTGACCGGCGGCAGGTGCGGCCTGTTGTGCAGCCGGAGCCTTCGTGTCCTCGGGCGCCTCCGCCTTGCCGCAACCCACCGCCCCGGTCAGCAGACCGGCGGTGGCCAGAAACAGAGCGATGCTGGGGCGGGGCATGGGCGCGAGGGGGAGCTGGCGGCGATTGTGATCGGCTCAGGCCCCCTCCGCCGGCTCGAAGCCACACCGTCCGGTCGCATTTGAAACATGGCGGCCGCAGCTGAAGCAGCCCTGGCTCGTGAGAATGTCCGGTGGATTTCAAAGCCTTCCGCAGATGCGCTTTCCGTTGGAGGGCCTGGTGCGTCCCGAACGGGCAGCCGCCTGGCGGGACCAGTTGCTGGCGGCCGACACGGATTGGCGGCCCGGTGGCACCACGGCGGGATGGCACGCCCGGGCGGTGAAGAACAACCGGCAGCTGGATCGCGGTTCCGCTCTGCAACGTTCTCTGGCCGGCGAGGTGGTCGAGGCTCTGCTGGGCCATCCGCTGGTGCAGGCGGCGGCGCTGCCGGTGCGCGTCCATGGGCTGCTGTTCAGCCGCACAGGCTCCGGCGAGGGCTACGGCCGCCACGTGGACAACGCCTTCATGGCCGGGAGCCGCTCCGATCTTTCCTTCACCCTCTTCCTCTGCGAGCCGGAGAGCTACCGGGGCGGTGCCCTGATCCTCGAGTTTCCCCATGGGGAGGAACGCTTCCGCCTGCCGGCGGGCCATGGCATCGTCTACCCCAGCACCCTGCTGCACCGGGTGGAACCGGTCAGCGAGGGGGAGCGGCTCGTCTGCGTCGGCTGGATCCAGAGCCGCATCCGCAGCGGCGAGCAGCGGGAGCTGCTGTTCGAACTCGATACGGTGCGGCGGATGCTGTTCCGCGAGCAGGGCAAGAGCGAGGGCTTCGATCTGCTCAGCCGCAGCTACAGCAACCTGCTGCGGATGTGGGGCGACTGAGCGGTGATGCGGGCCCCGGTGCCATAGGTCACGCGATGGTGTGCCCTTCTGGTACTGAGCCTGGAGACGGCCGCTGGACATTGGCTCAAGAAACCTTCCATGACCGTGACCCAAGCCTGCCGCTGGAGCCGAGGCCTTGCCTGGGGTGTCTCCTTGGGCCTGGGCCTGGCCAGCACGGGATGCGACACGGCCACCAGAACGGCGGTGCCGACGGACCAGTCGGTGGTGAAGACCTTCGTGGAGAAGGTGGTGCAACCCAATCACACCCAGCTCGTGGCTGAAACCGGCGCCCTGCAGGAGGCGATCCAGCGCCTCACGGACAAGCCATCCGAGGCGCATCTCGAGGCGGCCCGCAAGGCCTGGCTGGCGGCGCGCCAGATCTGGGAGACCAGTGAAAGCTGGGCCTTCGGCCCCGCCGAAACCGAAGGATTCGACGGGGCCATGGACGACTGGCCCGTGAACCGCAAGGACCTCGCCGCGGCCCTGGGCGGCGCCCCGTTCACGCCCGAAACCTTCGCCGCCCTCAGCGACACCGCCAAGGGATTCCACGGCATCGAATGGGTGATCTACGGAGGGCGAACCGGCGCACCTCCCGGCGCGGCCCAGCTCACGCCCAACGATCTCGCCTATCTGCGCCTGGCGGCCGATGATCTGCATCGCCAGGCGGAGGGGCTGCTGGCCAGCTGGTCGGGGCCCCAGGGCTTCGGCGCCCGGATCAGCACCCCCGCCGAAGCCGGCACGGCCCTGCAGGAGATGCTGCAAGGGGTGATCGGCCTGCTGCAGGAAGAGGGTGACGAGAAACTGGGCCAGCCCCTGAAGACCCGTGATCCCCAGACCCTGGAGAGCGCCGACAGCGGCAACACCCAGGCCGATCTGCTGGCCAACGTGGAAGGCGCCCGCCAGGTGCTGCTCGCCACCGGCCTGCTGGAGCTCATTCGGAGCCGAGATCCCGGCCTGGGCCGGCAGATCGACACCCAGACAGGCCGGGCGGTGGCCATGGCCAGGGCCCTGCCGCACCCGATCAACGATCACCTCGACAATCCAGCCGCCCGCAGGGCGATGGAGGAGCTGATCACCCAGCTGCACAGCACTTCGAAGCTGGTGGAGCGGTCGGTGCCGCTGTTGTCCTGATGCCTCGCCCCCGTCAACACCTGCTGCTGGCCCTGCTGGCCCTGGTGGTGGTGCTGGGTGTCGGGCTGCAGCGAAGCTGGGGGGGCGACGATCCCCAACAGGCGGCCGGGGCGATGACGGTGGCCAACCGCACGTCGGCCTCCTTCGAGCAGCCGGCCGCCGGCCTCAGCCCTGCGGAACTGGAGCGCCACCAGGTGGCCGATGTGCTCTTCGATCGCACCCATGTGCCCCTGGAGGGGGCGCCCGGAGCGGGACTGGGACCCCGCTTCAACGCCGCCTCCTGCATCGCCTGCCATGTGCGCAACGGTCGCGGCCGGCCGCTGATGGGGGAATCCCTGGTTCGGGTGGCCCTGCGGGATGCGCGGCCCGTGCCGGGCATCGGTCACCAGGTGCGGGATCGGGCGGTGCTGGGGGGCCAACCCGATGCTGCCGTGCAGGTGGAGTGGCAGAACCAGGCGGGCCTGCGTCGGCCGGTGGTTCGCCTGGAGGCGGAAGATCCCCTTGATCTCTCGCCCCGGTTGGTGGCGCGTTCCCTGCGGGTGGCACCTCCCCTGCTCGGCATGGGGCTGCTGGAGGCGGTGCCGGAGCAGGCGATCCTGAGCCGCGCCGACCCCGATGACCGGGATGGAGACGGCATTTCCGGCCGGCCCCACTGGCTGACCGGCGCCGATGGCCAGCGGCGTCTGGGCCGATTCGGCTGGAAGGCCCTTTCCGCCTCGGTGCGGGAGCAGACGGCTGCTGCCTTCCTGAACGACATGGGCCTGACCAGCCCGGGGGACATCGGCGCCCGGGAGCTGGATCTGGTGACCTTCTACAGCCAGACGCTGGGGGCACCGCGCACCGCCCGGCCGGCCTCCAGCCCGGTGGCGCGCCAGGGCCGGGAGCTGTTCGGTGAGCTGCCGTGCGCCCGCTGTCATGTGCCGCAACTGACCACGGGCCGATCTCCCCAGGCGGTGGCCCGGGTGATCAATGATCAGACGATCTGGCCCTACACCGATCTGCTGCTCCACGACCTGGGCCCCGGCCTTGACGACGGCGTGGTTGAACGGGGGGCGGCCGGGAGCGAGTGGCGCACAGCCCCGCTGTGGGGGCTGGGTCTCACCCAGCGGATCAACGCCTCGGCAGGCTTCCTCCACGACGGCCGGGCCCGCACCATCGAGGAGGCGATCCTCTGGCATGGGGGCGAAGCGCGGGCCGCAAGAGCTCGTTACCTTCAGCTGCCACCAGCCGAGAAACAGATCCTGCTGGCCTGGTTGCACAGCCTCTGACCTCTGCTCTCCCGTTGAGCCGCGGGGCCAGGATCACAGGGTACGATCTTGAGCGAATTGAATATCATTATCTGATGCCCATGGTCGCTGGACCCTGTCGCCTGGCCTGCCCGTCCCCAGCCCGATGAGAGCCATCCCACGCTGCAGGGCTGTTCCTGGCCTGGCCGCCGTTCTTGCCACCACCGTTCTCGCCGCCGCCGTGCTGTCCGCCTGCGGAACCACCGGTCCCGGGGCCGATCAGGCCCAGGGACTGGCGGTGGTCACCACCTTCGTGCCGATCACCGAATTCACCCGGGCCGTGGCTGGCGGCTGCGCCACCGTGCAGCCGCTGATCCCTCCCCACGTCGGCCCCCACGACTTCCAGGCCACCCCCACCGACCTGGCGCGGATCCGCAAGGCCGATGTGCTGGTGAAGAACGGCCTCGGCTTCGAGGGCTTCCTCGGCAAGCTGATCGCCGGTGCGGAGAACCCAGGGCTGAAGGTGATCGACTCCAGCCGGGGCGTCGCCACCCTGGCGAACCCGGGTGAGGCTGAACCCCAGGCCCACGGCCACGGCCATGGCCAGGAGCACGGTGGGAGGAATCCCCACATCTGGCTGGATCCACTGCGGGCCGTGCAGCAGGTGAACACCATCCGTGATGGCCTGATCGCCGCCAGGCCCTCCTGCAGGCAGGAGTTCAGCGCCAATGCCGCTGCCTTCACGGCCGGGCTGCGCTCGCTCAACGACGAATTCGCCGCTGAACTCAAGCCGTTCGCAGGCAGAACCTTCGTGACGTTCCACGATTTCGCTCCCTACTTCGCCGATCGCTACCGGCTGAACACCGCCTTCGTGGTGGATGTTCCCGACGAAAATCCCACTCCGGCCGAGCTGCGGCGGGTGATGCAGGTCGCGAAGGATTCCGGCCTCCGGACCCTGCTCAGCGAACCGCAGGAGAACAGCACGTCGTTCCAGGCCATGGCCCAGGATCTGGGGGTGAAGGTGAGCTTCTTCGACCCGCTTGAAACGGCTCCGGCCGAGGCCCGGAAGCCCGGTCACTACGCCAGCACGATGCGCAGCAACGTAAAGGCTCTGGTCGCGGCCTTCGGCGGAAAGGCAGCCGGCGGCCCTCGGTAGGCTCAAGCCATGGGGGAAACCGTTCTCGAAGTCAGGGACCTGACGGTGCGGCGCGAATCCGTCACCGCGGTGGAGAACGTCAGCTTCTCGCTCGACGCCGAAACCGACACGGCCCTGGTGGGTCCCAACGGCGCCGGCAAGAGCACCCTGGTGCAGGCCCTGCTCGGCATCCTGCCCCGCCAGGCCGGCGAGGTGTGGATCCTCGGCCGGCCGCTCGGCCGCAAGGGCCAGCTGCCGCCCTGCACGCGAGCCCAGGTCGCCTACCTGCCCCAATCGTTCTCTGTGCGCAACCGTTGTCCTCTGAGCGTGGCGGAGTTCGTGGGCCTGGGCTGGGACCCGCCGGGCCTGCGGTTGCCCTGGGCAGGGGGTGAGCGGCGCCGCTGGGCGGTGGCCGAAGCTCTGCGGAAAACCTCCAGCAGCGATCTGGCCGACCGCCTGATCAGCGAGCTCTCCGGCGGCCAGACCAAGCGTGTGCTGCTGGCGTTCTGCGTGGTGCGGCCGCGGCGCCTGCTCGTGCTCGACGAGGCCCAGGCCGGCCTCGACAGCCAGGCGGCCGAGCAGTTCTACGGTCTGCTGTTCCAGCTGCGCCGCAGCGAGGGCTGGACGATCCTGCAGGTCTCCCACGATCTCGAGATGGTGCGCCGCACCTGTGACCGGGTTCTCTGCCTGAACCGCAGCCTGCGCTGCTTCGGTCCGCCTGACCACGCCCTGAGCCCGGCCCAGCTGCAGCGGGTCTACGGCCGCGGCTACGTGCCCTACCACCACCATCACCACCAGGGGCCGGAGCTATCGCGATGATCGACGCTTCCTCCCTGGCCGAACTTCTGCAGTTGCCGTTCATGCAGCGGGCCCTGCTGGGCGGGCTGCTCACAGGAGCGCTCGGGGGCCTGCTCGGCAGCTTCGCGGTGCTGCGCCAGCTCTCCTTCTTCAGCGATGCCCTGGGCCATTCCTGCCTGCTGGGCATCACCCTGGGAATTCTGCTGGGGCTCAATCCCACCCTGGTGCTGATCCCCTTCGCCGTGGTGTTCGCCCTGGTGGTGAGCCAGCTGGTGGAACGCAGCCGCCTGCCCACCGACGCCCTGCTCAACATCGTCTATTCCTCTTCGCTGGCGATCGCCGTGGTGGCCCTCAGCTTCGTGCGCACCTACAAGGGCGGCATCCACCAGCTGCTCTTCGGTGACATCCTCGGCGTTTCCTGGCTGGATCTGGGGCTGATCGCCGCCCTGCTGATCACTGCCCTGGCCTATCTGACCCTGACGCGCCGCGACCAGATCCTGCTCACCCTGGATGAACCCCTGGCCCTCTCCCGGGGCGTGGCGGTGCCCCTGCACCGGCTGCTGTTCATCGTGTTGCTGGCGGTGGTGGTGGCGATCTCGATCAAGGCCGTCGGCGTGCTCCTGATCAGCGCCTTCGTGGTGATTCCCGCTTGCGCGTCGCGGCTGGTGAGCAGCCATTTCAACGGTTACGTGCTGCTGGCATCAGGCCTGGGGGCGATCTGCGCCGTGCTGGGCCTGCTGCTCTCAGGGGCCTTTGATCTTCCTTCGGGTCCCTGTGTGGTCATCTTCCAGCTGTTCGGGTTTCTCGCTGCCCTGGCTCTTGCCTCCCCCACTGGTGCAATCAGGGCCACCTGAAACTTGCCGCCCGGGGCTGGCCCAGGCACTCCGTCAGGAGCCAGGTGGAAACTGCCGTGCAGCCCTGGATGTCGTCGGCGGGGTTCAGCTCATGGGCAGGCTCAGTGGGAGGGCAGTGCCTTCAGGGCTTCGCCAGATCCCATCACCACGAGCAGTTCCCCCTGCTTCAGGACATGGGAGGCAGGGGGGTTCACCGTCAGCTGGTTCTCCGGCCCCACAGCAAGGACGGTGACGTTGCGGTTCTTGCGCAGGTTCAGGTCACGCAGAGACTGGCCCACGAAGGCCTTTGGAACACGGATCTCCTCGATGCTGTTGCAGTCATCGAGCCGAAGTCGCTCCAGCATGTTCGGACGCACCAGCTCCAGCCCCAGCCGATGGCCCTGCATCTTCGAGGGAAAGACCACCCGGTCGGCTCCGACACGCTGGAGCATCTTCAGGTGGAGATCGCTGGTGGCACGGGCAATCACCTGCTTCACCTTCGTGCCATCCCCGTGCTTGACGATCAAAGTGGCGGTGATGCTCGCTTCGATCGGTTCGCTGATCGCCACCACCACGGTGTCGACATCGAGGGCCCCGGCGGCGCGGAGGGCCTCCTCATCGGTGCAGTCCACCACCCGGGCTTCGATCGAGGCATCGATCAGACGCATCGCATCGATGGCGCGCTGGCTGGCATCGATCGCCAACACATCCGCGCCGTTTTGGATCAGCTCTTCGCAGACCGCTGAACCGAACCGGCCCACGCCGATGACGGCGAAGGTGCCGAACTGGGTCGATCCATCGGGGGCCCATTGCCACCACGCGTTGCTTGATGCCATCGGACCCCTACCTCAGATGAAGACCTCTTCTCGGGGGTAGCCGACCCTGGACTGGGGCCTGCTGCCGTAGAGAGCGGAGAGCAACAGCATGATCCCCAGCCGTCCCACGAACATCCCCACCATCAGCACCATCTGCCCCCAGCGGTTCAAGTTGGCCGTCACCCCGACGTCAAGGCCCACGGTACCGAAGGCTGACATGCAGGTGAACAGTTTTTCAAGGAAGCTGTAGGCCTGGGCGGTCGGTTCTCCACCCGCGGTCGGTCCGAGGCCGAGCAGCAGGGTCATCAGGATCACGAACAGGCCAGAGGCCAAGGCCACACCCACGGCCTTGAGCACGATGTCGCCGGGAATCTCGTGCCTGCGGATGATCACATCCTTGCGACCTTCGAGGGTGGAGCGGGTGGCACCCATCAGCACCGCGAAGGTGGTGGTTTTGATCCCGCCGCCCGTGCCGCCGGGGCTGGCACCGATGAACATCAGCACGATCATCAGCAGCAGGCCCGCATCGGAGATCGTCTCGATCGAGAGCGGCACCGTGTTGAAGCCTGCGGTTCGGGTGGTGATCGACTGAAAGATCGTGACCTGCAGCTTTTCCCAGATCGAGAGGGTGCTGATGATCCCGTCTGGCGCGAACTGTTCGGTGAACAGCAGCCCTGCGGCCCCGAGGACGATCAGCAGCAGGGTGCTGCGCAGCACCAGCCGTGCATGCAGGCTCAGCCGGCGGATCCGTTGGAGCTTGAAGCGCTTCTCCCAGAGGTCGTTGGTGACGCGCCATCCGATGCCGCCGGTGACGATCAGAGCGCCGATGACGCCATTGACGACGGGATTGGCCTTGTAGCCGACGAGGTTGTCGCTCCAGAGACCGAAGCCGGCGTTGTTGTAGGCGCTGATGCAGTGAAACATCGCCGCCCACAGCCGCTCGCCGTGGTTGCTGATGTCGGTGAAGCCGAAGCTGTAGAGGATCAGGGTGCCGATGGCCATGACGCATCCCGCCGTGATCAGGATCCGGTGAAAGGTGGGCCCGATGCCTCCGACGCCGAACTCATCGAGAGCCCGGCCCTTGTCGAGGCGATGGCGAAGGCCGGAGCGGCCCTGCACGAAGCCCTGCAGAAAGGTGGTGATCGCCATCAGGCCGAGGCCGCCGGTGACGATCAGGCCGGCCAGGGTGATCTGCCCGAAGAACGTGAGGTCCTTGCCCACGTCGATGATCGACAGACCCGTCACCGTGATGGCGGAGGTCACGGTGAACAGGGCCTGCCAGAGCCCCACGTCGTCGGAGGAGCAGAGGGGGGAGGCCAGCAGCAGGGTTCCCAGGGCAATGACCAGGCCACCGGTGACCACGGTGAACTGCGGCACCGTGAGGCGATGGCGCCAATGTTGCAGGCGGCTGCAGAGGTGGTCCAGGGGGCTGGAAGTCATCGAGCTACTGCCCTCGGCCAACCGAGGGAACAGTTTGGTCTGCGATGGGACCCCCTTCGCCGGTGGTTCACGGCACCGACAGGAATTCAAGCTCCCCCCGTATGGTGACCGTCGAATTCGCCCCCCCCCCCTTGACACGCCCTGCAGCGCCTGCCTGGCACAGCCTGGCCCCCGGCGATTGTCTGCGTGAGCTGGAGGCCAGCAGCGAAGGTCTGAGCACTGCCCAGACTGCCGAACGGCTGGCCCGGCTTGGCCTCAACCGGCTGGAGCTGGCGCCAGGCCGCAGCAACCTGCGGATCCTCTGGGATCAGCTAAGCAACGTGATGCTGATCATGCTGCTGGCCGTGGCCGCCGTTTCGGCCGCCATCGCCTTCCAGGCCCAGCGCTTCCCCAAGGATGCGATCGCCATCGTGCTGATCGTCGGTTTGAACGCCCTGCTGGGCTACATCCAGGAAAGCCGTGCCCAGAATGCTCTGCTGGCCCTGCGCGAGATGGCCCAGCCTCTGGTCACCGTTCGGCGTGACGGCCATTGGGAGCGGATCTCTAGCGAGCAGCTGGTGCCCGGCGATCTGATCCGCCTGGAGGCGGGCGATCGGGTGCCCGCCGATGCCCGCCTGCTGGAGGTGGCCGAGCTGGGCCTGCGTGAGGCGGCCCTCACCGGCGAAGCGGAAGCGGTGTTCAAGAAGGCGGATCTGGTGCTGGAGGCCTCCACGCCGGTGCTGGAGCGCCTGAACTGTCTGTTCCAGGGCACTGAGGTGGTGCGGGGGCGGGGCACGGCTGTGGTGACCGCCACCGGCATGGGCACGGAGCTGGGCCAGATCGCCGAGCTGATCAACACCGCCGGGGGTGAAACCACCCCGCTGCAGGAACGGCTCGATGGCCTGGCCAACGTGCTGGTGGTTTCGGCGCTTGTGCTGGTGGCGCTGGTGGTTCTTGGTGGCTGGCTGCTGGGCCAGCCGTTGCTGGGCTTGCTGGAGGTGGCGCTCAGCATGGCCGTGGCGATCGTGCCGGAGGGCCTGCCCGCCGTGATCACCGTGACCCTGGCGATCGGCACCCAGCGGATGGTGCAGCGGGCCGCCCTGATCCGCCGGCTGCCGGCGGTGGAGGCCCTCGGCTCGGTCACGGTGATCTGCACCGACAAGACCGGCACCCTCACCTTGAACCGCCAGGTTGTTGAGGAGCTGCGCTGCGGCAGCCAGTCGATCGGCGTCAGCGGCCAGGGCTACGACCCCCATGGCTCCTTCACCCCGGCCGAGCTCCCCGCCCCCGAGGGCGCTGTGGCGGGTATGGCTTCTGGAGCGAGGGATCTGCTGCTCACGGCCGGTGTGCTCTGCAGCGACGCGGAGCTCAAGAAGGCGGAAGACGGCAGCTGGGATGTGCTGGGCGATCCCACCGAAGGCGCCCTGGTTGTGGCCGCCGGCAAGGCCAGGTTGGATGCGTTTGCGTTGCGCAGTCAGTTCAAACGCCAGGCCGAGATTCCCTTCAGCTCGGAGCGCCAGCTGATGGCGGTGTGGGTGCAGGACAGCGAGGGCACCCTCCAGGCTCCGCTCGGGGAGGTGGCGGCCGGCTCTCGCACCTTGGCGATCAGCAAAGGGGCTCCGGAGGTGATCATCGGCAGCTGCGATCGCTGGATTGCAGGCTCGGGTGTGACGGCTCTCTCCGAGGCGCAGCGGCAGTGGTGGCTGGAGCAGGCGCGCGTTCTGGCTGCTTCCGGCCTGAGGGTGCTCGCGTTTGCTTGTGCGCCCCACCACCCCAGCCCCGAGCTTGAACTCGAGCATCTGGTGCTGCTGGGGCTGATGGCCCAGCTCGATCCGGCCCGACCGGAAGTGGCCGTGGCTGTGGCCCGTTGCCGTGAGGCCGGCATCCGGCCGGTGATGATCACCGGCGACCATCCCCTCACTGCCCGGGCCATCGGACAGAACATCGGCCTGGTGGATGGTGAGGCGGAGGTGGTGCTGGGCCGCGAGCTCGAACAGTTTGACGACGCCCGGCTGCAGGAGGTCGTGAGCCGCTGCAGCGTCTATGCCCGCGTGCCGCCCGAGCAGAAGCTGCGGATCGTCAAGGCCCTGCAGTCCAATGGCCAGGTGGTGGCGATGACCGGCGACGGTGTCAACGACGCCCCGGCCCTGAAGCAGGCCCACATCGGTGTGGCGATGGGCATCACCGGCACGGAGGTGAGCAAGGAAGCCTCCGACATGGTGCTGCTCGATGACAACTTCGCCACGATCGTGAACGCGGTGGAGGAAGGGCGGCTGGTGTATGCCAACATCCGCCGCTTCGTGAAGTACATCCTCGGCAGCAACGTGGGTGAACTGATCACCATCGCCTCAGCGCCGCTGCTCGGCCTGGTGGGCTCTCCTCTGTCCCCTCTCCAGATCCTCTGGATGAACCTGGTGACCGACGGTGTGCCCGCACTGGCCCTGGCCCTGGAGCCCGGCGAGGAGGGATTGATGCAACGGCCTCCCGCCGAACCAGGCGAGTCGATCTTCGCGCGGGGCATCGGCAGTTACATCCTGCGCATCGGTGTGGTGTTCGCGGCGATCACGATCGTGTTGATGGTCTATGCCTTCAGGGCCGGGGCCCCGTGGCAGACGATGGTGTTCACCACGCTCTGTCTGGCCCAGATGGGCCATGCCCTGGCGGCCCGCAGCGATCTGCCCCTGGTGCAGGTGAATCCGTTCTCCAACCCCTGGCTGATCGGGGCCGTGCTGCTCACCACCGCCCTGCAGATGGCGCTGCTCTACGTGCCCGTCCTCTCGAACTTCTTCGAGACCACGCCACTGACCCTCCAGGACTTGGCTATCTGTGTGGGATTCAGCCTCCTGTTCTTCCTCTACCTGGAGATGGAGAAGGTATGGCGGTTGTGGCGCCGCCGTGCCCATGCCGATGCCTGAGGTTGTGGTTGTCTTGATCGGCCAAGCAGATCAGCTCACCCCGCCCTCAGCCACTGCACCTGTCGTACGGGCTTGTCGAGCATCGTGAGTCGCAAGCTGGTGGCATCGATCAGGGCTGCCCGGGCGTCTTCGCGCCGGGACTGGCCGTTGCCGCTGGCCAGGGGGCGCAGGGCCAGCAGGAGGCGATCGCCGGTGGGGTCGTACTGCAGGCTGGTGCCCGGTTCCAGCTCCCAGCCCTCCAGCACCTTCCGTTGCGGCACCCGGCCGCGCCGATCGAGGCTGAGCAGGATGAGCCGCGGCTGAGAGATCCCCTCGATCAGCAGGGCCCAGACCCGCTCCCCGCCCCGTGAGCAGGCGCTGGCCACCAGCCCCTCGCTGCCGAGCCAGAGGGGGCGGGGCGCCTGGCCCGGCTCCACCAGCTCCAGCGAGCGCCGGAAATCAGGCCAGTGGCGCACCAGCAGGGCCCGCCCGGCCACCGGACAGAAGCTGCTGAGATCGCGGCTGCCCGGCAGCACCTGCCGCCGCGGCGGCCGGGGCGGCAGCGACCGCAGCGACAGCCCCTCGCTTTCCGGCACGATCACCTCGCCCCCCTCGGGCAGCAGGGTGATCGGGCCGCTGGCCTCCAGCTTCAGGTCCTGGCGCCCGCCGGCGCGGCGCCAGAGCACACTGCTGCCCTGACTCGTTGCCCTGTGGGCGGCCTGCACCAGCAGATCACCGGCGCGGTTGCTGCTCAGCTGGGCGTACTGGAGCGGTTCGTTGCCGAACCGCTCCAGCTTCTGGCGCTGCACCAGGCCGAGCTCGGCGGCGCTGGCGGCAAGGTTGCGGCTGCGGAGCCCCAGGCGCCACACCTGGTGATCCCCCTGCCCGTCGCGGCTGACCAGGCCCACGCCGGAGCCATCCCCCAGAGGCTGCAGGATCGGGATCGAGTGCCACACCGGCGTCAGCGGCGTCCACCGGCCGTTGTGCTGGCGAACCTGCAGCTGTTCCCCGCCCGCCACCGGCACCACCGCCAGCAAATGGGGGCGGGGGTCCCAGTGGCGTTCGCTGGGGGCGAGGGCCAGGCCACGCCGATCCTCGCCCCCCAGCCGCAGGCGCAGCGGCCCCTCGATCCGCTGGCCCGCCTTCGGCAGCAGCAGCAGCGGGTTGCCCGTTCCCTGCACGGCGAAGGCCAGGGGCGGCCCCAGCGCCGTGTGTGCCGCCACGCTCGCCGGCTCCAGGGGCCGGCTGAAGCGCAGGCTGAGGGCGGCCGGGCCGGAGCTCGCCGCCGCCTGGCGCATCTGCAGGAGCCGCGGCGGGCGATGGAGCAGGGCCTGCTGCTGCACCAGTGCCAGGCCGAGACCAGCCAGCAGCGCGATGCCGGGGCCGTTCATGGCTCCAGGGGCCGCTGGGGCCGGGGAATCGGCCGCCACCGGGTTGGCTTCACCACGCTGCGCAGGCGGCCTTCGAAGCTCTCGCTGGCCATCACTCCCTGCAGCTCCAGCCACTGATCCGCCCGGGGCACCGGGCGATCGCGGGGCCAGAGCACCGGCAGGCCCACCGGCGTGGCATCCACCAGGCAGCAGCGCACCAGCAGGCGGGCAAGCTGGGGGCGGTCGCCTGGCACCGGCAGCACGAAGCCGCTGATCCGCACCGGGTCGCCGTTGTGCAGGCCGGGATCGGGCTCGCTGCGCAGCAGGCGCACCCACTCGGTGAGGCTGCGCTGGCCGGGGGGGACCACGAAGCTGAGGCCCGGTTCCTCCAGCAGCTCCCGCCCCCGGTTGGCGGCCAGATCCGCGAACGAGGGCTGCGGCGGCAGCAGCAGCACCGCCACGGCCGCGCCACATCCCAGCAGCAGGCCGGCACGCTGGCGCGGGGCCAGGCGCGTGCGGGCGCCGCTGCGCAGCTCCACCGCGGCCAGGGCCAGCAGCACCAGGCCGCTCCCCCACACCAGGGGATGGAACACGGCGCGCAGCAGCAGATCGAGGCGGCCGCTCACGGCGCTCTGCAGGAGCACGGCGCCCCAGAGCGCCAGGCTCAGGGTCCGCAGGGCTGCATCCCTGTTCACAGCAGCAGCAGGTTGGTCCATTGACCGATCAACAGCACCACAAGGGAGGCGGCCACCGCCGTGAGCAGGATGGCCCGGGGCTTGAACAGGATGGCGAACAGCCCCACCAGCTTGAGGTCGATCACCGGGCCCAGCAGCAGGAAGGCCAGCACGGCGCCGGGGGTGACCTGGGCGGCGAAGCCCAGGGCCAGGAAGGCATCCACGCTGGAGCACACCGACACCACCAGGCTCAGCAGCATCAGGCTGAGAATCGAGAGGGTGGGCGCACCCCCCACCGCCAGCAGCCAGGCACGGGGCACCAGGGTCTGCACCAGGGCGGCGATGGCGCAGCCCAGCACCAGCAGCAGGGTCAGATCGAGGAATTCGGCGCTGCCGTGGCCGAGCACCTCCGCCAAGGGTGGACGCCGCGGCGGCGCGCTCGGTGGGGCCTCTGTCACTCCCCGCGCGGTGCCGATCAGGCCGCCGCGTCGCTCCAGCAGCGAGACACTGCTGAGCGGCTGGCTGAGCCGGCGCTCCTCCAGGAGCACGGGGTTCAGCAGGACGCCCTCCGGCAGGCGCCGCAGCAGGGTGGCCAGGGCAAGGGCGATCACCAGGGCCCCAAGGGGCCGGGCCGCCAGCAGCCAGGGCTGGTCGGGGAAGGCAGCCCAGGTGCTGGCCAGCACGATCGGGTTGAGCACCGGTGCGGCGAACAGAAAGCCCATGGCGGTGCCCAGGGGGGCGCCACCGACCAGAAGCCGCCGGGCCACCGGCACGTTGCCGCACTCGCAGGCCGGCAGGGCGAAGCCGAGGGCGGCGCCGGTGAGCGGACCCAGCAGGGGATGGGCGGGCAGTCTGCGCACCCACTTCCCGCCGGGACTGAGCCAGCGGGCCAGGGTGGAGATGGCCACGCCGATCAGCAGGAAAGGCATCGCCTCGATCAGCAGGGCCTGGAACAGGGCCCAGGTGGTGGTCAGCCGGTCCCACGACAGTGATCCGCTCACGTCTGCGCGATCGGCTCGGACCGTGCTTCGAACCAGCGGGGAACCGCCTCGAAGCAGGCGGCGTTCTTCTCGTTCTCGCGCGCTTCCACCTTCCAGCAGCAGGCCCGGCCCCCCTCCCGCTGGCGCAGCAGGGCATTGGCCCAGTCCCAGACCAGCTCGGCGCTCCCTTCCATCCCCACGTTGCTCATCACCCGCAGATCCAGGGCGCCCAGCTCATGGAGGGTCTGCCAGCGCTCCAGCAGGGGATCATCGGCGCTGGCCAGAAAGGTGTGGTCGAACTGTGCGGCCAGCTGCCGCTCCAGCTCCCGCAGGCTGGAGAAGTCCACCACGAAGCCGTTCGGATCCAGATGCTGCGCCTGGAACCAGAAGGTGAAGCTGCGGCTGTAGCCATGCACGAAACGGCAGTGGCCCTGGTGCCGCCACTGACGGTGACAGCAGGGGTAGCCGCTGAACTGTTTGGAGCAGGTGAAGTACGCCGTCATGGGGATGGGGGAGGATCGCATCAGCCGGACTCCGCTCCCTTGGAGGCATCATTTCAGCCCCCCAGCCCCGCTGGTGGTGGTTCTCTCCCGTTCGTCGACCAGCTGCGTTTCGACGCGGCCGGTCTGATTCCCGCCGTGGCCCAGGACTGGCTGGATGGGGCCGTGCTGATGCTGGCCTGGATGAACCGGGAGGCCATCGAGCGCAGCCTGGCCAGCGGCGAGGTGCACTACTGGAGCCGCTCGCGGCGGGAGCTCTGGCACAAGGGCGCCACCAGCGGCCATTTCCAGCGGCTGCGGGGCCTGCGTTACGACTGCGACGCCGATGTTCTCCTGCTCGCCATCGAGCAGATCGGCGACGTGGCCTGCCACACCGGCGCCCGCAGCTGCTTCTTCGAGGACGGCCCGGTGCGGACGGCCGGCGGCCCTGCAGCGCCGCCTCCGCCGGCCGATGCCTGCACCGAGCTGGCCCGCGTCATCTGCCGCCGCCGCGATCAGCCAGAGCCCGGCAGCTATACGAACAGGTTGCTCGCGGGGGGTGACAACCGCATCCTCAAGAAGATCGGCGAGGAGAGTGCCGAATTCGTGATGGCCTGCATGGACGACGATGCCGGCGCCATCGCCGGCGAGGCGGCCGATCTGATCTTCCACCTGCAGGTGGCACTGGCCCACCACGGAGTCGAGTGGCGGCGGGTGCAGGAGGTGCTGGCGGCGCGGCGCGGCGCTCCCCGGCGCGAATAGGGGAGTGCTGTCTGCGGTACCCCCCCTGGGGTACGGCTCATTCCGCCCGGACCGAGCCCGATCCCCTGCCGGAGGAACCGAGCGGCCGGCCGAACGGGGTGGGCTGGTCGTACAACCAGCGCAGGGTGGCCCTGTCCCGGCCGGTCAGCTCCAGCACGGGCCGGGCGCCCGGCACCGCCGCCATGGCGTCGGCCGGATCGTCGCTGTGGCCCCAGAGCCCGAAGGCATGCCCGAGTTCATGCAGAGCCGTGGCCTGCAGGGCCTCCTGGCGCTGGTCCGGGCTGAGCAGCACCTCCACCCGGGGCTCCAGGCGCCAGACCCCCAGCCGCTCCACTTCCAGAACGGCAGGAATGGCGCGGCCGTGGCTGGCCCGTCGCCGTCCGTTCTCGTCCAGCAGGGGGGGACGGCGGCGGCGCATCAGGACCTGGGCCCTTTCCGGATCGCCGACCCTCTGCAGCGTCAGCTCCTGGCTCCAGGTCTGAAGGGCGGCCTCTACGGCCCCCAGCCACCGTTCCTCCCAGCGGGCGGCAGGGCCGCTGAGGCTGATCGGTTCCACCCAGACGCACCAGCGATCGAGCCGCGGCCAGCCGAGCGCGGTGGGTCGGAGCTGGCTGCGATAGTCGGTGGCGACAGGGGTGGCGACAGGGGTGGCGGCAGCCGGGGCCGGCGCGGCGGCGGAAGCTCGCCAGGGACGGCTCTGAGCGGCCGGCGGGCACGGATCCGGCTCGGCGGCCCTCAGGCTCGATCCTGCGCCGCTTGCCAGGCTGAGCAGAGTGAGAGCCGTCAGCAGCGGGGCTGGTTTCCTCACGCTGTCCTTCGCAGGCACGGGAGGGAGGTGGAGGCCGTCGGGCTCAGCCGGGCAGGCCCACCCCCCGTGCCATCAGGGTGGCCAGCAGGGGGATCGAGACGAACCCCGCCAGTTCGATGTTGAGCACCCAGCGCAGCCGGCCGGCCAGGGCCTCGCTCACCTGGGGCAGTTCCCCCTTGCGCAGAGGGATGGCCCAGAGGATGTAGGTGATGGTGGGGTAGAGCGAGAGGGCACCCACCGAGAGGTACAGGCCCACCTTCCACCAGAACAGTGGGTTCGCTGTGTAGAAATCGCTGCCCTGGCCGTAATGGAGCACCCGCAGGATGCCGCTCAGCAGCACGAGCAGGGCGGCAATGCCATAGACGATGTCGGTGATCACCATCAGGATCGCCTCGCCGCGGGCGGGATCGGCCTTGATCAGACGCCGCTCCAGCACCAGGGCGCCGAAGCAGAGCATGAAGCTGAGGTAGTGCACGTAGGCCACGGCGGCGCTGGGAACCACCCCACCGGGAAAGACGAAAGCGGCGGGGAGGGCGGCCAGGGCTGTCATCGCTCGGAACGGTCGGCAGGGCCAAGACGGTAGCGAGCCGCGGCGGCTGGTGAGTAGAAATGCATAGAGGCGGCTGTTTGATCGAATTGCGAATCAAATCGGAATAACGAAGTAAGTCGGAAGTCTTTGCTGACCGTTGACGCGCAATCGACAAACCGCCCTAGGTTCAATTCAGCTTCGAAGTGGGTCATGGCGAGTTCATTGAGTGCCTTTCTCGGTGAGATCGGCCGCCATCAGCTGCTCTCCCCTTCCCAGGAACTCACCCTTGGCCGCAAGGTGCAGGCGATGATCGCTCTGAACGAGCGTTGCAGCCTGGCTGGTGGCAAAGGCGAGTGCTGCGATTACAGCGATCTGGAGCTTCGAACCATCCGCCTTGGCGAACGGGCCAAGGATCAGATGATCATCGCCAATCTTCGCCTGGTGGTGAATCTGGCCAAGCGCTACCAGGGCAAGGGTCTGGATCTGCTCGATCTGATCCAGGAAGGCACGATCGGCCTGGCCCGTGCTGTGGAGAAATATGACCCCACCCGCGGGCACCGTTTCAGCACCTATGCCTACTGGTGGATCCGGCAGGGCCTCAACCGTGCCCTCTCCACCCAGAGCCGCACGATCCGCATCCCGGTGAACGTGAACGAGAAGCTCACCAAGCTGCGGGCGGCGAAAGCACGTCTGCTGCAGGCCAACGGGCTGACGCCCACCTCCCGGGAGCTGGCCGCAGGCATGGCCCTGCCGCTGGTGGAGGTGGAGGATCTGCTTGCCTGCGAACTGCGCAGTGTCACCGTGAGCCTGCAGGGGGCGGTCAAATCGAAGGGTGATCCATCCGAGCTGGTGGATGTGCTGCCCAGCAACGAGATGCCACCGCTGGAGCGGGCCGAACTGGCCGAGCGCAACGCTTCGGTCTGGACCCTGCTCGACCACTCCAATCTCACGCCGCGGGAGCGCACGGTGGTGATGCTGCGCTTCGGCATGGATGGCAGCAACGAGTGGCGCACCCTGGCCGAGGTGGCGCGACAGCTCGGTTGCAGTCGGGAGTATTGCCGCCAGGTGGTGCAGCGGGCCTTGCGCAAGCTGCGCAAGGCGGGAATCCAGAGTGGGCTGGTGGAGGTGGGCTAGGGAGTGATCACCGCCCCGGGCTGGACCTGAAACCGCCCTTGTCCTGTCTGAATCACCCTGAGGATGATGGGCTCTTCCGTTGCTCCTGCGAGAGCCATGGCCACGACCGACGCCAGCTTCAGCCCCAGCGATTCCGGTGAAGGTTCCGGCAGGGGGGAGGCCCCCACGCTGGAGGCCGAGGTTCTCGAGAGCACGGTGGTGGATGAGGGCGTGCTGCGGCGCCTGTTGCGCCGTGCCGGCCGGGCCATCGCCCTGCCGGCCCTGGAGTGCCTTGAACTGCTGCTCGATGGCGACACTCCTCCCCAGGTGCGTCTCAGCATGCTGGCGGCCCTGACCTACCTGCTGCTGCCGCTCGACCTGATCCCCGACTTCATCCCGGTTGCCGGCTTCAGCGACGATCTGGTGGCACTCACGGCCCTGCTCGGACTCACCGGACGTCACCTCACCCCCGACATCCGGTCGCGGGCGCGGCGCAAACTGGATCGCTGGTTTCCCCCAGGCCGTTGATGGCACTGCTCAGCTCCGATCAGCTGGAGGATCTTCAGGCTTTCCTCAAGGACTGGCTGCGTCACCACGGCCGCACCCAGGCCGATCTCAGGCGGGCCCTGCGGGCCGAGTCGATCCGGATGCCCGCCCTGCTTGAGGAGTTGCAGCGGCTGTACGCCCAGCAGGGCCTGACCGGGCTGGCAGAGAGGCTCTGCGGCATCGAGGAGCTCTGGCAGAGCGAAGACGATCGGCCCGAGCAGGAGGCCGGCCAGGCCGACGATCCGCTCGGCCAGCTGGATCTGCTGCTGGAACAGATCCGGCAGGACCGGCAGAACTAGAACCCGCCAGGCAGAGTGGGCTCAGTCGAATCGGGTCCCATGCTGCCTTCCTCCCTTCCCTCAGCCGTTTCAGTGCTGTCGGTTGCCGGCCTGGTCGGCAGTCTCCTCGCTGCCGGGCCGGTCCTGGCTCAGTCAGAGACCTATCTGCTGGGCCCTGGAAGCAAGGTGGGCCCCTCCACCCGCATCAAGCCCACCAACTGCATCAACAATCCCGATGGCTCCGTCACCTGCGACACGGTGATCGAGAACTCCCCGAGCGACACCCCGGCCAAACCGGAAATCCGCCCCTTCGGCAACTGATGAAACCGCTCCTGGGATTCCTGGCGGATGGCGTCTTCCTCGATCTGGTGGATCGCTTCGAGCGGCAGCTGGCCAAGGTCCTCTCCTTGCTGCTCTGCGTGGTGTTGGTGGCCGCCACGGTTCACCTTTCGATCACCGTGGTCTGGGAGCTGTTCAATCCCGCCACCGGCTGGCTCGGCAACGACCTGATCAGGATTCTGGGCGATGTGCTCACCGTGCTGATCGCCCTCGAGGTGCTCCAGAACGTGACCGCCTATCTGCGCCACCACGTGGTGCAGATAGAACTGGTCCTGCTCACGGCTCTGACGGCCGTTTCCCGGAAGGTGATCGTGCTGCCTCCGGGCGCCGAGAACAAGCCCATGCTCCTGCTGGGACTCGGCATCATGGTGGTGAGCCTTTCGGCGGGGTACTGGCTGGTGAGGCACGCCAGCTTCACGAGGAAGGCCCCCAGAACAGGGCCAGCCAGAGCGTTCCGGGAGCTGGATCCGTAGCCACCACCCGATGCCGCCGGTGGGCGGCGATCAGCAGGCTGTCGCCCACCGCCAGATCGCGGGGTTCGGCCTCGTCGGCAAACAGCAGACGGGCACTTCCGCGCAGCAGCAGCACCCACTCCGCCCGGGGCTGGTCATACCACTGCCCCTCAGGGGTGGCGTGGCTGCAGGAGTGGATGCGCTCCAGCCGCAGTCCGGGCTGATCCAGCAGCACATCCACCCGCTCCAGCCCCGGTTCCGGGCAGAAGCTGTCCAGCAGATTTGAACGCCCCGTGGCGCCGTTGGGATCGGCCTCACCCCAGCGTCTGCCGATCTCGAAGCCGTGATGCCGTGCCAGCGCCACCACGGCATGGTGGCTGCCGCAGTCGCGCAGGGCGCGGCGGACGGCCGGCTCCCGCTCGCTGAGCGCCACGAAGGCGTTGAGCTGGTGCACCTTCTCGAGAAAGCGCTGCAGCTGCTCCTCGGCCATGGTGATCGCGCGGACAGGGGGGTCACCTGTCTAACCGTGCGGGGCCGGCTGATTCGCCGCCTTCAGGGGCTTGGACATGCGGAAGCGACGGAACGCCACGCCGGCCAGGGTCAGCTCCTCCAACCGGTCGACCCGCCAGCCCTCCCGCTCGAACAGGGGACGCGACAGGAAGCTGGCCTCCGTGCGCAGGCGCGGGGTGCCGGCCCTGCGGGCGATCGCCTCGAGGGCCCGCAGCAGGGTCGTGGCCCTGCCCTGCCGGCAGGATCGGCCGCGGCAGTAGAGCAGGGAAAGGCGGTCGGCGGGCTCCAGCAGACCGAAGGCCTCGATCCCCTCTCCGGTGGCTGCGCAGCTCGCCAGCCCCACGCCCCGCGCCAGTTCCTGCCGGAACTCCGGCCTGCCCGCGGCCAGCTGGGCCCAGGCGCTCACCTGTTCGGCTGTGTAGAGAAGCGGCGCCTGGCTCTGCACGGCGTCGCGGTAGACATCGAGAATCTCGGCGTGGTCGTCCGCGGTGAGCCGACGCAGGTGGGCCATGGCGGGGCGGAGCAGGCTGCGAAGAAATGAAACGAGATCCGGGCGATGGCCTGTGCTGACACGCCCGGGTCACGGGGTCCTTTATACGGTCGGTTACGGCCCAGCGCGTGGAGCAGAGGATGGCCATGGCCGATTCAGGGCCACTCACGATCGGTGAACTTGAGGCTGGGTTTTCCGCCTACTGCCAGGCCCTGCGTCGTCTGGTGGCAGATGATCGCAGCCTGGAGAGGATCCAGCGCACCCATTGCTGGCACAATCTGCAACGCCTGCACAACTGCCTGCCACAGCGCTACCGCGCTCCTCTGGATCTCTATCAGCGCTACGTGCGCGCGCGGAAGGCAGGAGAGGGGACCGGGCGGTGACGCCGGCCCTGTTTCGGCAATTTCAACCAGATCGATCGTTTCCCAGGCGGGCGTTGGTTCGATCGTGTAACTTTGGCAGGTAAACAGAACTCCAGACCTTCAAATCGATGCTCACAGGATCTGAACTGCTGGCCAAGGTCAAGGAATTGGGGGATGTGGGCAAATCCGAGATCGTCCGAGCCTGTGGCTACGTCTCCACCAAGAAGGATGGGGGAGACCGGCTGAACTTCACCGCCTTCTACGAGGCTTTGCTCGAGGCCAAGGGTGTGGACCTCGGTGGCCACGGCAAGGTCGGCAAGGGCGGCCGCAAGCTCAGCTACATCGCCACCGTTCAGGGCAACGGCAACCTGTTGATCGGCAAGGCCTACACCGCTGTGCTGGATCTCAGGCCCGGCGATGAGTTCGAGATCAAGCTGGGGCGCAAGCAGATCCGCCTGATCCCTGCCGGCAGCGAGGATGGCGACGGCGACGAGTGATCCTCACCGCCAGAGTGGGTGTACCCAAGGCTGATTCGATGCCGTCGCTCGCCTTCCCGGCTCTGTGTCTGCGCTGGTGGCGGCGGGGGCTGGCCCTTGTCGTCCTGCTGCTCCTGGTTCTGCTGGTCTGGTGGCCTCGTCCAGCCTGGGGTGTGGAGTCCGGCGCCTCGCTGTTCGAGAACCACTGCGCCGGTTGCCACATCAACGGCGGCAACATCCTCCGCCGCGGCAAGAACCTGAAGCGGGCCACCCTGGAGCGCAACGGCATCACCGGTCCGGCGGCGATCGCGGCGATCGCCGCCGGCGGCATCGGCCAGATGGGGGCCTATGCCGAGCAACTGGGGGCCGGCGGCCCGGAGGCCGTGGGCCTGTGGGTCTGGGAGCAGGCGCTGCTTGACTGGAAGCGCTCGCCCCGGCCCGCTCAGAACGCCTGAATCCAGGGATGGACCTGCAGGGCCGTCCAGATCCCCTCGCGCCAGTACACATCGGCATGCAGGAGGGTTTCCACCTGCTCCTTTGTGTCGGCCTCGTAGATCCCGAACACGTGGGTGCTCCCTTCGGTGGGGCCGAGCGTGATCAGCACGCCCTCCTCCTGCTGGCGCCGCAACCCGGCCAGATGTTCGTCCCGGTAGGGGGTGCGCTTCTCGAGCGCATCATGGCAGTAGGTGCCCCAGAGAACGAAGCGGGCCATCGTGGTCGTACGGCTTGTGGAGCATCCAGTCTGTGTGAGGCGATCGCCTTACAGTTGAACCGGTTCTGTGGTGGGGAGAGATGGTGCTGGCCCATGTTCCCGTCGGCCAGGTGGTGCAGCTCCGCAGCTTCCCGGCTCATCCATCGCTGCAGGAGCGGCTTCGTGCGATGGGTGTGAAGCCCGGCAGCCGGCTGCAGGTGGTGCGCCGCGGCTTCCCCGGCGGAATCCTGCACCTGCGCATGGGATTGCTGGAGTTCATGCTGCGCCGCAGTGACGCCGCCCAGATGGAAACGATTCCGCTGCAGAGCACGCCCCTGCAGAGTTGACGGCCGCTGCGGCCCAGCGGAAATCGAGTTTCCGGGTCGTTCAGCCGAAGCCGAGCTGCAGGCCTCCCTGGTAGACGATCCAGGCCATCAGCCAGGCCAGAGCGAAGGACCAGAGCAGGGAGAGCGCCACGAAGCGGCCGTTCCTTGACTCCTTCAGCTGCACCGCCACCGTGGAGAGGCAGGGGGTGTAGAGCAGGGTGAACATCATGAAGCTCACCGCCTGGAGAGGAGAGATCGATTGCACCACGGCTGCGCCCAGCTGGGCCTGGCTGGTGGCATAGATCACCGCCATCGCCCCCAGCAGGATCTCCTTGGCGATGAAACCGAAGATCAGCGTGATCGTGAGCTGTGGATTCATGCCGATCGGCCCGAGCAGGGGCTGGAACAGGATGCCGATCTGCCCCGCCAGGGAATGGCCCGAAACGTGATCCACTCCTGGCGGCAGGTTGTTCAGCAACCAGATCGCGATCACCCCGAGGATGATGAAGCGGCGGGTGGTGAAGAAGAAGGTCTTCATCTCCAGCCAGGCCCGCTTCAGCATGGTGTTCAGGCTCGGGGCGCGGTAAGGCGGCAGTTCCAGCACGAAGGCCTCGCGGCTCGGGAAGACAGACCGGAACAGCAGAGCCGTGAGGATCGCCGCCAAGAAGCTCATCCCATAGAAGCCGAAGACCACCAGACCTGCCGCCCACCAGGGTCTGGGGAAGAAGGCTCCGGCCATGAACACGAACACGGTCAGCCGGGCCTGGCAGAGCGAGAACGGGATCACCAGCATCGAGAGCAGGCGCTGGGAGCGATCACGTAGCACGCGGGTGCCCATGATCGCCGGCACATTGCAGCCGAAGCCCATGATCTGCAGCACGAAGCCCCGGCCATCCATCCCCAGCCAGTGCATGAAGCCGTCCATCAGGAAGGCCGAGCGGGCCAGATAGCCCGAATCCTCGATCAGCGCGATCATCAGATAGAAGAGGAAGATGATCGGCATGAAGCTCACCACCGTGCTGATGCCCGTCCAGAGGCCATCGCTGAGCAGCTGGATCAGGAACGGGGGCAGCGCGGTCGCCCGCAGCAGGGGCATCAGGCAGGTGGTCTGGAACCAGTCGAAGCCGGTTCCCATCCCCTCCTGGATCGGCCCTCCCACGGCATAGATGAACTGGAACATGGCCAGCATCACCGCCAGGAAGGCCACCACTCCCACGGCCGGGTGCAGCAGGATGCGGTCGATGCGGTGGCTCAGCCGGTCCGCCAGGCCCTCCGGCAGGGTCACGCAGCGGTCGGTCAGCTGCTCGAGCCGCTGCTCGAGCCCGGCTGCAGAAAGGGTGTGGGCCGGTACCGGCTGGATCTGATCGAAGTGGTGGATGCAGTCCAGCAGGGCCGGGACCCCACCCCCCTGCCGGGCACTGATCGGCACCACCGGCAGCCGCAGTTCCTCGGCGAGCCGGCGGTGATCCACGCTGACGCCGAACCGGCTGGCCTCGTCGCTCATGTTGAGGGCGATCACCAGGGGGAGCCCGGTGGCGCCTAACTCCAGGGCCAGCCGCAGCTGGGTGTCCACCCGGCTGGCGTTGAGCACCACCACGGCCAGATCGGGAGGGGTGGCAGCCAGGTAACGGCGCACGATCGCCTCATCCTCGCTGCTGCCGCTGAGGTCGTGGATGCCGGGCAGATCGATCAGCTCGTAGGCGCGTCCGCTGGCATCCGCCGGCAGCTCTCCCCGCAGCAGCTCCACGGTGAGGCCGGGCCAGTTGGCCACATGGGCATGACCGCCGGTGAGCCGGTTGTACAGCGTGGATTTTCCGGTGTTCGGCATTCCCAGCAGGGCCACCTGAACCGCGCCCTGCCGCATGGCCTCCGGGCCGGAAGGCGCGTGACAGCCGCCGGCGAGGAGATCCAGCCTCTGCGGCTTGCGCCAGGCGGTCAGAACCCTGCGGGGCTGCCCCCCGCTGGAGGAGTGACGTCGTTTCATCCGCCGCAGAGCAACGGAAGGGCGGATGGGAGGCAACGAGCGTGATCGATTGCTGGCCCTGGGCTGTGAGGTTGGATCTAGCAGCCGTGGGCGGCTCCACCCTGCTGAGCCAGCACCGATCGGTGTTTCAAATGCTACGGCGCGTGCAGCTCCGCTTCTGCGCCCACCACACCCCACCGCCCCATGAACGGCCAGGCCAGGGGCAGCGGCTCCGTCCCGCCGCCTGGCCAGATCTGGCACAGCTCCGCCGCCGCCGCCGGCACGGGATCCCAGCCCTGCTCCCGTGCCCGCTGCACCGCCGACCAGGTGCCCAGGTGTCCCAGAAAGGTGGCCAGATCCCAGTGGCGCTCGATCAGCAGATCCACGGGAAAGGGCCATTCCCGGCCTGGAAAGGCCAGCCCCGCGTAGCTCGCGTCCACCCAGCGCCGTTCCTGCGGCCACCAGGGCGCCAGGTCGCGGGCGTAGAAGCGATCGAACCATCTCTGCAGCGGCTCTGCCGGCAGGCGGACGGGCAGGTAGCCGATCCAGGCCATCACCGCGCCCGGGCGCGCCACCCGCTGCACCTCGGCGTTGAAGGCTTCGCCGGCGAACCAGTGCACCGCCGCCGCCACCAGCACGCCATCCACGCTGCACTCCTCGAGGCCGCTGGCCTGGGCAGGGGCACAGCGGTAGCTGACCCGCGGCTGGGGGAAGGAGGCCGCGAGCTGCTCGGGGCTGGCATCGGTGGCGATCACCGCGGCGAAGTGCTCCGCCAGGGCGAGCGAGGCCTGGCCGTTGCCGCAGCCGCAGTCCCACACCCGCTCCCGCTCTGGGCAGCTGGCGGCGAAACGCTCGAAGAACGCCGCCGGATAGGTGAGGCGGTAGCGGGCGTAGTTGCCGGCCACGGCTCCGAACAGCTGGGCCGAGCCTGAGTCAGCCATGGCGCAGGGCCTCCGTGCCGCCGGCTGCGCGGCGCAGGATCAGCAGGCGGTTGTTGGCCGGCAGGGCCAGATCGTCGATCAGGCTCAGCCCCACCCCCGCCGCTTCCCGCTCAAGGACCTCGGCGTCGCGCACCCCCATGGCCGGATCCAGGCTGCGCAGGTGGGCGTCGAAGGCGGCATTGCTCTCGGCTGTGTGAACACCGCCGTACTGGAAGGGTCCGTAGAGCAGCAGCAGGCCAGCGGGCCGCAGCACCCTGGCGCTGCCGGCCAGCAGATCGGGCACGGCCGCTGCCGGCATGATGTGCAGCGTGTTGGCTGTGAACACCGCGTCAAAGGGTCCGGCGGACCAGCTGGACTGGGTCACGTCGAGCTGATGCGGTGGTTCGATCCGTGAGCCGCTGGCCAGGCCGCTGCGCCCTTCCAGAGCGAGGCGCCGCCCCAGGCCCTCCAGGTTCGACGGCATCTCGGTGGGCTGCCAGTGCAGACCCGCCAGGTGCTGCGCCATGTGCACGGCATGCTGGCCACTGCCCGAACCCACCTCCAGAACCCGCACCGGCAGGTCGTTGGAGCCGGCCGGCAACCAACGGCGCAGCACCGCAAGGATCGGCTCCCGGTTGCGCTCGCAGGCGGCGGAGTACGGCAGTGTGCTGAAGCTCATGGGTCCATGCTGCAACGGGCCAGCCGGGTCAGGATTCAGTGGGCGATGTCGATGAGGCGATCGAGATGGGCACCTCCGCCCCGACTCTTCTCGCTGAGAGCCACATTGGCCAGAGAAGCGCCGATCAACGCCAGGCTGGCCATCATCACCAGGGGTTCCCAGAGGCGCTTGAGCAGCCAGCGGATCATCGAGTGCTAGCCATCCAGGCCCGCCCGCAATTCGAGCGCGAAGGCTCCGGCGGCGGCCGCTGGATCGGCCCCCGCCGCGGTGGCTGCCGCCATCACCTTCACCAGGGCGCTGCCGACGATGGCACCATCGGCGCCCCAGTCACGCACCCGGCGGGCCTGCTCAGGGCCGGAGATACCGAAGCCCACCGCCACCGGCGTGGGTCCGAGGGCCTTGAGCTGCCCCACCAGCCCGCCGACGCGGGATTCCATTGTGGTGCGCACCCCCGTCACGCCGGTGACGCTGACCAGATAGGTGAAGCCGCGGCTGGCGGCGGCGATCCGCGCCATCCGCTCCGGCGGCGTGGTGGGCGCCACCAGCAGGACCAGATCCAGCCCTGCGGCAGCAGCGATCGGCGAGAGCCGTTCCGCCTCCTCGAGCGGCAGGTCGGGCACCACCAGCCCGGCGGCACCGGCGGCGGCGGCGGCGCGGCAGAAGGTCTCCATGCCTCGGTTGAGCAGCGGGTTGCTGTAGGTGAACAGCACCACCGGCAGGGTGAGTTCGCTGCGCAGCCCGGCCAGCAGATCGAGCACGCGAGCGGGTGTCGTGCCGGCGGCCAGGGCGCGGCCGGCGGCGGCCTGGATCACCGGACCATCGGCCAGGGGATCGCTGTAGGGAATGCCCAGTTCGATCAGATCCGCTCCGTTCGCCTGCAGGGCCAGCAGGGTGGCGCGGGTGGTGGCCAGATCAGCGTCGCCCGCCATCAGGAAGGGCATCAGGGCACACCGGCCCTGCTGGCGCAGCTGAGCGAAGCGACGCTGGATCAGGGAGACGGCCGGCACCGAGGCGGTGTCGGCAGGGTCGGGAGCGGCGCTCATCGGGCCGGGGGCTGGGGCGGGAGTATGCGTGAGCCTATGGGGTCGGGGCCTGCCGGGTGCCGGCCGACCTACATCTCTGCGTCGTCCTTCAGCTGGCCGATCTCGCGCAGGAGTTTCTCCTGTTCGGCCGGGCTGAGGGCATCGAACTCCTTCTGCAGGTCCTCGGCCGTGCGTTCGTCGAAGGCGGCCCGGTACTGGCGCCGCTGCTCCATGAAGCTCATCCGACCGGTGATCACGCGGAACAGATAGCTGCCCGTCCAGCCGAGCACCACCAGGATGAGCACGGCCTCCGCAGCGATGCCGGCGGAGAATCCCTCCAGGCCCGCCGCCTGGAAGCCCCAGTAGCCAAGGCCGCCGAGAGCGAAAACCCCAAGGCCAACCAGCAGGGACTGGCCTCGGGTCATTCGCCCTGGCCCGCCGGGCGCAGATTCAGGAAGGGGGCGAACAGGATCAGGCCGGGAAAAAACAGAAACACCATGCCGTAGATGGTTGTGCGCTCGATCTTGCCCATCACGGTCCAGCGCTTGTTCATCCACCAGTAGAGCGCCAGCGGCACCACCACCAGGTAGGCGCCGGCCAGGGCCAGGTAGGCGCCGAGCACGAGCAGGGTCTCCGTGGAGAGGGAGCTCACGAACCCAGGCAACGACACGGCTGTGGAGACAAGGTGAGCCGAATCTAGGATCAACCGGGCGGGGGCATGGCGGAATCGGTAGACGCAGCGGATTTAAAATCCGCAGACGGCGACGTTGTGGGGGTTCAAGTCCCCCTGCCCCCATCGCTTGGGATCCTTGTGCTGAAAGGGTTTCAGGCCAGTACTGGAAAGGAACCCTTCAGGCCGCTGACCAGCATCTGCACGGCGATCGCACTCAGCAGGAGACCCATCAGCCGGCTGATCACCTTTTCCTGGAGTTCACCCAGGGCTCGACGCAGGGGCATCGAGGCCATCAGCACCGGATAGATCGCGAGGGCGAGGGCAGCGATGATCCCACTCAGGCCCAGCCGCCCGACCCAGTCGCCTGGGGCATCGGAGACCACCAGCGAAATGGCGCCGGGCCCAGCGAGCAACGGCAGCCCGATCGGAACCACCCCCATCGTGGCGGCATCGCTGTCGATCTCGGTGCTGCTGATCTCCTTTCCCTCGATCAGCCGGAGGCCGAGGGGCAGCAGGATCAGCCCACCGGCAACGCGGAAGGAATCGAGGCTGATCGCGAACATGTCCAGCAGCGCCTGGCCCCACCAGCAGGCGGCCAGCAGCGTGAACAGGAAGGTGAGAACGGCCAGGCGGCTGATGCGGGCAATCCGCTGGGGATCGCCGCCGGCGGCCTTGACCACCACAGGCAGGATGCCGATCGGCGAACTGATGGCGAGCAGGCCGACGGCGGTGTTGATCAGGGACACGGCGCTTCCCAGAGCCCGGCAGACCAGCACCGTATGCCCGCAGAAGCGTGGAGCGGCTGGGGCTTTGCGGCGCTGTCTGCGTCGGCGCCGGGGTTCTGCGGCAGCTGCCGGATCAGCTCCCGCAGACCGGCTGATCGGTGCCGTGAACGGCAGCCCTCAGGCTCTGGGGCGAGAAACGCAAGGCGGGCTGGCGGATCGATCTCTGCATCAGAGGCTTCGACCAGGGCAGGACCAACCAGTTCCCTGCAACCGGCCAAGGGCGCCCGACACGGGGCGCCCTTTCCATTGGAACTGGTGATGGTGGAGGCCGGGATGGCCTTCGCCAGCGGATGTAGCTGAGTGCGACTCAGGCAGCGAATCTGGAGGCCGAGTTCGACGACTCCCGTAGGCGTCATGGCGTGTGGTGCTAACCGGAGGGGCATTACCGGCAACTTGGACGTTGGTCGCGGCAGATCTCCCGCCTTGATCGGGCGGCACCTCCTGATCGCCCCCCCTGGTGGCAGAGATCAGGCTGGGAGAAAGCCGCTTAGGAAGGCTCTGATTAAGATGGCTGAATCAAGAAAATCTAGTCTCATTCTCGTCAATGAGACGATACTGAGCAGATTTGCTCGGTTTTCGCTTACAGCATCCCCTGCGCAACATTCAGGTAGTTTCCAACATGCGTTTGTCTTGATTTCTGGATGATTATCGATCTTTTGACACACTAAGCCCTTATATCACGCTGGATCAGGTAATCGTTCCCGTACCATCCAGAGATATGCCAGGGAAAAGAGCAACTCCAGTTTGAGGCCGTTCTTGCGGATTCCTCGATAGAAGACCTTCCGGAAGCCAAACTGACAGTTGATGATCCGAAAGGGATGCTCCACTTTGATGCGGAAGTGGGCCTTCGCCGTCTCAATCAGATCCAGAAGCCTGCCATCTGGTCCCTCTGGAAGCACTCTGCGTTGGCCGGGCTTCATGGCCAATCCTGAGCTCTGCTTCGCAGTCCTGCAACTCGTTTCGTTTCTCGATGCCGATGTGGCCCGGATCACCGCCGATGTGGCAACGCATCCCAGAAAAGCATTGCTTGCCCTTGGCGACCGAGTGCATTTCAGGATCCCTCTCCATTGCCTTGTTCTTGGTGGAGCTGGGGGCATTGATGATCGTGGCATCAAGGATCGTTCCTTCCCTCAGCATCACCTCCATCAGTGGATCTGAAAGCGTGAACCACTGCTGCAACAGGTGGATCCACAACATCACCTCCAATGGAATCGGCGGGCGGCCTCCTTTGCTGGAGGGCTTGCGATACACGGGCTTGATCAAGGCCAGGAATGCTTCCCAGGGAACCGTGGCCTCCATCTCATCCAAGGAGCGCTGGCGCCGTGTCCTCTTTTTGGCGTAGATCTGCTCGTAGTCCGAAATACCCAGCTGGAGAGGGTCGGTCATCCGCTCCAGTCTCAGTCTTGGATCTGAATTGATTTTAGCGGGTTTTTCAGGGGTTCCTTAGGTGGATGGGGCAGACAGGCTGCCGTTGCTGCCGCGCAGCTGGATTGGCTTCGAGAAGCATCGACTTGTCATGCGGCGGCATCCGAACAAGTCCAGTTCCCAGCTCCGCCCAGTTGCAGGTCAGCACCGAAGTGAGTGTCATCAGCCCAGAGCGGCCGTAACGCCTGGTTGATGGCTGACACTCCATTGGACCCGGCAGGGTCATCCTGAAGGCACCACAGCCTGTTGAACCCGGTGCTGCTTTCTGCCTCACAGCCGATCTGGTCACTGCCGCTGGAGCAGGTGTATCCAGGGCTGCGCACCACCCCCGAGGGTCTCAGTCAACAGGAGGCGGAGCAGCGTCTGGAGCGCTACGGCGCCAACCGGCTGCCGCCCCTGAAGCGCCGGCCCCTGGCCCTGCGTTTCCTCGACCAGATGGTGCATTTCATGGCCCTGCTGCTATGGATCGCCGGGGTGTTGGCGTTCGTGGCCGGAACGCCGCAGCTGGGCTGGGCGATCTGGGCCGTGGTGCTGATCAACGGCATCTTCTCGTTCTGGCAGGAGTTCCAGGCGGAGCGCACCCTGGCCGCCCTCACCCGCTCCCTGCCCCGCCAGGTGCAGGTGTGGCGCGACGGAAGGCTTGGCTTCCGCTCCGCCGAGGAACTGGTGGCCGGCGACCGGCTGCTGCTGGAGGAGGGTGATCGGGTACCGGCCGACTGCCGCGTCAGCGTGAGCCATGAGCTCCGCGTCGACCTTTCGGTGCTCACCGGTGAATCGGTGCCGGTGGCGCGTCAGGCCATCGACCTGTCTGCCACCCAGGCCGAGCTGCGCCTGCCCACCGGCGAGCGGCCCAACCTGCTGCTGGCGGGCAGCACGATCGCCTCCGGCCGGGGCGAGGCGATCGTGTATTCCACCGGCTCCGAGACCGAATTCGGCCAGGTGGCCCATCTCACAGCAGGCACGCCGCGCAGCGCCAGCACCCTCGAGCAGCAGGTGGCCCGCATCGTGCACACGATCAGCACGATCGCCATCACCATGGGCCTGCTCTCCTTCTCCTTGAGCCTGGTGTTCGTGGGCATGACGCCCCTGGAGAGCCTGGTCTTCGCGATCGGGATCATCGTGGCCAACGTGCCCGAGGGTCTGCTGCCCACCGTCACCCTGGCGCTGGCGTTGAACGTGCAGCGGATGGCCCGGCGGAAGGCGCTGGTGCGGCGCCTTTCGGCAGTGGAAACGCTGGGTTCGGTGAGTGTGATCTGCAGCGACAAGACCGGCACCCTCACCTGCAACCGCATGGCGGTGGAGGAAACCTGGCTGCCGGTTCCAGGCGAGATCCTGGATCGATTGTTGCTGGAGGGGGCGGCCCTGTGCAGCAACGCCCGCCTTGATGCCGGTGGCGCCGTGGGTGATCCCACCGAAACGGCGATGCTGCAGGCGGCGCAGGCCGCCGGCCTGGATCCGGCGGAGCAGCAGCGCCTCCACCCGCGCCAACGCGAGATTCCCTTCGATTCGCACCGGCGACGCATGACGGTGCTGGTGACCTGGAACGACCCGCCGCTGCCGATCCCCGTCGGCGGCAGCCTGGTGATCACCAAGGGAGCGCCGCTGGAGGTGCTGGAGCGCTGCGACGACTGGCTCACACCCACCGGCAGCGAACCGCTCGATGGAATCCGACGCCAACGGGTGGTGGCCGCCAACGACGACCTCGCCTCCCGGGGCTTCCGGGTGATCGCCGTGGCCCTGCGACCAGGGGCGGAAGAGCTTGATTCGGCGCCGGCGGAGGTCCTGGAATCGGGCCAGACCCTGCTCGGCCTGCTGGGCCTCTACGACCCGCCCCGACCCGAAGTGCCCGACGCCATCCGCCGCTGCCGAGACGCCGGCATCAAGGTGACGATGGTGACGGGCGACTACGGACTCACGGCCCAGGCGATCGCCCTCCAGATCGGCCTGCTGGAGCCACCGTCCGCGAACGGCCACCAAGCCACCCGCCATCCCCGCTCCGCCGGGGCTGATCCCGTACGGGTGATCGAGGGCTCCAACCTGGCCCAGATCAGCGACGTTCATCTGAGGCAGCTGCTCAAATACCGCCACCGGCTGGTGTTCGCCCGCATGGCCCCGGAGCAGAAGCTGCGGCTCGTGCAGGCCTACCGGGACCTCGGCGAAGTGGTTGCGGTCACCGGCGATGGCGTCAACGACGCACCGGCCCTGCGCGCTGCCGACGTGGGCCTGGCCATGGGCATCAGCGGCACCGACGTGGCCCGCGAGGCCGCCGACATCGTGCTGCTCGACGACAACTTCGCCACGATCGTGGAGGCCGTGCGCTACGGCCGCTCGGTGGTGGCGAACATCGGCAAGTTCATCACCTACATCCTGGCTTCGAACGTGCCGGAGGTCGTGCCGTTCCTGGCGATGGTGGTGCTGCGGATTCCGGCCGCCCTCACGGTGCTCCAGATCCTGGCGGTGGATCTCGGCACCGATCTGCTGCCGGCCCTGGGGCTGGGCTCCGAGGCCCCGGAGGCAGGGGTGATGCACCAGCCACCACGCCCCCGCGAACTGCCCCTGCTCAACAGGCCCCTGATGGTGCGGGCGTATCTGGTTTTGGGGCTTGTGGAGGGACTGACCTCGATGGCGGGATATCTGCTGGTGTGGCGCAACAACGGCGTCAACCTGGCCGCCCTGCAGCAGCTGGCACCCGATCTGCTCCACCACCGCGCCGCGCCTGCGGTGCAGGCGATTCAGCACCAGGCGGCCACGGTGGCCTTCTGCCTGATCGTGGCCGGCCAGATGGGAGCGCTGCTGGCCTGCCGCAGCGACCGGCGCCCCTTCTGGGAGCTGCTGCCCATCCCCAATCCGTTGCTGTGGCTTGGCTTCCTCAGCGAGCCCGTGGTGGCGGGCACCCTGGTGCTGGTGGCAGCCATGGCCGCCGTGTTTGAAATGACCCGCTTCCCACTCGACTACCTCGGCCCGATCGCACTGGCACCGGTGGCGGTGCTGCTGGCGGACACCGTGCATAAGGGGCTGATCCGGAAGTTCGGGCAGGGTCAACGTCCGTCAAGGCTGGCTGCGGCGGGACACTTTTCGTGAAGGGATTGAACCAGGCTTTCTCTCAAGGATCTTTTCTGCTCGCCAAAGTCAAGGAGCTGGGTGATGCCTCCAAGTCCGATCTGGTGCGTGCCACCGGCTATGTGAGCAGCAAGAAGGACGGCAGCGAACGGCTGAACTTCACGAGCTTCGATGAGGCGCTGCTGGAAGCCTAGCCGCAGGCTTCTGCGAAGCAGTAGGGCGTCAGCCTCGGAGAGGGTGGTGGCAACGGCATCGGCAAGGGGAAGGCTGTTCGCAGCTTCAGCTACGCGGCCAAGGTGCACTACCGCTACTCGAAAGCCTTTGGCTCTATCGGCAACCTGCGGGTGGGCAAGGCCTACACCGGCCTGCTCGATCTCAAGACCGGTGATGAGTTCGAGATCAAGCTGGGGCGCAAGCAGATCCGCCTGGTGCCGGCGGATCTGCGCCGTGATGGCGCCGGCGGCCCCTCCGTCGCCACAGCCCCCAAGCCCATCGAAGCTGGCGGCACCCGCCTGCTGGTCGAGGAGGCCGAGCTGGAGGGGATGGCTGTGGTTGCGGTACTGATGGGCCCTGAGGACCGCGTGATCGCGCAGCGTCGCACAGGGTTGGAGGAGAGGCAGGAGCAGTGAAATCAGACCTAGTGTGGTCGCATCAGCGGAGTCAGTCATGGCTGATGTGGTCGCAAGCCAGGTGTCGGTACGGGACCTCAAGACCCACCTCTCTGAGTGGTTGGCCCGTGCCCAGGCCGGGGAGGTGGTGGAAGTCACTTCCCACCGCAAGCCGATCGCCCGCATCACAGCCGTGAAGCAACCGGATTCGACCTCTATGAACCCGCTTCAGAAAGCCATGGATGCCGGCATCATCACCTGGAGTGGCAAGAAGCCGTTGTTGCCTCCGCCTGTGAAGCTGAACGATGGCGGCCCGCTGATCAGCGACATCGTGATTGAGGGTCGAGGGTAGATCGTGATCCTGTATTGCGATACATCAGCTCTGCTCAAGCTTTTTGTCGACGAAGAGGGCAGCGACAGGATGGTCGAGGCATGCGATGGCTGCGATGGCATCTCTGTTTGCCGCATCACCTGGGCTGAATCGATGGCGGCTTTCGCCCAGCGCAGTCGCATCAAAGGTGCAAATCAGGCCATGCTTGCTAAAGCAAAATACGCCTTAGAGCAGGCTTGGCAAGGCTTTGCCATCGCAGATGTTAATCAGCCTCTTGTGGAGAAAGCCGGGGTCTATGCCGAGGCCTTCGCCTTGCGTGGGTACGACAGCGTTCAGCTGGCTGGGGCCCACAGCTTGCAGCAGCAACTCTCCATCCCGCTGACCTTTGCCTGCTTTGACACCAGGCTCAATCGAGCTGCTCAGTTGCTGCAGCTGGAGGTGTTGACATGACTGCCGCACCAGCTGTCACCAGCGAGATGGACCATCTCGACGAGCTCGGCGCCAAGACCTTTGATGGCTACCTGGACCGCAAGGACCTGGTGCGCTAGTACTCGCGCCAGTACCCGGTGCCCACTTATGTGGTGGAGTTCCTGCTGGGC
>CAYHCE010000033.1:0-36259 GCA_964355015.1 uncultured bacterium | reverse complement strand
CCCCCGCGCCAGTCTTTCGGTGTTGGTCACGAACAGGTCGTCGCCCACCAGCTGCAGGCGGGAGCCGAGCTTCTGGGTGAGCAGGGCCCAGCCTTCCCAGTCGTCCTCGGCGAGGCCATCCTCGATCGAGACGATCGGGTAGCGGTCGACGAGGATCTCCAGCTGATCCACCATCTCGGCTGAACTGAAGCTGCCACCGCCGAAGGCGTAGCGACCGCCGGCGTAGAACTCGGTGCTGGCCACGTCGAGGGCCAGGGAGATCTCCTCGCCCGGCTTGTAGCCGGCCTTCTCAATAGCCGCCACCAGCACGGCGCCGGCGGCGTCGTTGCTTTCCAGGTTCGGCGCGAAGCCGCCCTCGTCGCCCACCGCTGTCGACAGCCCCTGGGCACTGAGCAGCCCCTTGAGGGTGTGGAACACCTCGGTGCCCATGCGCAGGGCCTCGCAGAAGCTGGGCGCGCCGTGGGGCACGAGCATGAATTCCTGGAAATCCAGGTTGTTGGTGGCGTGGGCCCCGCCGTTGATCACGTTCATCAGCGGCACCGGCAGCAGCGTGGCCATCGGCCCGCCCAGGTAGCGGTAGAGGGGCAGGCCCACGCCGTCGGCCGCCGCCCGCGCCACCGCCAGGCTCACCGCCAGCACGGCGTTCGCCCCGAGTGCCGACTTGTTGTCGCTGCCGTCGAGCTCGATCATCGCCATGTCGACAGCGGTCTGGTCGAGGGCGCTGAGGCCGCAGAGAACCGGCGCGATCTTGTCCTCGATGTTGGTCACCGCCTTCTGCACGCCCTTGCCGCCGTAGCGCTTGTCGCCATCACGCAGTTCATGGGCCTCATGGGCGCCGGTGCTGGCGCCGCTGGGCACGATCGCGTGGCCCTGGGCACCCCCTTCTAGCCGCACCTCCGCCTCCACCGTGGGGGTTCCGCGGGAGTCGAGCACCTCCCGGGCGACGATGGAATCGATCACGAGGTCGAGGGTATCGATCACGAAGGATCCGAGTTGTCAACGGTGCAGGGATCCTATGGGGCGCCCCGGTCTGTCCTGTTGTGCCGCTCGGCACCGACTCGGCAGTCGGCGCCGCTGGGTCTGCGGTCAGAATCGGGATCCTTCCCCCCTCCCCCACCCCATGCGACTGCTGCACACCATGCTCAGGGTGGGGGATCTGGAGCGGTCGCTGGCCTTCTATACCGAAGTGCTGGAGATGCGGTTGCTGCGTCGCCGCGAACACCCCGAAGGCCGCTTCACGCTGGCCTTCGTGGGCTATGGCGAGGAGAGCGATTCCACCGTGCTCGAACTCACCCACAACTGGGATACGCACGCCTACGAGATCGGCAGCGGCTATGGCCACATCGCCATCGGGGTGGAGGACATCCACTCCACCTGCGCGGCCATTGCCGCCCGGGGCGGGCGGGTGGTGCGCGAGCCGGGACCGATGAAGCACGGCACCACGGTGATCGCCTTCGTGGAGGATCCGGATGGCTACCGGGTGGAACTGATTCAGCTGTCCGCGAGGGTCGATGCAGGCGCCTGATCCCATGCCCGAGGGCAGCCTCACCAGCGAGCCCGACCGCTTCAGTGATGCGGCCTGGGATCTGCTGCTGGCCGGCCAGGATCAGGCCCGACGCTGGCGCCACGGCCAGATGGACGTGGAGCATCTGCTGCAGGTGCTGTTCCAGGATCCGCGCTACGAGGTCTGGGTCGGGGCCCTGCCACTGGATCGGGAGCGTTTGCTGGATCGGCTCGAGTCCTTCTGCGCCGACCAGCCCTCCGCCCCCGGGGACGACCTCTTCATCGGCGATGCTCTCGAGGATCTGCTGGAGGCCGCCGATCGACGCCGGGCCGCCTGGGGATCCCGGCTGCTCGATGTGCCCCACCTTCTGCTGGCCCTGCTGGACGAACCCCGTCTCGGCGCGGCGCTGCTGGCCGATCAGGGGCTGAGCGAGGAGCGGCTGCTGCGGCAGCTGCGGCCGGGAGCAACGGCTGCTGCCCCCGAACGGACGAGCCGCCCGGTCCGTCCGCCGCTGGAGGACGACTGGATCGACAGCGGCTCCACGGCCAGCGGCCCTGCCGCGGCGGCCCCCACCGCGACGATCGCTCCCGCCCCCCCCAGGGCCGCCCGGGCCCCCATTCCGCCGCTCCCCCCGGCCGTCCCTGCCCCGGCCCCGGCTGCGGGCGAGCTGCGCCTGGAGGCGGAGCCCGGGGCCCTGGAGCAGTACGGCCGCGACCTCACCGCCGCTGCCCGTGACGGCCTGCTCGATCCGGTGATCGGGCGCGACACCGAGATCCGCCGCCTGATCCAGGTGCTCTCGCGGCGGGGCAAGAACAATCCGGTGCTGATCGGTGAGCCGGGCGTCGGCAAGACCGCCATCGCCGAGCTGCTGGCCCAGCGGATCGTGGCCGGCGAGGTGCCCGATGCCCTGCGCGGCCTGCGGCTGATCGGCCTCGACCTCGGCGCCCTGATCGCCGGCGCCAAGTTCCGCGGCCAGTTCGAGGAGCGGCTGCGCAGCGTGCTCCAGGAGGTGAGCGAAGCGGAGAGCGGAGCCCGCAGCGGCGGGCCCGGCGGCGTGATCCTGTTCATCGATGAGCTGCATACGGTGGTGAGCAGCGATCGCTCCAGCGCCGACGCCGGCAGCATCCTCAAACCGGCCCTGGCCCGCGGCGAGCTGCGCTGCATCGGCGCCACCACCCCCGAGGACTACCGCCGCACGGTGGAGAAGGACCCGGCCCTCAACCGCCGCTTCCAGCAGGTGGTGATCAGGGAACCCGGCCGCGACGTGAGCATCGAGATCCTGCGGGGGCTGAAGGAGCGCTACGAGCTGCACCATGGCGTCACCATCACCGATGGGGCCCTGGTGGCGGCTGTGCGTCTGGCCGACCGCTACATCGCCGATCGCTGCCTGCCCGACAAGGCGATCGACCTGATCGACGAGGCCGCTGCCCAGCTGCGCATGGAGGTCACCTCCAAGCCACAGGCAGTGGAGACGGCAGAGGCGGATCTGCGCCGGGTGGAGCTGGCCCTGCTCGCCGCCGAGGCGGCGCCGCTGCCCGCACGGGTGGCTCTGCAGGAGCAGCGCCGCCTTGCCCACGGCCGGCTGGAGGAACTGCAGCGTCGCTGGCAGGCGGAACGGGAGCAGCTGGCGGAACTGCGCGACCTGCTCCAGCAGGACGACGCTCTGCGCCTGGCCATCGCCGAGGCCGAGCGGGATGGGGATTTCGAGGAGGCTGCCCGGTTGCGGGTCGATCAGCTGAACGGGGTGCAGCAGCGCCGCGCCGACCTGGAGGAGGAGCTGCAGGAAGACCAGCGGCGAGGGCTCTCCCTGCTGCGCGAGCAGGTCGAGGAAGGCGACATCGCCGATGTGGTGGCCCGCTGGACCGGCATCCCTGTGCAGCGGCTGCTGGCGGGTGAGCGCCAGAAGCTGCTGGAGCTCGAGCAGCGGCTGGCGGAACGGGTGATCGGCCAGCCGGAGGCGGTGGCGGCGGTGGCGGCCTCGATCCGGCGGGCCCGCGCCGGCATGCAGGATCCGCGCCGGCCGGTGGGCTCCTTCCTCTTCCTCGGGCCCACCGGCGTGGGCAAGACGGAGCTGGCCAAGGCCCTGGCGGCGGCGCTCTTCGACGAGGAGGACGCCCTGGTGCGCCTCGACATGAGCGAGTTCATGGAGCGCAATGCCGTGGCGCGGCTGGTGGGGGCTCCTCCCGGCTATGTGGGCTACGAGGAGGGAGGCCAGCTCACCGAGGCGGTGCGGCGGCGTCCCTATGCCGTGCTGCTGCTCGACGAGGTGGAGAAGGCCCACCCCGAGGTGTTCAATCTGCTGCTGCAGGTGCTCGACGACGGCCGTCTCACCGACTCCCAGGGCCGCACAGTCGATTTCCGCCACACCGTGGTGGTGATGACCAGCAACCTGGCCAGCCGGGCCATCCTCGAGAGCGCCCGCACGGGCGATGTCAGCGGCCTCGATGCGGCTGTGGAACGGGCGCTGTCCGAGCAGTTCCGGCCCGAATTCCTCAACCGCATCGATGAGGTGATCCGCTTCCGGCCCCTGGCCCCGGCCGATCTGCAGCGCATCGTGCGCCTGCAGGTGGCCGAACTGGCCGCCCTGCTGCGGGAGCAGCGGCTCGAGCTGGAGGTGGACGAGGCCGTGGTGGGGCGGCTGGCGGAGCTGGGCTACGAGCCGGAGTTCGGCGCCCGGCCGCTGCGACGGGTGCTGCGACGCCGGATCGAGAACCCGCTGGCCACCGAACTCCTGGAAGACCACTTCCACGCTGCCCGGGGGGTGCGGGTGAGTCTGGGTGTCGACTCCGATGCCCTCAGCTTCAGTCCCCTGCCATGAAGGGGGAAGGGAGTCCGGTAGGGTGATCGTTTGCCGGTACGCCTGGACGAACCGGTGCGCCAGCGCCCGTGGATTCCCCCAGCCGCACTCCCACCCCTGAAGACACGCAGCCCCAGGAGGACACCCCTGCGGCACCCTCCTCCGGCATCGGCGGCTTCGCCTCCGCCACCCTCGAGGAGCTGCGCAAGGTGGTGTGGCCGAGCCGCCAGCAGCTGTTCAGCGAATCGGTTGCGGTGATCCTGATGGTGACCCTCTCGGCGGCCACCATCGCGGCCGTCGACCGCTTCTTCAGCTGGGCTTCCGCGCAGGTGTTCCCTTGAGGTTCCTGGCCGGTACAGCGGCCCCGCCCGCCCCCTTCCCGAGCACCCCCTTCCCCGATCCCGTGTCCGAAGCCGATCCCGTCAGCCCTGCCAGCGACGTCGCCGATGATGGCTCCGACGATGGGGCGCTGGCGTCCCTCGACTCTCCCCAGCAGATCTCCGGCGTCCAGGGGAGCGAGGCCACCGTCCTGCCGACGGACGCCGAAGCGGACGGCAAGCCTCAGGTGGCCCGCTGGTTCGCCGTTCAGGTCGCCTCCAGCTGCGAGAAGAAGGTGAAGGCCACGCTGGAGCAGCGGGCGATCACCCTCGGCGTCGACAACCGGATCCTCGAGATCGAGATTCCCCAGACCCCTGCGGTCAAGCTCAAGAAGGACGGCAGCCGCCAGGCCACCGAGGAGAAGGTGTTCCCGGGCTATGTGCTCGTGCGGATGATCCTCGACGAGGACACGATGATGGCGGTGCGCAGCACCCCCAACGTGATCAACTTCGTCGGGCAGGAGGAGCGCCGCGCCACCGGCCGGGCCCGCGGTCACATCAAGCCCCGGCCACTCAGTCGTCAGGAGGTCGACCGCATCTTCAAGCGGGCCGCCGAGAAGAAGCCCGTCGTCAAGGTGGATCTGTCCGAGGGCGATCAGATCCTCGTCACCTCTGGTCCGTTCAAGGACTTCCAGGGTGAGGTGATCGAGGTGTCAGGCGAACGCAGCAAGCTCAAGGCCCTGCTCTCGATCTTCGGCCGGGAAACCCCGGTGGAACTCGAGTTCTCCCAGATCAGCAAGCAGAACTGATCCGCTGCGGCCGTCTCCCTGCGGAGGGCGGCCCTTGGCGATGGCACCGGTTCCGGTGTCGCCGTCCCACGTCTCATCCCACGGGAGAGGCGATCCGCACTGCTCCCCCCGGGGAGTTCCGTCCCTACTCCCGCCAGGGAGTTCCGCTCCGTAGTCCAGCCGATGGCCAAGAAAGTCGTTGCTGTTATCAAGCTGGCGCTCAATGCCGGCAAAGCCAACCCGGCGCCACCGGTGGGCCCTGCCCTCGGTCAGCACGGGGTCAACATCATGGCGTTCTGCAAGGAGTACAACGCTCGTACGCAGGACAAGGCCGGCTATGTGATCCCGGTGGAGATCTCGGTCTTCGAAGACCGCAGCTTCACCTTCATCACCAAGACCCCACCCGCTTCCGTGCTGATCTCCAAGGCCGCCGGAATCGAGAAAGGTGCCGCCACGTCCGCCAAGGGCAGTGTGGGTGCGATCAGCCGCGCCCAGCTCGAGGAAATCGCCAACACGAAGCTCCCCGACCTCAACTGTTCCAGCGTCGACTCCGCCATGCGGATCATCGAAGGCACTGCCCGCAACATGGGCGTCGCCATCCACGACTGACGCGGTGCCGGGTCCGCCCCGGACCCGCCCGTCCCCACCGTTCCCTCCACCCTCTCCGGGGGAGACGGCGGCCCGCCGCTTTCGAGCCGGCTGCGGCCCCGTCGCCCGTACCCCGCCCCGAACCATGCCCAAGACCTCCAAGCGTTTCACCGCCCTCCTCGACAAGGTCGAGGACCGTGCCTATGCGCCGCTCGAAGCCCTCGAGCTGGTCAAGGCCAATGCCAACGCCAAGTTCGACGAAACCATCGAAGCGCACGTGCGGCTGGGCATCGATCCCAAGTACACCGACCAGCAGCTGCGCACCACCGTGGCCCTGCCCAAGGGCACCGGCCAGACCATTCGTATCGCCGTGATCGCCCGAGGCGAGAAGGTGGCCGAGGCCAAGGCCGCCGGTGCCGATCTCGCCGGTGACGATGAGCTGGTGGATGCCATCGCCGCCGGTCAGATGGACTTCGACCTGTTGATCGCCACCCCGGACATGATGCCGAAGGTGGCCAAGCTGGGCCGGGTGCTCGGTCCTCGCGGTCTGATGCCGAACCCGAAGGCCGGCACCGTGGCCACCGACCTGGCCGCCGCGATCAACGAGTTCAAGGCCGGCAAGCTGGAGTTCCGTGCCGACCGCACCGGCATCGTGCACGTGCGCTTCGGGAAGGCCAGTTTCAGTGTCGACGACCTGCTGGAGAACCTCAAGGCTCTCCAGGAAGTGATCGACCGCCAGAAGCCCAGTGGTGCCAAGGGCCGCTACTGGCGCAGCCTCTACGTGACCTCCACCATGGGCCCTTCCATTGAGGTCGACTTCGCCGCCCTGCAGGACATCAAGCAGGAAGGCTGACCTCCGACCTGTAGAGTGACCCACTGGCTCCTGCCAGAACGGGCACGCGCCCAACCCAAGACAGCAGGTCAACCCGGCCGCTCTCCTTGCCCCTGGCGAGGGTGCACCGGGACGTAAACCCTGCCGAGGTGCACGCGAAGGTTTTTGCCCGGGGTCACCCAGGGCGGATCGTCACGCGGCCTCGATGCGCCGAGGCCCGGTCCATGCCGGACAGCGGCGGGGCCGCGTACCCGGCTTGTTCCCCGATCCGTACCAAACCCATGGGCCGCACGCTGGAGAGCAAGCAACAGATCGTCGAAGAGCTCAAGGGGCTCCTCGGTGAGGCCGAAATGGCTCTCGTCCTTGATTTCAAGGGCTTGTCCATCAAGGAGATGTCTGATCTGCGGACCCGTCTGCAGGCCAGCAACGGTGTCTGCAAGGTGACCAAGAACACCTTGATGCGCCGTGCCATCGATGGCGACAGCGCCTGGTCGGAACTCGATTCCCTGCTCACCGGTACCAATGCCTTCGTCCTGATCAGGGGCGATGTCGGCGGTGCCGTCAAGGCCGTGCAGTCCTTCCAGAAGGACACGAAGAAGTCCGAAGTGAAAGGAGGCCTTTTCGAAGGCCAGCTCCTCTCCCAGAACGACATCAAGGCCATCGGTGAGCTGCCCTCCAAGGAGGTGCTCATGGCCCAGATCGCGGGTGCGATCAACGCCGTGGCCACCAAGCTGGCCGTGGGCATCAACGAGGTTCCGTCCGGTCTCGCCCGCGCGCTCCGGCAGCACGCCGAAGGCGAGGGCAGCTGAGCTTCTCCGAACTTCCTCTGTTCACCCCGCAGAGTTTCCTCCAACCGATCTGTTGCTGATTCCCAACCATGACCACCAAAACCGACGACATTCTCGAGTCACTCAAGACTCTCTCCCTGCTTGAGGCTTCCGAGCTGGTCAAGCAGATCGAAGAGGCCTTCGGTGTGTCCGCCGCCGCTTCCGCCGGCGTCGTGATGGCCGCGGCTCCCGCCGCCGCCGCCGAGGCCGTGGAAGAGCAGACCGAGTTCGATGTCATCCTCGACAGCTTCGACCCCGCTTCCAAGATCAAGGTGCTGAAGGCCGTCCGCGAGGCCACCGGCCTCGGCCTGGGCGAAGCCAAGGCTCTCGTGGAGGCTGCCCCCAAGGCCGTCAAGGAAGGCATCTCCAAAGATGAGGCCGAGGCTCTCAAGAAGGCCATCGAGGAAGTGGGCGGCAAGATCACCGTCAAGTGATCCCGCGGCGATGGCGTCAGCTGTCGCCACCGGGCCGTCGCGCTCATCCCCAGCAGAACCGGCCCCTAGTGGTCGGTTTTTTCATGGCTGCGACCTGGACCCCTGACCCCGACCCCTGCAGCCGGATCACGGTGGCCCGGTGAAAGCGGCTCGAGGCGAACGGCCAAAAAAATGCCCCGCCGAAGGCAGGGCTTCTGAGGTGGAACGATCCTGGGAGTCTGTCCTCGTTTCGACCCCGGGAGAGCGTTCCGCACTCCTCACACAAGTGCAAGGTAAGGGGTGAATCCGCAGGGAACCAGCCAGGGGGGCCGCTGTTTCGACTGTCACTCCCGGAAGGGCACCACCTGCAGAGCGATCGGACCACTGCCGGGATCGCCGCTGCCGGTCAGGGTGGAGCTGGCCAGGGTGGAGCTGGCGAGAGCGGTGCTGGCGAAGGCCGGGGTTTCCATCCCTGCCTGGCTCTGTCCGGAGGGGAGGCTGACGCCACCGGCCCGGGCAATCAGCTGGGCCAGGGGGCTGGCGCTGGCGAAGTACACATGGCTCAGGCTCTTCTGGCCGAACACCCTACGGTTGAGCTGCCAATCGGGCTCGAGGGTGATGGCCACGAAGCCGTCGCGGTCGCGGCGGATCACGCTGCCGCGACCCAGCAGCAGGGTGGTGGTTTCGAGCGGGCTCATGGCCTGCAGCTGAAGCTCCTGGCCCACCTGGCGCAGGCGCAGCCGGTAGCTGCTGGCGAGATCCTCGTCGCTCACGCGCAGGGAGTAGCCGTTGCTGTCGATGTAGCGGTTGCAGATCCCGGTGAAGTCGAAGCGGTTGAGCGCAGCGTCGATCAGGCCATCGGGTCGGGCCTCCCAGCAGAGCGGCCGGGGCTGGACCTGCTCCAGCACCACCAGCGACCAGTCGGCCTCTCCGACCGGCTTGCCCAGCACGGCGAACCGGGAGGCGTCGATCGGCTGGCTGCTGAACACCCCCTCGGCCCGGGCCAGGGGAGCGACGGCTCCATGAAACGTGGTGGCCGAGAGGCCAAGGCCCACCAGGGCCAGGTAGGTTCGCTGCATGGGGTATTCTCCGCGGCCGGACATAGGGACCAATGTCTACCGAACTTTTGCTCTGAAAACCAGTGGCCGCTGATTTGGCCACTGGTTCGGCCGCCCCTTCGGCCGCCGGGCCGTCGCGCGTCGTGGCCGCCGCCTGTGACGGGGCCTGCAGCGGCAACCCCGGTCCGGGCGGCTGGGCCTGCCTGGTGCGTTTCGAAGATGGCACGGTGCGTGAGCTCGGTGGTGCCTCCGCCGACACCACCAACAACCGCATGGAGCTAACCGCCGCCCTGGAGCTGATCCGAGCCCTGCGGGAGCTGCCGCACCATCCCGATCTGCGGCTTCGCACCGACAGCCGCTACCTGATCGATGGTCTGGGCAAGTGGATGGCCGGCTGGAAGCGCAAGGGCTGGCGCACGGCCTCCGGCGGCCCCGTGCTCAATCGCGACCTGTGGGAGGCCCTCGACCAGGCCCGCCTGCCCGGCCTGAAGCTCGAGCACGTGCGGGGCCACAGCGGCGATCCCGACAACGACCGTTGCGATGCCATAGCCGTGGCCTTCGCCAGGGGGGGCAGCCCGCTGCTGGCACGGGGCCCTGTCGCCACCGACCCGGACAACGACCCCGCCACCGACCCGGACAACGATCCCGCCACCGATCCGGCGCCGCCGCCGCTGACCCGTCTGCTCAGCCGTCTGGAACTGGCCGACCGGATGGCCTCCGGCGGCTATGCCCTGGCTCCGGCCGAACTGGCCCAGCTGGTCGAACTGCCCCTGGCACGGCTCCAGGAGCGGCAGGGCCCCTGGATCTGGCGCGACTGGCGGGTCAACCCGATGGCGACAGGCCACTGGCGGCTGGAGCGTTCGGGCACGCCGGGCGATGGCAGCGCCGCCCGGGAAACAGGATCGGAGCAGCGCCCCGAGGAGACGCGATGAGCGACCAGAGGAACGGGCCCGACGGCGGCGAGCCCTCCCCGACCCGGGCCGGCCCCAGGGAACCTGCCACCGGCGCTCTCTACCGGCGCTGGGTGGCCCCTCTCCTGTCGCGGGATGAGGGTGCTGACGCCGAACAGCTCAGTCGTCTGACGCTCATGGCCCTGGGCCTGGCCTCGCTGCGCCGCGACTGGCCGCTGGTGGCCGGCAGCCTGGCCGGCCTGGCAGCCGAACTGCAGCGCCGTGACCTGCGCCTCGAGCAGACCCTGTTCGGCTGTCGCTTCAGCAACCCGGTGGGGCTGGCGGCCGGATTCGACAAGAACGGCGTGGCGGCGGGCCTCTGGCACCTGTTCGGTTTCGGCTTCGCCGAACTGGGCACGATCACCTGGCATCCGCAGCCGGGCAACCCGCGCCCCCGGCTGTTCCGTCTGGCCCAGGAGCGGGCGGCGCTGAACCGCATGGGCTTCAACAACGATGGCGCCGAGGCGATGAAGCGCACACTGGAGCGGCAGCGGCTGCCCCCCCCCGGTCAGAGGCCCGCGGTGCTGGGCCTCAACCTGGGCAAGTCGAAGATCACCTCCCTGGAGCTCGCTCCTGACGACTACGCCTCTTCGCTGGAGCTGCTGGCGGCACTGGCGGACTACGCCGTGATCAACGTCAGTTCCCCGAACACTCCCGGCCTGCGCGACCTGCAGGATGCGGTGCAGCTGCGGCGGCTGGTGGAGCGGCTGCGGCGCCTGCCGGCCTGTCCGCCCCTTTTGGTCAAGATCGCCCCCGATCTGGAGGACGATGCCATCGACACGATCGCGCGCCTGGCCTACGAGGAGGGTCTGGCCGGGGTGATCGCCGTCAACACCAGCGTCAGCCGGCTGGGGCTGGAGCAGCGGCTCCTCAGCCAGACGGGCCGCACCCTGGCGGAGGAGGCGGGTGGGCTGAGCGGTGCGCCGCTGCGGGGCCGCGCTCTGGAGGTGATGCGGCGGTTGCGGGCCACCGCCGGTCCGGCCCTGCCTCTGATCGGTGTGGGCGGAATCGATTCGCCCCAATCGGCCTGGGAGCGGATCACGGCCGGTGCCTCGCTGATCCAGCTCTACACCGGCTGGATCTACGAGGGGCCGGCCCTGGTGCCGGCGATCCTGGAGGGTCTGCAGCGTCAGCTCGATCGCCATGGCTGCCGCCACATCAGTGAGGCGGTGGGCAGCGGCCTACCCTGGAGATGAGTACATTGCCAGCAAGAAGCGGATTCGCTTCGCCCGCCTTCTGCAACTGACACTTGGTCCAGGCCGGCATGCAGGAGCGTCTGCGGTCCATCGGCACCCTCCTCTTTCCCCCTCGGGTGCTGATGGCGATCGAGGATGGCGCCGTCACCGTGATGGCGCTCCAGGGGAAGGGCAGGGAGGCGCGCGCGGCTCTGCTGCGGACCGTTCCCTTGCCGAGGGGAGCCTGTGTCGAGGGTCTCCCCATGCAGCGCCCGGCGCTCGGCGATCTGATCGGCGATCTGCTGGTCGAGCTGGGTCTGATCGGTGCGGAAGTGGTGGCAGCCCTGCCGGCGGCGGCCTGCGCCTGGCGGCTGGTGGAGTGGCCGTTCGAGGAGTGGCCGGAGGAACCCGGCGAGGCGCTGCGCCAGATCGATCCCGATCTGGGCCTGCCCTATCCCCTCTCCAGCGCCTACGTCGGTCTCCTGCCGCTTCCTGTCCGGCCGCTCACCTCTCTGTTGGTGACCGTGCCCCGCGAGCTCCTCCAGGGCTGGATCGACGTCTTCGACATCGCCGGTGTCTCGCTGGAGCGGCTGGAGCCGGCCCAGATCTGTGAGCTGCGGGCTCTGGAATCCATCCTCACCTCGGCCTCACCCGGCCATCTCTTTGTCCTGGTGGAGGTTCAACCCTCCGGCGGCCGGATCACCCTGGTGCGCGAGGGTGTACCCGAGTACGCGCGCACCGTGAGGGGAACGGCGAGCGATCTGGGTGTCGCTGTCCAGCGGTGCGTCGCCTGGTGGCGGCAGCGGGATCCGGCCGCGCGGGCGGTGCGGGTGCTGGTGTTCGGCTCCGGCGCAGGCCTGAGTGCCCTGGCGGAGAGTCTCTCTCGTCTGAGGGAGTGGGCAGTGGAGACCATCGACCCCCTGCAGCGGGGCTGGCTGCCGCCGGTTCCGGCCCTGGCCGAGCAGCTGCGGCCGGCCGACGCCGGTTCTGCCAACGGCTCGGCCACCAGTTCTGCCCTGGTCACGCTCAGTGGTCTGGCCCAGGTGGAGTTCACTCCATGACCATCAGCCTGCCCCGTTTCGATCTTCTGCGCGAGCGGCGGCTCGAGCTGGGTCTGCCTCCGGACCCCCCCCGGCCTGCCAAGGCCAGCCGCCTGCTGCTGATCGGTGCCGCCATCGGCGGATCCCTGCTGGTGGCGACCCTCGCGCTCTCCCTTGTGCTGCGGCTGCAGCAGTATCTCCAGGCCCGGGAGCTGGCCCGTCTGGCGCCGGTCCGTGGTCAGGTCGAGGCCCTCGATCAGCAGCTCGCCGCCGGCAAGGCCCTGATCGACCAGCGGCGCCAGGCCGACGACGCCCTGGCTGCCGCTCTGGTGGCGGTGCGCTCCGGCTCGGCCCTGATGACCGATCTGGCCCGGCGGACACCCAGGGAGCTGCAGCTCACCACGGTGCGGGTCAGCCAGGCTGAACTGGTACTCAAGGGGCGGACCGGCGATCCCGGTGCTTTCGAGCGGATCAACGCCCTCATGCTCAGGCTCCAGGCCTCCCCCCTGCTCGATCCCGCCGCCGTCAGGCTCGTGCGGGCGGCTCGAGCCGGCAGCGATCCAAACAACCCGAAGAAGGGCTCGGAAGGCGGACCCGTGGAGTTCGAACTGCAGGCGGGCTTCCGGGATCCGCCCTCCTGGGCAGAGAAGCTCCGCCTGCTCCAGCAGCTCGAAGCCGGCGGCATGGCCCGTCGCCTCGAGCTGCTGCAGAAGGAGGGAGTGCTGCGATGACCAATCTCCAGCAGGGCGTCACGCCCCGCTCCGGGGCTCTTCGCAACGGCCTGCTGATCGGCCTGCCGATCGCCGGTGGGTTGGTTCTGGCCGGCATCGTGCTGCTCGGCGGCGTGTTCCAGCCCTGGAGCCAGCTCCGTCGCGATCAGCTGCAGATCGACGAGCTGCGCGGCATGGAGCAACGGCTTCCCCTGCTGCGAGCCCAGCGGCTGCGCCAGATCGAGGAGGTCGATACGTTGGAGAAGCAGCAGGCCAGCCTGCTGCAGCTGATCGCCGGCAGTGGCGAGTTGCGCACCTTCCTGGCCCAGCTCAACCGGGAGGCGGCCTCCAGCGGCGTTCGGCTCGACGTGTTCGAGCCCACGACGGCGGATGTCAACCAGCAGCCCTCCGCTGACAAGGGGGACCAGAATCCGCCACCTCCAGACCCTCTGGAGGCGCCCGGGCTGGGCAAGACCACGGTTCTGCTCAGCGTCCGTGGGGCCTATCCCAACCTGCTGGTGTTTCTGCGGCGACTGGAGCGGCTGAGCCTGCTGGTGGCACAGAGCGATCTGAACCTGGAGCTGGAGGAGCTCACGCAGGAGTCCCCCCGGCAGGGGAGCGCTGCGTCGCCCGGACCTTCACGCATTCCGCGGGTGGTTCTGAAGCTCAATCTCTCGCTCTACGGCAAGGCGGCTCCAGCTCCTGCCCCCACCGCTCCAGCCACGGCACCCCAGGCGCCCGCCGCCACGAAATCCTGAATCCGAATGAACTGGCCTTCACCCTGGATGCGTCGTCCCCTTGCCGATACCATCGCGAAGACGGAGCGAAGACAGGCCAGCGTGGGCAGGAAGGGTTCTCAGCGCATCGCTCAGACCGCAGCCGCCGCCCTTCTTCCCCTGGCCTGGTCGCTTGCGACCACGGCCGTTCTGGCCGCGCCGCGTGAACCGGCCGCCGGCTCCGTGCCGGCGGCCCAGCCGGGGCCTGCTGGCGGCACCGCTGCCGGCGCTTCCTCCTCCTCCGCCCGTCCGCCTGGCTCCGGCTCGGTGCAGCTGAAAGTGCGCCGCCTGGCGAACTCGATCGAGCTCGTGATCGAGGGCACCGGCCCCTCCCCCGTTCTGCAGCAGTTCACGAATGCCAGAGGCTGGGAAGGGCAGCTGACGCTCTCCAGTCCCAACGGGTTGCGGCTTGGCCCGCAACGCCTGAGCCTGCCCGAGGCCGGCCTGCAGACGGTCAGCCTGGAGGGAGCGGACACTCGCTACTGGATCCAGGTGAGCGGAGCCCCCGGGTCGGCCGTCAGCCGGCCGGTGGTGAGCGCCGATGGTCGCAACCTCATCCTCAGTTTTCCCGCCTCGCCCGGTACCACCCTTCAGAGCAGTCGCCTCGACCTGAACACCCCCGGCCTGGTGCCCCGGCCCTTCTATTCCCCGCCGCTGCAGCCCCGCGCCTCCGCCCCGCCGCTGGGTGACATGGCGGTGGGAAGCATGGTGCTGCGCAACCGCAGCTTCGTGAACCTCACGGGTCCGCCCGTGACCGTGACCCTGCGCAACGCGCCGGCCCGCGATGCGCTGATGGCGCTCTCCCTGCTGGGTGGCTACGGCTTCGTCTACGTCGACAACGCCCCGAGTGCCGGAAGCGCTGGTCAGGTCCCCGTCAGCGTTCCGCCGGTGTCGATCGCCTTCCGCAACGAGGACTACGCCCGGGCCGTGAACGCGGTGCTGCTCGCTGCCGGCCTGCAGGCCAAAGTCGAAGGCAACATGCTCGTGGCCGGCCCAAACGTGCTCAGCAAGACCTTCGGCGCCCAGCTCTCGAAGGTCTACCGCCTGAATCAGGTGTCCGCCAATTCTGCGGCGGATTATCTGGCCAGCCTCGGGGCCACGATCAACAAGACCTTCGTCACCACCTCCACCGCCCTGGAGGCCTCCACGGTGCCCGTGAACAACCCGGCCGGCTTCCCTCAGCTGCTTCAGACCGCCTCCACCACCCAGATCAATTCCTTCGGCGCCAGCCAGGGCCCTCTGCTGGGGCTGATCGGCACCACCGATTCCCGGCTGGGCACCATCACCCTGGTGGGCGATCCTTCGATCGTCTCGATCGCGGAGAGCTATCTCAAGCAGCTGGATCTGCGCCAGCGCCAGGTGGCCCTGGCCGTGAAGATCCTGGACGTGAATCTCGAGAATAGCCAGGATATCGCCAACAGCTTCGCTTTCCGCTGGGGCAACAACTTCATCGTCAACGACAACGGCCAGCTGCTCGGAGCCTTCGGTCGCAATCTGCCGCCTGCCGCTGCAGCGTTCAACAACATCGCCAACACTGTCGTCGGTCAGGCCACTCCGACGGCCAACCCAAGCCTGCAGTATCCAAAGGATAACTTCTTCGATTTCGTCAAGGCCCAGATCGTTTCGCGCAACACCAAGTTGCTGGCCAGTCCCACCCTGATCCTGCAGGAGAACCCCTCCCAGCTGCGTTCAGATTCCGGGAACAGCGGCGGATCCGGCGACAGGACCAACCAGGGTCTCGACGCCTACACGATCGATTCCCCGATCGGTCGCAGCCGTGCCAACGAGGCAACGGTGCGGGTCGGCACCAACGTGGTGACCAACGTGACGGTGACCCAGCAGGAGAACGGCGGCAGTCAGTGTGAGCTGGAGCTCTCCACGGCGGGCCTGGTGCTGGGGGCCCGGGTCGAGAAGATCGACGACAACGGCTTCATCACCTTCTCCCTTTCCCCCAACATCTCCGCCGTCACCGATGAAATTCCGTTCAGTGGAGGTTGCACCAACAGGATCAGCGTGCTGAGTGTGCGGCGTCTCGACACGGGCGCCCTGCGGGTCCGTGAAGGTCAGACCCTGATCCTCACCGGCGTCATCTCCGACTTCGACGTGGCGGAGGTTTCGAAGTGGCCGATCCTCGGCGATCTTCCCCTGGTGGGTCAGTTCTTCCGCGCTTCCACGAACAACCGCGAGAAGCGCGAGCTGGTGATCATGGTCACGCCCCGTATCGTCAACGACGACGAAGGAGGGACCTTCGGCTACGGCTACCGGCCTTCCTCACAGGAGGCCCGACAGTTCTTCAGCGCTCCCCAGTGATCCGTCCCCCAGCTCAGATCCCCATCGGGATCAGGGCCTTGGCGGCGATCGGTGCCAGGAACTGGAACGCCGCCATGGCCCCTCCCATCAGCTGGGTGCCCAGGCCATTGCCCCCCTGTGGCTTCTTGCCGGCGGCCAGCAGCTTCCTGGAGGCGTCCCTGAGCTGGGCGGTGGTGTCAAGCTCACCCCCCCGCTCGTAGAGGCTGGCGGCGTAGGTGAAATCCTGGGCGGCCAGCTGGGTCTTGCCCTGTTCGCTTCTGGTGATGCCCCGGGCCACCCAGCTGATCGCCGCATCGGGCTGCCTGCGGATCGCGTCGCTGAAGTACTGCTCTGCCTGCGGGTAGTGCCCCTGCCGGCTGGCGTCCACGCCGGCGTTGTGCAGTTCGCCGTAACTCTGCTGGGAAGCATCGATGCCCGTGGCTCCCTGCCAGTGGGCGGCGGCGAGGGCCCCGGGATCGAGCTTGGCGCCGCTCAGGTCGGCCTGGCGCAGATCGGTGCCCTCCAGGCGGGCGCCGCGCAGGTCGGCCCCGCGCAGGGAGGCCCCGAGCAGGCTGGTGAAACCGAGATCGGCCCCGCTCAGCCGTGCCCCATCGAGCACGGCGCGGCTCAGATTGGCCCGCCGCAACTGCGCGCCGCGCAGATCGCCGTCGCGCAGGTCGGCGCCTGCCAGATCCGCATCGGTGAGCTGGCAGCCTTCGCAGCGCTTCGTTTCCAGCAACTGGATCAGCGGCTGCAGGGTGCTGGCCCTGACCGCCTGCCCCGCCGGCGGCAGAAGCACCAGGCCCCAGGCCAGTCCCAGGCTGAGGCCCAGAGCCCTGCGGATCTGCCGGGATCCGCTCTGCCGGGAGCGGTGGTTGTTGAGGTGGGACACGGTGGGTGGAGTCCGCTGTGGGGTCGTTCTACCGGTGAACGGTCGTGCTGTCGAAGCGTCGATGCGGCAAGGAACACCGTCTCAGCTGCTGCTGCAACCGGCGCCGCAGACTGGAGAGGGTGGCCCATCCGGTCCGTCTTTCCCGGGGAGAGAGGCCGGGGGCGAACCGCAGTTGCAGGTACAGGCCGGCGAGGGACTGGAGAACGGAGCGCAGCTCCGGTCGCTGCTGGCCGGCCCTGGCACAGAAGCGGCCGAGGTCTTCCCCGGGCCCTGGCTCGAGCCCCACTCGTTGCAACAGCCTCAGGCAGCGCTCCAGTTCCTGCCGCAACGGGTCGCCGGCGGAGCGTTGCTGGCTCCAGCGCAGCAGCGGCAGCACCATGGCCAGGCTGAGCGCCACGCCGGCCAGCAGCAGGATCCCCGCGGCGTCGCGCCGACGGCCCAGCAGACGCTCCAGCAGGCTCGCCTGAGCCTGTCTGTCGAAGGCCAGCAGCCAGCGGGTCCAGCGCAGATCCAGCCCCCGCCACTGCCGGGTCAGCCAACCCCAGGCAGCCGCCTGGCGGGAACGCCGCGCCGAAGTGGTTCCCACCCCGTCGTTGATCCGCTCGGGGGAGACCCAGGCGGAGGGATCCACCCGCCGCCAGCCACCCTCCAGCCAGACCTCGCTCCAGGCGTGGGCGTCGCTCTGGCGCACGTCCAGGTAGCCGCCCCCACCCAGTTGGGGGACCCATTCGCCCCCCTGATAGCCGGCCACCACCCGGGCCGGCACGCCCGTCGCCCGCATCAGGGCTGTGAAGGCCGCCGCGTAGTGCTCGCAGAAGCCGCTATGGGTCTCGAACAGGAAGGCATCGAGAGCGGCCTGCCGCGGCAGGGTGCCGGGTCGGGTGGTGTACCGGAAGGGTTGCTGCCGGAACCAGTTCTCCGCCACCTCCAGCCGCTGCCCCGGACTGAACCCCTGAGCGGCCCAGCCGGCAGCGAGGTTCTCCAGCCTGGGGTTGGCGCCACGGGGGTAGGCCAGGGCCACCGGTCGCGGTGACAGACGTTCCCAGGCAGCCGGACGGTCGGTGGCGCCGAGGGCGTAGCCCCGGCGTTCGATCGCAGGCCGGTCGTTGCGCAGTTCGCCGGAGTCAAGCACCGTCAGCGACGGATCTAGGGGCAGGCCGCGGCCGCTCCAGGGAAGGAGCGGCAGCCTCGATGGTTCCGCCAGCCAGACCTGCACCCGGCTGGGATCCCCGGGCCGGCCGACCGGAGCCGGCGCCGTCGCCGGCCGGGCCGCGCTGGAGATCTCCTGCGGTCGGTCCGCCTCCCAGCGCCGACCATCGAAGCGCTCCAGGGTCAGCACCCTCCAGTAGCGCTCCGCCGCCGCCGGTGGGGGAGCCGCGGCGAAGTCGATCCGCACCGCCGGCTCGTCGCTCGCCACCAGGTCGGTGATCGCCCCCGGTTCGATCCGGTCGCTGAGCCCGGTGCGGGCGGTGCGGCCCAGGGGCACCTCCCAGATCGGCCCCAGTCGGGGCACCAGCAGGAACAGCACCAGCACCAGCGGCAGCACTGCCGCCAGCAGCCGCAGGCTTCGGCCCAGCAGCTCCCGGGCCCGCACGCTCTCGCCGAGTTCGAGCGCCAGCAGGCCCCCAAGCGCGAGCAGGGTGCCCAGGCCCTGCAGCAGGCTCGGACCCAGTCCGGGCAGCAGGGCTGCCAGTACCCCCGTGGCCACCAGCAGCAGCAGGCAGGTGAGCCGAAACTCGTCCCGTCGGCGCGCCTCCCGCAGCTTCAGGCCAGTGAGCACCACCAGGACGATCCCGGCCCAGCTCAGGGGCATGCCTGTGTCGATGCCGGGCAGCTGCAGGGCCAGCAGCCCCAGCGTCAGCCACTGCAGTCGTCGGACCTGCCCCCTGGGGTCCGGGTGGGCCTGACTCATGGCGCCAGAGCGAGGGCGAGGAGGCAGCGGTCCCGGTGGCGGGAGCCCGTCCCCGGCGGGATCGTCTGCTCCGCCAGCAGCAGCCCGAAGGCTTCGCCGGCGGCGCTGAGGGTCCAGATCCGCTCGCAGAGATGCTCCAAGGCCTGTTCCCGCGGCAGGCCGGGGGCCGGCGCCAGCAGCCGGTCGACGGGAGGGCGTGTGGCGAACGTCTTGCTGTGGGCGCCCCGTCCCCGGGCGAGGGTCTTCCAGTCCAGCCGGCTGGCTCCTTCCCCGGGCCGGTAAGGGCGCAGGTCGCACCAGTCCTCCTCGCCGGCTGCACCGGTCGCTTCGCCGCCGCCGGCGAGGGGCTGCTCGGTTCCGGCGGGCCGCTCCAGCACCGGCCCTTGCCGCCGGGCCGGGTAGATCAGCTGAGCCACCCCCGGCTTCCAGACGCTCCAGCAGCGGAACAGCCCCAGCGGCGCGCTGGAGCGGAGCCGCAGCCGGCCCGGCCGCTGCAGTCCCCGCTGCCCTGGAGTCCAGGCCACGGCGAGCAGCTGGCGGCCGGGCTCGACCGTGCGGCCCGGCGCGTTTCCCCTCCCCTGGAAGAGACCGAAGCCACGCCCATCGCCACGAAACTCCAGCTCCAGCTGGAAGCGCCGGCAGTCGCTCGCCAGCCACACGGGGTAGGGCAGGGGGCTGCCGGCGAATCCCGCTGCCGGCTCGCCGCAGGCCAGCTCCAGGCCCTGCAGGTTGAAGGCCGTGAGATGGAGCGTGAGCAGGAACAGCCCCAGCAGCAGGAAGGACATCAGCAGGGGCCCGTTGCTCTGCAGCTGGATCCCCACCACCTGCAGCAGCCCCGCCCCGCCCAGCCACAGCCAGCCGAAGCCGGTGGGGACGATGTAGATCCGGCGCAGCTCAAGCCGCAACCGCTCGCCAGCCGCGGACGGGAACAGCTCAGCGGAGCCCATCGACTCCGGCCAGCAGCCGCCCGCTGTGGCTTTCCCCCGTTTCGCCGCCGTCGAGCCGGTGCTCCACCACGGCCGGCAGTACCGCCCGCACATCGGCGGGAATCACATACGCCCGGTTCTCCAGCAGGGACCAGGCCTTCGCCGCCGCCAGCAGGGCCTGGGCCGCCCGAGGCGAGAGCGGCGCGGCTCCGAATCCAGGCTGGCGGCTCAGGTCCACCAGGTCCAGCACGAACGCCAGCAGGGCCGGCTCGGCAGGCTGGCGGGCGGCGCGTTCCTGCAGAGCCAGCAGCTCGAGCGGGGTGAGCACGGGCTCGATCGCCTCTGCCTGCCGCCCTTCGCCGGCCAGCAGAGCCAGCTCGGCCTGCCGGGCCGGAAAGCCCAGCGTCAGCCGCATCAGGAATCGATCCAGCTGGGATTCAGGCAGCGGGGCGGTACCGGTCTGATCGAGCCCGTTCTGGGTGGCGATCACGCAGAACGGCCGCGGCAGGGAATGGCTGGTGCCGTCCACGCTCACCCGGCCGCTGCCCATCGCCTCCAGCAGGGCGCTCTGGGTGCGGGGACTGGCCCGGTTGATCTCGTCGGCCAGCAGCACCTGGCTGAACAGGGGACCGGCCTGGAAGACGAACCGGCCGCTGCCTGGTTCCAGCACGCCGATGCCGGTGAGGTCGGCCGGCAGCAGATCGCTGGTGAAGTGCACCCGCTTGAAGCCGAGCCCGAAGGCGCGGGCCAGGGCTTCGGCCAGGGTGGTCTTGCCCATGCCGGGCAGATCTTCGATCAGCAGATGGCCGCGGGCCAGCAGGCAGCAGACAGCAAGCCGCACCTGCCGTTCCTTGCCGAGCAGCACCCGGCCGATCTCGTTCACCACCCGCTGCGGAGTCCCTGGCTGGTCCACGGTGGGTGGCATGGGGCCTCAGGCTAGGGGTCCGGCAGGAGAGGGGATGGAGGCGGAGCCGCGTCCGGCTGAAGACCAGCGCCATGGCGGAAACCTCGAGGAGACCGCCCGGCGGCTGGGCTGCCGGCCCGGCAGCCTGCTCGATGCCAGCGCCTCGCTGGTGCCGTTCGGCCCCCCTGCCTCGGTGCGCCGGCTGCTGGCGGCGGTGCTGCGGACGCCCGCCGGTCGGCCTTCGCCCCTGCGCGACTACCCCGATCGCGGCCAGGCCCGTCTGCGGGCCGCCATCGCCACCCGCCATGGCCTCGACCCCAACGCGGTCCTGCCGGGTAATGGCGCCGCCGAGCTGTTCACCTGGGCCGCCCGCGACGCCGCCGCCGCCGGCCCCAGTCTGCTGCCCATCCCCGGCTTCGCCGACTACGGCCGGGCCCTGGCCTGCTGGGGTGGGGAACGCCTGCCGCTGCCACTCCCCCTGCCCGGCGACGGAGGCAGCGGGCAGGGCCTGGCCCCCGCCGCCGCATTCCCCTGCCCCGAGCCAGCCCTGGCCGGACGGGTGCTGTGGATCACCAATCCCCACAACCCGACGGGCCAGCTCTGGAGCCGCCGCTCCCTGGAGTCCCTGCTGGGGCGCTTCGTCCTGGTGATCGTCGATGAGGCCTTCCTGCCCCTGGTGCCCGGCGGCGAGGCCCACTCCCTCATCCCCCTGCTGGCGGATCACCCCCAGCTGGTGGTGATCCGGAGCCTCACCAAACTGGTATCGATCGCCGGCCTGCGGCTCGGGTACGCCCTGGCCGATCCCGCCCGTCTGCGGCGCTGGGCCGCCTGGCGCGATCCCTGGCCGGTGAACGGTCTGGCGGCCGCCGTGGGTGAGGCGGTGGTGGGGGACCGCCGCTGGCAGGAACGCGTGCAGGCCTGGGTCGCCCGTGAGGGGCCCTGGTTTCAGCGCAGGCTGGCCGAGCGGCCCGGGCTCACGCCGCTGGCCTCGTCCGCCAACTTCCTGCTGGTGCGGGGCGAGCAGCCCCTGGTGGAGCTGCGTCGCCGCCTGGAGCAGAACCAGCGCGTGTTGCTGCGCGACTGCCGATCGTTCGAGGGGCTGGGCGAGCACTGGCTGCGGATCGGTCTGCAGGACCGGCGTGGCAACGCCCGCATCCTGCGGGCCCTGCGGCGCGAGCAGGTGCCGGGGGGCTGAATCCGGCCGGCTCAGGGCCGGCTCAGGTCGATCAGCAGCCGGGCCAGCCGCCGGTCGGCGTCCCGCACGGCCAGTCGCTCCATGCCGGTCCTGAGGGCCGAAAGGGGATCGACACCGGCAGGGGCTCCCCGCAGCCGCGGACCCAGCAGGCGCCAGATCGTTCGTTCCAGCGCCGGCTCCTCCGGGGCGTGCTGTCCCACGATCACGGCGGCCCCGAGGGCTGTGGCAGCGGCGGCATTGGCGTCCTGATGGCGGTCGGCGGCCTGGGGGAAGGGCACCAGGATGGTGGGCGTGCCGCACACCGCCAGTTCGCTGAGGCTGCCCGCGCCGGCCCGGCTGATCGCCAGGTCGGCGTGCTGCATCAGTCCGGCCAGTTCGTCGCTGAAGGGCCGCTCCACGTAGGCGGGCAGCCGCAGCATTCCCAGCTCCGGGTCGTTCGAGCCGGTGAGGTGCACCACCCGGCAGCCGGCCGCCACCAGCTTCGGCACCAGGGGTCGCACCATCCGGTTCAGTCCCAGCGCCCCCTGGCTGCCGCCCATCACCAGCAGCAGCGGGCCGCCGCCGGCGGGGACCCACTGCGGCAGCGGGGCCGCGCCGAGAAACTCCTCCCGTACCGGCGTCCCCGTCAGGAGCGGCTGGCAGCGGGGCAGGTGCTCCGCCGCTTCGGGCAGGCCCACGGCCACGCGGCTGCAGAGCCGTCCGAGCAGCCGTGTCACCCGGCCCGGGATGGCGTTCGACTCGTGCAGCACCACCGGAACACCGCACCAGCGGGCCGCCAGGATCGCCGGCGCGGAGATGTAGCCCCCGGTGCTGAACACCACCTGGATGTCTTCCCGGCGGATCAGTCGCCGCACGTCAGCGGTGGAGGCGATCAGCCGAAGCAGTTCCCACAGCCTGGCCAGTCCCCTGCCCTGCAGCCCACCGGCCTGGATCGTGTGCAGGGGGTACTGACGGGGCACCAGCTCGCGCTCGAGGCGATCGGGCACGCCCAGCCAGTGGATCGACCAGCCCGCGGGCAGGGCCTCCGCCACGGCCAGGGCCGGAAACAGGTGTCCTCCGGTGCCGCTGGCGGCGATCAGGAGCCGGGTCATGGGCCTTCAGTGCCGCGCTGGGTGCACGTCCAGGGCCCGCCTAACTTAAAAGGGCCGCCATGGCCGATTCCGATGCCGCAGTCTCGCCCGTTCCTCCCCTCCATGCTGGCGGCCGCGTTTCTCTGCTTCGCTCCGGCCGCCCTGGCGGCAGCCCCGGCTCCGGCCCTGCTCCAGAACCTCGAGGCCGCCCTCAACAGCGGCAACAGCCCTGGGTTGGCCTCCCTGCTGGAGGCGGGTCCCGGCCTGGATCCCGCCGGGCTGGAAGCCCGCTACCGCCTCCTCCGCTCCCGCTTCCCGAATGCCCGCTGGCAGGTGAGCGCCGGGGCCCCGCTCAAGGACGGCCGCCCCACCGTTGCGATCAAGGTGACCGGCAGCCGGGAGGAAGGCCCCTTCCGCTACCGGCTGGAGGCGGACCAGTTGCTGGCCCTCAGCAGCAGCGGCGGCAGGCTGAACGGCCAGGAAGTGATCCGTGAGAGCACCACCCTGCGCAGCGGCGAGGCCGACCTCCCGATCAGCATGCTGATTCCCGACGCCGTGCTCACCGGTCAGCGCTACGACGTGGACGTTGTGTTCGATGATCCCCTCGACGGGGCTGTGGCAGCAGGCGGTATCGCCGCGATCACTCCCCGGCAGATCAGCGCCCTGGAAGCCCCCGACCTCGAACTGGCGGCCCTGGGGGGTGGCGGCCTGTTCAAGACGGTGCAGGCGCCACTCAGTCCCGGCAGCCAGACCTGGGCGGTGCTGCTGGTGCATCCCAAGGGGATCGTCAGCGCCACAAAGCGGGTGCGGGTGGTGGCTGATCGGGCCGGGCTCACACCCTGAACCAGCGCACCAGGGCCGACACATCCTCCTCGCCGTAGCCGGCCTGAATCAGGTCGTCTTCGAGGGCGGCCACCCGCTCAGTGATCGGTAGCTCCATCCCTGTCGCGGCGGCGGCGGCCAGGGCGATGCCGAGGTCCTTGCGGTGCAGTGCCAGCTTGAATCCGAGCGGAAATCGGCTCTTCAGCATGCCTGCGGCGCGGTTCTCCAGCGCCCACGAACCGGCGGCACCGTCGGCGAGCGCCTGGCACACCTGCTGCATCGGCAACCCCAGCCGCTGGCCCAGTGCCATGGCCTCGGCCACGGCGGCGTAGCTGCCGGCCACCAGCACCTGGTTCACCGCCTTGGCCTGCTGGCCGCTGCCCACGGGGCCGAAGTGGGTGATGCAGCTCCCCGCCGCCTGCAGCAGCGGCCGGGCACGTTCGAGATCGCTCACCGCGCCCCCGACCAGGATCGAGAGGGTGCCGGCCCTGGCGCCCTCGGTGCCGCCGGTCACCGGCGTATCCAGATAGCCCACACCACGCTCCGCCAGCCGGGCGGCGAGGGCGCGGCTGCAGGCCGGCGAGATGGTGGAGAAGTCGATCACCAGGGCGCCGGGGGCGGCCCCACCGACGACACCGCCGGGGCCGAACAGCACCGCCTCCACGGCGGTGTCGTCGCTCAGGCAGAGGCCGATCAGGTCGGCGGTACCAGCCGCCTGCGCCGCTGAGTCGGCACGCCGGGCCCCGGCAGCCGCCAGGGGTTCCTCCGCTGGGCGGCTGCGGTTGTGCACCGTGAGCGGGAAGCCGGCGGCCAGGAGGTTGGCGGCGATCGGCGCTCCGAGTGCTCCCAGCCCCAGGAAGGCGACCGGAGGCGGCGTGGAGCTTCTGACCGTCGGCGTCCTGCTCACCGGCTCGATCGCATGGATGGATCCAGTGTCCGCCCATCCCGCGCACGACCGGCGCCCGGTGGGAAAGATCCGGTCATCAACCGGATCCGTTCAGTCGGTGTTCAGTCGGACGGCTGGGGGAGCATGAGCAGGTATCCGGAAGCTCAGCCATGTCGCGCTCCCAAACCCTGCAGCGGTTCCTGCTGCCGCCGGCCGCGGCCACGCTGGCGCTGCTGCTCCAGGTCGGCTCCGGGCAGGCCCAGACCGGCCAGACCCCCAGCTCCTCCCCAGGCCCAGCCAGGCCCCAGCTCACCGAAAAACAGAAGTCGGAGCTGTTCACGGCTCGCCGCGACATGGCTCTGCGCACCCATGCCGCTCAGATCGCGATCCTGCAGAAAGGCCAGCGCTGTGTCACGGCCTCCCGTGATCTGGAAGCCTTCCAGGCGTGTCGCAAAGAGGAGTGGCAGGCCCAGCGTTCCCTGATGGCCAGCAACCGTGAGGAGGCCCGGGCCGTCTATCAGCGGCTGGGGCTGCCGGTTCCGGAGCCCAGGCGCAAGGCCGGCGGGCCGATGGGCCCGCCGGGAGCGCCCTGAGTCAGGCGTCGTCGAGGGCGGCGACGCCGGGCAGCACCTTGCCCTCCAGCAGTTCGAGGCTGGCGCCGCCACCGGTGGAGATGTGGCTCATCTGCTCGGCCACGCCCACCTTCTCGACAGCCGCGACGGAGTCACCACCGCCGATGATCGTGCAGGTGCCCGTGGCGGTGAGACCGGCCAGGGTATGGGCGATGGCATCGGTGCCGGCAGCGAACTTGTCGAACTCGAACACGCCCATCGGACCGTTCCAGATCACGGTCTTGCAGTCGGCCAGGGCCGCTTCGAAGGCCTGGATCGAATCGGGGCCGATGTCGAGGCCCATCCAGCCGTCGGGGATGGCCTCGATCGCGGTGATCTGGCTGTTGGCATCGGCGGAGAAGCTGTCGGCCAGCACCACATCGGTGGGCAGCAGCAGCTGCACCCCCTTGGCGGCCGCCTTGGCCTCCAGCTCCCTGGCCAGCTCCAGCTTGTCTTCCTCCACCAGGCTCTTGCCCACCGCCAGGCCGCGCGCCTTGTAGAAGGTGAAGATCATGCCGCCGCCGATCAGCACCTTGTCGCACTTGTCGATCAGGGCTTCGAGCACGCCGATCTTGCTGCTCACCTTCGAGCCGCCCACGATTGCCGCCAGGGGGCGCTTCGGTTCATCGATGGCACCCTGCAGATACTGCAGCTCCTTCTCCATCAGGTGGCCCGCCACGTTGGGCTTCAGGTATTCCGTCACCCCTTCGGTGGAGGCGTGGGCGCGGTGGGCGGCGCCGAAGGCGTCGTTGACATAGACATCGGCGAGCGAGGCCAGCTGTTTCGCGAACGCGGTGTCGTTCTTCTCCTCCTCAGCGAAGAAGCGCACGTTCTCCAGCAGCACCACGTCGCCGTCGGCCATGGCGGCCACCTTGGCTTCAGCGTCGGGACCGATGCAGCTGTCGGTCTTCAGCACCGGCCTGCCGAGCAGCTCGGCCAGTCGCGTCGCCACCGGCGTCAGCCGCATCGCCTCGTTCACCTGACCCTTGGGCCGCCCGAAGTGGGCGGCCAGGATCACGCGGGCGCCTTTGGCGCTGAGGTCGTTGATCGTGGGCAGGGCGGCCCGGATCCTGGTGTCGTCGCTGATGGCGCCGGCCTCGTTGAGGGGCACGTTGAAGTCGACCCGCACCAGGACGCGCTTTCCGCGAAGCTCGGCGGCGGAGAGGCTGGTCAGGGAGCGCTTCGCCATGGGGGTCGGAAGGAGGAAAAGGATGGGCGAGATTAACCCGACACCCACAGCGGCTGTTCCAGGGGGCGCTAGGACAAGGGTGAAGGCGCTGCCTGTCTGACCCTCCTGCCAGGAATGCGAACGATGTTCAGCACTGTTCTGTTTCCGATCGATCAGAGCCGCCAGACGATGGACACGGCGGCCGTGGCCCTGCAGCTGGCCAAGCAGCACGGCAGCCGGCTGGTGGTGCTCTCGGTGGTGGAGGCCGAAGAGGGGTTGATGCACGATGCGGCAGCCGTGGCGAAGCTGCTGGAGCAGGCCCGCGACCAATTCGAGCAGGCCGGAGTGGCCTGCGAGGTGATCGAGCGCGAGGGCAAGCCGGCCTTCGTGATCGGCGACGTGGCCGACGAGATCAATGCCGATGTGATCGTGATGGGCACCCGCGGCCTTTCCCTCGACGACGACCAGCCCAGCACAGCATCGAGGGTGATCCAGCTGGCACCCTGCCCCGTTCTGGTGGTGCCCTGATGGAGGGGGTCGCAACCCCGGCCGGCCAGGGCATCAGTCCGGCGGCGCCCGCCATCCAGTGGTACCCCGGGCACATCGCCAAGGCGGAGCGGCAACTGCTGGGCCAGCTCGCCAAGGTGGATCTGGTGATCGAGGTGCGCGACGCCCGCATCCCCCGCGCCACCGGCCATCCCCGCCTGCAGCGCTGGATGAAGGCCAAGCAGCGGCTGCTGGTGATCAATCGCCGCGACATGATCAGCGAGGCCGCCCGGGCGGCGTGGGACCGCTGGCTGCGGCAGCGCGGCGAGACACCCTGGTGGTGCGACGCCAAGGTCGGCACCGGCGTCAAGCAGCTGCAGGACGCGGCGATCCGCTCCGGTGAACAGCTCAATGCCCGCCGGGCCGGCCGTGACATGCGGCCCCGGCCGGTGCGGGCCCTGATGCTCGGTTTCCCGAACGTGGGCAAGTCGGCCCTGATCAACCGGCTGATGCGCCAGAAGGTGGTGGAGAGCGCCCGCCGCGCCGGCGTCACCCGCACCCTGCGCTGGGTACGGCTGGGCCAGGAGCTCGATCTGCTCGATGCCCCCGGGGTACTGCCGCCGCGCCTCGATGACCAGCGCGCCGCCCTGCTGCTCGCCCTCTGCGATGACATCGGCCAGGCCGCCTACGATGGGGAGGCCGTGGCTTTGGCCTTTCTTCGCTTGCTCGAGTCGCTTCAGGCCCATCCAGCGGCCGGCATCTCCTCCACCGGGGTGCTTGGACGTTATGGAGTCCCCGTGCCGTTCCCCATGGAGGGCTGGGTGTGGCTGACGGCCGCCGCCGCCCGCCACACCAGCGGCGACACGCCCCGCATGGCCCAGCGACTGCTGGATGACTTCAGGCGTGGGCTGTTGGGGCCGATTGCTCTGGAGCTTCCTCCATGCCCCTGACCCCCGATCGTGAGGGGTTCAGTGCCGATCCCTGCCTGCCGGGCGTGGCCGATCCCTACAGCACCTATGCGGCCCTTCGGCAGGAGTGTGCGGTCCACTGGTGCGAGGGCCCCCGCCTCTGGGTGATCGTGTCCTACCCGGAGGCGGTCGATCACATGCGCGATCCGCGTTATAGCCGCCAAAGCCACCTCGACAAGCTGATCCTTCGCTTCGGCGGGGAACGCATCTTCGAGCGCCAGAAGCTCGACATCCCCTACATGGATGGCGAGCCGCACAACCGCATGCGCCAGCACGTCACCCAGGCCTACCGGGGCATCAATCTTTCGATGTTGTCAGCGTTCACGCGGGAGTTCGTTGATCGTCGCCTGGCCAGCGTGGCGGATCAATCCCGCTTTGATCTGGTGGCCATCGTTGCCAACCTGCTGCCGGTGATGGTGGTCAGCGAGCTGATGGGTGTGCCGGCCGGGCAGCAGCTGGAGGTGGCGGAAAAGGTGTCCGCGTTCGTGCGGGCCCGCGGGCTCACCCAGACGGAAGAGACGGCCGCCGGCGGCGATGACGCCCTCGAGGTGTACCGCCACTATTTCCTCCCCCTGATTCAGCAGCGCCGCACGGCGCCTTGCGACGATCTGCTCAGTCGTCTGATCGCTGATCCGAGCGAAGGCGTCAGCCTCTCCGATGAGCAGCTGCTGCTGATCATCAGCAGCAATTTCTATTCCGCCAGCATTTTCACCCTGCGGCTGTTGATCGGCACCCTGGCGCGGGCGATGGCGCTGCATCCCGAAACTTTCGCCCGCGTTCGGGCCGACCGCCTCCTGATCCCCGCCGCCATCGAGGAGGTGTTGCGCTGGGACGCGCCGGCCCAGGCGCTCAACGCCAGCATGGCCACCGAGGATCTGGAGATCGACGGCCGATCGATCCGCGCCGGTGATTCCGTCACGGTGCTGGTGGGTGCGGCCAACCACGATCCGCGGGTCTTCGACGATCCCACCGCGTTGCGGATCGATCGCACGCCCAATCCCCACCTCAGCTTCGCGCCGGGGCTTCACCAGTGCCTGGGGCTGCAGCTGGCAAGGATGGAGGGCGCCGCCGTGCTCGGCGCCCTGTGTGACCGCTTCCAGTCCCTTGCCTGCGACGATGCGGCTTCCCGGCGGCTGGTGGGTGACCGCTTCCGCGGCCATGACCGCCTCATCCTTGAGGGTCGTTTGTGACCCTCAAGCCCACCTCGCCAGCACGGCTCGACTACATCGAATGCCTGTTTGTGTCCGATGCCGCCACGGCACGGCCCTCGGCGATCCCTGGCTCCGAGGTCCACAGTGTGGAGTCGGCGCTCAGCCACATGGCCGTTCGCCTGGAACGGGGTCTGAGCCACTGGCTTGTGGTGGCGGTGAACGAGCATCCCGACCTCTCCCTGGCGGGCTCCCCCCACTTCTGTGTGAACCGGCTGCTGCGGCAGGCGCGCCGCCGCTGGGGCGAGGTCGTCACCCTGATCGCCGACGTGGGACTGTCCCCTTATCAACTTTCAGGCCAGAGCGTGATCCAGCGCGACGGCAGCATCGACGTCGAGGCCTCCTACGCCGCAGCCGCCGAGCTGGCCTGCCGTTTCGCTGAGGCGGGGGCGGATGCGGTCGCCCCCTGCCTCTCGCTGCCGGAACAGACGGCCGCGATCCGGCAGGCGCTGGATCGGCAGGGACTGACCTCTGCGTTGATCCCCTACAGCACCAAGTTCTCCTCGTCGCTGTATGGGCCCTATCGCCAGGCGATCGGTTCCCGGCTGGGCCTGATGCGCAAGGCTTACCAGTTCGACTACGACGATGCCGACCTGGCCCTCGACCAGATCGATCACGACATCGCCCAGGGGGCAGAAGCGACCATCGTCAAGCCTGCTCTCCCTTATCTCGATGTGCTGGCAGCGGCATGCCGGCGCTCCAGCCGCCCCGTGGCTGTTTATCACGTCAGTGGTGAATACTCCATGGCGGTGCTGGCGGCCCAGGCCGGACTGCTCGACGTGGGCGACTACCTGGCCGAGATTCATGCGGCCTTCCGCCGCTGCGGCGCCCGATGGGTGATCGGCTACGCCGCCGATGCCTATCTGGCGGCCATGGAGAGCCAGGGCTGACCGTGCCTGTGCTGGTGGTCGGGGCCGGTCCGGTGGGACTGCTGACCGCCTTTCTCCTGAGCCGGCGCGGCATGGCCTGCGCAGTGCTGGAGCAGCACGCTTTTGCACAGAACCGCTCCCGTGCCTCCACGTTTCAGCCGGCGGTGCTCGATCGGCTCAGCCACCTCGGACTGGCGGCGCCGCTGCTGGCGGCGGGCCTGCAGGTGGACCGGATCCGTTCCTGGGATCTGAACACCGGCAGCCACCGCGACCTCGATTACTCCGTCATCGCTGCCGACACCGCCCACCCGTTCCGCCTGCACCTGGAGCAGGCCGCTCTGCGGCTGCTGCTGCTGCAGCGGCTGGCCGCTCCCGGCGGTGCCCCCGTCGAGCTGCTGGAGCATCACCGGGTGGAGGCTTTGGAGATGAATGAGGCTGGAGAGGGGGTGCGGCTGCGGATACGGCCGGCGGCCGGAGGTGATCGCACGCTGCGCCTCTCCGGCCGCTGGCTGGTGGTGGCCGATGGGGCCCGCAGTTGCCTGCGGCAGCAACTGGGCCTGCCCTTCGAAGGAGTGGATCTGCCAGAGCCGGTGGTGCGGCTGACGCTGCCCGCGCTGCCTGAGGCGATCACCCGCCAGCTGGCCGGCGTCACCTATGGGCGCGCAGGGGTGCGCTCGTTCAGTCTGCTGCGCATGCCGGAGGGTTGGCGGTTGATCCTGCGGCCCTTCGGGCACGAAACCCAGCAGGCACTGACCGATGCGACCTGGGCCCGGGGGGTGCTGGCGGAGCTGTTTGCGTCGCTGGTCGATCCGGCCTTGTGGCATGCAGCGCCGCTTCAGTGGGATCACTACGGCGTCGCCCAGCGCTGCGTGCCCCAGCGACGCGTCGGGGCCGCGCTGGTGCTGGGCGATGCCGCCCATGTCACCAACACCCGCGGCGGTCTCAACATGAATTTCGGCTTGCTGGAGGCCTTGGCGCTGGCCGAAGTCCTGGCCCCAGGCTCGTCAGCGCCGCAGCCCATCGAACCGGCCCTTGATGCGTGGGCCCGGCTCTGGCAGTCACACACCCTCAAGGTGCTGCAGCCGCGCACATCGCGGCTGCTGGCAGGAGGAACCCCTCTTGACGGCAGCAGGGGAACGGCAGTTGCCGGAGAGGCCTCCACGGCCGTGGTTCCAGATCCGCAGGAGAGCCGCTCTAGGTTGATCCAGGCCTCCCTGCTGGATCTCAACGCGTCTCCATGAACGGACCCGCCCCAGCTGCCGTGGGGTTGATCGTTCCCCCATCCAACCCCACCCTGGAGGTGGAGATCCACGCGCTCACGGGGCAGACTCCCTACGTCTACACCTCGCGACTGCCCTGGCTCTCCGGGGCGGATCTGGCCGAGCGCAACGCGCTCTATCTCGACGCGTACCTCGACACCGCCCGTCGCTTCGGCAGCCTGCCCCTGGCGGGGATTCTGGCGGGCTGTACCGGCTCCAACTACCAGCTTGGACCGGAGGAAGATCGGCGCCTCTGCGCGTTGGCGACCCAGGAGCTGGGACTGCCGTTCCAGACCTGCAGCCTGGCTGTGCTGGAGCTCCTGCAGCGCTTCGGCTTTCGGCGTCTCCAGCTGGAGCTTCCCTATCCCGATTGGTTGATCGCTCAGGCGGAGGCCTACTGGCAAGCCGCCGGCTTCGAGGTGGTCGCCAGCCGTTCGATCCTGGCGACACTGGATTCCGCCAGTGCCTACCAGATCCGGGAAGCCGAGATCGAGTCCTACCTCACATCCCTTGCGCCTCCGCCGGACACGGCCGTCCTGCTGTCCGGAACAGGCATGCTCACCATCGAGGCGATGAGCCAGGTTGTGCAGACCTTCGAGTTTCCGCTGATCTCCTCCAACCTCTGCGCGGCTGACTGGCTGCTGCGCTGCGATCCGGCCACCCGGCACCATGGAACGCTCCTTTACCGGCAGCTGCTGGCCAAGCTCGAGGGGTTTGCCTGCCGCAGCGATGGCGTGCGGGTCGACAATCTTTTCAATCCCTTCTGACTAGGGATTGGGCAGCAGAGGCGCCTGCCGCGGTGCCTCCAGCCAGTGCCGCAGCAGGTTTGCGGCCTGCTGCCGACCCAGGGACGGCTCCAGCAAGGCAAGGGCCTTGGCGAGTCGTTCGGGCTCGCCGATCGGCAGGCCGGGGTCACCGGGCAGACCCTCCACCAGTTCGGCATCCTCATGACCGTCCGGCTCCCGCACCATCAGTTGGGCCCATCGGTTCGGATGGTCGTCAGCCGCCTCCACGCTGATCCGCTCCAGCAGGGCCCACAGCCGGGGATCAGCCAGCCGCTCCTCGCAGAACGACGCGGGCCGCAGCTCACCCCACAGCAACGTGGCCGCCACCGCGAAGCGCAGGCTGAACTGAGCCTGGATGCGATTGCGCGGCCGTGGGTTGTCGCAGTAGGTGCAGGCCTCGGCATACGTGCGCAGGCGAATCGAGCCGGGTTGCTGGGGCGACCAGGGAGAGCGCTCCGGTGCGGCGTTGCGGCGCTGCCGCCAGCGCAGGGCGGCGGTGGCGGCGTAGTGGAGATGGCGCGCCCCCGGCAACAGCTTCACGTAGCCGGTCTCAAGGGCGCAGCCGGCTCGCCGGCCCAGATCCGGTGGCTGCCGCCAGAGGGCTGTCAACACGGGATCCTGATCCAGCCCTTCCGGACCGAGGAAGCCGGCAGCGGCCGCCAGGGCCAGGTCGATGCCACGGGCCGCCGCCAGGCCGGGATGCAGCAACCGGCTGGTGGCGCCCTCCTGGACCGGCAGGTAGAGGCTGCGGCTCATCTGGGCGAGCGCTGCGGTCAGGGCCCCGGCACGCTGCGGTGCCGGGGCCTGAAGCAGGGCGCTCGCCGCCACGGTCGCCGCCACGGTGCCCCAGGTGCCATCGACATGCTCGCCTTCCGGCACCGTGTAGGCCTCGCCGAAGCGGGCCCCCAGTTCGTAGCCCTGCAGGAGCGCGGACAGTACCTCCCCCAGAGGCCGGTGCAGCGCCTGGCCCAGGGCCAGGCAGACAGGCACCACGTGCAGGGCCGGCCGGCCATGGGAGGGGGCATAGCCCTCCACCAGCTCGTCGTAGCAGGCCGCCGCGGCCAGCACCTGCGCTGCAGCGCCAGCCGCCAGGGATCGGCTCATGCCGGGCAGGCGCACGGGCCCGGGGGCCAGCCGTTGCTGATGCTCCTGCAGGGCCAGCAACGGTGGTTCCCCCAGCCCGGCGACAGCGGCAGCCATCGTGTCGACCAGCACCAGTCGCAGGCACCGCTGCAGACCTCCCACCGCTGCATCACCGGTCTCGAGACGCTGAGCCAGCGCATCCAACAGGTCGTTGGCGCGGTCGGAGAGGGAGGGCATCAACCGGGTGTCTGGGGTGGAGATGGACACTGGGCACCCGCCCTGGGGTCACGAGCCGCCCTGTGGCCTCACGATGCCGCCTTTGATCGTGCGTGGGCAGCGGCTGGTTTGAGCGTTGCCGACCTCCTCTACTCGCAGTCGTGGCTGCCTCAGATCGCGACCCAGGCCGGCTGGGCCCTGAGTCTGCTGTTCTTCCGTGCTTCTCTCGGAGCGGCTCTGTGTACAGCGCTGGTGGCGCGGTTCTGGAGCGGCTGGGTGCTGCCATCAGTGGGCCGGCTCTGCAGAGCCCGATCGATCCCCTCGGCCACCTTGTCGTCCTCGTAGGTGCGAGGCCGGCAAGGCCGCAGCGGGATTTGGCGGTGCGCTGCCACGGCTGAACCTCATCCTCCGAGAGATCCAACGGAGGCATCGGGCGAGCGATGGGCATGGACTGACTCCCTGCGGAGGCACTCCTGTATCCAGCAGCTCTCTGCGGGACAGCACACTAGGGTTGTCGATCGCTTCGCCACGCTTCTGCCCCACATGCATGCCAGTGGCGATGGTTTTGCGGAAGGTGAGGGCGAGTTGCTGACGCTCACTTACCCAAGACCCCTGCCGATGCGGCTCGACCGCTGGCTGGTGGCCCAGCGGCCGGAGCAGAGCCGGGCCCGCATTCAGAAGTTCATCGATGCCGGCTACGTGCGCGTCAATGGCGTCACGGGCCGGGCCAAAACTCCCCTGCGGCTCCACGACGAGGTGCAGCTGTGGATGCCGCCGCCCGAGCCGCTGCCCTACCTGCGGCCCCAGCCGATCCCGCTGGATGTGCTCTACGAGGACGCCCATCTGATCGTGCTCAACAAGCCCGCCGGTCTCACGGTGCATCCGGCGCCGGGCAACCGCGACGGCACCCTGGTGAACGGTCTGCTGCATCACTGCCCCGATCTGCCCGGGATCGGCGGTGAGATGCGCCCCGGCATCGTTCATCGCCTCGACAGGGACACCACCGGCTGCATCGTGGTTGCCAAGAGCCAGGAGGCCCTGGTGCGGCTGCAGGTGCAGATCCAGAAGCGGGTGGCGTCGCGGGAGTACCTGGCGGTGGTGCATGGGGCGCCGGCGGCAGAGAGCGGCACGATCGTGGGGGCGATCGGCCGTCACCCTGCCGATCGCAAGAAATACGCCGTGGTGGCCGATGAGAAGGGTCGCTTCGCCTGCACCCACTGGACCCTGATCGAGCGCCTCGGCGATTACTCCCTGCTGCGCTTCCAGCTCGACACCGGCCGCACGCACCAGATCCGGGTGCACTGCGCCCACATCGGGCATCCGATCGTGGGCGATGCCACCTACAGCCGCTGCCGCCGCATGCCCCTGGACCTGCCCGGTCAGGCGCTCCATGCCGTGCAGCTGGGGCTGGATCACCCGATCAGCGGAGAGCGGCTGGTGTGCCAGGCGCCGCTGCCGGAGATGTTCGACAGGCTGCTGGCTGTGCTGCGGCGGCGTTGATGCCAGCAGCCCTTCAACGGCCCTGCGGGTGGCTTCCAGGGGTGTTCCTTCTGGCTGCCCCAGCACTTGAGGCCAGCGCGGCATTCTGGCGAGGAATGGATACCCTTCCGTGCTCGCGGCGGGAGAACCGCACCAGGCGGCCGTGATCGTGCGAGCAGTGCTGCAGGACCCCCTGGATGAGCAGCTTGAGGAAGACAGCCGTGGCGTACCCCGGCTTGACGCAGGCGGCGGCGCGGATCAGCTCATGGCGGGCCACCCGGCGGGCATCATCAAGCTGGATCAGATCGGGAAAGCGGCGCTGGAAACGGCGGGCCAGGGCATCGGCCAGATCCATGAATTGACTTGATTAGGCAGCAAGCTCCGTTAGCAGGCCTTGTCGTCTAGGCTGGTACGCATGTACCATAGGTGCCTGCCATGGCCATGAGTCGGATTCAGTTCCAGGCAGGCCTGTCGCTGCCAAGGTTCATCGAGCTCTACGGCACCGAGGAGAAATGCGTAGCCCTTGGGCTTCTGCGAAGCAGTAGCCGCCCTGGAGCAGGCGCGCTGGCCTGATGATTTCCGTTGCCCCCGCTGTGAGTGCAAGGAGTACGGACTGATCCATGGCAGGCGCCACAAGCGCTATCAATGCCGGAGCTGCCGCCATCAGGCCACCCTCACGGCCGGAACCATCCTGGAGGCGACCAAGTTGCCGCTGACCACCTGGTTCCTCGCTTTCTACCTGGTGGGCCAGGCCAAGACTGGCATCTCCTCACTCGCTCTGAGGCGTCATCTCGGCGTGAACTACCGCACGGCATGGCTGGTTCACAACAAGATCATGCAGGCGATGAAGGAGCGGGATGGGGCCTATGTCCTGCGGGGAAAGGTACAGGTGGATGATGCCTACCTTGGCGGAGAACGCTGTGGTGGCCAGCCTGGTCGTGGATCAGAGAACAAGGTGCCGGTCTTCGCGGCCGTTTCTCTCGATGATGCGGGGCACCCCAGGCACGTGAATCTTGCCACCGTGACCACGTTCTCGCTTGCCGCCATCGCTGACTGGGCACAGGATTCACTGGCTATAGGATATGAAGTGATCTCAGATGGGCTTGCCTGCTTCCGCGCCGTGACAGAAGTGGGTTGCCTGCATCAAGCTGTGGTCGTAAACGGACGCCATCCCAATGAACTGCCGGAATTCCGCTGGATCAACACGGTGCTCAGCAACTTGAAAACCAGCTTCAGTGGCACCTTCCATGCCCTGAAATTCGATAAGTACGCTGATCGCTTCCTGGGTGCCTTCAATTACCGCTTCAACCGGCGCTTCAACTTGGCAACGATGACCGAGCGGGTGGTTCATGCCATCTGCAGTTGCGGCGCTCGGCCGGAACGCATCTTGAGAAGTGCGGAGCTAGTGTGCTGTCCCGGAGATTTGCGAGCAAAGTCGCTGGAGCTTCTCCAGGAT
>CAYHCE010000032.1:0-36840 GCA_964355015.1 uncultured bacterium | reverse complement strand
TTCACACCCCGGGAGGGTGCCTTCTGGCGGCCTCAATCGCTGCCTGGCATTCCTGCATCAAGGCCTCGATCTGGCGCAGGAGATCCCCGCGTGCTGCTGGCAGGTGGAACGGTCCTTCCTCATAGCGGGCTTCCACCGCGAACGTCTGCAGTTCCAGCAGGTTCTCGCCAGGTGAGATCCCCGCCAGCTCGGCGAGCTCGGCCAGGTCGTGGCGTCGGGGTGGGCGTGCATCGCTCAGCACGATCCAGGCTTTGAGGGTCTTCTCTACCGCTTGCTGGGCGGTGAAGCCCCAGTCTTCTTCCGGGTAGTCGGAATCCAGGCTCAGCTGAAGGGTCTTGAGATGGCGCTGCACGATGGCGATCAGCAGGGCGGCATCTTCAGCCGGCGACATACAGCACCTTGCCGTGGCGGACCACATCGCCCATCACGTGCCAGCGCGATTCCGCCAGGCGGGCGGCATCAGCCTCACCCACCACAAGCAGATCCACATCACGGCCCAGCAGCCCCAGCGCCTGGCGGCACTGTCGCCAGCGCTCCCGCTTGAGTTCGGGAGTGAGGGTGGCTTCCGTGCAGATCACCGCCAGGTCCAGATCCGAATCAGAACGCGCTTCACCACGCCCACGAGATCCGAAGGCGATCATCGCCCGCACCCCCGGCTGTTGGCACAACCGCTCCAGGCCACCCTTCAGCCTGGCTGGTTCAAGCCCTGGCCCCAGCTCGACAGTGTCAGGCAAGCACTGAGCTTCTTTCCAGGGCAAAGCCATCACCATGATTCGAAGTTAGCTCGGCTCTTCACAGCTGGGCAGGCCCTCTGCCGCCATCGCCGGCTCTCCCTAGGATCGGGCGGACCGGCTGGGCGCAGCCTCGCCTCCCCTCCTCTCTTCTGGCTCGATGCCCCTCTGGCTCACCCTGATCCTGCTGCCGCTCTCCTTCGCCCTCTGGTGCCTCGGCTCCTCCAACCGCGACGACGTGATCGGTCTGCTGGAGCACATGCTCGCCGTGGGCATCCTGATGGTGGTGATCCTGAGCGGGCGGCCGCTGCCGCTGGAGCTGGCGGGCGTGGCCCTGGCGCTCCTGTTGCCGCGGGCACGCTCCACCCCGATCGAGCCGCCGCTGCCCGGCCGCAACGATGTGCTGATCCCCTTCCTCTGATCCCCGGCCGGGTTCAGCAGCGCGGGTTCAGCAGCGCAGGCGCAGCGTGCGCGGCAGCGCCTCGGCGATCTCCCCGTCCTCGCGGAGGGCGGGATAGGGGCGTCCCTCCCGCCGGCACCACTCCGCCACCTGGGGATAGGCCCACTCGAACAGCAGATCGGCGCGGCGGCCGCTCGGCAGCCCCTCTCCCGCCGCCGGCACCAGCCCCGCCGCCTGCCGCTGCCGCAGCGCCTCGAACAGCAGCACCGCCGCCGCCACCGACACGTTGAGCGACTGCACCATGCCCAGCATCGGGATGAACAGGGCCTGGTCGACGCCCGCCGAGGCCTGCGGGCTCAGACCCCACTTCTCCGCTCCCAGCACGAAGGCCGTGGGGCCGGTGAAATCGCACTGGCGGTAGTCCAGCGCGTTCACGCTCAGATGGGTGCCGAAGATCCGGAAGCCCTGCCCGCGCAGCCCGGCCAAGGCTGTCTCCACGTCGTCGTGGGGGCGCAGCGGCACCCACTTCTGGCTGCCCTGGGCCGTGCTGTTGAACGTGCGCGGCCGGCCCTTCAGGCTCACCACATGCGCCTCAAGCACCCCCACCGCGTCGCAGCTGCGCAGGATGGCCGAGAGGTTGTGCGGCTTGTCCACCGCCTCCAGCAGCACCGTCAGATCGGCCATGCGGCGGTCGAGCACGGCCTTCAGCCGCTCGAAGCGGCGCGGCAGCAGGGGCATGGACGCGGGGCGTGTGCCGCTCAGTTCAGCACCGGATCGAGGCCGGGGATCACGGCGATGGCGTCGCTGCTGCTGCGCACCACCACCCCATCGCCGGCGCGGCGGAAGGTGCCCTGGTCGGCCACGCTGTGGCCGGCGCCGTCCTCGGCCTTGATCGCCACCCGGCCGTCGCCGAAGAAGGCGTAGGCGTTGCGGGAGCCGTCGGCCCAGGCGAGCTGGTAGATCGTCTGCCCGGCGGGGGTCTCAGCGCTGCTCAGCCGGCAGGGAATCGGCTCGGGGTCCTCGTTCTCGGGCCGCTTGAACAGGCAGAGCGAGTCTTCGCTCTCCCCGCCGGAGGCGCGCTCGGGCGACTGGGGCCGGGCGGCCTGATCGCCGGAGGCGGAGGCTGCGGGGAGATCTGCCAGGAAGTCGCGCACCACCGAGGCGGAAATCGCGAAGTGCAGGCCTTCACTGTCCTTGAACTTGAAGGTGGCCACCCCCGCCACGCAGTTGGCCGCATCCAGCACCGGCCCGCCCGAGTTGCCCGGATTCACGGCGGCGTCGATCTGCAGGATGTCGTCCTGATCCCGCAGGCTGCTCACCACCCCGCGGCTCAGGCTGAACTCCAGGCCTTTCGGTGCGCCGATCACGAACACCTCCTGCCCCACCGCCGAGGGCTGATCGCTCATCTCCAGCGGCTGGCCCCGGCTGCCCCGCACCGCCAGCAGGGCCAGGTCGGTGGTGGGGGTGTCGCCGCGGCCGCGGGCCACCACCCGCGCCCCGTCGGTGGCGCCATCCACCCACTTCAGCTGCACCGTTTCACTGCCGCGCACAACGTGGGCGTTAGTCACCAGATAGGTCTGCCCGCCCTGGTGCGCCACCACGAAGGCGCTGCCCAGCCCGTCCCCTGTCGAGACGACGGCCACCCCCTCCCTGGCGGCGTTGAACACCTGCTCGGCGCTGCGGTTCCGGGCGCTGCAGGTTCCGGCCGGGGCCACGGCGAGCTTCGGGGTCCGCGCCGTTTCCGTGCTCCGCACCACGGCGCAGCTCGAGAGCAGCAGGGCCAGGCCGGTGGCGCCGAGCGCGGCCGTCCAGGGGACCCGGCTCATCCCGTGGCGGCTGGGCAGGTTGGCTGTGGGCATGGAGGCAGTCGTCGTGGAACGGAACAGAACAAGTCTTCGTTCTACGCTTCGTGCTCTATCCCGTGGCCGCCGGATTGCCCGGGGGTGATGACAGAATCTTCCCGCCGCCGCGGCCGGTTCGAGTTTGTCACTGCTGCGGCCATCCCGGAACCCGATGGCTGATGCCCGCGCCGGCTGCGATCAGCGGGTCCGCTTCGATCAGCGGGTCTACGCCGCCGTGGCCCTGATCCCCTGCGGCCGGCTCGCCACCTACGGCCAGATTGCCGATCGGATCGGTGCCTTCGGCTGCGCCCGCCAGGTGGGTTGGGCCCTGCGCCGCCTCCAGCTGCCCGCGCAGGTTCCCTGGCACCGGGTGGTGAACGCCCAGGGAAGGATCAGCATGAGCCTCGCCCGTGAGGGCAGCGACTGGATCCAGCGGGAGCTGCTGCTGGCCGAGGGCATCCCGGTGGATGAGCAGGGCCGCCTGCCGCTGCGGCGCTATCTCTGGACTCCGCCGCTCCCCGCCGATTGACCAGCGCCGCTGCCACCGATCCTTCGCCGGCCACCGATTCCGCCGCGATCGGGCTGGACTCGCGCCGGGTGGCCTGGCGGGTGCTGCAGGCGGTGGCGGCCGGGGCCTACACCGATCTGGCCCTGGAACGCGAGCTGCGTCGCCTGCCGCTGGCGCCCGCCGACCGGGCCCTGGCCACCGAGCTGGCCTGCGGCGCCATTCGCCAGCGCTCCCTGCTCGATGCCTGGATCGATGCCCTCGGCAAGGTGCCGGCTGATCAGCAGCACCCGAAGCTGCGCTGGCTGCTGCACATCGGCCTCTACCAGCTGCTCGCCACCCGGCGGGTGCCGGTCTCGGCGGCGGTGAGCACCAGCGTGGAGCTGGCCAAGCGCGAGGGTCTCGCCCGCCTGGCGCCGGTGGTGAACGGCCTGCTGCGGGCCGCTCTGCGCCGGCGCGAGGGGCTGCCGGCCGCTGCCGAACCCTGGCAGCCGCTGCCTTTGCCGGCCGCTGCGGCCGCCAGCCTGGCCCTGCGCCGCTCGCTGCCGCTCTGGCTGGCCGCCGATCTGCTGCAGTGGCTGACGCCCGAGCGGGCCGAGGCCTTCGCGCAGGCGGCCAACCAGCCGCCTGGGCTCGATCTGCGCGTCAACCGGTTGCGGGCCAGCCGTGAGGCGGTGCTGGCGGCCTTCCGCTCCGCCGGGGTGACGGCGGAGCCGCTGGCCGATCTGCCCTGGGGCGTCAGCCTCAGCGGCCGCTGCGGCGACCTGCGCGCCCTGCCCGGCTACGCCGCAGGCCACTGGAGCGTGCAGGACCGCACCGCCCAGCGCATCGCCCCCCTGCTCGAGGCCCGCCCCGGCCAGCGGATCCTCGATGCCTGTGCCGCCCCCGGCGGCAAGAGCACCCACATCGCCGAGCTGATCGACGATCGCGGCACGGTGCTGGCGCTGGACCGCTCCGCTGGCCGGCTGCGGCGTGTCGCCGACAACGCCAGCCGGCTGGGGCTCACCGCGGTTCAGCCGCTGGCGGCCGATGCGACGGACCTCAGCGCCGTGGCCGCGGCGGAGGGTCGCTTCGATCGGGTGCTGCTCGACGCTCCCTGCTCCGGCCTCGGCACCCTGGCGCGCCATCCTGACGCCCGCTGGCGGATCACCCCCGCCGCCATCGACGAGCTCGTGCTGCTGCAGCGGCGGCTGCTGGAGGCGCTGGCCCCGCGGCTGCTGCCCGCTGGCCGGCTCGTCTACGCCACCTGCACCGTTCATCCCCGCGAGAACGGGGAGGTGATCGCCGCCTTCCTGGCTGGCCATCCGGGCTGGACCCTGCAGCAGCAGCAGCAGCACTGGCCCGCGGCGGGTGGGGGCGACGGCTTCTTCGCGGCGGTGCTGCAGGCGCCCGACTGAACCCTGCTCAGGGCAGGGGCGGCGGCGCCACCGGTGGGGGTGGGGGCGCCACGGGCATGCTGGGTTGGGCCGGCGGTGGCGCCGCCGTGGGCTCCGGCGCGGGAGCGGTCTCCCCGCTGGGGGGCGAGGCAGGGCCAGGCCCGGGGCTTTCCTCCGGCTGGCTGGGCAGCGGCACGTCTTCCGGCCGCCAGCTGCCTGCTGGTGCCTCCGGCGTCTGGCTGCCCTGCGGTGGCGCTGGTTCGCCGGAGGGGGCGGGCCGGGTGATCGGTTCGCTCGAGGTCTGTCTGGTGGGCTTGAACACGCCGGTGAGCACCGGCTTGGGCGGGAACGTCCGCACCGGCAGATCCTTCACCACCTCGCTCATGTAGCGGTTCCAGGCCCAGGCGGCGGCGCCGCTGTTGCTGCCGCTCTGGCGGTTGTTGTCGTAGCCCAGCCAGATGCCGGTGGTGAGCTGGGGGATCGAGCCGATGAACCAGAGATCGCGGGCGCCCTCGGAGGTGCCCGTCTTGCCGGCCACCGGCCGGTTCGGCAGAGCGGCGGCGGCGCCGGTGCCGCCGTTCACCACCTGTTGCAGCATCCACACCATCGCGTCGGCGATGTCGCTGTCCACCGCCCGGCGGCCCCGGTCGCCATCGACGCGGCGGCTCCAGAGCAGTTCGCCGTTCGGGCCGTTGATCTCCTCGAACGGTGTGGGCGCCACGAAGATCCCCCGGTTCACCACTCCGGCGTAGGCGGCGGTCATGTCGAGCACCGTCTGCTCGTAGGCGCCGATCGCCATCGGATAGAAGCGACCCAGCTCGCGGGTGATGCCGAGGCTCTGGGCCGTCGCGATCACCTTGTCGAAGCCCAGCTTCTGCAGCAGCCCCACCGCCACGGTGTTGAGCGAGTTCTGCAGCGCCGTGGCCAGGGACACCGTTCCCATGTAGCGGTTGCCGAAGTTCTTGGGGCAGTAGCCGGCGAAGCACCGGGGCGCGTCGAGAACCGGATCCTCCGGCTTCATGCCCTCCTTGAGGGCGGTGAGGTACACGAACAGCTTGAAGGTGGAACCGGGGGAGCGCAGAGCCTGGGTGGCGCGGTTGAACTGGCTCTTGCCGAAGTCCTTTCCCCCCACCAGGGCCCGCACCAGCCCCGTGCCCGGCTCGATCGTCACCAGCGCCCCCTGCATGTCGCCGTAGGTGCTGCTGTCGATCACCTTCTGGCCCTGGGTCTCCCAGGCCAGGTTCAGGCTGCTGCGGATCGTGAGCCCACCCACTTCCAGCTGCTCGGGGCTGAGCACCTTCGGCAGTTCCTGGGCCACCCAGCTGGTGAAGTAGGGCGCGCGGCTGTTCCAGTACTTCGGCAGGGCCGGCTTCAGCGTCAGCGGCGTGGCCCTGGCATCGGCGAGCTGGGTGTCGTCGATGAAGCCCGCCTCGCGCATCCGCTCCAGCACCACGCTGCGGCGCTCCAGCGCCAGGTCGGGGTTCACCAGCGGCGAGTACACCGAGGGCGCCGGCGGCAGGCCGGCGATCAGTGCCGCTTCCGGCAGGCTCAGCTGGTCGGGGGTCTTGGAGAAGTAGATCCAGGCGGCATCGGCCACGCCGTAGGCGCTGGAGCCCAGATACACGTAGTTCAGGTATTGCTCGAGGATCTGCTGCTTGCTGAGCTGGCGTTCGAGCTTGCCGGCCAGCGCAGCTTCCTTCAGCTTGCGGATCAGGGTGCGGTCCTGGCTGAGGAACACCGTGCGGGCCAGCTGCTGCGTGATCGTGCTCGCCCCCTCCTCCACCGAGCCGCGCTGCAGGTTGCGCAGCATCGCCCGGGCGATGCCCACCGGATCGACGCCTTCGTGCTGGTAGAAGCGCCGGTCTTCGGCGGCGATGAAGGCGTGCTGCACGAGCTCCGGCATCCTGCCGCTGGCCACCTTCTCACGCGTGGCCGGGCCCAGTTTCTGCAGCACCTCCCCATCGGCCGAGAGGATCGTGACGGTGCCGGGCCGGTTGAAGGTACTGATCCGTCGCGCGTCCGGCAGCAGGCTGTCGATTCCCTGCACCAGCAGGTTCATGCCGACGGCGACGCCGGCGCCGGCCGTGAGCGCCAGGGCGCCCGCCACCAGGAGCTGGCGCCGGCGCCGGCTCACATCACCACCGTGAGGCTGCTGTGGCCGATCGCCAGCGCGGTGACCAGCATGCCGAGCACCAGAAAGGGCTGGGCACTCGCCTGGTACTTGACGTCGAACGCCACGGGATCCCGCAACAGCCAGATGTCCTGGAAGGTGATCTGGGGAACGATCAGCAGCACCAGCAGCACCGCGGCGAAGTGCTGGCCGATGGCGATCAGAACCGCCACCATCGCCAGCTGGAACAGATCGATCATGCCGGCGCTGATCCAGCTGGCCCGCTCGATGCCGAACACCACCGGCAGCGACTGCAGCCCCAGGGCCCGGTCGCCCTCCACGCTCTTGAAATCGTTCACCACGGCGATGCCGAGGCCGGCCAGGCTGTAGGCGAGGGTGAGCAGGGCGGTGGTCCAGGTGAGGTGGCCGAACAGGGCCTGGCCGGCCCACCAGGGCAGGGCGATGTAGCTGGCACCCAGGGCGTAGTTGCCCAGCCAGCCGTTCTGCTTCAGCTTCAACGGTGGTGCCGAGTAGATGAAGCTCACGAAGGAACCGCCCAGTGCCAGCAGCAGCAGCACCGGCCGCTCGTGGCCTGCCCAGCGATCGAGACCCCAGGCCACGGCCAGGCCCGCCAGCAGCAGCACCCAGATCTGGACCTTCACCTGGGCCAGCGAAATGGCGCCGGAGGGGATCGGGCGGTAAGGCTCGTTGATCGCGTCGATCTCGCGGTCGTAGTAGTCGTTGATCGTCTGGGTGTAGCCGGCCAGCAGCGGGCCGCTCATCAGCATGCAGGCCAAGGCCGCCAGCACATCCCCCCAGCGCCACTCGAACGAGCCGGAGGCGGCCGCGCCGCAGATCACTCCCCAGATCAGGGGGATCCAGGTGACGGGCTTCATCAGCTGCAGGCGCAGCTTCCAGAGGCTGGAGGTGCCGGTGGCCCCCTTCATGCCCAGCAACTGGCGGGCGCGGCCACCGTTCTGGACTGAGCCGGGTTCTGCTGGGCTCGATTCAGCTGGGCTGGGTTCGGGAGCGTCGCTCACGTCAGTCCGGGGCGATCTCGTCGTCGAAGAACCAGCCGGTGCTGCCGTCGCTCAGTTCCACCACCACGCCGACGCCGTTGGCGTCGGTCATCTTGAAATCGCGCACCGTGCCGGTGGCGTCGCCCTGCAGAGTCTTCACGAGGTCGGCGGGGATCCGGTCGCGCACCCGGATTACGCGCACCCGCGAACCGATCCGCACGGTGCTGGAGGGGCCTGAAGTGGCAGCCTGGGTCATGACCGGCGCGACTGGATCAAGTGGCGCAACCCTAACAGCGAGCCCATGGTTGCCAGGCGCATCATTCCCTGTCTGGACGTGGCCGCTGGCCGCGTGGTGAAGGGGATCAACTTCGTGGGTCTGCGCGACGCGGGTGATCCCGTCGAGCTGGCCTGCCGCTACGACGCCGCCGGTGCCGACGAGCTCGTCTTCCTCGACATCGCCGCCAGCCATGAGGGCCGCGGCACCCTGGTGGACCTGGTGCGCCACACCGCCGAGGCCGTCACGATCCCGTTCACCGTGGGCGGTGGCATCGGCAGCGTCGAGGCCATCACCGAGCTGCTGCGCGCCGGCGCCGACAAGGTGAGCCTCAATTCCGCCGCCGTGCGCGACCCCGACCTGGTGGCCCGCGGCGCCGCCCGCTTCGGCTGCCAGTGCATCGTCGTGGCGATCGACGCCCGGCGGCGCAGCGACGGCCCCGGCTGGGACGTGTACGTGAAGGGGGGGCGCGAGAACACCGGCCTCGATGCGGTGGACTGGGCCCGCCGGGTGGTGGCGCTCGGTGCCGGCGAGATCCTGCTCACCTCGATGGACGGCGACGGCACCCAGGCCGGCTACGACCTCGCCCTCACCCGCGCCGTGGCCGATGCGGTGGAGGTGCCGGTGATCGCCTCCGGTGGCGCCGGCTGCATCGCCGACATCGCCGCGGCCCTGGAGGAGGGACATGCCGCCGCCGCCCTGCTGGCCTCCCTGCTCCACGACGGGGTGCTGACGGTGGAGCAGATCAAGACCGACCTGCTGGCCCGGGGTCTGGAGCTGCGGCCCCTGGAGGTGCCGCCACCGGAGGAGCCGCCCGCCGGCCGCGGCGGCCTGTAAAGGGCCGTTACATTTGGGAACAAGCCTCAGGCTTGCCCTCCCGCTGCCTTCCCCTCTCCTTGCCGGCCCTCCCGCCGCCCTACTCCACAGCCCTCGGCCTCCTGGTGGTGCTGGTGGTGGTGGCCCTCGTGGCCTGGGCCCTGCAGCTGATGCAGGCCGCCAACGACCGCCGGGAGTTCTCGCTGATGCTGGCGGGCTGCATGGTCTGCTCCGCGGCCGTGGGGCTGGCCACGGTGATGGTGCTCACCCTCTCGGGTCCCGATCGCCTGGCGGCCCGGGGCCTGTGGCTGTCCCAGCCTCCCTCCGAGGCGGGCGTCAGCCTCGATTCCGTCTTGCTGCCCTGGGAGGAGGGGCTCGACTGCCTCGTCGATCCCGGCCGCTGCCCCGACCTGCGATCGTCCTGATCGGCCTCCGCACCTCCCCACCCGTTGAAGCCCGGTGATCCCCAGGCGGTGCGCGAGCTGTTCGAAACCATCGCCCCCCGCTACGACCAGCTCAACGACCTGCTCAGCCTCGGTCTGCATCGCCTCTGGAAGCGCCAGGCGGTGCACTGGCTGCGGCCCCGTCCCGGCCAGCGGCTGCTGGATCTCTGCTGTGGCACCGGCGACCTGGCCCTGCTGCTGGCGGAAAAGGTGCGGCCCGCCGGCAGCGTGCTCGGCCTCGACGCCGCCGCGGCGCCCCTGGAGCTGGCCCGCCGTCGTGCCGCCCGCCAGCCCTGGCTGTCCCTGCGCTGGCAGCAGGGTGATGCCCTCGCCACCGGCCTGGGCGGGGCCGGCTTCGACGGGGCGGTGATGGCCTACGGCCTGCGCAACCTGGCCGATCCAGCCGCCGGCCTGCGGGAGCTGCGCCGCCTGCTGCGCCTCGGCGGCCGTGCCGCGGTGCTCGATTTCAACCGCCCCGATCCAGGCGTCCCGGGCGGCGCCCTGATCGCCTCCTTCCAGCGGCTCTACCTGCGCCGCCTGGTGGTCCCCACCGCCCGCCTGTTCCAGCTGCCGCAGCAATACGCCTACCTGGAGGCCAGCCTGGAGCGCTTCCCCAGCGGCGCCGAGCAGCAGGAACTGGCCGCCGCCGCCGGCTTCCGCTTCGCCCGCCATCGGCCCCTGGCCGGCGGCCTGATGGGTCTGCTGCAGCTGGTGGCCTGAGGCCAGGGGCGGCTCTCCTCGCCAGGAGGGACACACCTGTAAACTCAGCCCCCGTCAGGCGGGACCTGGCTTCTGGCAGGCGGGCTCCCGGTGGCCGGCGCCAGCGACCACCGCCAACCCCCGAGACCCAGGGCCCCGTGCACTTCCAGGACATCATCCAGACCCTGAACCGCTTCTGGGCGGAGCGGGGCTGCCTGATCCTGCAGCCCTACGACACCGAGAAGGGCGCCGGCACCATGAGCCCCCACACCGTGCTGCGGGCGATCGGGCCGGAGCCCTGGGCCGTGGCCTACCCCGAACCCTGCCGCCGCCCCACCGACGGCCGTTACGGCGACAACCCCAACCGCGCCCAGCACTACTTCCAGTACCAGGTGCTGATCAAGCCCTCCCCCGACGGCATCCAGGAGACCTATCTGGCCTCGCTCGAAGCCCTCGGCATCCGCCAGCGCGAGCACGACATCCGCTTCGTGGAAGACAACTGGGAATCTCCCACCCTCGGCGCCTGGGGGGTGGGCTGGGAGGTGTGGCTCGACGGCATGGAGGTCACCCAGTTCACTTACTTCCAGCAGTGCGGCGGCCTCGACTGCCGGCCGGTGTCGATCGAGATCACCTACGGCCTCGAGCGCCTCGCCATGTACCTCCAGGACGTGGAGAGCATCTGGGAGCTGAGCTGGAACGGCGATCGCACCTACGGCGATCTCTGGCTGGCCTTCGAGAAGGGCCAGTGCACCTACAACTTCGAGGCCTCCAACCCCGAGCGGCTGCAGCAGCTGTTCGCGCTCTACGAAGCGGAGGCCACCGATCTGGTCGCCCGCGGCCTGGCCGCCCCCGCCCTCGATTTCGTGCTCAAGTGCAGCCACACCTTCAACCTGCTGGAGGCCCGCGGCGTGATCTCGGTGACGGAGCGCACGGCCACCATCGCCCGGATCCGCCATCTGGCCAAACAGGTGGCGGAGGCCTGGCTGGAGGAACGGCGCACCCTCGGTTTCCCGCTGCTCAGCGCCGAGAAGCGCCAGGCCCTGGCGGCGTGAAGCGGACCCTGCTGGCCGTGGTGCTGATCGCCGGCAGCTTCCAGGCCGGTCGCCTCACCGAGCGGGCGATCTGGCCCTGCCGCCTGCGGCCGCTGGCCGCCCTGGTGGCGCCACTGCTGGGCCAGGAGCTGCCCAGTCCCGAGCTCTGCGAGCTGATGCTGAAGCTGCCCGGCTTCTGAGTCGCCCCGCAGCGGGGAACCCTGGCTGCGGTGGCCGTTCCTCCCATGCCCGTCCTGCTGGTGTCGCTCGCCCTGGCGGGGCTGGCCCTGGGCACGCTGCCCCTGGGCCTGCCCGTGCGCGGCCTGGCCCTGCTGGCCCTCGCTGCGGCCGGCTGCTGGCAGGCCGGCCGGCTGGGGGCGTCAACGGCGGCCCGCTTCGCCCTGGTGCTGCTCGCCCCGGCCTTGCTGCTCTGGGCGTTGTGGCTGCAACCCCATCCCGGCTCGGCGGATCCGGCGCGGCTGCTCCCCGCCGCCGGCCGTCTGCCGGTGCTGCTGCGTGGCAGCCTGGCCGGCGATCCCCGCCGGCGCGGGGAGGAAGGGGCCTGCGCCGTGCCGCTGGCCACGGCCGGCGGCAGCAGCGAGTTGCTGCTCGATCCCTGCCCGGAGTTGCGCCAGGGTTGGTGGGTGGAGGCGCGGGGCGAGCTGCGGCGGCCGGCGGCCGGTCCCCATCCGCTGCTGAGCGGTGCGGCGGAGCGGCTGGCCCGGCAGGGGATCTGGAGCCAGCTGCGGCTGGATCCCGATCCCGGTGCGCTGCGGGTGCTGCGGCGTCCCGCCGCCCCCGTGGCCGATCTGCGGCGGCGGATGGCGGCGGCCCTGCTGGAGCTGGGTGGCGCCGAGAAGGGTGGCGTGCTGGCCGCTCTCGTGCTCGGCAGCGCCGTGGTGCCGCTGACCGCGGAGGTGCGCGAATCGTTCCGGGCGGCGGGCCTGTCCCACGCCCTGGCCGCCTCCGGCTTCCACCTCACCGTGCTGCTCGGTGCGGTGATGCTGCTCGGTCGGCGCCTGCCGCGGCTGCCGCGCTGCGCCCTGGCGGTGGGCGCCATGCTGCTGTTCCTGCTGCTGGCCGGCCCCCAGCCCTCGGTGGTGCGGGCCGTGCTGATGGGCGGCGTCGCCTTCGCGGTGCTGGAGGGCGGCGGCCGCAGCCGTCCTGTCGGGGTGCTGCTGCTCAGCGTGCTGCTCATGCTGCTGGTGCAGCCCTCCTGGCTGCTCGACGTGGGCTTTCAGCTGAGCGTGGCCGCCACCGCCGGCCTGATTCTCACCGCCACGGATCTGGAGGCCGCCCTGGCCAGGCGTCTGCCGGGCTGGGCGGCGGCGGGGCTGGCGGTGCCGCTGGCGGCCTCGCTCTGGACCCTGCCGCTGCAGCTGCTCCACTTCGGCACGGTGCCGCTCTATGCCGTTCCCGCCAACCTGGTGGTGGCGCCCCTGCTCACCCCGCTCACCCTGGGGGCGATGGCCATGGCTCTGGCGGCGGTGTTGCTGCCGCTCCTGCTGCCGCTGCTGGCCCTGCCGCTGCTGCCGCTTACGGCGCTTCTGCTCGGCAGTGCACGCTTCTTCGCCGGCCTGCCGATGGCGCAGTGGCAGGTCGGCCGGCCCCTGCCGCTGCTTGTGCTGCTGTTCAGCCTGGCCCTGCTGCCCTGGCTGCTGCCGCGGCAGCGGTCAGGCCTGCGCCAGCTCGGTGCGGCCGGCCTCGCCCTGGTGCTGGCCTGGCATCTGGCCCTGCTGGGCGGCGATCAGCTGCTGCTGGTCCATCAGTGGGGCGGGGATCTGCTGCTGGCGCGGCATCGGGGCCGCGGCGCCCTGATCAGCAGCCGCGCCGACGGCCTCAGCTGCAGCGCGGCCGGCCGGCTGGCCGTGGGGCTGGGCCTGGCCCGCTACGACTGGATCACCCTGCTGGACCCGGTGGCGAGCGCCGATCCCGGCTGCTGGCGCCGTCATGCCTCGTTGCTGCTGGCCGCCGACAGCGGCAGCGTCCCCCTGCGGCCGGGCCAGCGGCTGGAGAGCCCCGGCCTGGTGCTGCGCCCGCTCAGCGAGGACAGCCAGGCCCTGGCCCTCGACGTGGGCAGGCACCGCTGGCTGCTGCTGCCCGATCCCCAGGCGCTCGAGGCCTGGCGGCGGCTCGCGCCGGCGCCGGCCCGCCCGAGCGGCATCTGGCTCGGCTTCCCGCCGCGCCGGCGGGAGCGCCAGCTGGTGGAGGCCGCGGCGGCCGCCCGCGTCTGGGTGAGCGGGGCCTGGCCGTCGCCACCCGCCGGCTGGTTCGCCAGCGGCCCGAGCGGATCGCTGCAGGGCCCGGCCGGCTGATCGATCCCTACAGTGGCATCGGCTCATCAGCGGTGTCCTCGGGCGCGGGCAGGCGGGCTGTGGAGAGGTGGCTGAGTGGTCGAAAGCGAACGACTCGAAATCGTTTGAAGGGAAACCTTCCGTGGGTTCGAATCCCACCCTCTCCGTTGATCAGGCTCTTTGCCTGAGTAAGTGTTACCGCCTGTGGGTGTCGGCTGACACGGAGTGAGGCGGATGTTTTCGATTGGACAGCTATGGCCCCTGACATCTCGAGGCCTCTGATTCATGGATGGATCCGCCTGACTTCCGTGTCAGTACGGCAAACCGTGCCGTTGCGCAGCCGGCGGATGCAGGGTTGGCCGCCCATCACTGCTGGATCGTGGGTGATGCGGGTGAAGGCCCTGGGACGGAAGTTTTCCTGAACAGGCCGGTGAAGGGAACCCACCGTGCCCTCCATCGGCATGCTTCAGACCGCCAGGCAGCAGGGCGCTCCTGACCGGCGATGGTCAGGGCAGGGTGAAACCGGAGGTGTTCAGATGCTTGAGGTCGAGCATCACGATGGTGAGCCAACCCATCAGCGCCAGACCACCGATGACACCAAGGACGACCAGGACACCAGCCAACGCTGACGTTGATGAGCCATTGTGGTTTTTCATGGGCAGATGTGGATGATGGTTCGAGTCTGCCATGCCCAGCATTGAGCACGAAGTCCAACCCCAACTTGCATCCCTGCCAAGGCAGCAAAGTAGGCCAGGAACACCATCCTTAAGCCGCGACCATCCACGGGAATCGATGCATCAGCTGCTGCCGTTCTCACCCTTGAAAAGTCTGTTGCCTTCACTTCAACATGGCTTCGCGCCGCTCCATCCGCCCACCCCCTGCAGCGACGGCAGCCTGGGTCGGAGCTCTCCGAATCCGCCAGCACCACCAGCCCCCCTGATGATGTTCCGGATTGATGCGTGCCATCGCTCTCCTTCCCCATCGACGGGCGCTGAAGTGGTGGGCCTGAGCCGATGGCCCCGCTGTCACCGCTGGGCGGCCGTGGATCAGGTGGAGCGACAGCAGGCGGTGCTCCAGCAGCTCGGTTGATCCCGCCCGGCGGGTGTGGGTCTCCTGCCGGGATTCAGAGGGGGTGGCTCAGAGGGCGATGGCCCCCCTTGCAGCTCCCAGCGCCTCCTCGAGCTCAAGCAGGCTTTCGGCGTGCAGATCGATCCAGCTCTCAGGAGCCAGGTCGGTTGCAACACTGGGGCCGAATTCGAGCGGCCTGGCAACGAACGCCGTGCGCATACCGAAGGCGTGTGCGGCTTCAAGATCGTATTTATGACAGGCAACCATGAGAATTTCATCCGGTTGGTAGCCGAGATAATCAACTGCCAGCTGGTACACAACGGGAGCGGGCTTGTAACTACCGGCAAGTTCTGCCGTCAACAGCGCGTCGAAGGGAAGCTTCGCATGCTTCACGATGGCGACCATTGCCGCCATGCTCGCATTGGACAGCGTGGAGACTACGTAATCACGGCGAAGTCGGCCCAGTCCCTCGATGCTGTCTGGCCATGGTTCCAGCTTGGACCAGATGCTGTTGAGTGCGTCTCGCTCAGCGATCGAAAAGGTCGTCGCAAGGCCGTGGCTATCCAGTAACACATCCAGTGTTTCACGGTAGATCCGGTCAACAGGTATCCATGATCGCTGACCCGATATCACCTCATCAAGAACTTTGCGATAATGGGCACGCCACTCAAAGGACATCTTGGCTCAATCGATAGCCAGCTTCTTGGCCTGATTCACGCTTTCGCCCATGCTGAGGAGTGGACGATAGAAATCAACACAGGTGCCCTGCACGTCGAACGTGATAGCCTTGATCGCCTGCAATTCCGTTGTGAGTTCTCTGTCGAATGTTGCGCTCATGATCCTTTCTGGCTTTCAGTTCTGATCTCGATCCATTGTGACATTGGCGGCTCGGTGGCGCGTATCGGGATCATCCAATACCGCTGGAACCAGCACGGGCACCTGGGTCATCAAGGAATTCAGTTCTCGCATTCTGATCACACTCTCGATCGCGCCAGGCGTCGCTCAGCTCAATAGGACGGCATCGATAGGGCGAAGAGGTGTTGCGTGTCAAGCAGATTCAGCCGGTCAAGACCCGCCAGCCGAGTCAGTCAGTCTGTAAGACTCCCTTGGCCACGATTCTGTTGCCGAAGCCATCCGCGTGACCATCCGGAACAGCGGTGAATCGGGCCGCGCCTGCCGTGCCCGCCCCGGCCTTCCCAACGCTCAGCGCTGAAGGTCAACCACGGCGTTCCTGAGCCTGCTCGCCCGCGCCCATCAGCCCCCGGCCGCAGTCACCGGGCAAGGGAGCGGCTCATCTCCCTGCCAGCGTGGTGCTGCCACCGCTGAGCCATGTCCACCAGCGGCCCTGGCGACAGGCTGCTGAGGGACGCTCTTCTCAGCCCGCTGCGCTTCAACTTCACTGGCAACGGCCTCTCTTCCAACTCCCTGGGGGACGCAGGCCTGCTCGCGATGATCGGGACGCCGGAAACCCTGGAGGCCTACCTCCTGCGCTCCCGCCGTCACGACGCGACGACACCAGATGAAGGGCCAACCGCTGCATCGAGGCGGCGCAGGAAGCCTTGTGGAGCGCTGGCGCCGACGGCTGGTTCTGAGTTCTGTTTCACCCTCCCTCCTTCTGTCTCCCGCCGCCGAGGTGTTCCAGCTGCCAGGCAGCGACTCCACCCACCGATCCCGGCCACCACCAGGCGGCGATGGCGGTGTGGAACGTCATGAACCGGTAGCAGCGTCGGTCTGCAGGAGCCGCCCCGCGTCAATGATCCATCCGGAAGCAGACTCCCCATGGCTGCCTCCCCGCCATGGGCGTGATCCTGCTCACCGTTCTCACCGTCCTGCTGGGCTACGGGCTGGGCAAGAGCGTGCCACGACTGGTGCAGCGCTCGGGCACGCTGGCGCGGCGATCCCGCACCACCCAGCTGGCCTTCGGGGGCCTGCTGCTTCTGCCCTGGCTGGTGGGGCTCGCCCTGGTGCTGGTGCTGCTCCTCAGGCCCTACATGCTGTTGCCGGCGATCGGCTATGCGGCAGGGATGTGGCGGGGTCGCCGCAAGGCGGGCCTCTAGCAGGCAGCGATCACCAGCGGCGGCGGCCCGTTCAGTGAGGCTCCCGCCCAGGCACCACAGCTCAGTTCTCAACCGGATCCAGCCCGGCCAGGACGGTGACGCTGCCGAGGCTGCTCACCACCTCCACTCCGTCGCTCCGCCGCGAGAAGCGACCGAGCTTGCGATCGGCTCTTCCCTGCCCATCCTTGCTGAGGATCTCCACCTGGCCGTTGCTGTTGGTCAGGGCACTGGCCTGGCAGGGCAGTTCCCTGGAGCTGTCATCGCGGTAGCTGCGGGTGGTGCCGAGCTGCCCGGCTGACCCTTGTCTGGGGCTTGCTGAAGTGGAGGCGCTGGAGGTCTCTCGCGGTGGTAATGCCATCTCTGTGCGAGACATCCCTGAGCCACCCGACTCGTCATTCTCTTGCTGAGATTCAGGCGCGGCCTGGACTGAGAAAGATCTGCCGGTCCGTTGGGAGATGGTCCCAGCGAGTGCTCGAGCATCCGATTCATTTCGGTAGCTCGCCACCTGGAGCTGGCCTGCGGGTGATGTAGCCATCCGCGCAATAGTCCCGGCGGATAGTGAGACGGAGGTCTTCGGCGGCCGGCCCAATGACGAGCCAACCGATACCGTTACCACAGGTGCTCCTGGCGGTCGAGGCGTTTTCCGGGGCGATGGATGTCTCGCGGTGGCCCTTGGCAGCAGGCGCGAGATCCCTTCCTGGAGATGAGGAACCACTGGTGGTCGAAGCGGTCCGGTTCAGGGAGGCGACCAACCGCACCATCACAACGAACCCCGTCATGGAGCCCAGCAGAAAGGACAAGGGGAGCCCCGCATGCGTCGCGGTGGTTGGTGGAATGCGGCTCGCAGGCTCTGTGGGGCTGGGAGAAGGCACTGGCGGCCTGCTGTTGCGGCCAGGTGGACTGCCTGGTTCGGATGCATCCAGCGGTGGCGATGATGGTTGGGGCGTTGACTCATCAAGCTCAAGGAGCAGCTCTTCAGCACGTGCGGCGATGTCCTCGGGATCCACCCGGTGCTCGTTTTGGCTCATGGCTGATGCTCCGAGAGACGCAGGAGGCGGTTGAGCTGGTCCTGCTGGACACGCAACTGCATGCGGATCTCGTTGATTTCCATCTCCCGCCTGGCCATCTGTTGGTTCACCAATCGCTCCAAGGTCTCCAGCCGGCGCAAGAGCATCCCCTGCTTCTCCTGCTCAGGAAAGGGGCGATGGCGGGGCACCATTTCACCTGGACTGAACAGTGTCCACTGATGGCCTCGCACAATCGGCTTGAAGACCGGAAGGCATTGCAACACCAGATCCTGTGAACCCTCCAGCCCCTCGGGCGTGGCGAAGATCTGGTGGAAGGCCTCGCTTTGCCATACCCAGGGCGGAGAATCGGCCTGAACCCAGACGACGGCATCGCCACCCGTGAGCTCGCAGAACTGAAACGCCGAATCTGTCTCGGCCACTGTCAGGCGTAGGCCCCGCTGAGCCGTGGCTGTGAGCTGCGCCGGAGCCTGGTAGGCAGCCAAGGCCTGGGGCGAGCGGCGCACCAGTCGAGTGAGCAACAGTTCATCGACGGGCCAGGGCATACGGGCTGAGGGTTCGCCGAGCGGTCCCTGAGGTGGAGCGGGCTGGACACTGAGGGCCTGAAGCTGCTCGATGTCACGCTCCAGTTTCAGCAGGCGTTCGAGCGGTGAGGTCATGGCATCCATCTCAACGTTCCTCCTGACGCGTGAACCGCAGCTCAATGCGGCGCCGATCGGCACGATCCCGTGCATCGGCAGGGGCATAACGACCATCCGCCCCGATCAGGCTACCGGCGGAATAAGGGCGGAAGACCAACCCATTCATTCCATCGGGATCAAGCCTGACCCTGAGGTAATTGGCCACCGCCAGGGCTCTGAGCAGCCCCAGATCCGTGTTCGAGCCAGCCAGGTAACCGCTGAGGGCCGGCGAACGACCCGCCTTCGGCATCAGCAGATCCAGGTTGCTCCTCCCTGGCGACGGCTGGCCATCGGTGTGGCCGATGACCTCAACGCTGTCGATCCGGTACTTCGAGAGGGTCTGGCGGATCTCAGGCACGCGCTGATCCAGGGCCCTCCTGAATTCAGGGCTGAGTGCATAGCTGCCGGTGGTGAAGCGAAACGACTCCTGTTCCGTCAAGCGGAGCAAGGGTGGTTTCTCGTTACTGGCACGGGCCAGCGCCGAGATGGCCACCGTCAGCAGCAGGATCAGGAGGCTGTTGCTGAGCAGATCGGTGTAACCGATCCAGTAATTGGTGTCGCTGGCGCGGGAGCGTCGACTGGAGCGGGCCATCTTCAGCGGTTTCCCTCAACGCCACGACCGTTCTGCCGTGCGAGGGAATCCAGGCTGAGAAGGCGGGACTGCAGAGCCAGGAGTTGCTGGAGCAGCTCCTGGCTGAGGCTCTGGGCGGCATGGGCCGGTTCACTGAGCTGGTCCAGCGCGGCTCGTTGGGTCTCAATGGCGGCGCCAAGATCCCCCTGAAGCTGGTTGCGCAGCTGCTCGATCGTCTCGCGGGCATGCTTGCTGCGCTCGGCCAGCACGGCCTCATCCTCGATCTTCGCGTTCTGCACCGTGGTCACGAAGGCACTGGTGAGCTCATCGAGACGCACGACATTGCGGTTCCAGTTGCTGAGAGCGGTCTCCAAGCCATCAGCGAACACCTGGCAGCTCTCGGCCACCGATGCATCGGTGGCCAGGCGACTGCGGACAGATTCGGCGACCTCCAGCGCCAGCTTGCGATCGCGCATGACCTCCAGGCGGGCTTCCTTGAGCTGCTTGGTCGATTCCGTCGCTGACTGGCTGCCCTGTTCCAGAGACTTCGTGGCCTGCTGCAGCGCACCAATCTCATGCTGAATCTGTTGACTGGCAAGGCGGCAGGTCTGCAGTTCGACCTCCGCCGTCTTGGCGAGCAGTTTCCACTCGGCCTGGGTGGCCATCAACGAATCGCGCACATCGACAAGACGGGCGCTGAGACCATCTGTGCTGGCTGTGATCTGCTCACGGGATTCCTGCAGGCTCTGCACCGATTGCTGCAGCGTCGTTGCGAAGTCGGTGTCGCGAAAGGCCTGAGCGGCCTGCACAAAATCCTGTCCACTCTCGTTGAAGGCGCTGGCCACGGCCCCAAGCTGGCGAACGGCAATCTGTGCCTGCGCCGTGAGGGTGGTGTTGAGGTCGAAGATCTGATTGAGCTTGGCTGCGAAGGCTACCTGCATGGCCGTTTCTACGGCTGAGTAGATGGCCCCGGGAAGTTCGTGGGCGGAAGTATTCAGATCCTGGATAGATTGGCGCAAGGGAGCCATCACCTTGCTGCCGAGCTGCTGCGGAAGCACGGTTTCCAGCCAGCTGCTCAACAAGGCTTCACAGCGCTCGAGGCAGTTCCTGGTGCCAACGATCTGCGTCCAGATCAGAACCAGCAGACTCAGAAACAGACCCAGGAGGCTCGTCTGAAAGGCGGCCCCCATGGGGGCCACAATCCCCGAAAGTGCAGCAATCGTGTCAGTCGTGCTGGCATCCTTCCCCAAGGCCCCAGCAATCTCGCTCAGACCGGCGGTCAGGCCGGCAAAGGTACCCAGAAGGCCCAGCGAGATCAGGATGCCCGGGGCCTGCCTCAGCCAGCTCTGGGCCGCCGCGGCTGTGATCTCACGCATGAAAAAGGGCAGATAGATCGTCTCGATCTCGCCGGCACTGAACTCGGCCGTATCGACCTGATCGACATGTGAAAGAAGCGCAATGTAGCGATTCTTGATGCGCTCCAGCCGATGGCCCAGCTCCGGAGCCTCCGAGTCGTCCTGGTGGAGCTGGGCCAGCCTGGCCGCCAGTGGCGTGGTCAGGCGCCCGAGCCTGACCGAGAGGTCGATCGCCACGAAGGCCACCACCAGCATCACCAGCAGAATGACGACTTTCGAGAGGTAGATCAGATCATCCATGAGGCGAAACGGTGCGACAACATCTGGTCGTGATAGGCTTTCGCCATGCTAGTCGTCGGACCTGCAAGATGGCGGCGAGTGATTGGCCGCAAGAAGCGGTGGCGCCTGAGGCGGAACTACAGACCCTTGTTAGAATAAATCAAACAGGACAGGCCCAGGCAAGGACGCTGACCATGGAGGAAAACAGGATTGTCGAATCCATCAAGTTCCTGCTGAGCAGCGTCAAGAAGCTCAGTGACAGTTTCATCGATACTGAGAGAAGGCTCACGCGCAGCTTCGACAGCGTAGCCGCTGATGTGACCGATCTTCAGGAGCGAATCGAATGGCTGGAGCAACAACTGGTCGATCTCAATGATGGTGCGCTCGCATCAGGTCGCCCACCAATGGCACCAGCACTGCCTGTCCGCCCCGACACGGGTGATCGTGTCGTGCCTGCCGTCAACCTGCCCCTCGACGGTATTATTGATGTCTATGTGAGCACGCCGATTCTGCTGGAGCCCTTCAGCCGCCCCTGCAGCGTCAGTGGTCGCACCCTCAGCGGTGAGATCGATGACGTGGAGCTGGAGGTGTTCGCGCAGGGAACCACCTGGGCGCTGGAGGCACTGGATGGGGGGTGGTTGCTGGTGCCTCGTCCGGGATCCCTGCAGCGCAGGACTCAACTGGAATCACTCGAACGGCTCTACGACATCGAAGGTGTGAGGCATCTGCCGGCCCTGTTGCACCTGATCCAACCGGCCAAGGCTGAGGCGGTGGTGCATGGGCGTCGATGGCAGCTCAAGGAGAAAGGGCTTCTGAGCGTGAACCCCGATCCCCTCAAGATCAGTGCCTCCAATCGCCTGGCCGAGTTGGAACAGCGCCTGGCCAGGCTGGAAGCATCAAACGACTGATTCAGATGGGCACCACCACGATGCCCTTATTGATGACCTCCCAGATCTCTTCATGAATCTGTTGAACTTCGGCTGGCTGCTTCAGCTCAGCCGTGGTCACTGATGTGCACTCCTCATACTCAAAAATCCCTTTCTGGGGTTTGTTTTTCGTGAAACCTGCGAGGGTCTGAGTGGTTGGACAGAGCCAGTTCCTGCCACCACGGGGAATCAGTAGATAGCTTCCACCCCCGGAGACACTCTGCAACTGGGTTTGGCAGATTGATGTGCCACGTGTCAAGGCATCCTCGGAGTCCTGAGTGATGTTGAGTTCTGCCTGGGTCATCTGCCGGATCTTGTTCCTGTCGTTACGCTGCACAGCTGAGCTGTACTCGGCAGTGACCTCATCGGCATGGGAAACGGCTGGTGGAGGTGCTGGAATGGGTTTGAGTGATAATGCATCGGAGTCGAAATGCATTGTGGCGGGATAGCGAGAGCCTGGGACCGGAAACTGCTGCTTTAGAAGTTGCAATTCATTGATCAGATTCGCGATGGCAGCCTGTTGGCTTGACAATTCACTCCGTGTGGCCTCGCCTTGTGAGGTGAGTTGCGAAACGATCTTCGAGAACTCTTGATCTGCCTTTGTTTCATGCCCTGTTGACTTATCTTTGAGATCATTCAAGTCTTGGTGCAACTTCTCCATGACCGGTCGCTCAGCCTCGAGGCCTCTTAAGCGCTTCCGTGTGTCCACGTTCTTGGGCCAAACAAAAAAATAATCAATCGCCAATGAACTCATCCCCGACAACAGGCCAAGCCCAGCAACGATTTTCCAGCCGATGCCCCAGTAATCAGCCGAAGGATAGGTCTGCTGAGAACGATCAACAGGCAGACGAATAGCTCCTTGACCCTCACTTTGCGCCATGGACGGCATGGCCACAGCAAGGGAAAAGGCAGTGGCCCCAGCAAGGAGAATCTGCTGTTGCCAGGGGTGGACTCGGAGCTTCAGGAGCTGCATGACGCGAAAGCAGATGCCGGGAGGGAAAGAATCAGAAACGCTCCGCCCACTGGCGGGCAAGGGTGTGGCTCAAGGCGCGAAGGCCGATCACAAACCCCGGTTCCGGCTCGAGGTCGCTGATCTCCTTGTTGACACGCTCGAGGCAGAGTGCCCGCACCTGCGTCTCCACCTCATCCCAGAGGGAATCGAGGGAGATGAGTTTGCGGATGGGCAGGAGGCTGTTGATCCGGGCGGAGTTCAGGGCTTCGTCGTAGTTGTTCACGAACTGGCGCAACTCGGTGAGGCTGACAAGTTCGTAGCTCTCAACGGTGTTGATGTCCTCAGGGATGTCCACACGCTCCAAGGCACCGAAGACCTTGCCGTTGATCACGAGCTCTTCGCCGGAAAACATCAGTTCATCGCGTGGATCGAAGTCACCCTGCAGGTTGACGCCCTGGCTGATCAAGCCGCAAGCCGTCTCGTCCTTGAAGGCATTGGAGAGGGTCGTGCTGGCAGCTCCGCCGGGGCTGTCCTCCAAGCAGCCGAAGCTCTTGCGCTGGAGCACTTCCATGAGCTGATCGGCATCGCAGCCTTTGGAGAAGGCGCCGCTCTCATCCAGCCAGTTGAGGAACCGAGCACCGTTGCCTCCCAAGTAGACAGGAACTGGGCCCTGCTTGCGAAGGCGACCCTCCCGGGCCAGGGCTTTGAGAATCAGGCCGAGGTAGTGGTAGAGCCCACCGAAACTCACCGCCATGAGGCTCACGAACTCGATCAGCTTCCGGTCCTGCTCGGCTCGATGGATCGGCATCCGATCGCGCAACAGCTCATCGGATTCGTATCGCAGGCAGTTATCCAGCCAACTGTTGAAGTTTGGATCCTGTCGCAGCTTGGCATCGTCGTCAGCGATGTCTCCTGTGATCCCCGGCGCGAACAGGAAACGGATGAACGACGGCTTGGCCTGAAGAATGCTGGTGCAGATGTTGCGCCCGGCAAAGGGGACTGAGACCTGATGCAGTAGGGAATTGTCCTGCCAGATGCTGATGTCGGTGGTGCCGCCGCCGACATCAAGGCAGGCAGTATGAACCATCTGCCGTGCCTGATAGTTCCCGAAATAGCTGGCAAAGGCTATGGCCTCGGTCTGTAGTCCTCCTTCTCCGCCATCCTTCATCAGCTGCTGCTTCAGGCCTGTAAGGGCGGAGAGTTCACGGCAAAGCTCTCCCCACAGGCGCCCGTAGTTGCGCGCTTCATTCGGAGAAAAGGCACTCGGGTAAGAGACCGACCAGTTCACCTCCACCGCACCGGCCGCGGCGGCGTTGCTGCTGATCAGCAGGGCCAGCTCCTTGAGGAAGGGCTTCTGGTACTGCGGCTGCCGCCACTTGAAACCCGTGCGAATGCCGGCACCACGCAGGGCCAGTGCATTGGTGCTGGGCCACTGGACCCGCGCCTGGTGGTAGAGCTCAGGCACCTTTCCTTTGATCTCCTGCCACCCATAGGTGTTCAGGGCCGTGGATGTCGGTGGATTCGAGCCTTTGGGAAGCAGCGCCTCCGGAATGAAGAACTTGTACAGCAGGTTGAGCTGGTTCTCCCTCTGGGCCAGCGTCAGGGGGATGACCCTGGTCTCCAGAGGTTTGCGGGCCGGCCCGGAGCCGTCGTTGATGAAGAAATTGGTGAAGGAGGTGCCGAAGTCGATCCCCACCCGCCAGGCCGCTGCTGTGTTGGAGGTCGGGGGAGGCGGATTGACGGGAATGATCCCCCGCAACTGCCCCCGCTCGATCAACTTGATCAGGTCGGGGAAGCGCTGGGAGGTGAAGTACTTGACGTTCTCCTGCCCTTCACGCCCCTTGTTGAGCTCATAGTCGCTGAAGCCGTCCACGGTGAGGCCCGTGCTGCTGTCCTCGCAGAAGATGTAGAACAGCTTCCAGCTCACATCGGTGATGTTGGGCCAGAGTGTGATCACCGGAAGGTCTTCATCAATCAGGTTCTGCTCCTTGATCGGGAAGGAACGCATGATCGGGTAGGGCTCACGTTGCCCCATCAGAGGCAACATCAGGGTGACTTCGATCTCCATGCCGCCGCCATTCTGAACCAGCCGCAGGGAGCAGCTGTGTGAGAGTTCCGCGCTGCTGAACAGTTCACGCATCCGCTCCTGAAGCGGCAGCAGGGGCGTGACGGGACTGCCATTGACCAGCGGCTGCCCCTCCAGGCGGTTGCTCAACCAGGAATTGACCAGCGCCGATGGCCCCGGCAGCAGGAAGAGCTCCGGCAGGAAGATGTCATCGGGGGTCAGGACCTCGATCTCACCGCCGTAAAGCCGCTCAAGGTGGCTCTTCTCGAAGCCCACTGATTCCAGCGTCGCCGCCTTGTAGAGCGTGATCTCGTTGGCAGGGAGTCCCAGTCGATTGGGCATCTCCCGATCCACCAGAATCACCGGACGGTCCGGAGACTGCGGCATCGGTCGCTCTCTGCGATCCCCCAGTTCCAGCGTCGCCTTGCTCGGACTGGAGCCGCCCTTGGCGGCCCTTGCCAGCAGTGAAACCGCTCGGGGCCTTGGTGGCAGGCTGGCGATGGGGCTGTCCGAGAGGATGGGGTTGCCGATCCGCCCGCCCGTCAGGGCGTCCATGAAGTCGTTGAGGACCTCGGCCATCTGTCCGGCCATCGTCTGACTGTTGAGATCAGGGGCGGTGAGGATGCCCTGGCGCACGTGGCTGAGCCAATCGGCCAGGGACTGACGTTGCTGGGGACCAAGGAAGCTGGTCGGGTCCCCGAAGCAGCCGCCAGCCGTCCACTTCATGCCCGGAATCGAGGCGGGTAAATGGACGGTTGGGCACAGCATGGTGGCCGGTGAGGTGAAGCCGATGACCACACCGTCGACCTTCAGGACGTGAAGGATCTCCCAGGGGTTGCCGCCATCGGCAAGGGTGTAGAGAGCCTTCTCGCCGCTGGGCTTCGAGCCGAAGAGACTGCGGGCGAAGGGACCGACAGCCTCATCCTGCTTGTCGGCGTGATCAGCGAGGGCCACCCGTTCCGCCTCCAGTTTGAGGCCGAACATCTCCCACAGGCCCACTGTGGCAAAGCAGCCGAAGAGCTCCTTGAGCAAGGCTTCGCGGGTGGGATAGCGGGGGTTGATCACCGCCTGCTCGAACTGCAGGGCACGGGACCAGGGAGAGGGCAGGGAATTCACCCGGCTGCTCGCCACCTCATACACGAGGCTGTTGGCAATCGTGCCCAGGGTCTGCTGGTCGCGGCTCAGCCACTCACCCGAGCGTGAGCCCCCCGCCAGGGGCGGATCGGTCCTGGGGAACCAGGGGTACTGAAGGATGTTCTGGGTGGTGTCGTCTGGTGCCATGGGTGCAGGGGCCTTGGAGTTCGGAGGAATCAGAGACTGAGGGACCAGAGAGTGTCGGCCAGGCCTGCCACACCGTTGTGGGGAATTTCCTCAGGTGTGAGCTGGTCCATGCGGACCTTGATGTCTTCAATCGTGTCTTGCCGCTCATCCCTCGTTGGACGTGCTGAGCCGCGGACGACACTGCCGAGGGCGTTCTCGTAGTTGGAGTTGCGCTGCAGCAGATCTGGATTGAAGAGTTCCTGCGAGAAACCAGTGCCGGTGTTGCTGCTGAACTGGTTGAGCCACTGCAGCAGGGTCTCGGTGTAGGCGTCGATCGCGGCCTTGATGCTCAGTTCCTCTGTGCTGCGGATGCTCGGACGGCCTCCCTGGCTGCCACTGGCTTTGCCAGTGGGCTGGAAGAACTGGCGGGCCCAGGGGGCGCCGCTGAGGAAGCGGGGCATGGAAATCTTCTGTGCCGCATCGAGTTCGAGGGTGAAGTTGTTCAGCCAGGCCACTGCAAAACGGGCGCCGCGAGCCATCGCCTCCCCCACAGCCTCGCTGTCGGGGACGTCGTTCCAGTGGATCCGGCTCTGGGCAGAGCGACTAAGGACGTAGGCATAGCCGCTCTCCACCGCCGGTTGAAGGCCGTGCCGCATCCCCAGACCCGCCAGCAACTCCACCACATGGGCGGCATTGCTCTGGGAGCGCCCTCCGATGCTGAATCCGTAGCGGGCCTTGATGTCGCTGCCGATCAGGTAAACGTGATCGAAGCAGGTGGTGCCACTGCTGCGCAGGTACTGCAGGGCGGCATCGGTGTTGAGCTGGAAGTTGCGCGCCTCGGCGTGAACACCGGTGTCTTTCTGCCCCTGGCCCTCGAAGTCGAAGTAGGGCAGGAGCAGCGAGGCGTTCACGCGGACGCTTTGGAGACCCTGCTCCCCCAGCCAGGTCTTGAGCATCTGGCCGAGTGTCGGAACACCGGAGGCTCCAGTCCCTCCAAAGACGCTGCCGAACAGATGGATCACTGGTGTCTCCCCAGCACCAGCAGCGGACTGGATGTCGCTGAGCATCTGTCGCCACTGTCCGGTCTGGGCTTCCGTGGCGAGATTCACGCGGCTCATCACCGCAGAGCCGATCGGTGGACGCCCCCTGAAGCCGACGTCCAGGTCGGCGCTCTGCTCCTCCGGTGGGAAGAGGCAGTCGAACAGGGCCGCCAGACCACTGGCCTGCGTGCGGAGCACGGCTTTGGGGAACACCTGATCGAGGCTGATGGCCCCGGTCGAGCTGCTCAGAGGACTCCAGGTGCCGTAGTTGCGGAGTTCTGCTCGTGCGAAACGCACGGCCTTGCTGCCCAGCAGTGAGCGCATCTTGCGGTAGCGATCGATGGCCGTCTGGGCTCGGGCCAGGAGGGTGCTCTGCTGGTCGGGCTCCACCAGAAAGGTGCCGAGGCGGACGGCGTTGCCGTTGTCGGTCTGCAGGAGGCCGCAGGCATGGAGATGGGTGAGGGCCTCGAGGCACTTGGCCCCGCTACCGCCGACGCCGATGGCGAACAGGCTCATCTCAACGACCTCCCAGAAGCTTGACGGCGCCCGGCACCACGAACCTGTAGCTCCTTGGCGAGGCCAGCAGGGTGGGCAGCCAGAACAGAAGCAGAACGTCGAGCACGACGAAGACCATCAGCAGCAACCAGCCCCCGGGCGGTAAGGGGTAGTAGTTCACGCCGCTGCCTTCCAGTGGGGAATCACCGCGGATCTGCCAGATGAACACGGTGAAGAACAGGTGATAGAACCAGCCCAGAACCACCAGGCTCGCGAAGGCGATCCACCACAACGGCTGCATCCGACGCACCTCGGCGGCATTGCGTGGCCGTGCGTTGAAGGTAGTGGACAGCCAGATCAACAGAGCACTGATGCAACTGAACCAGAGCATGGTGAACGACGGACTGCTCCCCGTCTGGAGGTAGTCCTGCAGATCCAGGCCGTCCCCCACTAGCAGACCGGGAAAGAGGTTGAGGAAGATCCAGTTCTGGGCCAGGAAGACCCAGAGGCTCCCCACCAGGAAGGTGGCTCCGAGCCAGATGAACTGAGTGGATCGCATCGAAAGGGCGGATTCAGGTGTGCTGGAAGGCGACGCAGAGTGCCGCGGCTGGTGCTTGGGTGGGGGACCTGGCCTGGACCTGCTGGCCGAGGGTGGTCAGGAGCAACAGCAGACCATCAGTCTTCTCTTTGGCGTTGGCGGCCCCGGGGTCGCCACGATCCCAGTCGATCCACCATTGCTCGGGCAGGCTGCCGCGCGGGATCGTGGCCCGGATCGCCCCAGCCGGGGTTGAGGGCGGGATGTCGAGTTCCAGGCGCAGCTGCGAGCCTGCCACGCTCATGCCCTTGAGGCGGATGCCTCCCGGGCTGGTGGTTTCATTCGGGACCAGCGGGATCCGTTCCAGCCGCACCAGGCCGAGATCAGGCCTGCTGCTGCCCCCGCTCCAGGGCTTGATGGTGGCTATGGCGATGCCTGTGGCGTCGCCATTCAGGCGCACAAATCGGTAGTCGTTGTTGTTGGAGGGGGTGTAGTTGCTGCCCCCGATGCGCAACGGTACGCCGGAAGATCCCTGATTGGCGGGTATCGGCGTTGCAGAGCGGATCACCAGCGGTTTCGCCGTCGTCTGGGCCTCAATGATGGAGAGCTGCTGGGTACTGACGCCCTTGAGAGCCATGTTCTTGCGGATCTCCTCCAGCAAGGCTCTCACCTGATCAGCCTTACCCGTTGCCAGAAGGTAAACAGGCCGATTGAGTCTGCCATTGTAAAATGACTTTCCCTGAGCATTGAAGACTTTCCCCTGAAATGGCAGCTTCAGGGCAAGGACTCCTGCGGAAGCTCCCTTGGCCAGATCCTTGCGGATCCCGCCAATGAGGCTGGAGATGTCGTTCTGGTTCACTTCCAGGTCGCTGACCAGAAGCCGCAGGGGAGTCGTGCCCCCCGGGGTCGGAACATCCCAGAGGGTCTGCAGACTGGAGGCAACCGAAGGGTAGGCCTCACAACCCTCGAAGAAGCAGGGGTCGGTGGCTTGCGTGACGGAATCGCCAGCGAGGGTTTGAGTCTTGCCGCCGCCCACGCGGTAAACGTTTGCGGAGAGACCCTGCGTCCTCGTCGAAAGATTGATCGCCTGGAGCAGGCTGATCCAGGTGCTGGGGTCACCAGCACGAGCATGGCCAAGCATGGAGCCGCTGCCATCGATGCCGATGAGCAACTCACGCGAATCAGGGGTGACCGGCAGACCTTTGGCGGACAGACCGCCCTTGGCCACGGTTTCGGCACTGACGCAAGGTGGCAGAGCACTTCCGCAGCCCGCAAGCCATGCCAATGGGGCCAGGGCAAGAGCGAACGAAAGGGGTCGAATATTCACTCGTTGCGGCATGTTTGGGGGCTCATGGCCGATGAACTTGATTCAGGCCGTGAAGACCGGTCATCACAGCCTTGCAGCAGGAAGTGGATTCAAAAGCGGTCGAACATTCGGTTGGGGCAACCATCGTGAACCCCTCACCTCTAGGCTCGGAATGGCGCCCCGATGAAGGAAGCCAACCCTTGCCTCTACGGTTCGCGGCGTATCAGTGGGCAGTGTAGGGAGCACTGATCGGATCATGGCATCCAGCTGGAGCTCTGACCGCAATCCACCGAGGTGCGACCGGCTCGACCGCCGCCAAGACAGGAAGCCATCGGCAGGACTCGCCCCTCACTGCCGCTCCAGGAACTGCCAGGCGTAACGCTGGCTCCTAGGGGGCCTGCCCCGAAAGGATGGAGGTTTAGCGCTGCTTCCCCAGGGATCCGTCGTCGAATGTCTTCGCCTGAGACCTGATGGCCGATCCTGTCGACCGCGGCATCCCGTCCACCGCTGAGGAGGCCGAACGGCTCCTGGCTGAGCTGGAGGAATCCCACTCCAGAAAACCGCGCCCCGATTTCAGACCGTCACGTGCAGCGGTCTGGGTCAGAGTCCTTGCCGCTGGCTTCACAGGGGTCCATGGTCTTCCAAAGGAGCTGCGGCACCACAAGGTCATCCTCAGGTGTGGGGATGCTTATCTCAAGGCCAATGGTCGGCTTCAGGTGGCCAGCTACCACAATCCAGAGAAAGCCGAGCCGTTCGCCGAGCGGCTGTCCAGGGCCACGGGAGCCTCGTGCCGCCTGGGTGAGCGCTCCAGGCCCTGAGGGAAGACCCCTGGGCCGCTCAGCGGGGGGACGCTCGCAGGCCTCGCCGTCACCGTTGCCATCGAGGTGGGTGTAGTCCTGAAGCAGCAACGCCTGGGCACGGGCTTAGGAGCTGATGTCCCTGCCGCCATGGCGGCGACCCCCTGGTGTGGCCCCAGGGGATCTCGGCCAACGCCGATCGAGAGCACCGTGGCGCGGGAGGCCTGGGCTGTGCCTGCGGGCTGTCCTCTGCAAGCGCAGACGCTTCTTGATGAACCCCTGTCTCGGTGTGTCACGAGCGATGTCATCACCGCGCTGACCCCTTGCCGGTATCGCTGGGCCGTCCGATCGTGACTGCATCGACACCGGGAGGCTCCAGACCATGGAAGACACCCCACCTGAGCAACCGTCAGGAGTGCGCTGACGATCCGGCCCCTGCTCCAACACTCTCAACGGATCTCCGGCTTCCCAGGCGTCGCATGCCGTCGCCGTCCATTGCACCGTTCACGAGCGCGGTTCACGAGCCCTCGCTCCAGGTGCCCCGGACCCATCGGGAAGCCCCACTGGAACCCTGGCCCCAGGCGCCAGCGTCAGCAGCTCCGCCCTCACAACCCACGATTCAAGCCCGGTGGCCTCGTCGCCGGGCTTCTTCGTCTCTGCGGCTGTTGAACGGCACCAGTGGTAAAGGCACCCGTGTCGGGCGCCTTACTGCTTCTCTTCGAGAAGGCTTCGCCTACGCAGAAGCCAAGGGCTAGGGCTGGTTGCAGGGCTTGGGCTCGGGCTGCCCTGGTCGAGGCCTCTGATTCATTGATGGATCCGCCCGAACCCCCTGTGAGTACGGCAAGCCGATCACGGCCCCAGGGCATCAGCTCCAGAGAGGCTCCGCTCACCACTGGGGGGCGCTCACGCCCAGAAGGGTGCTCCGCACCTCGTCCGCCGAGAACCCCTCCACGGCGATCCATTTGCGCCGGCTGCTCTGGCCTCGCACCAGGGCCACCCTGCTGGGAGCGACACCGAGCCGTTCGGCGACGAACCTCCGCAACGCCTCGTTGGCGGCACCCGCCACCGGCGGGGCCGTCAGCCGGATCACCACCGCGTCGTTCCGCACCCCAACCACCTCGTTGCGACGGCTGCGCGGTTGGATCCACAGGGCGATGCTCTCGCTGGCAGTCATTCACCCCATGACGATGCCTGCCGAGGATTCCACCACCGCCCAGCGGCGGCTGGCCTGCCCGCCATGAAGAAGGGCCCCCCGTGGGGAGGGCCCTTGCACCGGTTGCAGGAGCAGTTGGTGAACTCCCGGTCGGGTGTCTACCCATGTGATAGCCCTGCGATCGGGAGGTGTCAGCAGGGGGGACCGACCCTTCATCTTTGTTCGCAGCGGCAGCTTCTCCATCGCTCACGCTTCTGACGCCATGCCGCCCGCCTGGAGGGCCTGCACAGCGCACAGCAGGGAGGGTGCCAGCGGACGATGCGCCTGCAGTCTGGGGCTCCAGACCGCGCCGGAGGTCAGTTCGTCGGGGCTGGCCAGAACCAGATCCTGACCCTCCAGAAGCCTCAGCCGCTCCAGCGGCACGCTGAGCTGGCTGCGGAAGAAGTGGGCGCTGCGCTGCGGGTTGGTGTCGGTGAACCAGAACGGCAGCTCCCCTGCCTGCCAGTCGATCTCTTCCTGCAGTTCGCGCCGCAGGGCCTGCTCGGCGGTTTCGCCGGGTTCCAGATGGCCTCCGAACAGGCCCCAGCAGCCCGGATGAGCGATGCCGGCGATGTCGTCGCGGAGCTGGAGCAGCCACCTTCCCTCCCGCTCGAGCATGGCCAGGGCCACCTCAGGTGTCATCGGGGGCAGCGGCGAGGGTCGGGGTCATCTCAGCTGACGGGCGCCTCCCGCTGATCGGGCAGCGACGGCGGTTGTTGCGGTCCCTGCAGCACCGGCAGCAGGCTGTTGATCCCCAGCATCACGAAGGCCAGGGCCCCGACCAGGGCAAGCAGGCGCAGCCCCAGGGGCCGGCCGCGATCGACCGGCCAGTCCTCCGGGTCGTTGTCCCCGGCACTGCTCCTGTGGGGCGGGGGGAGCCTGGGGCGATGGGTCATCGCGATGGGGAGTGGTTCACCAGCCTGTCAGTGCGAATCTCACCATTCGTGCAGGACGTGACGGCCATCGCTGATCCACAACCGTCACCGGCCCCGCAGCAGCGCCGCATCCTGCTCACCGGCGCCAGCTCCGGCATCGGCTATCAGGCTGCCCTGCAGCTCTGCCGTGCCGGCCACCAGCTCACCCTGCCCAGCCGGGATCCGGCCACGGCCGAGGCCACCCTGGAACGCCTCGGACGCGAGGCGGGTTCCGGGCTCAGTGCCGTTGCCCCCGTCTGCGACCTGGCCGACCTGGCCAGCGTGGAGAGCTGTGCCGCTGAGCTGCTGCGCCAGGGCGAGCCCATCGACAGCCTGGTGCTCAATGCCGGCCTGCAATACAGCGGTGCCGCGGAACCGAGGCACTCCGTTCAGGGCTATGAACTCACCATCGCCGTGAACCACCTCGGTCACCAGGCCCTGGCCCAGCGCCTGCTCCCCCTGCTCGATGGCGGCCTGGCCCCCCGGCTTGTGGTCACCGCCTCGGAGGTGCATGACCCCGCCGCGCCCGGCGGCCGCGTCGGCAAGCCGGCCGGCCTGGGCGATCTGGCGGGCCTCAGGGCAGGCGCCGGCTTCTCGATGCTGGATGGCTGCTCGCCCTTCGATGGCGACAAGGCCTACAAGGACAGCAAGCTCTGCAACCTGCTGTTCGCCCGCGAGCTGGAGCGGCGCCTGCGGCTGCGGGGCACACCGATGCCGGTGCTGGCCTGGAGCCCCGGCCTGGTGATCCCGCGCAGCAGCGGCGGCTTCTTCCGCTACAGCCGCCGCCACAACGAGTGGGGCCAACGCCTGTTCGCCCTGGTGGCCCGCGATCTGCTGCGCCTCACCGCAACCCCGGAGCAGGCCGGGGCGCTGCTGGCGGGGCTTGCCACAGATCCCGCCTTTGGCGGCGCAGGGTTCAGCTACCGCAGCAACCAGGTGCAGGGACCCGCCCGCCTGCGTTTCGAGGCGGCGGAACCCAGTGCGGAAGCCAGCGATGACACCCTGGCCCAGGCGCTCTGGGCCCTCAGCGCCGAGCGGGTGGGGTTGTCCGCAGAGCTGCCGCCGCCCGCGCGTGCGCCTGGCTGAGGCGGGCTTGCCGCGCCGACGACAGGCCCTAGCGGTTGGGTAGCCGCCCGGCTGCTACCAGGCTGCAGGAGAAGTGCTCCAAGGCGATGCGGGTTTGGGCCGCCTGTGCACCAGCCGGGTCAGGGCCAAGGCTGCGCAGAGGCTCCCGAAAAGAAGCCTGAGTCTCGACGGCCTCTGCTGCGTCAACCTTGATGCAGGCCTCAGGTAAATCCTGGCCATCCGGAAGCCTCCACGCTTCCGATGCCGATTCATGGGCATGACTCTTATGCTTCGTTTTCCAGCGAAGCACCCGGATCGGGCCCGGCGATTTTACTCATTGATCTTAATCGGATGTGGGGAAACTCACTGAGCAAGAGGATCTGATGCTTGCTGATAATCGTGTCCATCGGGGCATTCCCGTCGGTCACGTTGTTGGTGTCATCATGCTTCTGAGTTGATGCCAATGAAGCAGAGCATACGATCTGATCTCCGGTGCAGTCAGCCTCAAGCTTGAATCCTTCAACCTGGCGCCAGGCGCCCATGACCTTGCTCGGCTGTATGGGACGAATCTTGACGATGGAATCATCCGCATCGCCCTTGACGGGCCTGGCCCGAAGGACCACATCAGAGTTGAACAGATCAAGCTTCGCTGAATCAAAAGAATAAATCACGCGCACTTCGATAGAGTCTTCATTCAGCTTCAGAGATCTCAAACCCTCCACTGCCTCGATGGCAGCCAGCCCAGCGGGAGGGCTCTGGGGCTCGTGGGGTCATCCGATCCGGCCGTCGGGTGTGCTCCTGTCAATCAACTGGGGCAGGGCCTTGGCGATGGCCTCTGCCGCCATGGCTGGATCAAGGCCCATCCTTCTGGCCAGCTCCTGGATGTGGGCATTGCCCATCACGGCTTCGATCTGCTGGGCCGTGATCGCCTGGTTCTCACCGGTACCGACCCAGCTGCTGAACACACCACCGAGCCCGGATTTCTGAAAGGTGTCGGCCAGACCCTGTACGCCTCCGTTGCTCTCCACGAAGCCATGGAGGAGCTTGGCGTTGTCAGCGCCGATCAGGCTGGAAACGCCGCTGAGGACCGAGTCGAGCAGGGCCATGATGTATTTCTGAGTGCAAGTCTCCACCCTCTCCAGGCTCTGAAGGCGTCAGCCATCACAGCATTATTTCTTTGGTTTTCTTATGTAAACGCCGTTGGTCTGACGGTTGCCTGGCGTGGCTGTTGCGGGGGGCAATGGCAACGTGATTCCCACCGCCGCTGTGGCCGGCGGAGGGTGCTCCTGGGGTCCACAACGGCTGTGTCCACAGGCTCCCTTGGCTCGACGAAGTGAGCAACTGGCAGTTCGTTCTCTGCCCAGCTAGGCCCAGTGGGATTTCGCCGCCCGGGGGCCTCTGGGATCGGATCAACGGCTGGGGCAACACTTGGAGTGAAGTTTTGTAGCGAATACCTTAAAGCCTCATGCCTTCAGTCGCCACCGTGGAAATACTAATGCTGAAGTTAAGGAATTTTACGGTGTTGCCTTTTCGCGATTCGTCGTTGACAACAGAAGGCACCGTTATCATTAGGTATCTACCAGGAGGCAGGCAGCCACTGAAAATGAAAAGATCAATAATCTCGTTCTTTGCAGTTGTTGCCATGCTGCCCACGGCAGCGATGGCTGGTCGCATTTACAGCTATCCCGCCGAGATAGATCAAGGCACTAAGATTTACGCCGCACCCAACGGCAAGGTCCTCTGTAGGGCTGCTGAAAAAGTACGGGTCAATATAACTCGGTGGACACAGGACTGGAGTTTCTACCCCGGATTTTGTGGAGGAAAGGGCGGATACGTGCAGGACTCAAAGCTATTGAATGGTGGTCCGTGCCGCGAGGGGAAATCCAGGCACCCTGTGGATCCCGAAGATTGTTTTCTTAACAAACTGAGCAATGAAACTGAGCGAATCTGTTGAAGCTTTGATTGAGCTTCAAAATGAGATCGACACTGACCCTTGCCCCGCTCAGGGCCAACACCTGGCAGGGGGAGTTTCCTGTGGTCAATATGGCGGAGGATGGCTTTGTCGGCACGGCCGCCGTCGGCAGTTTCGAGGCCAATGCCTATGGCCTCTTCGGCATGACGGGCAACGTCGGGGAATGGACGCAGGATTGGTACTGGGTGGGCCACGAGGGCCTGGCTCACCGGCTCGATCTCCTCGGCGCTACGGAGCAGGAGAGTTCCGATCCGCGTGAACCGGCTGTGGCCAAGCATGGGATCAAGGGGGGGGATCGTTCCTCTGTTCGCCTCAGTACTGCAGCCGATACTGGCCGGCGGCGCGGAACGCACAGTCAGCCGATACGGGCACGTCCCCCATCGGCTCCGCAGCCGCGGTCTGACGTCGCGTCAGGGGCCAGTTGGGCCAGGACTCTGAACCGTATCCGGGGCCAGACCGAATTGATCTGGCAAAGGGGGGATCAGCAAAGGCCCACGGCGCTTGATCAGTGTGGGCGGGTCCTCAGGGGGCATGGCCGGCTCCTACAGTCGGTGCCTTGTCCAAATTGGAATGGTCCATGTGGACACTTGCCATCCCGATCTGGGAGTTCGTGCTCCGCGGAGCAGTTGTTTATATCTTTCTGCTCGTTCTGCTGCGATTAACTGGCAAAAGACAGATCGGCCAACTCGCCACGTTTGATCTGGTTCTGTTGCTGGTTCTTTCCAATGCTGTGCAGAACTCGATGAATGGTGGAGATAACTCTTTGGTGGGCGGGCTCATCTCCGCGTTGACGCTTGTGGCTCTCAACTATCTTGTTGGCATCGCCACAAGCCGCAGTAAACGCCTTGAGGTCTTCATTGAAGGGCGCCCGGAAATACTGGTACACAATGGGGGATTGTATCCACACGTTTTGGTGCGTGCGCAACTCACCCGTCACGAACTGGACACCGCCATCAGGGCTGCAGGCTGCGAATCGATCAAAGATGTGCACGTGGCTATTCTGGAGAACAACGGATCAATCACCGTTCTGCCGAAACACTCCAGAGGTTGAGGTCGGGCCATCAGCGCTAAAGTTTTCTGACGCGGACTGCCACGTCCATCGACAACAGCCGCGAGTCTCCGATAAATGAGCCAGCGATGGGGGGGACGGAGTGAGGCAAGCGGCCAACCGCTACCGAGATGTGGTTCTCACCCACGATTTCACCTCGGGTGGGATCGAAGCCCTTCCAGCCAGCGCCCGGTAGAAAGACTTCAGCCCAGGCATGGGTGCTGCCCGCATCATCCGCTGCATGCGACGTGCAGCTGTAGCCACTCACGAAACGAGCGGCAAAACCGAGCAGCTTCGCCGCTTCCATGAACAGGAAGGCAAGATCGCGGCATGATCCGGAGACCCTGATAAGGGTTTCAGCCGGTGCCTGCACACCAGGCTCTTCTCGTTGGCGATAAGAGACAAGCTCATGAATGGTCAGATTCAGGCGCTGCAGCAAGGCATAGCTTTCGATGGCCTCGCCGGGCTGCCAGACCGTTGAAGTCCACTGTGCCAATGACCCGGACTGAGGAGCAGGCACGACAAGCAGGTAAGCATCGAGAACTGTGCGGTCTTCAGGGGCATAGGTGAAGGGATAGTAAACGGCATAGTCTTCCACCAGAAAATCAAGGGGCTCCTGGTCGTATTGCTGGATGATCAGGCTGCTTTCGATCAGCAGCAGGTCAGCAGGAGCTGCGAAGCTTGCTATGGCAACGGAGT
>CAYHCE010000031.1:0-37838 GCA_964355015.1 uncultured bacterium | reverse complement strand
GTGCTGGCCAGACAGGCCGAGCTTCGGGATAAGAAACTCGAGAATCTCGATCCCCAGCTGCGCAAGGCGGCCGGCTTCGCCTTGTACAACACCTCCCGCTACGACTTCGAGAAACTTCTGGCGGATGCCCCCCACCTGGCCGCCAATCTGCGCAACTTCATCGCCGGCTTCAGCCCCAACCTGCGCGATCGACAACGCCACAATGGGCACGATCGGCTCGAAAGCAGCGATCCGAACACCCAGCGGCTGGAGGGCAAAACGGTGTGCGTGGTGAGCTGCCAGTACAGCCCGGAGCCCGTTTTCCTGCGCTGGAAAGGCCTGGAAACCACCCCCGAGGGAGATCTGTTCGTGCGCAGCGGCCCGGGAACCGTGAAGCTGCCGGCGGAGAGTGCCCAGGAGTTCATCCGAACACGGTTCCCAGGCTTCCAGCCAGGCGGCTGACCCGAGGAAGCAGCCCACCACTCGGGCCTCCCCTGATACGGCCGGTGGCATCGACAGGAGCAGCCGCTCCATCCCTTTGGCCACTCGCGCCGTCTACTCCTTCACCGGCTTTCCCGGGCAACCGGTCCGCCATCTCTACCTCCACCACGACGGCTACCCCACCGGAGCGGCCTGGCGCTTCGCGTCGGCCCTGCGCGAAGGCGGTGAACTCTCCGCCTTTCTCGCCGCCTTTCTGAGCACCCAGCCCCGGGCCGAAGCCCTGGCCAGCCCCGAGCAGGCCGCCGACGCCGAGTACCGCTACCGCATCCGGCTGGTCGGCGGTGCCGATCCCCACCTGCAGGTGCAGTGCTGGCGACGGCTCCCTGCAGGAACCGGCTGGCACCCCCGCTGCGGGCCCCTGGCGCTGGCGGTGTTCATCCAGCGCTTTCTTCCTGGTGCAGCGGAGCTCACGGGATGAGCATCACCGGCCACAATCGGAAAAGCCATCGTTTCCAGGGATGGCTCAGGCAGGGCCGTCGTTCAGGCGGAGTTCGAAGGATCGGGCGTAGGCGGGATCCTCGCTGCCGCAGACCTGATCCCAGAAGGTGAAATAGAGGCCGAAGTGGACGCTGTGGCGGCGGTGGTGCAGCGAATGGTGGGCCGGCCCGATGAACCAGCGGCCGAGCCAGTGGTGGGGGAAGCGCAGGGGCAACCGGTCGAGGCCCAGATGGTTGACCACCGCCCACACGGTCATCGTGCAGAGCACGGCGACCAGGGTGATGGCATGGAGGGGGATCACGAACACCACGCCCACCAGGAAGAGCGCCTGCACCACCGCTTCGATCGGGTCGAAGGCGAAGGAGGTCCAGGGGGTGGGCTGGCGTGAGCGGTGGTGGCCCCGATGGAAGGTGGCGAACAGGGCCGGGTGATGGAACAGTCGGTGGGTGGCGTAGAAGTAGCCGTCCTGCAGGATCAGCACGACCGCATAGCTGAGCCCCAGATACCACCAACCATGCAGGTCAGGCCGGGCGTAGAGGCGGGTGAACCCCAGGGCCTGCAGCGACATCACGCCGGCCGTGGCCAGCGCGAACACCCCCGCCGAGATCACCGACAGCTGGATGTCGTCCCAGATCGCCCGGTTCGAGATCGGCGCCTGCGGCGGAGTGCCGGCGCGGTCGGCGGGCTGGCGTCGGGCGTAGAGCAGCCAGTAGGAACCTCCCGCCACCAGGAAATAGCGAGCCAGGATGATGGCGAAGAACGTGAAGCCGTAGAAGCCGAAGGAATGGTGGCCCAATCCGATCGGGCTGGATGCATCCGGATCCATGGATCTCGCCTGGGTGGAAAGCCTCTGGCCTGGTCTGTCTCTTCCGGGCCTGCGAGGACCGGACCTCGTCTCGTTCTCCTGTGCAGCCACGGTAGGCGCAGCGGGCGGGCTCAGCCACGCCAGCCCTAGGCTCGCAGCTGGTGCGGCGCCACTGGTGGATCCCAGCCCAGAGGCAACCGAGCAGAGGCCCGAGGGCCAGCCAGGGCTGCTTCAGATTCTGGGGGTGAGCTTCGGCATCGCCGGGGCGATCGGGGGTTCGATCGGCGCCGGCATCCTGCGCACCCCCGGCCTCGTTGCCGCCCAGCTCGGCAGTGGCCCCCTGATCCTGGCCGCCTGGCTCGCCGGCGGGCTCTATGCCCTGCTCGGAGCACTGGCTCTGGCGGAACTCGGCACCAGCCTGCCCCGCGCCGGTGGTTGGACCGTCTACGCCCGCCGCGCCTTCGGCGATCGGGCCGGCTTCGCCGTGGGCTGGATCGACTGGCTTGGCCACTGCGCCGGCCTCGCCTGGGTGGCCGTCACGATCGGCGCGTACGCCACGGGTCTCGTCCCCTCCCTGTCACTGGGCGCCAAGCCGATCGCCGCCCTCGTGCTTCTGGCCTTCGCCCTGATCCAGCGGATCGGCCTGGAGGCCGGCAGCCTCAGCCAGAAGGCCCTGAGCCTGATCAAGGCCGTCGCGTTCCTGGTATTGATCGCCGCCTGCTTCCTGGTCGATCCTGCCCATGGCCAGGCCGCCATCGCCTCGTCCGGGCCGGCCGCCACGCTGCCCCCCGCCGCGCCCTGCTCGCCCGCAGCCCTGGCCTTCGCCGCGGTCTTCTCGCTGCAGGCCGTGATCACCACCTACGACGGCTGGCAGAGCCCGATCTACTTCGCCGAGGAATTCACCGAACCCGCCACCGACCTGCCCCGTTCCCTGGTCGGCGGGGTGCTGGCGGTGAGCGGGCTCTACCTGCTGGTGAACCTGGCGCTGCTGCGGGTGCTGCCGATCGGCGAGCTGGCCGCCTCCACGCTGCCCCTGGCCGATGCCGCCGAGGCGCTGTTCGGCCATCACAGCGGACAGCTGATCACCGTGCTGGCACTGATCTCCTCGGCCGGGCTGGTGAACGCCGTGATCATGTGCGCGCCGCGCATCCTCTACAGCCTCAGCCGTGAGGGTCTGTTCCCCCCTCCGTTCGCCCGCGTCAGCGCTGGCGGCACCCCCGAGCTCGGCCTGGTGGTCACCACCCTGGCGGGCCTGCTGCTCGTGGCGTTCGGCGATTTCGCGGTCCTGCTCGGCATCGCCTCCCTTTTCTACGTGCTCCTCTATCTGAGCGGGATCAGCTCCCTGTTCGCACTGCGGCTGCAGGAACCCGATCTGCCGCGACCCTTCCGGACCTGGGGCTATCCGCTCTCGGCCGCGATCGTGTGGCTCGGCTCGCTCGCCTTCGTGATCGGAGCCGTCGTGGGCGACACGGTCAACAGCCTCGTGGCTTTCGGCCTGATCCTGCTCAGCCTGCCGCTGCAGGCTCTGCTCCATCGCTGGCAAGAAAGCACGGTGCCGCAGGGCTGACCGCCGAGCTCGGCGGCAGCCTCACGCTCTCGATGCTCTCCGGCCGGCAGGTGGCGAGCCCGCCTTGAGGGGTCGCCCTCAGAGGCCGATTCTGATGCGACGGTGCTCCAGGGGTTGGGTGACGCTGGCATCGACCTTGCCGGCGACGTTGGCATCGACCTTGCCCCGCAGGTCCGCCGACACGTCTCCGCTGACGCGAGCCTCCACATCGCCCGCCACCCGGGCATTGACCACGCCGCCGACCTTCGCCGCGACGGGACCCTTCACCTCGACCGGGAGCGCTTTCTGCAGGGGCGAAAGCGCCACGGCCACCGGTGAGGCCACCCGCACGCCGTCCGCGATCTTCACGGTGGCTGCGATCGGGGCGGTCTGGATCGGATTGGTCTTGATCGCCGCCTCGATCCTGCCCACGACGAGGGGCGTCCGGATGCGACCGACATCCACCTGGGCCGTCACCGGCAACGGCTTGGCCAGCACCAGTTCGATCTGGACCGGGCGTTGCAGGATCCTGCCCAGGGAGGTCGCCGCGATGGTCACCGCCACCACCAGGGCGACAGGCCAGCGCAACGCCAGGATCAGGGCGAAGCTGGAAATAGGCTGGCCGGGCGCGGGCTGGCCTGGGTTGGGACCGGACATCGGTTGGCTGAGGTACGCACGACGCCATGCTGATGCCGATCGCCCGCGGGGCTAGGGCGCCGCCAGGTTGCGGAAGCGGGTGAACTGGGGCTCGAACAGCAGCTTCACCGTGCCCACCGGCCCGTTGCGGTGCTTGGTCACGATCACTTCGGTGATGCCGCGATCGGCCGTTTCCGGGTTGTAGTACTCGTCGCGGTAGATCATCAGCACCAGATCGGCGTCCTGCTCGATCGAGCCCGATTCGCGCAGGTCGCTGAGCATCGGCCGCTTGTTGGTGCGCGATTCCACCCCCCGGCTGAGCTGGGAGAGGGCCATCACCGGCACGTTGAGCTCCCGCGCCATCCCCTTGAGCCCCCGGGTGATCCGGGACAGTTCCTGCACCCGGTTGTCGGGGGTGGTGCCCTCCATCAGCTGGAGGTAATCGATCACGATCAGGCCCAGCTCCTTGCCCTGTTCCGCCATCAGCCGGCGGCAGAGGGAGCGCATCTCCAGCACGCCGGCGTTTGGCTTGTCGTCGATGAACAGGGGCAGCTGGCCGAGGGTGTTGATGCCCTGGCCCAGCAGCGGCCATTCCTCCTGCTGCAGCCGGCCGGTGCGCAGCCGGCCGCTCTCGATCCCCACCTCCATCGACAGCAGCCGGTAGGTGAGCTGCTCCTTGCTCATCTCCAGGGAGAACAGGCAGACCGGCAGCTGGTGGATCTGGGCCACGTTCTTGGCGATGTTCAGCACGATCGAGGTTTTGCCCATCGCCGGCCGGCCGGCCACGATGATCAGGTCACTGCGCTGCAGCCCCTGGGTGATCGCGTCGAGGTCGTAGAAGTTGCACGGGATGCCGGCCACAGAGGTGCCGAGCGAGCGGCTCTCGATCTCGTTGAAGGTGCTGGTGAGGATCTCGGCCGTGGGAGTGAGCCCCACCGAGGGTTTCTCCTGGCTGATCGCGAAGATCTGCTGCTCGGCCTCGTCGAGCACCTGCTCCATTGGCTTGGCCTGATCGAAGCCCAGCCGGATCACCTCGTTGCCGGAGCGGATCAGCTGGCGCCTGAGGTACTTGTCCATCACCAGGCGGGCCACCTGGTCGATCGAGGCGGTGCTGAGCGTGCGTTCCACCAGCTCCACCAGCCGGTTGCTGCCGCCCACTTTCTCCAGATGACCGGTGTCGGCCAGCCAGGCCGCCATGGCGGTGAGGTCGGTGGGTTTGCCCTGGCTGTGCAGCATCAGGGCGGTGCGGAAGATCTCGCGGTGGGCACTGAGATAGAAGGCCTCCGGACGCAGCACGTCGGCGATGCGGCCGAGTGCGTCGGGGTCGAGCAGGATGCCGCCCAGCACAGCCTCCTCCGCCTCCAGGTTCTGGGGGGGCACCTGGTCGGGCAGGGCCTCGAAACGGGCCTCCTCCTGCTCGCGGCCACGGCGGCGGAAGGCCGGTGTCACGGTGCCGCCGGAGGTGCCGCCGGGGTTCCTGCCGGAGCCGGTGGCGGGCTCGGGGGCGGGGCTGTCCGGAGCTGGCAGAGGGACGCTCACCATGGGCGCAACGCTAGGTCGAAGGGAGGGGGAATCCGGTGGCCAGGGACGCAGAAAACCACCGGACCCGATGGACCCGGCGGCGAGGGGCGGCACTGCTGTTCCGATCAGAAGCTCAGCGCTGTGGCCGAGTGAATCAGTGACTGACCACTTCCAGGTTGATCTCGGCCACCACCTCGGGGTGGAGCTTCACCTGCACCTTGTAGGAGCCGGTGCGGTGGATCTCGGGCACCAGGATGTCACGGCGGTCGAGCTCCTTCTTGGTGGCGGCCTCGATCGCCTCGGCCACGTCGCCGTTGGTGACGGTGCCGAACAGCACGTCGTCACCGCCCGTCTGCTTCTTGACGGTGAAGCGGCCGATCGTGGTGAGGGCGGTGCGGAAGGCCTCCGCCTCGGCCCGGAGAGCGGCCTGGCGCTCGGCCTCCTTGGCCCGGCGGTGCTCCACCTGGCGCAGCACCGCCGGGGTCACCGGCACCGCCTTGCCCTGGGGAAGCAGGAAGTTGCGTGCATAGCCCGGGGCCACTTCCACCAGATCCCCGTTCTTTCCGAGGCTGAGAACGTCCTCGCTGAGGACGATGGAGACGCGCTTGGCCATGGAAGAGAGCAGGGAGGGGGATCGGGTGGTGGGGCCCCGCCGGCTCGACGGGCAGCCTCTGGAGCGATCTGGCAGCCTAGGCCACTGGCAGCGGGGAGACCTTCTGCGCCACCGGCAGGCGGACCTGGGTGGCCAGCCCCAGCGCCCGCAGCAGGCGGATGTGCTGCCAGGTGAGGTCGAACTCGAAGCGGCCGAAGCCATGACGGGCCGAATGGGGATAGGCGTGATGGTTGTTGTGCCAGCCCTCGCCGAAGGTCAGCGCCGCCACCCAGGGGTTGTTGCGCGACTGGTCGCCGCTCCGGTGGGTGACGTAACCCCAGCAGTGGGTGGCGCTGTTCACCAGCCAGGTGCAGTGGTAGAGCACCACCAGGCGCAGGGGGATGCCCCAGAGCACCAGGGCCCAGCCGCCGGCCCCCGTGGCCGTGCCGATCCAGAACAGCAGCAGGGCCAGCGGGATCTGCAGCAGCAGGAAGTTGGTGTTCAGCCAGCGGTAGTAGGGGTCGCGGGCCAAGTCGCCGGTGAGGCGGGGCACGGCGGCCATCGCTGGGATTTCCTCCATCATCCAGCCCATGTGGCTCCACCAGAAGCCCTTGTGGCTGTTGTGGTGATCCGCGTCCGTATCGGAAAACTTGTGGTGGTGGCGGTGCAGGCCGGCCCAGTCGATCGGGCCGTGCTGGCAGCTGAGGGCGCCACAGGTGGCGAAGAAGCGCTCCAGCCACCGGGGCAGCCGCAGGGCCCGGTGGGCCAGCAGGCGGTGGTAGCCGAGGGTGACGCCGAGGCAGCCGGTGACCCAGTAGAGGACCAGCAGACTGGCCACGGCGGGCACGCTCCAGAACTGGGGCAGCAGGGCCACCAGCGCCAGAGCGTGGACCACCGCCATGAAGCCGATCGTGCCCCAGCGGGTGCCCTTCGGCGCCTCGGGGACGGGCTCACCGTGGCGGGGCCGGTGCAGGGCACGGGCCTGGTCAAGGGCGGCAGGGGCCGGGGCGAGGCTCGCCACGCCCCGGGGCCTGATGGACGTGGTGACCTGGCCAGGGCGCAGGGGGGTGACCGTCATTCGGGTCGACTCCGGATCAATCCTTAGAATGGTAGCAGTTCGAATCCGTATCGAGTGGGATACCAGGCAGAAGTCGAATCAGGCCGCGAAGCATTTGCCTATCTGATCAGGGCCTGGCATGAGCGCAACGGCTGGTCGCACCGGATCCTGCCCAGTCTGGCCGAAGTGCTGGATCTGGGTCGGATCCACAATTCCCAGGTGTCGATGCTGCGTAACCGCAAGCTGGCCTCGCCCGGCCCGGAGGTGTTCTTCGCCCTGGGGAGGATCAATCAGTGGCTCGCGGACCACAGCGGCACCCACGCCGGCCCCCTGGAAGGCCACCCCGACCTGATCGAGGCCCTCGATCACGGCGGCCGGCCCCTGCTCGACGACAGCGGCCTGCCCCTCGGCCCGGGCGAGCTGCTGGAGATCTTCGTGGGGCTGCGCCAGCCGCCGCGTGCCTTCGACCTGCGCATCGCCGACGCCGAGGCCGCTCCGCTCAGCTTCGCCCTGGCCGAGCTGCTCACCGCCGGCCGCCCCTGGCGGCTCTGCCGCGACCAGCTCCTGTCCGCCTACCCCGCCGAGAAGTCCCAGCGGCGCGAGCGCTTCGCCGCCGTGATGGCGGGTCAGCGCGACTACAGCGCCAGCGAGCTCGATGGCGAGCTGATGGATCTGCACCGAACCCTCACGGGCCTCGGAGTCGGCGCCGACCAGGAGATCAGCGCCGATCGGTTCCTGGAGGTGCTGCGCCGCAAAGCCCGCCAGCAGGAGCAGGCGGGCCGTCAGGAACTGGCCGAGGCGATCCGTCAGGAACTGGTGGCCGATGGCAGCGGCTGCCCGTAGCGGGCCACCCGGATACGCCGGGCCAGGCCGAGGGAGCGCAGCAGCTTGATGTGCTGCCAGGTGAGGTCGAACTCGAACCAGCGCAGGCCATGGCGGGCGCTGGAGGGGTGGGCGTGGTGGTTGTTGTGCCAGCCCTCGCCGAAGGAGAGGATCGCCACCCACCAGCAGTTGCGTGACAGGTCTGAACTGTCGAAGTTGCGGTAGCCGAAGGCATGGGTGGCGCTGTTCACCAGCCAGGTGACGTGATAGACGATCACCAGGCGCAGCGGAATGCCCCAGAGCACGAGGCCGAGGCCGCCACCCCGCACACCGGTTCTCTCCCCGTACCACCACAGGGCGGCGCCGAGGGGGACCTGGAGCAGCAGGAACCAGCGGTCGAGCCAGCGGTAGAAGGGATCACGCTGCAGATCGCCGGTGAAGCGATCCACGTGCCGTACGGCCGGGATGTCGTGGAGCATCCAGTCGCTGTGAGCCCACCAGAGGCCACGGGCGGCGTCGTGATGGTCATTGGGCTGGTCGGAATACTTGTGGTGGTGCCGGTGCAGGCCCACCCATTCGATCGGACCGCTCTGGCAGGCCAGGCTGCCCATCAGCACCAGGGTGCGCTCCAGCCACTTCGGCGCCACGAAGCTGCGGTGGGCCAGCAGGCGATGCAGGCCAAGGGTCACGCCCAGCACCGTGGTCCAGTAGAGCACCGCCAGCACCACCACGGCCTGCCAGCTCCAGAAGCCCGGCAGCAGGGCGAACACCGCCCCCACATGGATCGCCAGCATGAAGCTGGTGGTGCCGAACTTGTAGGTGCGCTGGCTGGGTGGGAGCGGCGGGCGGCGGGCATGCAGGGAGGCCCGGATCACGGCCTCCTGGCGTTCGGCGGCATGGCCGCTGAGCGGCTGGGCCGGCGGGAACGTCGACGGGGACCCGAGCTGGGGCAACGCCGAGGCGGGATCTGAAGCAGCGACCAAATGTGCTCTCGCGATGGTGGCGCAGGCTCGAGTCCGTCATCTCCCCGGCAATGGGCGCTCCCGCTGAAGGGAGCCCATCGGGCTGAGCTGCGCACCTTGACCTGGGATGCCGGCCTTCGGTAGCCGATGCATCAGAGCCAAATCTAGCGGCGTGAAGGTGGACCTCCAGGCAGCATGGCCCCCGGCGGCTGGGATCGGGCCATGGACGGTGGCGGAAGGGGACAGGGCGAGGCGGGGGCCATGGCGCAGGCCTCCGCCTGGGCCCGGCAGCGCCTGGCGGCGGCCACGGAGCGGATCGAGCCCCTGGCGGCCGTTCACACCGCCGCCGTCAAGCCGGCGCTGGCGCGGGTGCTGGCCGCCTTCGCGGCCGAGCGGCTCGGCAGCCATCACTTCGCCTCGGTCAGCGGCTACGGCCATGGAGATCTGGGCCGGGAGGTGCTCGACCGCGTCTTCGCCCGGGTGCTGGGGGCCGAGGCCGCGGCGGTGCGGCTGCAGTTCGTCAGCGGCACCCACGCCATCGCCGCCGCGCTCTACGGCGTGCTGCGCCCCGGCGATCGGCTGCTGTCCCTCACCGGCCGTCCCTACGACACGCTCGAGGAGGTGATCGGGCTGCGCGGCAACGGCCGGGGCTCCCTGGCGGAGTTCGGCATCACCTACGCCGAGCTGCCGCTCGACGCCGAGGGCGCCGTGGACGAGGCGGGCCTCGCCGAGGCGCTGGCCGTGCCGACGCGGATGGTGCTGATCCAGCGCAGCTGCGGCTACAGCTGGCGCCCCTCCCTGGCGGTGGCCACGATCGGTCGGCTGGTCGAGCGGGTGAAGGCCCTCCGGCCCGGCTGCCTCTGCTTCGTGGACAACTGTTATGGCGAGTTCGTCGAGCCGCTGGAGCCGCCTGCGGTGGGGGTCGACCTGATCGCCGGCTCCCTGATCAAGAATCCGGGCGGCACCATCGCCCCCACCGGCGGCTACGTGGCCGGTCGCGCCGAGCTGGTGGAGCAGGCCTGCTGCCGGCTCACGGCCCCGGGCATCGGCAGCGAGGGCGGCACCGGCTTCGACCTCCACCGGCTGCTGTTCCAGGGCCTGTTCCTGGCCCCCCAGATGGTGGCCGAGGCCCTGATCGGCGCCGAGCTGACGGCGGCGGTGTTCAGCGAGCTGGGCTACGCGGTGCAGCCCCGGGTGGGCGACCATCGCAGCGATCTGATCCAGGCGGTGCGCTTCGGCGCCCGAGAACCGCTGATCCGGGTCTGCCGCGCCTTCCAGGCCTGTTCCCCGGTGGGCTCCTACCTCGATCCGGTGCCTGCCGCGATGCCCGGCTATGCCAGCGAACTGGTGATGGCGGGCGGCAGCTTCATCGACGGCAGCACCAGCGAGTTCTCGGCCGATGGGCCGCTGCGGGAGCCCTACGTTCTCTATGTCCAGGGGGGCACCCACCGGGCCCATGTGGAACTGGCCCTGGAGCGCGCCCTGGCGGCCCTCGAACCCGGCAGCTGATCGGTACGCGAGCGGGAAACGGCCTGACCGCCGCCGCCCCTGGCGCCAGACTGGGAACTCCCGTGCTTCCGGCCGCGATGGCGTTCCAGGTCCCTGATGACTGCCGCTATGCCGACAGCCACGAGTACGTCCGGCCGGAGGGGGAACTGGTGCGCGTGGGCGTCAGCGCCTTCGCCATCGATCAGCTCGGCGACATCGTCTTCGTGGAGCTGCCCGAGCCCGGAACGCGGCTGGAGCGGGGTGCCAGCTTCGGCACGGTGGAGTCGGTCAAGGCGGTCGAGGAGGTCTACGCCCCGATCAGCGGCACGGTGGAGGTGCGCAACGAGGCGGTGCTGGCCAGCCCGGAGGAGTTGCAGAACGATCCCTACGGAGAGGGCTGGCTGCTGTTGGTGCGGCCCAGCGAACCAGGCCAGCTCGACGACCTGCTGGAGCCGGCCCGCTACCGGGCCCAGGTGGAGGGCGTCTGAGCCGGGCGCTCCGGCTGGGAACCTTTGCCTAGGATTCACGGCCACAGCCGGGCGCCGCGCCGTGACCCTCGACAGCAGCGTTGCCCCGCTCTCCTCTGTCCCGCCCGTCCCGGCCGCTGCCGAGCCCGTGCCGGCTGCGGAGCTCGCGCCGCTGTCCCCGTTTCTGCAGCGCCACCTGGGACCCTCACCGGCCGACCTGGCCCGCATGCTTGAGCTGGTGGGCTCGCCCGACCTCGAGAGTTTCGTGGCCGAGGTGTTGCCGGCCGACATCCTGCTGCCGCCTGCGGCCGCCGCTGTGGGGCTGCCCAGCGGGGTGGGGGAGGCCGAGGCGCTGACGGAGCTGCGCCGCATCGCCGCCGCCAACCAGATGAACCGCAGCCTGATCGGGCTCGGCTACTACGGCACCGCCACGCCGGCCCTGATCCAGCGCCATGTGCTGGAGAACCCCTGCTGGTACACGGCCTACACCCCCTATCAGGCAGAGATCGCCCAGGGGCGGCTCGAAGCCCTGCTCAACTTCCAGACCCTGATCAGCGAGCTCACCGGCCTGCCGATCGCCAATGCCTCCTTGCTGGACGAGGCCACCGCCGCCGCCGAGGCGATGACCCTCAGCATCGGTGCCTGCCGGCGCCCGGCGGCCCGCCGCTTCCTGGTGGACCACCAGGTGTTTCCCCAGACCCTGGAGGTGCTGCGCACCCGGGCCGAACCGCTGGGGATCCGGGTGGAGAGCACCGATCCCGCCGCCATGGTCTGCACGGACGAGGTCTTCGGCGTGCTGCTGCAGCTGCCCGGCGCCGACGGCCGGCTGTATGACCCCCGCGCCGTGATCGAGGCGGCCCACGGGGCCGGCGCCCTTGTGACGGTGGCGATCGATCCTCTTGCCCAGGTGCTGCTGGAGCCGGTCGGCGTCCTGGGCGCCGATATCGCCGTGGGCAGCAGCCAGCGCTTCGGGGTGCCGCTCGGCTTCGGCGGACCCCATGCCGCCTTCTTCGCCACCAGCGAGGCGCACAAGCGCCAGATCCCGGGGCGACTGGTGGGCCGCTCCGTGGACGCCGAGGGCCGGCCGGCCCTGCGCCTGGCGCTGCAGACCCGGGAGCAGCACATCCGCCGCGACAAGGCCACCAGCAACATCTGCACCGCCCAGGTGCTGCTGGCGGTCATGGCCGGGTTCTACGCGGTGCACCATGGCCCGGAGGGGCTCACCGCGATCGCGCGCCGGGTGCTGCGACACCGGGCCGCCCTGGCCCTGGGGCTGGAGGCCCTCGGCCATGCCGTCGAGCCCGGCCCCGGCTTCGACACCCTCTGCCTGCACACCCCCGCCGCCGCCGCCCTGCTCAGGCGCGCCGAGGCGGCCGGCTTCAACCTCCGTCCGCTGCGAGCCGTCGAGCCGCCGGGCGGGGCCGGAACGGCTGAACCCGCTCCGATCGGCCTCTCGATCAGCCTCGACGAGCGCAGCGATGCCGCCGAACTCGACCGCTTGCTCCGCCTGTTCGGCGGCGGCGGCGGCGAGGCCCCCGCCGCCGCCGATCTGCTGGCCCGGGTGCCTGCTGCCGGTGGCCCTCCCGAGCGGAGCCTGCTGGCCGGGCTGCCGCTGCGCCGGGCTGCCTGGCTGCGTCAGGAGGCGTTCCAGCGTTATCGCAGCGAATCGGAGCTGTTGCGCTACATCCAGAGGCTGGCAGCCCGCGATCTGTCGCTGGTGCACGGCATGATCCCCCTGGGCAGCTGCACCATGAAGCTCAACGCCGCCGCCGAGCTGGCACCGGTGAGCTGGCCGGAGTTCGCCGACCTCCATCCCTTCGCTCCTCCCGCCCAGGCGCAGGGCTACGCCCGGCTGATCGCCGATCTCGAGGCCTGGCTGGGGGCGATCACCGGCTTCGCGGGCGTGTCGCTGCAGCCCAACGCGGGCTCCCAGGGCGAGTACGCCGGGCTGCTGGTGATCCGGGCCTGGCACCGCAGCCGCGGCGAGAGCCACCGCGATGTCTGTCTGATCCCCACCAGCGCCCATGGCACCAACCCCGCCAGCGCCGTGATGGCGGGACTCAAGGTGGTGCCGGTGGCCTGCGACGAGCTGGGCAACATCGATCTGCAGGATCTGGAAGCCAAGGCCCAGCACCACTCCGCGTCCCTGGCGGCCGTGATGGTCACCTATCCCTCCACCCACGGGGTGTTCGAGCCAGGCATCCGGCGGCTCTGCGACGTGATTCATCGCCACGGCGGCCAGGTGTATCTCGATGGCGCCAACCTCAACGCACAGGTGGGGCTGGCCCAGCCGGGCCGCTACGGCGCCGACGTCTGTCACCTCAACCTGCACAAGACCTTCTGCATCCCCCATGGCGGCGGCGGGCCGGGCGTGGGGCCGATCGGCGTGGCGACGCATCTGGTCCCCTTCCTGCCCGGCCATCCGCTGGCGGGCCGCTGGGGCGAGAGGGCGATCGGAGCGGTGGCGGCGGCGCCCTGGGGCAGCGCCGGCATCCTGCCGATCAGCTGGATGTACATCCGCATGATGGGCGGTGCGGGGTTGCGCCAGGCCAGCGCCGTGGCCCTGCTGGCGGCGAACGTGATCGCCCGCCGGCTGGAGTCCTCGTACCCGGTGCTGTTCCGCGGCCCCGGCGGCCGGGTGGCCCACGAGTGCATCCTCGATCTGCGGCCGCTGAAGCGCAGCGCCGGCCTGGAAGTGGACGACCTCGCCAAACGGCTGATGGATTACGGCTTCCATGCCCCCACCGTGAGCTGGCCGGTGGCCGGCACGGTGATGGTGGAGCCCACCGAGAGCGAGTCGCTGGAGGAGATCGAGCGATTCTGTGCCGCGATGATCGCGATCCGTGCCGAGGCCGCCGCCATCGAGGAGGGCCGGGCCGATCCTCTCGACAACCCGCTGAAGCGGGCGCCCCACACGCTGGCGGCCGTCACGGCCGATCTCTGGGAGCGGCCCTACAGCCGCCGCGAGGCGGCATTCCCCGCCGGCGAGACCCAGCAGGCCAACAAGTTCTGGCCGGCCGTGGCCCGCATCGACAACGCCTACGGCGACCGTCACCTGATCTGCACCTGTCCCACGGTGGAGGAACTGGCGCTGCCGGACAGGGAGATGGCCACGGCCTCAGCCGCGCTGGTCTAGGACACGGCCGGCCTCCCCGGCGGCACGCCGGAGCGGGCCAACTCAGGGAAAGCACGGTACATTCCGCGCAGCGAAGGCCATGGGTCCGGTTGCCCTCCAGGCACCTGCCTCTGCCTTCCGGGAGCACTCTGCTGCAACGGCAGGCCGAAGCGCTCCAGTTCCGCGCTCCCGCTTCCTGCATGGGGATCATGAACGGCAACAACGGCGACACCCCTGGCTCCTCCCCACCCGTGAGGTTCACACTTTCCAGCGCCGTCGAGCCCTCGAGTCTCAAGGAGCCGCTGCTGCCCAGCGTCCTCGACGCGCTCGCCCATTCCCATTCCCGGGGTGAAACGTTCCGCGTGGAAGGCACCAATGTGGTGAGGGTGCCGTTCGGTGTACGAAAGTCCCGCCGCAGCCGGCCAGAGCGCCCCGATCGCTGGGCCACCCTCGTGCTGCCCTTTCAGAGCTCAGGTGGCCCCACCCCGCCTCAGGCGGCCTGATCCAGGCGCCAGTCCACCAGGGCCTTCACATCGGCCAGGGAAGTGGCCGGGGTACGGAAGGGCAGCACCGGCATCGGGCTCCGCTCCGGCCGCACCAACCAGGTGAGATTCGTCTGGGGGATCAGCACGAAGCCCCTGTAGCGCACGATCCAGCGCCTGGGCTGCACGGCGTCGACGGAACGAAGGACAGGCAGGTACGGGTCCGGTTGGGCCATGGCGGCTGGCGCACGGAATCAGCTGGCCACATTTGAGCGATCCGGCCTGCGCTCTGCAGCATCGTTGGCTGCCCTTCCGCCATCCGTTGATCACTCTTAACGATTCCCGTTCGCGGCCGCCTGCGGAGCGCTCATGCCAGTTCGAACAGGAGCAGGTCGGCGTCCGCGGCCGCGGCCGTGAGGCTGACGCCTGCGACGGCGCTGAAGCCCAGCCCATCGCCGCGCTGCAGCCGGCGGGACCCGGACGGGGTGTCGAGTTCCACCGCTCCATCGATCAGCTGCAGCCAGGCAGCCTGGCCAGGCTGCAGCGGCAGCTTCAGCGAGCGGCCGGTGACAGGCCGGGCGCGCCAGAGCCGCACCGGGCGGTGGATCGCCATCGCGCCCTGCCGCCGCTCGGGGTCGATCAGCAGGGTCCAGCTCTCGCTGAGGCTGAACGCCTTCTGCTCGTAGGCGGGCGCGATGCCGCGGCTGGCGGGCTCGATCCAGATCTGCAGCAGCCGGCAGGGCCGCCCGTTCTCGTTGATCTCGCTGTGCACCACGCCGGTGCCGGCACTCATCCGCTGCACCTCGCCCACTCTGAGCACCGCGCCGTTGCCGATCGAGTCGCGGTGGGTGAGCTCGCCTTCGAGCATCACCGTGACGATCTCCATGTCGCTGTGGGGGTGCATGCCGAAGCCGCGGCCGGCCGCGATCGTGTCCTCGTTGATCACCCGCAGCGGTCCGTAGCCCATCCAGGCCGGGTCGACATGACTGCCGAAGCTGAAGCTGTGCCAGCTGTCGAGCCAGTCGATCGTGCTGTGGAAGCGCTCGGCGGCGGGGCGGAACACGGTCTGGAGCGGGGAAGGGGTCTGGAGGGGGGAATCGCTGCGGGTCATGTCAGGGGAGGGCGGGGGAATCGCTCAGAAAGGGATAGTCCGTGTAGCCGGCGGGCCCCGGGCTGTAGAAGGTGGCAGGGTCGGGGGGGTTGAGCGGAGCGCCGCGGCGCAGTCGCTCCGGCAGGTCGGGGTTGGCGAGGAAGGCGGTGCCGAAGGTCACCGCATCGATGGCGCCGGAACCGATCGCCGCCTGGGCCTCGGCGGCCGTGTATCCCATGTTGGCGATCAGCACGCCCTTGAAGCGCTCCCGCACCGGCGTGAGCAGGTCGCCCTGCTGCTGCTGGAACAAGTCGCCGCGCATCAGGTCAAGGAAGTCGAGGCCCGTGTCGTTGAGTCGATCCGCCAGCCAGCTGGCGAGGCCCACCGGATCGCTGTCGACCATGGCGTTGTAGCTGTTGAGCGGCGAGATCCGCAGGCCCACCAGCTCCGTTTCGGCGCGCACCGCCTCGATCACCTCCAGCAGCAACCGGGCCCGGTTCTCGATCGAGCCGCCGTAGGGGCCGCTGCGGTGGTTGCTGCCGTCGCGTAGGAACTCATCGAGCAGGTAGCCGTTGGCGCCGTGCACCTCAACACCGTCGAAGCCGGCAGCGACGGCGTTGCGGGCCGCGAGGCGAAAACCTTCCACGATGCCGGGGAGTTCCGCGTCGGCCAGCTCCCGGGGCACCACATAGGACTTCTTGCCCTCGGGGGTGTGGATCTCGTCGCCGGTGATGGCAATGGCGCTGGGGGCCACCGGTTGGCGGCCGCCGTTCAGAACCGGATGACAGGCGCGGCCGCCGTGCCAGATCTGCAGCACGATCCGGCCGCCCCGCTCATGCACCGCCGTGGTGGTGAGCTTCCAGCCCTCCACCTGGGCGCCGGAGTGAATCCCAGGCTCGCGGATGAAGGCGGAGTTCCCCTCCATGGCCATGGTGGCCTCGGCGATGATCAGCCCGGCGGAGGCCCGCTGGCCGTAGTACTCGGCCATCAGCGGACCGGGGATGTGCCCCTCCTCGGCGCGGGAGCGGGTGAGGGGCGCCATCAGCACCCGGTTGGGAAGCTCCAGGGGGCCGAGGGCCAGGGGCGTGAACAGGTCGGTCATCGGGTTGCCCGGCGGGCCTGCATGGCAGTGGGTCAACTCTGCTGCCCGTGGAGGATTCCCACAAGAACGCACCAGACTGTGCCCAACGCACCGGTTGGTCACGATGACGGAGTCCGAGCGGTTTCTCGACAGCCGCCACCACGACGTCTGTCCGGCCGAGCGGGCCCTGCGGGGGCTCGAGGCCGATGGGGTGGAGTACCGGCTTTCGGTTCGGGGACGAAGCCTGATCCCGGTGCTGAACTGCCTTCACGCCTGGGGCTTGGCCGCGCCGAGCCGCTGATGGCCGCTGTCTTCCGGCGTTTTCTGCGCCGATCCCCCAGCCGCCGGGGACCGCAGCTTCGCACCCTCTCCCTGCGCAAACAGGACGGAATGCTGCACGCCGACGATCTCGACGACTGGCGTCACCACTGGCGGGAGCCCTATCCCCTGATGCTGGCCGTGCCCTCGCCGGCCCATCTGCGGCTGAACGCCCGCTTTGCGGACATCGTCGTCGACCGGGAGGACAGCCGGGTGCTGGACTTCAGCCGCTTCCACCAGACGGTTTCGTGTGGGGAGCCCTCCCTCAGGCCACCTGAAGCGCCGGTTCCCGGTAGGGAATGAAGTTGGCCTTGCGCGTGCCGCAGATCGGGCACTCCCAGCCGTCGGGAATGGCCTCGAACGGGGTGCCGGCGGCGATGCCGGAATCCGGGTCACCGGCGATGGGGTCGTAGATCATCGAGCACACCTTGCAGATCCATTGGCCAGTAACGGGTTCGCCTTCCCCGGCGGTTCCCTGGCCCTGCAGGGCTTCGAGGGCCACGGTGTAGCGATCGGCGTGGTGGTGCTCGATCGGGGTGAGCCGGCCGAAGTTGCTGGCCGCCCTGCGGAAGAGGCCGGCGTGTTCCTCGGATTCGGCGATCTGCTCGTTGAACTCGGCCTCGGCGCCGCCGTCGCGGTCGGCGCGGGCCTGGGCAGCGAAGTCCGGGTACATGGTGGTGTACTCATAGGTTTCGCCTTCGATGGCCAGCTCCAGGCAGCGGGCGAGCACCGCCTGCTTCTCGGCCTCGGAGAGAGAGGTGGGGTCGCCCACCACCAGCTCGGGGTGGAGCAGGCGGAAGTGGGCGAAGGCGTGCTCCGTCTCCTGGGCGGCGGTGTCACGGAAGAGCCTGGAGAGCTCATTGTTGCCGAGTTTTTTGGCCACGTCGGCGAAGAAGAGGTATTTGCGGTTGGCCATGCTCTCGCCGCCGAAGGCGGCTTCGAGGTTGGCGAGGGTGCCGGGTTTGGAGAGGTCCATGGAGAAACCGTGAAGGATGCCAAGGAGCTTACACGAAGTCGGACTGACTTCGACCTGACCATGGATAGACCAGGCCCCCGTCAAGAACCCCTTCGGGGCAGAGGCCGTCTCCACTGTCAGCATCGAGCCTGGGACCGCAGGCGCATGGTCTGCCCAGGGCCCCCACCCAACACCGGGATCCCATGGCCTCCACTGGTTCGACCCACCACCCCTCCTGTCTGGCCTTCCTGGCCCTGGTGATCGTCACCACCGCACCGGCGCCGGCCGAGGCCATCCCCCGTCAGGTGATCCTGCTGCGACACGGTGACAAGGTGGCCTCCGGTGATGGCAATTACAACCTCTCGGCCAGCGGCTTCCTCCGCTCGATCAACCTGGGCCGCCTCATCCCCGCCTGCTTCGGTGCCCCAACCCAGATCCGCACGTTCTTCTTCAACCCCGTCACCAGCAAGAACGCCCGCAGCTACCAGAGCGCCGTGCCCCTGGGGGTGGCCACCGGGGTCAACATCTCGATTGCCCAGGCCTCTCAGGAGGACTCCTTCCGGGATGGGCAGGACATCCTCAGCCAACCGGCCTACCAGGACGGCAACGTGGTGCTGTTCTGGGAGCACCGCAGGATGCCCGAACTGGCCCGTGGGCTGGGCTGGCCTTCGATGCCCCCGATCGGCCCGATGGAGTTCGACCAGATCTTCGTGCTGCGCTATGGCAAGCCAGGGACTCCCCCCTTAGTGGAAAGCCTCAGCCAGCGCCAGCTGTTCGAGGCCCCCTGCTTCCGGCAGGCCCGCTCGCCCCTGCCCACTGTTCCCCTGCCCACTGAGCCCCTGCCCCGCTGAGGAAGGGCCCCTTTGGGCCTGGCTCAGTAGTTGGCGCCACTGCGGCGCTGGTGCACCGCCGTGAGCGCGGCCGGATCGAGCAGGCCGCCGTGGCTCACCTGGGCATAGAGCAGCCAGTGGTCACCGCATTCCATCCGCTGGCTCACGCTGGCCTCCAGCCAGGCCAGGGCTTCGGGCAGCACGGGCTGGCCGCCGGGGCTGGCCTCGAGATCGAGGCCGGCAAAGCGATCGGCGCCCGGCTCGAACGGCTGCAGGAACTGCTTCATCGGGCCCTGCTCGCGGCCTTCGGCCAGCACGTTCAGCACGAAGCGATCGCCGTTGTGGAGCAGGAGCTCCACGGCCCGATCCTTCGCGACAGCCACCGTGAAGCCGGGGGGGCTGAAGCTGGCCTGGCTCACCCAGCTGGCCACCATGGCCCCGCCGAGGGCCTCGACCCCTTCGCCCCTGCGGGTGGTGAGCACGCAGAGCGATCCCACCACCCGGCCCAGGGCCAGCACCGCCGGATTGCTGCGGCTCTCACTCAAGCCGCCGGCGGCGATCCGCTTGTGGCGGCGCTGCTGAGCGAGCAGCTCCCGCCCCAGCGCTGTGCCGGTTTCCTCCAGGCGCTGGAGGGTGGGGCCATCGGGACTGAACTTCACCCGGATCGTCTCGAAGGCGAAGCGGAAGCCGCCGTCGCGCAGCTTGCTTTCGAGCAGATCGATCGCCTCGCCGCTCCAGCCGAAACTGCCGAACACCCCCACGGGCTTGGTGCGGTCGCCTTCGGAGAGCAGGGTGCCCAGGGCCGAGACGATCGGGGTGGGGGCATGGCCGCCGAGTGTGGGCGAGCCGATCAGGAAAGCGTCGCAGCTGCGGATGGTCTCCAGCAGCTGCTCGGGGGTGGCGAACTCACAGTTGACGCTCTCCACCCGCACGCCGGTGCGGGACACTCCCTGGGCCAGGGCATCGGCGATGGCGGCGGTGTTGCCATAGGCACTGGCATACAGCAGGCCAACCGCCAGCCTGGCCTTGCCCTGGTTCTCGCCCCAGCGGCGGTAATCCGCCAGGAGGCTGCGCCAGCTCTCGCTGATCGCCGGGCCGTGGCCGGGGGCAATCGTGCGGATCGGCAGGGCTTCAAGCCTGTCCACCACCGTTTCCACCTGACGGGCCATCGGCGCCATCAGGCAGTCGTAGAAATAGCGACGATCCTCTTCAGTGCTGCCGCGGTTGGGCTCGGCGAAGGGCTCGCTGCAGAGATGGGCGGCAAAGAATTTGCCGCTGATCAGCAGGCCGCTGCTTTCCTCGAAGGCCACCAGGGCGCCGGGCCAGCGGGGCGTGGGCACCGGGATCAACCGCAGCCGATGGCCGTGCCCCAGCTCCAGCACTTCCTCGCCCTTGATGATCCGGATCGGCGGCAAGGGGAGGGGCGAGGCTGCCTCGATCGCGCTCGTGTCATCGCCTGGCGGAGCAGAGGTGGGCTGGCGCTGCTGCCAAAGCTCCGTGACCAGCCTGGCGCCGGCGTTGGAGGCGATCAGCTCGAGATCGGGCCACCGCTCCGCCAGCTGGCGCAGGAACGCGGCCCGGTTGGGATTGACGAAGCCCACCACCAGGCGCAACGGCGGTAGCGACAAACCCGCCCCGGAGCTGCCAGAGCCCCCCAGCTGCCGGGCCAGGGCCTCCAGAAAGGGAGCCGCGAACGACTGCCCCGGTGGATGCACCAGCACGGGACCCACGGGCCGGCCCTCGCATTCGCCGCCACTGAACAGGAAGGCGTTGGCGGTGGTACCCCGCTCGAGGCCGTACTCCACTTCAAAGCGAAGCCGTTTCGGGCTGAGACCCCGCAGGCAGACCAGGCCCGGCTCGATCGGCAGCACGATCACGCGGCGGTCGCCGCTCTCGGCCGGCGCGGCGGCAGCCTTGAAGGTTGTGTCGGTCATCAGTAGTGGTTGCCCACCTTGCGGTGATGCACGGCGGTGATGCCCTCGCTGTCGGCCACGGTGCCCTCCTCCACTTCGGCATAGATGATCCAGTGATCGGGGGCCTCCATCCGCTGCACCACGCGGCAGCCCAGATAGGCCAGGGCATCGCTGAGCACCGGTCCGCCACGGGCGACCCCATCGAGGGTGGCGACGCCGGCGAAGCGATCGGCACCGGGCGGGAAGCGGCGCAGGAAATGGCGCAGCAGATCCTGGGATTTTCCCTCCTGCAGGATGTTGAGCACGAAGCGGTCGCCCACCTGCATCAGGGCCTCGATCGCCCGGTCCTTGGCCACGGCGATCGAGAGACCGGGCGGCTCGAAGCTGGCCTGGCTGACCCAGCTGGCCACCATGGCGCTGCTGCGCTCCTCCTGGCGTGCCGTGACGATGTACAGACCGCCACTGAGCCGACCCAGCGCCTTGTCGAGGTCGCCGTCGAGGGCTTTCATCGCCGCGATCGTTTTGGCGCGGCCGAGCAGCTGACCGAGATCGGTGCCAGCCTCCTCGAAGCGCTGGTAGTCGTTGCCGTCAGGCACCTGGCGGACGCGCAGGGGGGTGAAGGCTTCCTTCTGGCCGAGGCTGCGCAGCTTGGCGGCGACGCTGTCGATCGGCAGATCAAGGCCGCCGTAGGCGTCGTAGACGGCCACCCATTGCTTCGGCTGCAGGGCCGCCAGCAGCGTGCCGATCGACTGCTGCAGGTCGGGGTCGGGGCTGGCCGGCCAGGTGGGCACCACCACGGCGCTGGCCTCACCGATCAGGGCGGCGAGCTCCTGGGGATCGGTGGCCCGCAGGTCAACGAGCTGCACCTGGGCCTCCGCCTTGCCGATGCCGCGGGCCAGGGCCTGACTGAGCCGGTCGCAGAAGCCGTACTGGCTCACGTAGCAGACGGCGGCATAGGTTTCCCCGGCGCTGCGCTGGCTGCTCCAGTCGCGATAGTCGCCGATCCAGAGGCTGAGGTGCTCGCGCAGCAGCGGGCCGTGGCCGGTGGCGATCATGCCGATCGCCGGCAGGCCGTCCATGCGTTTGAGGGCCTGCAGCACGCTGCGGGCATTGGGGCCCATCAGACAGTCGTAGTAGAAGCGGAAATCCGGGGCGATCGCGCCGGGGTCGACGTCGAAGACGTCGTTGCTGCAGTAGTGGAGGCCGAAGGCATCACAGGTGTAGAGGATGCCGGTGCCGTGATCGAACGAGAAGATCGTGTCGGGCCAGTGCAGGTTGGGGGCGCTGAGAAACTCGAAGCGGTGCTGAACGCCGCTTTCGGGGTTGGTGCCGAGATCCAGCTCGTCGCCGCTCTTCACCGCCCGGCTGCGGAACGGACGGTGCACCTGGTCGGCCAGGTAGGCGATCGCCACCTTCGAGGCCACGATCTCGATCTCGGGGTTGCGCTCCAGCAGGTGGCCGATCAGGCCCGAGTGGTCGGGTTCGGTGTGGGACACGATCAGGTGATCGATCGCCAGCGGATCGATCTGCTCCTGCAGCAGGGGCAGCCAGGTGCCCGCGAACTTGAGGTGGCTGGTGTCGATCAGGGCGGTGCGCTCACCCCGCACCAGAAAGGCGTTGTAGGTGGTGCCGTTGCGCAGGCCGAACTCGATGTCGAAGCGGCTGCGGTCCCAGTCGAGCGAACGGATCGTGGTGGTGTCGGGCCCGATCTCGGCGCACTGGAGCGAGAGGCGAGAGGGTGCAGCGGTGGCGACGGTCATCGACGACGTCTGCGGGGACATCGACTCTAGAAACGCCGTGGGGATTTCCTTGGCTTCAGCGGCGCCCAAGGCGGGGTCTGACGATTCGGGAATCTGATGGCAGCCATAGGCGCGGCTGTCGTGGCCACAGGGCTCCATGGCCAGCGCTGGAGGCCGGGCTGGGCGATGACAGCCGCTTCACCCTCCAGTGCGTGGGCCTACGAGTGAAGAACCACATCGGCCGGGCCCAGGCCTGCCCAAAACCTCGTTCTCCGAAATCTAAACTCGCCGCGACCTGGCATACCAACAGAGCAAGAGGATTTGATTTGTCCGATTTCTTCAGGCTTTTCTTGGAGCAACTTCAGTCTCCAACACTTGGCTTCCTGATCGGTGGCATTGTCGTCGCCGCACTTGGCAGCCAGCTGGCCATTCCGGATTCGATCTACAAGTTCATCAGCTTCTTCCTGTTGATGAAGATCGGCTTGACTGGCGGGATCGCGATTCGCAATTCCAACCCCACCGAGATCTTTCTCCCGGCGCTCGCGGCTGTGGGGCTTGGCATCGTAATCGTATTCATCGCTCGTTACACCCTGGGGAAACTGCCAGGCATCAGCGTGCCTGACGCCGTGGCCACCGGTGGCCTGTTCGGCGCGGTGAGCGGCTCCACGCTGGCTGCGGTCCTGCCGCAGTTGGATTCCGCCAAAATCCCCTATGAGGCCTGGACGGCGGCCCTCTATCCCTTCATGGACATCCCGGCGCTGGTGACGGCGATCGTGGTGGCCAGCGTTTACCTCAGCAAGAAGACCGGCAACGCTTCCGAGAAAGTCGAGATCTGGCCGATCATCAAGGAAAGCGTGCAAAGTTCGGCCGTTACGTCCCTGCTTCTGGGCGTGGCCCTTGGCATTCTCACCAAGCCCGAGCCTGTCTATGAGAGCTTCTTCAACCCTCTGTTCCGCGGCTTCCTGGCGATTCTGATGATCATTATGGGTATGGAGGCCGCCCAGCGCATGAATGAGCTGCGCAAAGTTGCCCAGTGGTTTGCCATCTATGCCTTCTTTGCCCCCATCTTGCATGGTTTTCTGGCATTCGGTGTCGGCCTGATCATCCACAAGCTCACCGGCTTCAGCATCGGTGGCGCGGTGGTGCTGGCGGTGATCGCTGCCTCCAGCTCGGATATCTCGGGCCCGCCGACCCTTCGTGCTGGCATCCCTTCGGCGAATCCCTCGGCCTACATCGGTGCTTCCACGGCCATCGGCACGCCAGTGGCGATCGCCATCTGCATCCCGCTGTTCATTGGGATTTCTGAGCTGATGCTCGGTCGTTAAAATTTCAAAACCACAACCAATCGGAGGTTAAGACCATGAGTCAACAGGTCTGGAAGCTGGTGATCGTCGCAGAGGAAATCCTTTCCAAAAAACTCATCAAGCTCATCAAAGCGGCAGGTGCTACCGGTTACACCGTGAATGCAGCCGGTGGCGAAGGAAGCCGCAATGTGCGCTCCACGGGAGAGCCCAGCGTGTCGCACACCCTCTCCAATGTGAAGATCGAGGTGCTCACCGGCACCCGCGAGCTGGCCGACAAGATCACCCATGAGATCGAAGCCAAGTTTTACGCGGACTACTCGATCATCACTTATATCTACCAGGTGGAAGCCCTGCGCGATCACAAGTTCTGATCTGATCCTATATGCATCTCGGCTGTGTGCCTGCACATGGCCGGGATTGTTCTGTTCGGGTTGTGTTCATCGCGTTCGGCCGCTTGTCGCAAGCCCTGAGATCTCCGCCACCCTCAGGGCCCACTCCCGGCAGGGTGAACAGCAGCAGACCGGAGCAGAGCATGGCCCCAGTGGCAGGGCTTGCCTGCGCCGGGATCTCCCGGCCGGGATGCGGGCTGCCCTTGATGGGCCAAACAGATGGCCGCCGTTGGCCGCCCTGATGCCTGCCGCCGGTTCGAGCCGCCTCCGCCTGGAGGAGGGTTTTCGCCAGAGCCTGCGACCCTGCAACCTGTTGGCCGGTGCCTGCTACCCGGGCTTGGCTTGGTGGGGCTGGGGCTCCTGAGCGGTTTCGTGGTGCTGTTCGGCTTGAGCCGCTGACGCTTCCGGGCCGCCGATGCGGCGACGACGACGCTCAGGGATTGCAGAACGGGCAATGCTGGGGATCGGCGGCTCGCAGGCCATCGCGCCGGGGCCACTCCTGCCGGTGCGCGCAGCTGACGCAGCCGAACACCTCCCGTTCGATCAGCTCGGTGGCGCTGCCGCACCAGCCGCAGGGCAGGCCGGGCAGCAGGTCGACCCGGCCCCAGCCCGGGCTGCCGCAGGCGGGGCAGGGGCAGGCGATCCGGCGCACCAGCCGGAAGGCAAGGGAGCGGATCGTGGCCATGCGGGTGGGGTTGAGGTGGGCGCGCATGTCCGTTTCCAGCTGGGCGAGGCCATCGGCGGAGGCGCGGCTGGCCTGCTCGATCGCCTCGCGCAGGCCAGCCGCGCTCTGGAGGCCCTTGCGGATGGGCGCCCCGGCAACGGCCTGATGGGGCCGCACGATCAGGGCATGGGCGGGGAAGCCGATCCGCTCCAGCCAGGGGCCCAGCTCGGTGCCGGGTCCGGCGGTGCGGTGGTCGAAGTTGGTTGGACAGCCCGTCAGCCGTTCGGTGATCACCAGGCTGCGGGCCCGGTCGACCCAGGTCATCCACTCGATCGCCACCGGTAGAAAGGGAAGGGCGGGATGGGGCCCGAAGCTGCCTTCGCTGGCCAGGCCGAGATCCAGGCCGGTTTCGGCCATGCCTGCCTCGGCCTTGAGGCGGCAGGTGGTTTCGGCATTCTCCGTTCTGGGGTGTTCGCCGCTGAAGGTGCCGAGGCTGTCGGTGTCGAAGCCGGCGGCGAGCACCAGCTCCACCCCGAGGCCCTGGCGGAACGGCCTGGCGATCGCCTGCTCCTTGCCGTGCCGTGTGGCCAGGCTCACGGCACGGCCCCGGGCCGCCCAGCTCAGGCCGGAATCTTCAGCGCTCAGGCCAGAGCTCAAGAGCTGGGTGACAGCGATCTACAACAAGCCTAAACCGCGGAATTGGCCCCATCGGTGTGAGCGAAGCGATCACCGCCGCTTATCGCCTGGATTGCGGATCCTGTGGCCAGGCCTGACCAGAAGCCTGGGGCACTCCTTAGCCTTTTTCACTGACGAATCCAGCCCATGAAGCAAAGAATAGATGTTTGTTCAGCTGAACTGTGCAGCCTGCAGATGCCGCTGCCACAGCCTTTGCCCGCTTCAGATCGTGCTGCTCTGCTGGGCCACCAGAGAACGGGGTTCGGATGAAGCTACTCAGTGCCGATCTCGCACTTGCCGCTCCATCACTGCCGAGGCTGGACCCCTGCGGGGCAGCCGGCTTCCGCCCTTCTCCACACCTTGCCATGAGCCATGAGGAACAGCCTGCCGGCACGGAAACTCCGCCTCTCTGCGGATTCCCAGCTGGATTGCGGAACGTACTGCCGTCCCATCTCTGCTGGAGAGTGGAGGATGGCTGCATCCGAGCCAACACCTGGAACCAGGACAGGGATCGGAGCAGGTCTCGGAATCGTCAGCCTTCAGGGCATCGTCCGTTCGCTCGCTGCGAGGAACCTGACCCCCCGTTCCCTGGCCGATCGCACCGGAATCGCCCGGGTGAGCCTCCCCACAGCGGCCCAGGAAAGCCCCCAATCGTCTGAATGCACACCCCTCCACGTTCTCCCACGCCGTGAGCCCGCCACCATGTCCCAAGCCATCAGAACGGAAATCCAGGCCCAACCTGCTGCCAAGGTTCCCTGGCACCAACAGTTCCACCGGGTCCAGATCGTTCAGGCCCTGGAGTCGATTCAGGATCTGATCGCCATCTGCCTCTGTGTGGGCCTCTTCTGCGTGATGGTGCTGGAATTGCGCTCGATCTTCAGGGCGCTGCTGGCCGCGCCCCAGTTCCATGAGGTCACCGCCGACATCCTGTACATCCTGATCCTGGTGGAGCTGTTCCGCCTGCTGATCATTTATCTGCAGGAGCAGCGGGTGTCGATCGGGGTGTCGGTGGAGATCGCGATCGTCTCGGCCCTGCGGGAGGTGATCGTCAAGGGGGTGCTCGAAACCGACTGGCGCCAGATTCTGGCGGTGTGTGCCTTTCTGATGGCCATGGCCGTCCTGCTGGTGGTGAGGGTCTGGCTGCCGCCCACTTTCGTCGGCGTTGACCCGGAAGGGCAGATATCGGCGCGGCTGCGGCACCTGAACGAGGACTGAGCCGCCTGGCCAGGCGCAGGGTTGCGCCAGCACGGCGTGACGAAGTGAGCCGATTTTCACAGGGATGGCGGGCTAACCCGATGGTCACCGGCCGGGCCGCTGCAGAGATTGGCCTGGCTTATCGGAGCCATTCGCAATGCTGCGTAACCGAAACACCCAACCGCCTCGCCCAGCCATTACGTTCTCTCGACCGCCGCAACGGTGACCCCATGATCCATCCCTAGGGCCGCTATTCCGGCCACCCAGGCTTCACCGCATCGATTCCTTATCTGGTGAACGTGGCCTTATCCAAGTCTTTCCAGTCCAGACGACACATCCTGTCGCCTTCTTGTTCTCCTGCTCTTTTCCCGATGACGAGACGACGCCGTTTTCTCGCCCTGATGGGCAGTGCCGTGCTGGGCAGTTCCCTGCTCGCCGGCTGCCTGGGCAACCCACCCGAACCCGGTGGGGGCACCGCCGGTAAACCCGCAGCGGTCATCGCCGACGCCAGCCTCGAGACCAAGACGATCAGCCTCGGCTTCATCCCGATCCTGGAGGCCGCGCCGCTGGTGGTGGCCGTGGAGAGGGGCTTCTTCGCCAGGCATGGCCTCGATGTGAAGCTCACCAAGCAGGCCAGCTGGCCCTCCGCCCGCGACAACGTGGTGCTCGGCTCGGCCGGCGGCGGCATCGACGGCGGCCAGTGGCAGATGCCCATGCCCCAGATGATCAGCGAGGGCGCCCTCACCAACGGCCGCAAGGTGCCGATGTATGTCCTGGCGATGCTGATGAGCCAGGGGAACGGCATCGCCGCCGCCAACAGCGTCAAGGACGCCAATCTCACCGTCGACATCAAGCAATCGGGTTCCTTCTTCCAGGACTTCGCCAATAAGGAAGGGCGCAAGTTCCGCGCCTCTTACACCTTTCCGAAGGCCAACCAGGATCTCTGGATCCGTTACTGGCTGGCCGCAGGCGGCGTCAATCCCGACACCGACGTGGAGCTGCTGACCGTGCCGGCCACCGAAACCCTGCAGGGCATGACCAACGGCAGCATGGAGGCCTTCTCCACCGGTGATCCCTGGCCGTCGCGGATCGTGACCGATGGCAAGGGCTATCTGGCCGCCACCACCGCCGAGATCTGGAAGGCGCACCCGGAGGAATACCTGGCCGTTCGTGCCGACTGGGTGGACAAGCATCCCAAGGCCACCGTTGCCCTGCTCAAGGGACTGATCGAGGCCCAGCAATGGATGGACAAGGCCGAAAACCGCAGCGAGGTGGCCACTATCCTCAGTTCGCGCAAGTGGTACAACATCCCGACGCCGATCCTGGAGGCGGCGCTCAAGGGGCAGGTCAAGCTCGGCGCTGACATGAAGCCCCAGAACGAACCCGCCATGGGGCCGCTGTATTGGGCCAGCGATCGTGGGGTGATCTCCTACCCCTACAAGAGCCTCACGCTCTGGTTCCTGCTGGAATCGCTGCGCTGGAAGTTCTACCCCGGCACGGTCGATTCGATCGAGCAGGCCAAGGCGATCAACGACAAGGTGACCCGTGAGGATCTGTGGCGCCAGGCCGCCACGGAGCTGGGGCTCCCCGCCGCCGAGATCCCCACCGGCTCCAGCCGCGGCAAGGAAACCTTCTTCGACGGGATCACCTACGACCCGGAGAACCCCCAGGCCTATCTCGACAGCCTGAAGATCAAGAAGTAGGGATCCACTGCCGCTGATCCTCTCCCATCGCTGCGGGATCACGCTCCGGTTCCAGCGCTTCGAGCTCTCCAGCCCCCCTTCGCCACCGCCTCCCCGAGAACACTTCATGGTTTCGATCAACACCACCCCCAAGGGTGCGCCCGCCAATCCCTTCAGCAAGCTGCTGCGCAGCACGGGCAACTGGCTGCCGCCCTTTCTGGGCGTCGGCAGCTTCCTGCTGGTCTGGCAGATCCTCTCGATTTCGGGCGTGATCGCCCTGCCGGCCCCCACCAGCCTGTTCACCGAGGAGCGCACCCGCAACCTGATTCTCTATCCCTTCTATGACCGCGGCGGCCTCGACAAGGGCCTGTTCTGGCAGACGATGGCCAGCCTCGGCCGCGTCGCCCAGGGCTACACCCTGGCCGCCCTGGTCGGCATCGGGGTGGGCATCACGATCGGCCTGAAGCCCGGCATCAACCGCGCCTTCGATCCCCTGTTCCAGTTCCTGCGCATGGTGGCGCCCCTGGCCTGGGTGCCGATCGCCCTGGTGCTGTTCCAGAAGAACCAGCCGGCGGCCATCTTCGTGATCTTCATCACCGCCGTGTGGCCGATCCTGATCAACACGGCCGAAGGGGTGCGCCAGATCCCCCAGGATTACCGCAACGTGGCCCTGGTGCTGCAGATGTCGAGCCGGCGCTTCTTCACCAAGGTGCTGATCCCTTCGGCTCTCCCCTATATCTTCACCGGCCTGCGCATCTCGATCGGCCTGGCCTGGCTGGCGATCATCGCCGCCGAGATCGTGATGCCCGGCACCGTGGGCATCGGCTTCTTCATCTGGGATGCCTACCAGCAGAACTACGTGGGTGAGATCGTGCTCGGCGTGATCTGGATCGGCGCGATCGGCCTGGTGCTCGATCGGCTGATGGCCTGGCTGCAGACCCGCATCTCCGCCGGCCAGTGACCTGAGCCACGTCTCGATTCCGCTTCTCCGCGCTCCAACAGGCCCCTCTCCCACAACGGAACCCAGCCATGACCACCACAGCGCCACCCTCCCTGGTGGATGTCCGCGCCATCGACAAGAGCTTCGCCCTCAAGGGCGGCGGCACCTACCTGGCCCTGCAGGGCATCGACCTGGGGATCCGCAAGGGGGAGTTCATCTCGCTGATCGGCCACTCCGGCTGCGGGAAATCCACCCTGCTGAACATGATCGCCGGCCTGGATCTGCCCAGTGAAGGTGTGGTGCTGCTGGAGGGAGAGGCGGTGAAGCGCCCCGGCCCCGACAAGATGGTGGTGTTCCAGAACTACTCGCTGCTCCCCTGGCTCACGGTGCGGCAGAACATCGGCCTGGCGGTCGATGAGGTGATGGGCGATCTGCCCAGGGCCGAACGCGACGCCGTGGTGCAGGAGCACATCGAGATGGTGGGGCTGGGCCCGGCCGTCGACAAGTTGCCGCAGCAGCTCTCCGGTGGCATGCGCCAGCGGGTTTCGATCGCCCGGGCCCTGGCGATCCGCCCCAAGCTGCTCCTGCTCGATGAACCGTTCGGCGCCCTCGATGCACTCACCCGGGGCAATCTGCAGGAGAAGCTGATGCAGATCTGCAACGAGCACGAGCTCACCGCCGTGATGGTCACCCACGACGTCGACGAGGCGGTGCTGCTCTCCGATCGCATCGTGATGCTCACCAACGGGCCGGGTTCGAACATCGGCGGCATCCTCGAGGTGGATATTCCCCGGCCGCGGGCACGGCTGGAAGTGGTGCACCACCCCAGCTATTACAGCCTGCGCTCCGAGATCATCTACTTCCTCAACCGCCAGAAGCGGGTCAAGCAGTGGCGCGCCCGGCCCCACCAGGTGGTGGCCCGCCATGGCCTGGAGAAGGTGAACCTGGATCTGGGCTTCCTGCCCCTGGCGGCCAGCGCACCGCTGGCGGTGGCCGAGGCCCACGGCCTGTTCACCAAGCATGGCCTCGACGAGGTGAGCCTGATCCGCGAAACCAGCTGGCGCGGCATCGTCGACGGGTTGGTGGACGGCACCCTCGATGCCTCGCTGATGCCCGCCGGCATGCCCACCTGGATGACCGCCGGCGGCCATGGCGGCGCGCCGCTGCCGATCGTGACCTGCCTCACCCTCAGCCGCAACGGCAACGGCATCGCCCTGGCCAAACGCCTGGCCGATGAAGGGGTGCGCACGGTGGAGGACTACCGCACCTACCTCAAGAGCCACGAGCGCGAGCCCCACACGATGGGAATCGTGCACCCTGCCTCGATGCACAACCTGCTGCTGCGCTACTGGCTGGCGGCCAACGGCATCGATCCCGACAAGGACGTGCACCTGCAGACCCTGCCGCCGGCCCAGATGCTGGCCGACCTCAAGGACGGCAGCCTCGACGGCTACTGCGTGGGAGCCCCCTGGCTGGACCGGGCCATCCGCGACGGCCACGGCTTCGCGATGGCGGGCGATCTGGCGATCTGGCCCGGCCACCCCGGCAAGGTGCTGGGGGTGCGCGAAGACTGGGCCACGGCCTATCCGAACACCCACATCGCCCTGGCCAAGGCGCTGCTCGAGGCCTGCCGGTACTGCGCCGATCCGGCCCACTGGGGCGAACTCAGCGAGCTGCTCAGTGACCGCCGTTACCTGGGCATCAAGCCGGAGCTGATCCGCTTCAGCGAATCCAGCGAGGGGGTCGATCGCTCAGCGCCCGAGAGCGAGGCGGCCACACCCCACCACCTCTTCTTCGGCGAGGGACTGAACCGGCCCAGCCGCACCGAGCACCTCTGGATGATGACCCAGATGGCCCGCTGGGGCGACATCCCGCTGCCGCGCAACTGGGTGGAGATCCTCGAGCGGGTCTGCCAGGTGGGGGTGTTCAGCACCGCCGCCCGCGAACTGGGCCTCGAGGCGATCAGCTACCAGCGCCAGGGCATCGATCTGTTCGACGGCCAGCCCTTCAATGCCGACGACCCGATCGGCTACCTCAACGCCCAGACGATCAAGCGCGATTTCAGCATCGCCGAGATCCCCCTGGCGCCGCCCCGCCGGGTCTGAGACCCGCCCCCGCCACGGCCTGCTTCCCACCCGTTTCGTCAGCCCACCCCCCACGTGCCCATGTCCACCCTGATCCAGCCGCCCCTGCCGGGGCTCACCGCACCCACGGCAGAAGCCTTCCTGCGCTTCGAGAACGTCAGCAAGGTGTACCCCACCGCCAAGGGCCCCTACCCGGTGCTCGACGGCATCGACCTGAGCGTGAACGAAAGCGAGTTCATGTGCGTGATCGGCCACTCCGGTTGCGGCAAATCCACCCTGCTCAACATGGTGTCGGGCTTCTCCATCCCCAGTGATGGCCGCGTGGTGCTGCATGGCAACGCGATCACCAAGCCCGGCCCCGACCGGATGGTGGTGTTCCAGGGGTACGCCCTGCTGCCCTGGTTCAGCGCCTACGAGAACGTGTATCTGGCGATCGATTCGGTGAAGCCGGATCTGTCGGAGCGCGAGAAGCGGGAAATCACCCGCGAGCACCTGGCCATGGTGGGGCTCACCGAGGCGGCCGACAAGAAGATCCCCCAGCTCTCCGGCGGCATGAAGCAGCGGGTGGCGATCGCCCGGGCCCTGGCGATCCGCCCTGAGGTGCTGATCCTCGATGAACCCTTCGGGGCCCTCGACGCGATCACCAAGGAGGAGTTGCAGGAGGAACTGCTGACGATCTGGAACACCCAGAAGTGCACCGTGCTGATGATCACCCACGACATCGATGAGGCGCTGTTCCTCGCCGATCGCCTCGTGATGATGACCAACGGCCCGGCCGCCAAGATCGGCGAAATCCTCGAGATCACCTTCCCTCGCCCCCGCAACCGCGAGGAGATCATGGAGGATCCCCTCTACTACGACCTGCGCAACCAGGCCCTCGATTTCCTCTACAGCCGTTTCGCCCACGACGACACGGACTGAGCCCACAGGAAAAAGCCCCGGCCGTCAGGCCGGGGCAGCTCCCGTCTCTCGTCTCGTGCTGGCGGGATGGTCCCCGCCCGGGGCTCAGCCCTCCACTTTCACCGACACGGTGGTCTTGCTCTGGGCCTTGGGAGCCTTCACGGTGAGCAGGCCGTCGCGGTAGCGGGCTTCAAGCCCCTCGCGGTTGAGGCCGCCAGGGAAGCGGAAGCTGCGGCTCCAGGTGCCGTAGCGGAACTCGCTGTGCAGTGGGCCGGTCGCAGGGCGATCATCGCCCTCGGCTCTGGCCTTCGACTCGGATTTGCGCTCGGCGCTGATCACCAGCGAGCGGTCGGTGGCCTTCACGTCGATCGACTCCTTGTCGACGCCGGGAAGTTCCAGCACGATCTCGTAGGCCTCATCGGTTTCGCGCACTTCGGCGGCAGGCACACGCTCGGCGTGGAGCACCTGTTGCTCCAGACGCTCGAACAGATCGAAGGGGGATTGGCGCAGGGTCAGCATGGTTGTGTCCTCCACAGTTGCGATGGTCCGGGTGTTTCCGGATCACCCGCCCAGCTAATGTGGCCTGTTTCGATGCCAGCGAAGTGGGCAGGAACCGATCCATTCCGTACGGCGCTCCCCCCCAGGTTCGGCCTCCACACCGGTTCTGGTGTGTGAACCGCTCCCTTCGCCGAGCCGACCTAGAGCCACCACCAGTCGGCGAAGGCGGCGGCCTGTCCGCAGTCGTTTCCACGGGCATCGCGCAGGGTCCAGAGGCGGGCGCCGCTGATCACGAAGCGGCGACCGCTGCTGTCGATCCGGATGCCGGTGTAGCCCGTGATCGCTTCCCGTTCGCGGGCGGTGGCCAGCAGGCGGGCGCGGCTGGCCCGCTCGCCCGGTTCCGCCGTGAGCCGCGACGGCATCCCCACCATCGCGGCCCAGGGGCGTCTCCAGAGGCGGAGGGCGGAGGCGTTGGCATAGATCAGGCGGGGATCGCCGTGCTCCTCCCCGCCGCCGCTGCCGTCATGGGCGAGCACCACCACGGACCCGGCGAACAGCTCCTGAGCCAGCCGGCGCCGATCGATCGGGGTGAAGCTGGCGGGATCACGCCGGGCCGCCGCGAGCAGCGGCAGGCCGAAGGCACGCTGGTGCGAGGCGAGCAGCAGCACAGCGACGCCGATCGCCGCAGGGCTGAGCCAGGGAGCTTCAACCACCGGCGCCCATGGCCTGGGCCATGGCGAGCTGGCCCATCAGGTTTCCCTGGCTGCGGAGCTGCTCGAGGAAGAGGTGGTTGGCGTCAGGGAAGAGGGGTTCGGCTGCCAGCGGCAGCTCGCCGGCCTCGTCGAGGCCCGTTTCGCCCTCCATGGCCGGGGTGATCACCACCAGATCCGGATCGAGGGCGGCGCTGTAGCCCCACCAGCGGCTCGGATCCGACACGGCGTGATGGACCGGGTGCGGGGCATGGACGGCGGCCGGGCCCGGGTCGGCGCAGGCTGAAGCCAGCTGCTGGCGCCTCCCTGCCGCCAGGTCCGCCAGCAGCTGGGAGCGGGAACGGCCGCGCAGCTGGAACAGCACGAACGGATCCTCGCTGAAGCGATCCCCCATCAGGTAATAGACGGCGCTGATGTGCTTGCAGGGATTGGCCTTGTCGGGGCAACTGCATTCGCTGCGCACCTCCTGGAGCTTGAAGGGAAAGAGGCGCCGGCCACTGGCGGCGAAGGCGCGCTCGATGTCCTGAGGCATCAGGCCGGCCAGCAGCTGGGCCGACCAGCGGGCCTTCTGGCCGAGCGCCTCGAGCACATAGCCCCAGTCCTCGTCGCTGAGCACATCGAGCCAGAGCTTGACCTTGTAGGGCTCGGCCTCGGTGCCCTGCACCCGGGCGTGGACGCGGCGTCCTTCGAAGCGGATCGAGAGCACGTTGCCGGAACGGGCGTAGGTCCAGGCGCGCTCGAGCCGCTTCTTGTAGCGATAGGAGTTGATCAGCTCCATCCACTGCTCCACCCACCAGGGCTGCTGCCCCAGGCCCTGCTGGCCCAGCTGGGTGGTGATCGCGGGCGTGGCGTTCGTCATGGCGAAAGTATGCCGACCCGTTCGCAGCAGGGCACTGGCGAGACCTGCTGCCGCCAGGCTGATAGGCACCCCGACTCCGCCTGCCATGGCCCGTTCCCAGCAGCGTCTGGCCGCCAACGTGGACGGACCCTTCTACGTGGATGCCAGCTGCATCGACTGCGGCACCTGCTGGCAGTACGACCCGGCCCACTTCGCCCCCACGGGCGATCCGGCCGCGGGCGACTACGGGCCCCACCAGACCTCGCACGTCTGGGCCCAGCCGACGGGGGCGGCAGCCACCCGGGAGGCGCTGCTGGCGCTGCAGGCCTGTCCGGTGGCGGCGATCGGCACCAGCCGCGAGCTGCTGGCCCAGACCCCGACCGACGGCTTTCCCGCCCTGATCACGCGGCTGCCGCAGGGGGAGGTGCACTACTGCGGCTGGGCGTCGCGCCAGAGCTTCGGGGCCAGCAGCTGGCTGATCGTGCGCCGGCGCGCCGATGGAACCGCCGACAATGTGCTGATCGATTCGCCGCGCTTCAACGCTGCCCTGGCCCGCCGGATCGAGGCCCTGGGTGGCGTGAGCCGGATCCTGCTCAGCCACCGCGACGATGTGGCCGACCACCAGGCCTGGGCCGATCGCTTCGGCGCCGGGCGCTGGATCCACTGCGCCGATGCCGACGCGGCCACGGAGGCGGAGCACCGCTTCGAGGGCAGCGAGCCGCTGCCGCTCGACGACGACCTACTGGTGCTGCCGGTGCCGGGCCACACGGCCGGCTCGGTGGCCGTGCTGTTCGCCGGAGCGGTGCTGTTCAGCGGCGACCACCTCTGGTGGGGCGTGGATCCGCCGGGGGTGGTGGCATCCCGCCGGGTCTGCTGGTGGAACTGGGAGGAGCAGCTTCGTTCAGTGGAGCGGCTGCTCGAGCTGGACGTGCGCTGGCTGCTGCCCGGCCACGGGCGCTGGCACACCTTCGCTCCGGGCGAATGGCGGCGAGAGCTGGAGCGGACTCTGACGCGGGAGCTTGAGCGGGAAATGGCGGCTGGGGAATCCTGAGGGCGGCTCCTCGTTGCTCGCATGACTCTGACTCCAGGCCCACGCCTGATGGATCGTTACCGGGAGGAGCTGCAGGTGAGGCACTACGCCCGCCGCACCATCAGCAGCTATGCCCAATGGGTGCGACGCTTTCTGCGCTTTCACGGGATGCGGCATCCCAGTGAGATGGGCGAACAGGAGATCAACGCCTTCCTGACCCATCTGGCGACGGTTGGGCAGGTGAGTGCCTCCACGCAGAACCAGGCACTGTCTGCCTTGCTGTTTCTGTATCGGCAGGTGCTGAGCAGTGATGTGGGAAACCTGGAAGGAGTGGTTCGGGCACGGCAGCCCAGGCGGTTGCCGGTGGTGCTCACAGTGCGGGAGGTGAGGGCCGTGCTGGATCGCCTCGAAGGTGTCGAGCAACTGGTGGCGCAGTTGTTGTATGGCAGTGGATTGCGGCTCATGGAAGCTTTGCGGCTTCGGGTCAAGGATGTGGACTTCCAGGCCCGACAGCTGACCGTTCGCAGTGGCAAGGGTGACAAGGATCGTGTCACCGTGCTCCCAGACAGCCTCATGGAGCCCTTGCGGGAACATCTGCTGGAGGTTCAAGCGCTTCATCGGGCCGATCTGGCGGCCGGCTGGGGCCGTGTCGTGATGCCCATGGCACTGGCGCGCAAGTATCCGAACGCGGCGTCAGAGTGGGCCTGGCAATGGGTGTTTCCGCAGGCCCACCGATGGCGGGACGCGAAGGCTCGCACCGAAGGCAGGCACCACATCGACCCAACGCTGATTCAGAAAGCAGTAAAAAGAGCCGTGCTCAGCGCAGGGATCGGCAAGCAGGCCAGCTGTCACACCTTCCGGCATTCGTTTGCCACTCACCTATTGGAGCGGGGCCAGGACATTCGAACTATCCAGGAATTGCTCGGGCACAGTGACGTAAAGACCACGATGATCTATACGCATGTGCTGAATCGAGGTCCCTGTGGGGTGATGAGCCCAGTGGACCTTCTGTAGCGTGCTGAACATCTGGTTCTCGGACCCGTCCATGTTCCGATCACACATGGGGCTATGCCGTCAAAAGGGTTATGGTGTCTGAGGTTTCCATCGTCGGTCGACAGGCTTCACGGGGTCTTATGCAGCCAGAAGGCCTGGGCATGGGGTGGATACCGGACCCGCCGAAGTACTGTTGGAAGGGCAAGGATCCTAACCAGTGAAGCCTTAAAATAGTTTTTGTTACATTCGAGATCAAATGATGATCAATTGCCTAGAGTCTGTGTGACTAGCAACCCTTGCTGCATTTAGTTATGAGGCACATTCATCAAGTCGTCTTGCCACTTCTAGCAATGACAATGCACTGCCTCTATTATGCGGGAGAAGCTAAATCACAGCCAGTTCCGGCCCAAGCAAATTGCGCTATCGCAGCTGTTAGACATGACGGTGGTAAAGCCTTTTCCGTTCAGCAGAGCGTTGAACTATGTAAAAATGGTGGAACAGAGCAAACTGCTCAATGTGCAATTGCAGCTGTTAGACATGACCGTGGTAGTGCCTTTTCCGTTCAGCAGAGCGTTGAACTATGCAAAAATGGTGGAACAGAGCAAACTGCTCAATGTGCAATTGCAGCTGTTAGGCATGACCGTGGTAGTGCCTTTTCCGTTCAGCAGAGCGTTGATCTTTGTAAAAATAAATAAGGAAAACTATTCTTCCGAATCTGAGCCGTAGCCTTCCAACATCAAGATCCAGAAGGCGGGTGCAGAAGTGGTAGCCAATGCGCAGATCCATTCCCGCTTCTGATCTTGGCGTTAGACAGGCTGAAGACCGGTTGCGGCGCCGTATCCCTGGAGATACAATGGGGGTATGCAGGAGATTCGGGAGACCTCTGTCTATGCCGCATGGTTCTGTAGCCTGCGTGATCGAGCGGCAAAAGCTCGCATCGACATTCGGATCAGACGTTTATCCCTGGGGAATCCAGGAGATGTCCGGCCAATCGGAGAAGGCGTCTCCGAACTTCGTATTCACCATGGTCCTGGCTACCGCATTTATTTCACTAGCAAAGGAAACACGGTCGTTGTTCTTCTCGCTGGTGGAGACAAGAGTTCCCAAAGCAAGGACATCCAGCAAGCCAAGTATCTAGCTCGAAATCTGTAGGTGGTGCTAATGACCAAAACCAAAACAACCATCTGGGATCCAGCCAATCATTTCACAAGTAGTGAAGACATGGCTGCCTATCTTGAAGCCGCTTTGGAGGATGGAGATCCAAGGCTGGTGGCTGCTGCCTTGGGTGATATTGCTCGTGCCAAAGGCATGACTCAAATTGCACGTGAAGCTGGACTGGGTCGCGAAAGTCTCTATAAAGCTCTCTCGTCTAGCGGTAACCCTGAACTGGCCACCGTCTTGAAGGTTATCTCTGCACTCGGGCTTCAGCTGCATGCCAGTCCTGCTGTTGAGCCTGAGACGGCTGTCTAACAGTGCCATCCACCTGGTCCGCCTCCAAATTAATCTTTTTCGACGCCCAGAATCCTTGCGGCCAGGTGATGGCATGCGTTAGTCTGACCCCAAGCGCCAATCCCTGTAAGCTCGGAATCCCTGAAACCTG
>CAYHCE010000030.1:0-37889 GCA_964355015.1 uncultured bacterium | reverse complement strand
GCAGAGGATGAGCTTGTGGCTTCTCAAGGCTGCCTCGGTAATGGCAAAGTTTCAAGGTGCCCGATAGTGAGCCATGCCATCTTCTTTCGGAACTGGATTCAGATCCTGACTGGAATCACCCCGAGGGCTTGGATTGAACGGCTGTGCTGGATTCTGACGTGTGCACCAGTCTGCGTTGGCCTTGATGGCAACACATTCACGGCTGGCAGCAAAGAAGGCCACGCCGCACGCCAATCATTGCCCCTGCAGTCTGTTGCCTGCCTGGTGTCAACTGCGTTGGCGATCGCGTTGACTCATCAGGTTGAACGGCATGGCGCGGTAGCCCAGCAGCCTGGCTTCCTCCTGGGAATGGCGGCACAGGAGTCTGCGGAAAAACCTTCACGACAGCCGCTCTTTCTCTCCACGCGACTGACTGATCGGCCTGAAGGGTTGGCGGCGGAGCCGGTCCAACTGGTTGGATGTGGGCTTGTGGACCTGGCTGCCTGAACTGCCTGGTGATCGTAATCGCCGCCGTGACGATGTCGCAGCTGCCGGGCAGGTTCATACCACCGTCTCCTCGGGCCTGAGCAGGTTGGCCAGGCCTCTGAGTTTGACCAGCCTCAGGCCGCTGGACTCTTTGATCCAGCCATAGGCGAAGTCGAGCGGAGCGCATCGATCTTCTCGAGCCCCCGCCGGGCGTGGATCGATTGGGTGTAGCCCTCCAGCAACGTGCCATCCACCTCAGTCCTCCTTTCATTTCGTCAGCGATGGTCAGCAAGGGCACTCACGTGGCCTATCCAGGCACACTGCCCCAGGAGCAGATCGAGATCGAACACCCGCTGAACCTGGTACGCTCGGGAGACAGAAACCGATCCGTTTCAGCTCACAAAAGCAATCTCACATCAGCCAGAGTCTGCGGATCATCCAGAAAGCGGCTGATGCGGCCATTGTTCGCACCGCTGGGATGGGGAAGAACGAAGAAGTCCACATGACTGGGCAGATCGCCGCGTTCCAGGTGAGCTCTGGCGCTCGCCAGTGCGGCCTGACCATCACCAAGGAAGATGGCAACCCTGAGCGTGGGTGTAAGGGACGCAAGTTCGCGCAGATGGTTTCCGGCAAGCTCGACCAACCAGGGTGTGCTGACGTACTCGGTGCCAATTCTGTAGTTGCTGCCTGCGCGGAAGATCGGAAAGACCAGCCTGGAGGTGAGGCTCACGGTATCGCGGGCCGAGAGACTGTTCAGGTCGAGATGTTGGAGCAGGCCACAGTGGGAAGCCAGTGCGTCGAGCCGTTCCCACAGCCCTGAGAAGGCTGCTTGCTTCTGGCAACGGCTGAGCCTCTGCAGTGATGGCTCCGCCTGAGAGGTGATGCTGAGTTCCCGCCAGGCTGTATCGGTCTGGGAACGACCAGGTGTATAGCCAATCAGCAGCACCCGAGCCTGGGGATGGAACACCTCGAATCCAGGTGCGTATTGCTCACGGAATCGCCCACAGGGGGAGGAACTCAGCTGTGCATCCTCCACCGCATCTACGCCATGCTTCTCGAAGTGATCCAGTAACCCAATGCAACTGGGGAGCACGGCCAAGAGCGGCTGAGGATCAGGTACGGGCCCTTCTGGTCGGCCCGCTGCAGAGGAGGGAGGGGAGTGTCGGACCAAGACGGTGCTCAGGAGGGTGATCGGCCCTGTCGGTCCAGATGCAGTTCCATCCTCTGCTCCATGGCGCCCAAGGATGCAACGGGCCGCCACAGGCCCCTACGAGATCAGCAGCACAGCCGGGGAGCCTGTCAGAGCCTTTGTGCCGGTTCCCCTCCTACCCCATCCCCCGCTGGACCTGAGCGGAATGGGGCAGGCCCTCCAGGATCGCGCCCTGCTGGCCTGCGTGCGCCGGGAAGCCCTGCTCTCCTCCCAGATGAGGGCACCCAGTCGTCCCTGTCGGACCTGCTGCTGTTTGAGCTGGAGGAGGCTCCTGGGTTCCGTTCGACGATGCCGTGGAGGTGTCGAGTGACGTGGGGGCCCTTGAGCACCGCCTGGCCCGGCTGGCCAGCGGTTTCCCCCTCTCCTCCCGTGGCCGTGGAGCGCCCGGTGGCTCTGGGCATCGCCTGGGAAGTCACCGCTGGCCGGCGCAACCGGGTGTTCGCCTACGACTCCTGGCTCACGATCCTGAGCGAAGAGGCCGAGCCCCTGTGAGCACAGGGCGTGGTGCCGTGGCCAGAGCCGCTGGAGCACGCCAGCGCTGGTGGCAGCGAACCTGCGTCCATCAGGGCCCGGGGGCGGATGGGCTGCCGGTCGTCGTGTAGTCGACGCTGCAGCGATAGCGGTAGCTGTCGCCGGGTGTGACGATCTGGATGCAGCGGGTTCCGGTCACAGTGGCGCCTTTGGGCAACTGATCCATGGCGTTCTGCAGAGCGCTGTTCTGATCCACGATGGAGTCTTCGGTGATCGAGCCCGCCTGCACCGGCAGCGGGCCCACCAGCAGCAGTGCGGCGAGAGCGAAAGCAGCGTTGATGGGGTTGTGCATGGGCCTGGAGGGACGCCTGCCCTCTCCTAGCAACACCTGGCGATGCCGGGGTCTGCGGCGCGGATCCCTGACCGCTCCGGTCGGCAGCAAAATCGGAGGTCTGCGGTGGTCGGTCGCTCGAATCCATGGGCAGCCCCGATGCTGATCTCCCGCAGACAGTGGCTGACGATGACCGTCACAAGCTTCCAGGCGGCGCTGGCATTGCCGACGCTGCTGGCGGCTGAGGATGGGCGGTTCACTTTGATGCAGCGCCGGATCTCACGCCTCATCCAGGAGTACGAAAGCCAGGGCTTCCATCGAACCGGGACCCTGGTTGACCGGCGGTCCGGCGCCTGGCTTTGCGGGGAAGTCCGCCGGGCGGGTCTCGTGCCCAGCCAGGAGTCATGGGCTCTGGGCAGGATCGATCCGATCATGACGGCTCTGATCGTGGGCGGCCGAAGGATCGAAGCTGTGCCGCTGTTCGACGGGGGCTTCACCGCAGCGGGCGGCGTGCGGGGGAGCCTCGGGCCCGTGGACGGTTCCGCCGAGATCGGACTGGTCGAGACCGTCCCGAATGCCGCTGCATCGGGGCCGCTGGGGGACGCACGGCGAGCCGACCGCCACAGGGCGATCATCGCCATCAGCCGGGGTGGGCGGCCCGGCCTCTGCCCCAGCAATGCCGATTCCTTCCTGCAGCCGTTCGGGCCGCCCGTGCTGCAGGTGTCGAGCCAGGAGGCGACCTGGCTGAACGACCAGGCACGTCGAGGCGCCACGGCCCGCGTGATCGCCCAGGTGAGGCGGACTCCGGCCCAGGCGATCAACGTCACGGCCAGGATCGACGGCGCCGACCCGGCACGGCTTCCCCTGGTCGTCATGACGCCGCGCAGCGGCTGGTACTCGTGTGCCAGCGAGCGCGGCGGCGGCCTGGCCTGCTGGCTCGAGGTCATGCGTGCGCTCAGCAGGGCCAGGCCCGCCCGGACGGTCCTGTTCGTGGCCTCCAGCGGCCACGAGCTCGGCCATCTGGGCCTCAGGAACTACCTGGATCGGCGGCCCGGTCTCGTGGCGAACAGCCTGGGCTGGCTGCATCTCGGCGCCAGCATCGGCGCCGCGACGGACCCGGCCAACAAGCTGCAGGCTTCGGATGACGAGTTCGCGGCGTTGATGGATCAGGCGATGCTCTCCTCGGGGCTGCGCATCGATCGGCGGATCCCGAACGACAGGATCCCCGCCGGTGAAGCCCGGATGGTGCAACAGGCTGGGGGACGCTACCTCTCGCTCACCGGGCGTAACGCCCTGTTCCACCATCCCGATGACCGGGGACCCGGGGTCGTCGATCCCGCCGTGATCGTGAGATTCGTGGCTGCCTTGACCGTGGTGGCGTGCAGGCTGGCAGCGGCGTGACCGGTGAGGGATCGTTGACCGGAATCGGTCCGTTGAACGTCATCTCCCCAGGGGCCAGCGCCAGCAGCTCCGCCCCTCGCTGATCCTTCAACGCCCGATGACACGGTCAGCGGGCGTTCGTGTCATCGGGCGTTGTCGTGCCCGGCTCGTCGCGTCGGTGGCGCGGGGCCGCTCCTGCCAGGAGGCTGAGCCGGCTCAATCCTCCTCATCGGTGCTGCCCAGCGGCACCAGGCGGATCTGCTTGCGGCCGAGCTTGATCTCGAACTCATCGCCGGGTTTGAGGTCGAGCATGGCGGTGTAAGCCTTGCCCACCAGCAGGTTGCCGTTGAACTGAATCTTGGTGGCATAGCTGAGCTTGCGCCCACCTTTGCCGACTCCCTTGCCGGTTCCTTCACCCAGGCTGACCCCCTTGGCTTCCAGCAGGGCTTCGTAGAAGGCGGTGAAGTTCAGGCGCTCGCTGCCGTCCTTCTTGGTGCTCACATAGCCGCAGGCACGGACAAGATCACTCTTACTGGCTTCTCCCAGCTCCTTGACTTTGGCCAGGAGATCGGGTCCTGTAAGCATGGGGTGGTGGCGGATGACAGTTAGAAGAATACCTCTTAAGAGGGAGACCTTCCACCATCTCTGGGCCTCATTGGCCTGATCGGGGCTACGGGGTCTCAGGAAAGTTGTGACCATCTGTGCGCCTTCGCCAGCTCACCGTTGTTGCTTCAGCTGGCACAGCGGCGATCCTGCCCGCTGCCCGCTTGTGCTTCGCGCAGGGCGCAGAGGCTGTCGATGTCCGGCCGGCCAGTGAACCGCAGCCTCCAGCGGGCCCAGAAGCGATAGACGCCATCGGCAAGCGCTCCCGCCGGCAGCCAGTCGGTGAGGGCGTAGACCCAGCTGAGGCCCACCAGGCGATAAGCCTCACGGAACACCGCCACATCCCGCAGCACGGTGCCGTCCTCCCTCAGGCCATGGATGCGACCCATGGCATCGCGGTAGCTGATGCCGGCGTAGGCGGCTGGGTTGTAGCTCGGAGCATCGATGTCGACGAAATGGATTCGGCCGCGACCCTCGTCGCGGCGTCGCAACATCGACACCTCCCGCAGGCAGAACGGGCAGGCCCCGTCGTAAAGGAGGGTGAAGGCGGACGCTGGCATGCCCTGACCCTAAGGGCAGGTTCGCGCAGAGCGCCTGCCCAGCCGGCGGCCTCGGGCCAGGGAAGACACACTGCGCCTGCCGGCTCAGCCGGCCTTACAGGCATGCGCCCCGACTCACTCTTCGTCCTCCTCACCACCGACGGGCACCAGGCGGATCTGCTTGCGGCCGAGCTTGATCTGGAACTCGTCGCCGGGCTTGAGGTCGATCAGGGCCGTGTAGGCCTTGCCGATCAGCAGGTTGCCATTGAACTGCACCTTGGTGACGTAGCTCAGCTTGCGGCCGCTCCTGCCGGCTCCGGCCCCGGCTCCGGAGCCCAGGCTGACGCCCTTGGCTTCCAGGAGGGCTTCATAGAAGGCCGTGAAGTTCAGCCGCTCGCCGCCGTCTTTCTTGGTGCTCACGTAGCCGCAGCTGCGAACAAGGTCGGACTTGGAGGCATCACCCAGTTCCTTGACCTTGGCGAGCATTTCGGAGCCGGTGAGCATGAGGTTTGTGTTCTGCATCTGCTGAATCATAGCAATCAAGGAGTTGCTTGGCTTCGATAGGCAGCCGGGATTTCGAGCCAGAAACCCGCCTGGATGTGATCACTCCAGCTGAATCTCTCTCCTCTGCACCGGGTACCGATCACCGCGCCCTGGTGTCGACCGATGACACAGCGACGAGGTTCCATCCACCCAGCGGGAGAGGCTGCGGCAGGATGACTGAGGTGCGATACCGCCATCGCCCATGGCCGCCTTCACCATCCGGCCGATGGCCGAGCCCGACCTGCCGCTGGTGACGGAATGGGCCCGGCTGGAGGGCTTCTGTCCCGGCATCGGCGACACCGGCATCTATCACCACACCGAGGCGCGGGGCCTCTGGGTCGGTTGCCTCGATGGCGAGCCGGTGGGTTGCATCTCAGGGGTGCGCTACGACGCCAGCTACGGCTTCATCGGCCTGTTCCTGGTGCGGCCCGCCTACCGCGGCAGGGGCTACGGGTTGGCGCTGTGGCGACATGCCCTCGCCCAGCTCGAACCCGTGGCCTGCATCGGGCTGGAGGCAGCCCCCGATCGGCTGACCGACTATGGCGGCTGGGGATTCGAGCCCGCCTACGACACCCTGCGCTGGCGTCTGCCCGCCGCCAGCCGTCCCCGCTGCAGCGCCGCGCCGCTGCCGCCCGGCCATGCCCTGATTCCCGGCGACGCCGCGGCGCCGGCCATGGTGCTGGCGTACGACGCCCGGCACGAAGCCACCCCGCGCCCCCTCTTCCTCGGCGAGTGGCTGCGGCAGCCTGGGGGTGATGTGGAGGTAGTGCGCGATGAACTCGGCTGCTGCCGGGGCTTCGGCCGGATCCGTCCCTGTCTGCTGCCGGAGGGCGCCGGTGGCCTGGGCTGGCGCCTGGGCCCGCTGCTGGCGGACGGTCCGCCGCTGGCCGGCGCCCTGCTGGATCGGCTCTGCTCCGAGCGGGTCGGTCCCGTGCTGATCGATGCCCCCGAGGCCAACCCCCGGGCCCGGCGGCTGCTGGAGGAACGGGGCTTCGCTGTCAGTGGCCGCACGACCCGCATGTACCGGGGCGTCCCTCCTGCGATCCCGCTGCAGGATGTCTACGGTCTGGCCTGTCTGGAGCTGGGCTGAGCTGCCGTGCCTGAACTGCCCCTGAACGCCCCCTCCTCCGCCGGCCCCACCGGCACCGGCTCCGCCGCTTCGGCAGGATCCCTGCGGACCGAGGCGGCTCCGATCCAGCTCGTCTTCGACGGGGGTTGTCCGTTCTGCCACCGGTTCGCGGCGATGAGCGAACGGCACGGCGGGCAGCCCCGACTGCAGACCCTCGATGGCCGTGCCGATCGGGAGCTGCGCCGGCAGCTGCAGCGAAGGGGCTTCGACCTGGCCGACGGTGCGGTGCTGATCGAGGGGGAACGCTGCTGGCATGGCGCCGATGCGGTGAGCCGGCTCTGCTCCCAGCTGCGGCCCGACGCCGGCCTGCTGGCCCTGCTCACGGCGGTGTTCGCCAGCCCTGCCCGCAGCCAGAGGCTGTACCCCCTGCTGCTGGGGGCGCGCCGCCTGGCCCTGCTGCTGAAGGGCCTGCCGGTCGATCCCTGACCGGCCCCCCGGGTGAGCCCAGGGCCGGCGGGCCTAGTCTCGGTCGGGAGCTGTCTTCGCCGCATGAGTTACCTGCGCGAGATCATGGGCCGATTGCGGGAACGGGCCGCCGCTCCTGCCGGCGAGCCCCGGCCCGGTCCGGCAGGCCCGTCATCGCTGCAGGACCATCTGCAGACCTACCGCGGGAACCTTCAGGCCTGCAGCGACGCCATGCTCCGCTACGAGTGGGCCTGGCTCGCGGACCATCTCTCCACCCTGCAGCTCTCGGTCGGCCATGCGGAGATGCGTCAGGCCTTCGGCGGTCGGGAACAGGTCGACACGCTGCTGAGGGAATTCGAGGCGTTCCGCGAGCAGCTGCAGCGTGAGATGAACCAGCGCGGGGTGGAGCCCTCCAGCCGCACGGCTCCGCTGGCTTCGATGGAGCATGCCTGGGAACTCAGCTGCGCTTCGATCCGGGAGCAGTGGGGCATGGAACCCGACCCCCTCAGATCGTCAGATCCCCCCGGGGTCCGTACGGAGTGACGGCGCCCTGCCAGCTGCCCCACGCCATGCACCAGGTTTTCGTCTACGGCACGCTCAAGCGCGGTGAGTGCAATCACCACTGGCTTGCCGGGGCGGTGTGCCTGGGGCGACGCCGGTTGGCCGGAGCCCTTCTGCACGATCTGGGGCCCTACCCGAAAGCGGTGCGGACCGAGGCTTCGGCAGCCGGCCCACCAGGCCACGCACCCCTCATCCATGGCGAGCTGTACGCAGTGGATGACCAGGGTCTGAGACATCTGGATGTGCTGGAGGAGGTTCCCCGCGAGTACGTCCGCCAGGTGCTCCGCCTCACCGATGGCGAGGCGGCCTGGGTCTATGTGGGGCAGCCCGAACAGGTGAGAGGTCTGCCGCTGGTGTCCTTCGCCGACTGGGGCACCGTGCCGGTGTTCAGCTATGGCTCGAATCTGTGCCCGGATCAGCTGGGGCGGCGCTGCTCTCGATGGGATGGCAGCGGTCTGGTGGTGCGGCTGAACGGTTGGCGCTGGGCGATCAGCAAGATCCGGGCCGGCCGTGCTGGGGAGGGGGTGGCGGGCATCCACCCCGACCCCGCCGCCCACTGCTGGGGTGTGGTGCACCACCTCGCCCCGGACGATCGGCGTGCGCTGGATCGCTGCGAAGGGGTGGCGAACGGCCACTACCGCCACCAGAGCGTCAGGGTGACGACCCTGGCAGGGGAGCGCTTCAGGGTGTCGACCTACGTGCCGACGCCCGCCTGGAGCGGCGAGGGCCTCAGCCCCAGCGCCGACTACGCCGGTCGCATCCTGCGCGGCGCCACCCACTGGCAACTGCCCCAGCACTGGCGTCGTGAACTGGCAAGGGCGCTGGGCGACTCACCGCTGACCGACCTGCCGATCCGGACGCCGGGGAAGCCAGCAGTGACGTAGCCATCCCATCAGCTGGCGATGTGACGGTAGAACCAGCCCTTGGCCCGCTCGGCGCTGACCACGTAGGCGAAGAGGATGAGGGCCATCAGGGCCAGGAACGTGGCGGGCAGGGGCACGAAGCCGAACAGTGCGCCCAGTGGCGTCCAGGGCAGCAGCAGGGTGGCGCCGATCACCACCAGCGTGGCGGCGATCAGCCAGCGGGAGGGCCGGCTGCGGAACAGGGGCCCGCGGGTGCGGATCACCAGCACGATCGAGGCGGCGGAGATCACCGACTCCATGAACCAGCCGGTGCGGAACTGGGCGGCATCGGCCCGCAGCACCCACAGCAGCACGCCGAAGGTGAGGTAGTCGTAGAGAGAACTCACCAGGCCGAAGGTGATCATGAACCGCTTGATGAACGGGAGGCTCCAGCGGTGCGGCCGATCGATCCAGTCCGGATCGACACGGTCGGTGGCGATCGTCATCTCGGGCAGATCGGTGAGCAGGTTGGTGAGCAGGATCTGCTTGGGCAGCAGGGGCAGGAAGGGCAGCAACACCGAGGCCCCGGCCATGCTGAACATGTTGCCGAAATTGGCGCTCGTGGCCATGAACACGTATTTGAGCGTGTTGGCGAAGGTGCGCCGGCCCTCGCGGATGCCCGCCTGCAGCACCCCCAGATCGGCCTCGAGCAGCACGATGTCGGCCGCCTCCTTGGCCACGTCCACCGCCCCCTGCACCGACAGGCTCACATCGGCGGCGTGAAGGGCCGGTGCGTCGTTGATGCCATCGCCCATGTAGCCCACCACGTGGCCGGCGCGGCGCAGCGCCAGGATCAGCCGCTCCTTCTGGTTCGGTTCGATCTCGGCGAAGACATCGACCTCGGAGGCGCGTACAGGCAGGGCCTCATCGCTGAGGCGGCGCAGCTGCGCTCCGGTCACCACCTCCGGATTGCGCAGGCCCGCCTCACGCCCGATCCGCGCCGCCACCAGGGCGTTGTCGCCGGTGATCAGCTTCAGCCGCACCCCCATCCCGTCCAGGGCGGTCACCGTCCTCTGGATGCCCGGCTTGAGCGGATCGCTGAGGGCCAGCATGCCCAGGAAAGTCATCTCCGCCTCGGCATCGCGGCCCACCGCCAGCGGCACGGCCGCCCCCTGCGGCTCCCAGCGGCGTACCGCCACGCCCAGCAGGCGATAGCCCTCAGCACTCCAATCGGCATAGATCCGCCGGATCTCCGCTTCCACTTCGCCCAGGGGAACGGTGGAGCCATCGGGCCGCTCTGCCAGCCGGCACACCTCCAGCACCTTGTTGAGCGCTCCCTTGGTGATCAGGATCGGGGCCCCGTCCGTGCGGGCCAGGATGCTCTGCCGCTTGCGGACAAAGTCGAAGGGGATCTCGTCGAGCTTGCTCCAGCCCGTGAGATCGAAGCCACACTCAGCCCGGATCCCCTCGTCGATCGGATTGGTGAAGCCCGTCTCGAAGCTGGCGTTCACGAAGGCATGCAACAGGACCCGATCGCTGGTCTCGCCATCGATGCCGCCGCTGCGGGCCACCCGTGCCGTGCCTTCGGTGAGCGTGCCGGTCTTGTCGGAGCAGAGGATCGACAGGCTGCCGAAGTTCTCGATCGCGGCGAGGCGCTTGACGATCACCTGCTGGGCCGCCATACGCCTGGCCCCCTGCGCCAGGTTGACGCTGATGATCGCCGGCAGCAGCTGCGGCGTCAGGCCCACCCCCAGCGCCAGGGCGAACAGGAAGGAATCGATCACCGGGCGCTGCAGGTAGACGTTGAGGGCGAAGATGCTGAACACCAGCACCAGCGTCACCTCCAGGAGCAAGGCCCCGAAACGGCGCACACCGCGCTCGAACTCCGTCTCGGGGCTGCGCAGCCGCAGCCGGTCGGCGATCGATCCGAACGCTGTGGCCTTTCCCGTTTTCACCACCAGCGCCAGACCGGTGCCGCTGACCACGTGGGTGCCGAGGAAGAGGACGTTGCTTCGCCCCGCCAGGGGGGTGTCGGCCGCGAGCACCCCCGGATGCTTGCTCACCGGAAAGCTCTCCCCGGTGAGGGCGGCCTCGTCGAGGCTGAGATCCCGTTCCTCGATCACCCGGCAGTCGGCGGGGATACCGGCCCCTGCCGAGAGCACGAGCAGGTCCCCGGGCACCACCTGGGCGACGGGAAGGCGCCGTTCGCTGCCCTCGCGCCGCACGCAGGTGGTGGCCTCCACCGTTTTCAGCAGTTGCTGCACGGCCCGGGCGGCGCCGTTCTCCTGCCAGAACCCCAGCAGGCCGCTGATCACCACGATGGCCAGGATGATCAGCCCGTCGGTGGGCGAGTCGAGCAGGAACGAGAGAACAGCCGCCCCTGTGAGGATCAGGATGATCGGGCTGGTGAACTGGTGCAGCAGCAGCAACGCTGCCCCGCCGCGGGAGGCCGGCGCCAGGCTGTTGGGTCCGCAGCGGCTCAGCCGCCGTGCCGCCTCCTCGCTCGTGAACCCCTCGGGGCCCGTGCCCAGCTCCTGAAACAGCGTTTCGAGCGGAACGCTCCAGAACGGTGCCCTCGGATCCGTCGCCTGCATCGTGCTGACCTCGATCTCGGTAGGCTGATCGAAAACCATCCACGGGGCAGTAGCTGCCCGGGAGAGCACACATGGTTGCCATCGCCCAGGATCCTCGCCAGCAGGCCCTGGTCCGGTCACTGCGTCAGCGCTACGCCGAGGCCCGCAGCCGTGGCGATACGGAGTCCAAGCGCGCCCTGTTCCGCGAAGCCGTGTATCTCGGCATCCAGCCGGATCTCCTGGAGGTGGAGCCTGCGGCTGACGCCTGAGGTCAGCTGTCGCCATGCTGGCGGCTGTTCAGCGCCGGTGGAGGGGTGAACCCGCGGCGTGGTGATCCCTTGGCGAAGGAAGTGGAGATCGTTGTGCTGCAGAGCCTCTGGGGTTTCCAGGGCAGCCTGGTCGAGGCGATCGAGCGGGCGCGGCAGCACGGCTTCGACGGTCTGGAGGCGAACCTGTGCCATCCGGCGCTCGCTGGCCTGGAGCCCGCGGTGGTGGCGGGCAGGTTGGCTGTGTCGGGCCTGGCCCTGATGCTGGAACTCGTCACCGGCGGTGACTATGTACCCGATCTGGCCCTGTCGCCCTAGGGGCATCTGGAACAGCTCGCCGCCCAGCTGGAATCCTGCCGGGCGCTCGAACCGCTGGGCGTGAGCGTGATCACCGGCAGCGACAGCTGGCCCTGGGAGCAGCAGCGGTGGTTCTGGGATCGCGTTCTGGATCTGGCCGTCGCCAGCCCCCTGCCGGTGAGCTTCGAGACCCACCGCTCCCGCAGCCTGGCCGACCCCTGGCGGATCGGGGCCTGGCTGGACCGGTATCCGGGCCTGCGGCTCACCGCCGACATCAGCCACTGGTGCGTGGCAAGCGAGCGCCTGATGACACCGGAACTGGCCCCGATCCAGGCGATGGCCGATCGGGTCGATCACCTGCACGCCCGTGTGGGCCATGCCCAGGGCCCCCAGGTCAGCCACCCGTTCGCGCCCGAGCATGCCGGCGCCCTGGCGGCCCATCGGGCCTGCTGGCGGCTGTTCGCCGAGCGGGCCCGTCAACGGGGGCGGCCACGGCTCACCCTGACGCCGGAATTCGGGCCCGACGGCTACATGCCCACCCTGCCGTTCACCGACCAGCCGGTGGCGGATCTGCTGGCGATCAACAGTGCCATGGCGGCCTGGCTGCGGCGGGAACTGGCGGAGTCGTCTCCGCCGCAGCAGGAGGATCAGGCGGCTGGGGCTTCCCCCATCACGCCGGCGTAGAGCGCCTGCTGATGCAGGATCCGCTGCTCAAGGCGATGGGGCGGGCCGGGCCGCAGGCCGCTGGCGTAGCCCCGCTGCGCAGCTTCCACCAGGCCCCGGTCCTCCTCCAGGAAGCGTTGCAGCTCGGCCAGCCACTCCTCGCCCCGGTGGCCCTGGGCGGGATCACCCAGCAGCCACAGCTGCAGGCGGCAACGCTGCTGGTCCAGGGGCGGGAAGTGGAGGACCACCAGCCGTCCGTCGGGCCAGAGCAGCAGGTGGGTCCAGGGGGGCAGCCCGAAGGTGAGGAACTCCGTCGTTGCGTCGGCTGCGGGCGTAGCCAGCAGGTTCACATGGCCGCCCAGCCGGTGGCGGTAGTGCCGCACCGGTCCCTGCTCCCGGTGCAGCGTCGTCGGATGGGCGATGGCGACGTGGTAGTCGTCGAGGGTGTTGTCATGGGCGATCTTCCAGTTGCAGGCCAGTTCGCGCTCGAGACCGGCCAGCCGCACCCGCGGTCGATCGAACTGGTCGCCGGCTTCCTCGAGCACCAGGTCGAGCTGCTCGGCCAGGGGGATCGGATCCGGGCCGATCGCCACCCAGAGCATGCCGCCGCGCGCCTGACAGGCGAGGGACTCCAGGGGCCAGGCACTGCGCTCGAAGGGATCGAGAAACTCCGCTTCGCGGGCGGCCGCCAGCAGCTTGCCGCTCAGGTCGTAGGTCCAGCCGTGGTAGGGGCAGACCAGCCGGCGGCAGGGACGCCCGGCAGCCAGCGGTGTCGGCGCCTCGCTCGGCAGGAAGGCCACCCCCCGGTGGGGACAGCGGTTCAGGAAGGCGCGCGGAGCTTCGCCGGGGACATGGCTGAGCAGGACCGGCAGATCGAGCAGGTCGAGGGCCAGCACCGCGCCGGGCGGCAGGCTCGCCACGGGCGCCAGTGGATGCCAGAAGCGCGGGGCATAGTGCAGGCGTTCCCTCTGGGCCACCTCGGCCGAGAGGTAGGCGGCGGCGGGCAGGAAGGAACGGGCCCGCCGAGGGGTGGCACAGCTCACGATCTAGGCGGGGACGCCGGCATTGAGGCCCCGCAGGCAGGCCGCCAGCTCTTCGCGCAGCTCCAGGAACGGGGGGGACACCCGCAGATGGGCCAGGTCGCTGCGGTCGAGATCGGCCGCCACGCTGCGGACGATGCGTCCGGGCCGCGGCGCCATGATGTGCACCCGGTTGGCCAGCAGCAGGGCCTCCTCGAGGTCGTGGGTGATCAGCAGGGCCGTCAGGCCCGAGCGCTCCCAGAGCTGATACAGGAACTCCTGCATCGATTCGCGGATCTGCAGATCCAGCGCCCCGAACGGCTCATCGAGCAGCACCACCTTGGGATCGGCGGCCAGGGCGCGGGCGATGGCGATCCGCTGCTGCATGCCGCCGGACAGCTCGCGCGGCAGCCTGCGGGCGGCATCCTGAAGACCCACCACCTCGAGAAAGTAACCGGTGCGCTCGCGCACCAGCCGTCGGGACAGTCCCTGCAGCTTCATGCCGAAGGCCACGTTGTCGGCCGCCGTCATCCAGGGATAGAGGCTGTATTTCTGGAACACCATGCCCCGGTCGGAGCCCGGGCCCCGCACCGGCTGGCCGTCGATCTGGATCACGCCGCTGCTGGGGCGCTCGAGGCCGGCAATCAGCCGCATCACGGTGGACTTGCCGGAGCCGGAGCTGCCCACCAGGGCCACGAACTCGCCGGAGCTGATCTCGAAACTGATGTCGTCGAGCACGAGCTTGGCGTTGCGGCCGTGCCCGTAGGTCTTGCTGACGGCCGAAACGGAGAGGTGCATCTTTCAGGTGGCCCAGGTGCAGGTGCGGCGCAGCAGGAAGCGGAAGCCCAGATCGATCAGCAGGCCGATCAGGCCGATCACGATCAGGCCCACGAAGATCTCGTCGGTGCGCAGGAAGCGCTGGGCCAGGCTGATGCGCTTGCCCAGGCCCTCGTTGGCGGCCACCAGTTCGGCCACGATCACCAGGTTCCAGGCCGAGGCCATGTTGATGCGGTAGGCATCGATCACCTGGGGTGCGATGAACGGAGCCACCACCCTGGTGAGGATCGGCAGGCCGCGGCCACCGAGAGTGAGGGCGGTTTCGAGCAGCTCGGGTGGCACGAACTTCACCGCATCCATGATCATCAGCGTGTTGAAGAAGAAGGTGCCGATGAAGATCAGCAGCACCTTGGGCAACTCCCCCAGCCCGAAATAGATGATCAGCAGCGGAATGAATGCCGGCGCCGGCATGTAGCGCACCAGGCCCAGCAACGGCTCCAGCGTGCGGCAGATCATCTGGTTGCTGCCCATGACGATCCCCAGGGGCAGGGCCAGCGCGGCGGAGAGGGCGAAGCCCAGGAAGACGCGCTGGATGCTGGCGAAGGCGTCCTGCATCAGGAGCCCCGAACTGGCCTGCTCATGGGCAGCCAGCCAGACCGCCTGCGGGCTGGGCAGGAAGAGCTTGTCCACGGCTCCGCTGGCGCTGATCAGCTGCCACAGCACAAGCACCGCGAGGATGCCGAGCGGACCCAGCACCCAGGGATTGCGGCAGGCGCGGCCGAGCGCCGGAGGAAGGGTCATGACCGCTTCCTCACTTGGTGGCATCCACGAAGCGGGAGTCGAACAGCTTGGTGAGATCGGGCGGTGTCTTGGCCAGGCCCACTTCCTGCAGGAAGGAGCTGATCTGGGCAGCGGCGAAGGGCAGGGACGCCATCGTGTCGCCCGGCTTGAGGGCCTCGCGGTTCTGCTCCAGGCTGAAGATCGTGGTGCCGGCGTCGTAGGCCTTGTATTCGGCCTCGCTCACGCCCGCCCGCTCGGCCATGATCTTGAGGCTCGGGCCAGGGTTCGCCTTGATCTCCCTGAGGGTGGCGAACCAGGCATCCACCACCTTCTGCAGCTGCTCGGGATTCTTCTCCACGAACTCGCTGCGGCAGACGAGGTGATCGCTGATCGCGCCCGGGAACTCCTTGGAGGAGGTGACGGTGGTGCTGCCGGGGCGCTTCAGCGCCTGGGTGGTGAAGGGGGCGAACACGCCCACCGCATCCACCTTGCCGGCGGCGAAGGCGGCCGCGGCGGCGCCGGTCTCGAGCGGCACGAACTCGATGTCCTTGGCGGTGAGGCCGGCCTTCTTGAGGCCGAGCAGCAACAGGTAGTGGTCGACGGTGCCCTCCTCGGCGGCCACCTTCCTGCCCTTCAGCTGCGCCATGCCGGCAATGCCCTCGGCCGCGATGATCTGGTCGTTGCCGGTGGAGTTGTCGTTGGTGAGCACCACCTTCAGGTCGGCGCCGCCGGCGATCGAACTGATCGTGTCGTTGAGGGTCTGGCTGTTGCAGTCGAGCTGGCCGGCATTGAGCGCGTTGATCGAATCGAGGTAGCCGTCGAACCACTGCAGGGTGACGGGGACGCCGGCCTTCTCGAACAGGCCGTTGGTTTCGGCGACCTTCCAGGGGAACCAGCCCGGCCAGGCGCTGTAGCCGATGCGCACCGGCGCGGTGCCCTGCTGCGGCGGCTTCTGGCAGCTGGTCAGCAGGGCACCGCTGCAGACGGCCAGCAGCAGCAGGCTGAGCGGACGGCGCAGAGTGCGGCTGCGGTGGGCGGCGGACCTGGGCTGGGGCTGGTGGTTGGCGAGCTGGGTCATGGATGGGCAGCGGTGGAGTCGAAATCCGGGAAGGTTGCGCTCCGGCAGAGGGCCGGATCGGGAACGGCGGGGATCAGAAGAAGTCGAGGTATCGCTTCAGCTCCCATTCGGATACAGCTCCGTGGTAATCCGCCCACTCGGCTCTCTTGTACGAGACGAAAGCCTCGAACATCGCATCGCCGAATACCGATCGGGAGAGGGGATCGGCGGCGAAGGCCTCGATCGCTTCGCCGAGCGTGCGCGGCAGCGTGCGCAGTCCCCGCTCGGCCCGTTGTTCGGGGCTGAGGCGGTAGGCGTTGACGAGATTGGGCGGGCCGGGATCGAGCTCCTCGCGGATGCCTTCGAGGCCTGCCGCCAGGATCAGCGCGGCGCCGAGATAGGCATTGCAGGAGCTGTCGGCGGCGCGGCATTCCACCCGTCCGCCGGCGGAGGGAATGCGCAACATATTGGTGCGGTTGTTGTTGCCATAGCAGACGAAGACCGGCGCCCAGGTGAAGCCGCTCATGCTGCCCTGGGCCACCAGCCGCTTGTAGCTGTTCACGGTGGGGGCGATCACGGCGCAGATCGCCGGCGCGTGGCGCAGGATGCCGGCGATGAACCGCTCCGCCAGAGGCGTGATCTCGCCAGGCGTGTCGGTGGCGAAGAGGTTGCGGCCGCTGTCCGGATCGGCCAGCGACATGTTGAAGTGGGCGCCGCTGCCGGTGCGATCGCCGAAGGGCTTGGGCATGAAGCTGGCGATCAGGCCGTGACGATGGGTGATCTCCTTCACCATCAACCTGAAGAAGGTGAGCCGATCCGCCATGGTCATCGCCTCGGCATAGGCGAAGTCGGTCTCAAACTGGCCGTTGCCGTCTTCGTGGTCGAAGGAATAAACGCCCCAGCCGAGCGCGTTCATCGCCTGAACCAGCTCATCGAGCCAGTCGAGATTGTCGAGCAGGCCCGTGAGGTCGTAGCAGGGTTTCTCGAGCCTGTCGCGGTTGCTGGCTGGCACGACGGCGCCGCTTTCGCTGCGGCGCAGCACGAAGAATTCGGTCTCGATGCCGAGGTTGAAGCGGAAGCCCAGCCGCGCAGCTGCCTGCAGGGAGCGGTGGAGGATGTTGCGGCTGCAGGCCTCGAACGGTTCGCCGTGCAGGTGCAGGCTGCTGGCCAGCCAGACCACGTCGCGGCGCCAGGGCAGCACGGTGGCGGTGGCGGGATCGGGGATGGCGGCCACCTCGTCGTCGCTGACGTCCTGCGGCACGCCATCGAGGGCGGCGCCGGTGAACAGCTCGGAGCCTGCCAGCATCGCCTCGAAATGATCGAGGGGAACGGCCTTGGCCTTGCCGGTGCCGTGCAGATCGACGAAGCTCGCCAGGGCGTACTTGACGCCCTGGCTGTGCAGATCCCGTTTGAGCTCCTCGCAGGTGCTCATCAGGCGCTCACCAGCTGGGGCCGATCCGCCACGGCCGCTGCGGAGCCGGCCAGGGCGTGGTCACGCACCGTGTCGAGCAGCCAGCGGTGCCAGGCTGCCATGCCCTGGCCGCTGCTGGCCGAGAGCTGGAACACCGTGGCATCGGGGTTGACGGCGTGGATGTTGGCTTCGATGCGGCTCACCTCCACGGGCAGGTAGGGCAGCAGATCCAGCTTGGTGATCAGCACGCAGTCCGCTTCGCGGAACATCACCGGGTACTTGAGCGGTTTGTCGTCGCCTTCGGTGACGCTCAGCAGCGCCACCTTGAGATGCTCACCCACCTCGAACTCGGCCGGGCAGACGAGGTTGCCCACGTTCTCCACCCAGAGCAGATCGAGAGTGGCGGGGTTCAGCCGCTCTTCGAGCTGCACCAGCCCTCCACGCACCATCGCCGCATCGAGGTGACAGGCGCGGCCGGTGGTGATCGGCACCACGGGAACGCCCACCGCCTCGAGCCGCTGAGCATCGAGCAGGGTGGTCATGTCGCCTTCCAGCACGGCCATCGCGAGGTCGGGGGAGAGGGCGGTGATGGTGGCTTCCAGCAGGGAGGTCTTGCCGGCGCCGGGGCTGCTCATCACGTTGAGGCAGAGCAGCTTCCAGGCGTCGAAGTGCTGGCGGTTGTGGTCGGCCTGGTGCTGATTGGCGGCCAGCAGGTTGAGGCCGAGCGTGTCCTGGAGGGGCATGTGCATGGTCAGACGGCGACGGTTCGGGGTGCTGGGGTGGGCAGGTGGTACTCCACGCAGCGGATGCGCAGTTCGCGGCCGCTGAGGATGTCCTCCATCGGCTGATCGCAGCAGGGGGAGCGGTAGGCGTGGTCCGCAGCGGGGGAGTAGGGGGAGCCGCAGCCGACGCAGCGGGCCAGCAGGGGAACGCGTTCGATCTCCAGCCTCGAGCCGGCCAGCCAGCCGTCCTTCACCAGGGCGCCCCAGGTGAAGAGGAGGGCATCGGGCTCGGCGCAGGTGAAGTCACCCACCTGGAGATGGACCGCCTCCACCACGGGCGTGTGGGGCGCGTGCTGCTGCTTCCATTGGTGGAGCGAGAGCAGCAGGCAGCGGGTCAGGTCGACTTCGTGCATGGCTCACCTCCACTTCTGATCGACGGCCATGTTGCAGCTGTCGTGAAGCCATCCCGGCTTCTGCTGGCGCGGCAGCTGGCCGCTCACCACCAGGTGGGCCATGGTGTCGCAGATCACGCGAGTGGCCATCAGCGAGGTCATGTCGCTGACGTCGTAGGGGGGGGAGACCTCCACCACCTCGAGGCCACAGACGGGCACGTTGCGCACGATCAGCTCCAGCAGCTTGAGGGCTTCACGGGGCAGCAGGCCGCCCGGTTCAGGCCAGCCGGTGCCGGGCACGAAGCCGGCGTCGATGCAGTCGATGTCGAAGGAGATGTAGACGCAGTCGGTGCCGTCGGTGGCTCGCTCGATCGCGAACTTCGCCGCGGCCTCCAGGCCCATGTCACAGATGTCCGTGACCGTGAGCACGTTGGTGCCGCGCTCACGGCACACCTTCACGCCCTCGCGCGGCACCTGCCAGCCACCGATGCCCAGCTGCACCAGATTTTCGGCCGGGGCGTTGGCCATGTTGGTGGCATGGAACCAGGGGCAGGTGTGCATGCGCTCGTCGAGGTCGATCTCCTGGGTGTCGACGTGGCGGTCGAAGTGGATGATGCCCACCTTCTTGTCACCCAGGTGACGGCAGACACCGCGCACGGTGGGGAAGCCGATCGAGTGGTCGCCGCCGAGGATGATCGGAAAGGCGCCGCTGGCGAACACGTGGGCCACCCCCTTGGAGATCTGATCGAAGGATTTTTCGTTGTTGGCGGGGATGGTGAAGATGTCGCCGACATCGCAGAGCCTGATCGACTCGCGCAGATCCACCCCCATCTCGTAGTTGTAGGGGGTGTAGAGGGCGGAGATGCGGCGGATGCCCTGGGGCCCGAAGCGGGTGCCGGGGCGGTAGGTGGTGCCGCTGTCGTGGGGCACGCCCACGATCGCCACATCGAACTCACCGACACGGTGTACGTCCTCGATGTAGGGCGCCTTCATGAAGGTGTTGATGCCCGCGTAGTGGGGCAGCTCACCGCGAGAGAAGGTGGAGATGCGCCGATCGACGATGCTCTCGGCCGCTTCGAGGCCGTAGCGCAGACCCTGATCCACCTCCTGCTGCCAGCCGGTGAGGGGCAGGCGGGCTTCTTTCTCCAGGGCTTCTGCCCCCTGGGTAGGAGGGCGCCGCTCGAACGCCCCTTCAGGGCCGCAAGAATCTGTCATGGACGGGCACGGGTGGGGTGAGGCGGTCTCCCGGGCTTTTATCCCTCCGTGCAACCGGGTGACCCCGGTGAGTTCCTCTCGGACCAGACATACCGTGGCGCGCCGAGGCGAGCCGAACCGGGATCGGAACCCTAGAAACTGCTTCCGCTGCTGGATGTTCACCCCGGATGAGAACGAGCGTTGTCGCAGCGGCTACCAAGAGCGCAGCTGGATCGGTGGAGTGAAAATGATTACCGCCAGGGCATTGCGATGCCGGGATCGTGGTGTGGAAATGGGGCGCATCCAGCCTGCCGGCTCCGTTCAGGGATGACCCGATCCTTGCCGGCGGCATCCTGCTCAGGGAGGCAGATCCTGAAGGTGACGGCTGGTACGCCATCTGGAAGGCACTCGGATACCGAAACGAGGCCCGCATCCTGGATCTCTACCCGGCAGGGAAGTGGATTCCCGGCAACGCGCCCTTCACCGGCGACAACCTGCTTCGCCTGTCCGACGGACAAGGCGGAACTCCCCAGCTCAGCCAGAACGGATTTCAGTTCGCCCTGACCGGCGGGACTGACTCCAACATCTTTTACGCTGCATTCCTGTCGGCTCCGGCCTATCTGGAATTCCATTCCATGCCGCCCTTCCCGGATGGTCCCCTGCCAGTCAATCGTGAAGAGGCTGTGGCCTTTCAAGCGCTGCCCTCGGGCCTGCCTGACTGGAAGCTGCTGGAGGATGATCGGCTCAGAGCCAATCTGTTCCCAGGATTCTGAGGCTGACGGCCTGATGCTGACGGCAAACAGCCGACACCGAGGTCACTCGCAGGAGCTTCCATGTCAGGTCCTGCGCGTGCCGGTCTCCTTGTCTACACCAAGGATTCAGAAGATCTTACCGTGCTTCAATCTCCTGACAGTCAACTTCTTCTCCTCCGCCTTCCAGCCCCCATAGCCGCTGGCATCACGATTCAATCGCCACTCCAGCGCAGAGAGGCCACGGCGCTGAAGTTACACTTCCCAATCCCGAGCCTTTCGGAGGCCCGGGAAGCGGCTGCACGCCCGGGGGCGATGTGTTCAGCGAAAACTGGCCTGGTCCGGGATTTGTGATGTGGGCCTGCGACCCGGAAGCCAATGGTTTTCAGGTGCACGAACCTGCTGCCTGACACTTTGGAAGCATGGAAAAGCGAATGAGTTCTGCCTTGAGGCCGTGGAGGCTGATCTGGAACGGCTGTCGCCTCGAGCTGGTGAAGGTCGGCCAGCGGGGCCTTACCATTCATCTACCCACCTATAGATAGGCATGCCAGGCTCGCGGCAGGTAATGAGAATTGCGTTTCTGGATTACTTGCGGATTTTCGCCTTCATGAGCGTGCTGGCGGGCCACACTCTCTACGTTCCACTGGCTGCATTTGCCGCCAATCCAGATCTGCATGCCACTCCGCGGCTGCTGGTGCGGCTCTCGCTTCCTTTGCTCTATGAAGGGGGTGCGGGGGTGGTGGTTTTCTTTCTGGTATCAGGTTACATCATCACCTATGTGATTCAGAGTGAGCGGCCTGCGGAATTTGCCGTCAAGCGCTTGTTCAGGATTTATCCTCTCTATATCTTTGCGGTTCTGGCTGAGAACCTGGCAATCGCTGGATCTGGCCAGGGAACTCCATTGCCGGTCCTGCTGCAACAACTTTCCTTGCTTGGAGACTTCTTCAACACGCCATTCTCCCTTGGCGGGGTTGAGTGGACCCTGCGCATTGAAATCTTGTTTTATCTGTTCATTGGGCTGTTCTCCTGCTTCAGCCGCCTCGTTCCGTCGTTTTCAAATCGAAGATACTGGCTTCCATTCACGTTGATTGTCGTTGCACTTGGAGCCCTTCCGCCCTTCACCTCGGGAGCGATTGGGTGGGGGGCATGGACAGCCAAGGGCAATGTCACCCTCTACTTTCCCTTTCTACTGGTGGGAGCATCAATCTATCTTTATGAGCGGAATGATCTCTCGCTGCCGTTGCTGCTGGCATTCGGCAGCTACGTCTATGCCCAGTTTTACTGGCTTACGCCGAAGTACCAACCCAATTGGATGCATGATCATCACGCCCTTATTGCCCTAATCATTTTTGTCGTTGCCTGGCTGGCAAGGGATCACCTCAAGGCCCCGAGGCTCGTGCTTTTCATGTCAAGTCTTACTTACTCAGTTTACCTATTCCACCATTGGCTCTTTTACATCGCCTGGAAAGCGTTGCTTGGCCTGGGGCTGTCCAGCCCGCTCTCAGCGCTCCTGGCGTTCCTGATTCTGTTCGGTGTTTGTATTGTCGCCATACAGCTGGTCGAGAAGCCTGGTATCTCCATGGGCAGGCGAGTGCTGAAATGGCTCCCAGCCAGGCACTGAGGGGACAGGAACGAAAAGCCGCGCTACAGGGCGGTGGAGCCGGGCGCGGGGCTGGCGTCCCGGATCCCTTGCCGCCCCCGCAGGTTTTCGTACGCCCGGCAGAACGTCTCCCCCAGGGCCGCGCGCAGCACCGAATCCGCCGCGAACGCCGCCAGCGCCTCCTTCAGGCTGCGCGGCAGCGGTTTCGCGGCTTCGCCCGTGGGGGGATCCGTATAGGTGTTGGCGTCGCTGCGGGGGCCCGGATCCAGGTCCCGTTCGATGCCGTCGAGGCCGGCGGCCAGCACCGCAGCCGGCAGCAGGTAGGGGTTGGCGGCGCTGTCGGCCAGGCGCAGTTCCAGGCGCTGATCGTCGGGGATGCGCACCATGTGGGTGCGGTTGTTCCCTCCGTAGCTGATCCAGCCCGGCGACCAGGTGGAGCCGGAGGTGGTGGTGCTCCCACCCAGCCGTCTGTAGCTCTCCGCCATGGGGTTGGTGAGGGCGCACAGCGCCGGCGCGTGCTCCAGCAGGCCGCCGAGGAACGCATAGGCCAGTGAGGAGAGGCCCATCACGCCCCGGGGGTCGTGGAACAGGTTGCGGCCGCCTTCGTCCCAGAGGGAGTGGTGCAGATGGGCGCCGTTGCCGGTGAGGTCGGCGAAGGGTTTGGGCCGGAAACTCACCCCCCAGCCCTGCCGCTCCGCCATCGACTGGGCCATCACCCGGAAGAAGGCATGGCGATCGGCCGTCACCAGCGCATCGGCGAAGGTCCAGTTGAGCTCGAACTGGCCATTGGCATCCTCGTGATCGGCCTGGTACGGCCCCCAGCCGAGCTCCTCCATCGCTTCCAGCAGCCCGCCGATCAGCCCGTACTGGCGCATCAGCGCCAGCTGGTCGTAGCAGGGCTTGGTCTGGGTGTCGTGGGCATCGGCGATGGTCTCACCACCTGGCTGCAGCAGGAAGAACTCCGCCTCCACGCCGGTGCGGAACGCATAGCCCAGTCGCTGCGCCCGCTCCAGCTGGCGGCGCAGCACCCAGCGGGGCGACTGCTCGAGGGGCTCCCCCTCCACCTGCAGGTCGGTCGCCAGCCAGGCCACCTCGCGCTGCCAGGGCAGCACAGCGAGGCTGGCGGGATCGGGCAGGCCCAGCACGTCGGGATCGGCCGGCGTCATGTCGAGCCAGGCAGCGAAGCCCGCGAAGCCGGCGCCATCCCGGGCCAGGCCGGCAGCAGCACTGGCAGGTACAAGCTTGGCCCGCTGCACGCCGAACAGGTCGGCGAAGGAGAACAGAAAGTGGCGGATGCCGTGGTCGGCGGCGAAGCGGGCCAGGTCGGTCATGGGAACGGGCGGAGGGCGAAGACTCAGGTGGCGAGAAGCCGCAGCACGGCGGCGCGGATCTGGGCCTGCTCGGCCGGGCCGTCCCGCGGGTTGCCGGCCCGGTGGCCCAGCACCGACTCCAGCACCTCGAAATGGGCGCCGGGGATCCGGGCGGCCTCGGCGGCGCAGTCGTCGGGGGGGAAGTAGAGGTCGTGGCGGCTTGCGATCACGGTGGTGCGGGCGCGGATCGCCTCCAGCGGCGCCGGCAGATCGTTGGCCAGCCAGGTGTCGAGCATGGCGATCAGGTCGCGGGGGTCGTGGCGGCGGTAGGCCGGCAGCCAGCTGCGCTCCACGTACTCCTCCACCGAGCCGTAGCCGAGCCCCTCGTGACGGCGCTCGCGGTAGTAGGGCTGGCTGGCGGCCCAGCTGGCGTAGATCAGCGCGAAGGTGCGCAGGCCCTGCTCCGGCACCCCCGTGAACCGGTGGCCGTTCCAGGCCGGATCGGCGCAGAGCGCCTGGCGCAGGCTGAGCAGGAACAGGCGGTTGTGGGGTGTGGTGCGGGCCGTGCCGCAGAGGCAGCAGAGCCGCTCCACCGCCTCCGGCTCCAGGGCGCCCCAGTGATAGGCCTGCTGCGCCCCCATCGACCAGCCGTAGATCAGGGCGATCCGCTCCACGCCGAACACCTCGGCCAGCAGGCGCCGCTGGGCCCTGACGTTGTCGACGTGGCTCACCACCCAGCCTTCCTCTGCCAGGCCCAGGGCGCTGTTGCTGGGGCTGCTGGAGCAGCCGTTGCCGAACTGGCTCACCAGCACCACACACCAGTGGCCGGGATCGAGGATCGGACCCACCACCCAGTCGATGTCCTCCGGCCAGGCGCCGTAGGAACTGGGGTAGAGCACCAGGTTGCTGCGCTGGTCGTTGAGTTCGCCGAACACCCGGTAGGCCAGCTGCGCCTCAGGCAGGGTGCGACCGCAGGCCAGGGGGAGCTCTCCCAGCGCGAACAGCTCATCGCGGCCGCTCAACGGGTCAGGGCCAGCACACCCGGATCGGCCAGGAAGGCCCGATGCACCGCCAGGTAGCCGGGGTCGTCGTGCTCCAGCCGGGACGCGATCCAGCCATGGGCCGCCGGCAGGGCGTGGAAGGGGATCGAGGCGAACAGGTGGTGCTCGGCGTGGAACGGCATGTTCCACATCAGCCAGCGCAGCGGCGCCAGGGTCCGGGTGGTGCGGGTGTTGCGCAGGCCGTCGGGTTCCGTGGTGCAGCCGCCGTGCTCGGCCAGCAGCACGAAGCGCAGCAGCGGCTGGCCCACCGCCAGCGGCAGCAGCCAGAACCAGAGCAGGAAGCCATTGGCGCCGGGCAGCGAGAGCAGCAGCAACGCCCCATAGACCGCTGCCTGCTTCCACAGCGACGTGCGCACCGCCGCCGCCGCATCGGCAGGGATGTAGGGGTTGGCGCTGAAATCACCGCGCAGGCCGCGCAGATGGCCGCGCAACTTGGCGATCCACCAGGGCAGTCCGCTCAGCTCGAGCAGGTAGCCCGCCCGACTGATGGGCGGCGCATCCTCCAGTTCCGGATCCAGGCCCGGCTGGTGGGTATAGCGGTGGTGCCACTGGTGGTAACGGCGGTAAAAATCGGCGTTGTAGAAGCTGAGAACGCCGGCCCACCAGGCCACCGCATCGTTGCAGGAACGGCTGGCGAAGGCGGTGCGGTGGCCACATTCATGCATGGCGCAGAAGGCGAAGGCCAGGCCCCAGCCGCAGAGCAGCAGGGCCGGCAGGCGCACCAGCAGGCTGAGCCGCCCATCCCCCCACACCCAGCCCGCTGCCAGGATCAGCGCGGCGTGGCCAAGCGTTTGCCGCCACCCCGCCCGATCGCAGCGGGCATTGAGCGCCCGCAGCTCATTGGCGGGCAGCAGGGCGCTGTTGTCGGGTGGAGCGTCCACAGCGGTCACGAGCCGAGCAATGCCGTGCATTCCAGCCGTTCCTGGCTGCCGTCGCGAGGGCGGAGCCGCCGCTGGATCCGCTGGGCGATGTGGTCGGCGTCGCTGCCCACGCCGCAGAAGCGGCCGGACCCCCAGGTGTGCAGCCACGGCAGACCGATGAAATACAGCCCAGGCGCCTGGGTGATGCCCCGCTGGTGCACCGGTTCGCCAGCGCCATCGAACACCGGCACGTCCACCCAGCTGAAATCGGAGCGGTAGCCCGTGCACCAGATCACGGCCGCCAGCGGTTCCTGAGGCAGATCAAGCCTGCTGCCGCCGGCGTTCGGCGTCGGGCGCCAGCAGGGTTCGTAGGGAGGCTCAAGCGGAGCGTCAAGGCCGATGGCGTCGATGTGCGCGTCGATGCTGGCGCGGATGCGGTTGTAGACGGCATCGGCGCCATCGAGGTTGGTCGCCAGATCGGCAGCGAAGCTCAGCCCCGTGGCGGTGATCCCCTCGAGCCGGCCATGCAGCACCATTCCCTCGCCGGCCCGCTGGCGCAGGTCGATCTCCCGGCCGCCGTCGCGGCCTGTGAGGTAGTGGTTGGTCTTGTGGCGAACGGCACGGGGATCGTCGTGCGCATCGATCGGCGTGGCGTACACCCCCATGCGCTCCAGCCACTCGACCACGTCGCGGCCGCGATAGCGCCGGGGGGAGCGCGGCGCCGAGCCCACGCTCAGATGCACGCGGCGGCCGGCCAGGAAGAGGTCTTCGGCGATCTGGCAGCCCGACTGGCCGCTGCCCACCACCAGCACCGGGCCGACCGGCAGCTGATCGGGGCGGCGGTAGTCGCGGGCATCGAGCTGCAGCACGGTGGCGGGCAGCCGCTCGGCCAGCGGGTGGCGGCGCGGACGGTGGTAGGCGCCGGTGGCGATCACCACCTGCGTGGCCTCCAGCACGCCGCCGCTCGTGAGCAGCCGGTAGGCGCCGCCACAGCTCTGCAACCGCTCCACACGCACGCCTTCCCTCACATCCACCGCAGCGCGGCGGGCGAAGCGGCGCAGGTAGGACACGATCGCGTCGCGGCCCATGAAGCCATCGGGGTCGTCGCCGTCATAGGGGAAGCCGGGCAGGCGGCACTGCCAGTTGGGGGTGACCAGGCAGAACGAATCCCAGCGCTGCTGTTCCCAGGCGTGGGCCACCCGGTGACGTTCAAGCACCAGGGCCTCGATGCCCCGCTGCTGCAGACAGCTGGCCACCGACAGCCCTGCCTGGCCGCCGCCGATGACCACGACCGGCGCGGCGGCCGGGGTGGCGGCAGCAGAAGCGGCGGGTGAGGTGAAGGCGGACCCCACGGGCAGGTGGCGAAGGGGAGGGAGGGGTGGCACGGCCAGGCAATCGCCCCTTTCATCGTGGGCCGCCGGGCAGTGGAACAGTGGTAGCAAGCAAGACCAAACGCCTGCCCCTGACGGGGGCGCCCTGTTTGGTGCCTGCTGATACGCAAGTTCACACTTGCCTGGTGCATGGTCGTGACCTGTTCCCTCCACAGGTCGCTGTTTCATGCCCGAGGTCACCCGTGCCGCCAATCAACCCGGGGATTTCCTCGTCGACTACGAAGAGAAGGTGTTCCCCGATGTGAAGGCCGACCCCGGCGAAAAGGCGCTGGTGACCTTCCACACCGTGGCTTTCGAAGGATCGATCGGCCTGGTGAACCTGCTGCAGGCCAGCCGCCTGATCAACAAGGGCTTCGAAACCTCGATCCTGCTGTATGGCCCGGGCGTCACCCTTGGGGTGCAGCGCGGCTTCCCCAAGCTCGGTGATGCCGCCTTCGACGGCCACCTCAACTTCAACGCCCGCCTGCAGAAGTTCATGGACCAGGGCGGCAAGGTCTACGCCTGCCGCTTCGCCCTCCAGGCCCTCTACGGCCATGGCGAAGGCGCCCTGATGCCGGGCATCACACCGGTGAATCCGCTGGATGTGCTCGATATCGTGCTCCTGCACCGCAAGGAAGGCGCCTTCATCCTCGACACCTGGACGCTCTGACGATGAACGGCCCGATCCTCGTGGCCGCCGCCCAGATCCGTCCGGTGCTTCACAGCCTGGATGGGTCTGTGGAGCGTGTGCTGGCGGCGATCACCGAGGCGGCGGCCCAGGGGGTTCAGCTGATCGTGTTCCCCGAAACCTTCCTTCCCTATTACCCCTACTTCTCCTTCGTGGAGCCCCCGGCGCTGATGGGCCGCTCCCACCTGCTGCTGTACGAACAGGCGGTGACGGTGCCGGGCCCGGCGATCAGCCGCATCGCCGCCGCCGCGCGGGAGCATGCCATGCACGTGCTGCTGGGCATCAACGAACGCGATGGCGGCAGCCTCTACAACGCCCAGCTCCTGATCGACGCCAGCGGCGAGCTGGTGCTCCGCCGCCGCAAGATCACCCCCACGTATCACGAGCGCATGGTCTGGGGCCAGGGTGATGGCTCCGGCCTCACGGTGGTGCCCACGGCGCTGGGGCGCATCGGTGCCCTGGCCTGCTGGGAGCACTACAACCCCCTGGCCCGCTTCAGCCTGATGACCCAGGGGGAGGAGATCCACTGCGCCCAGTTCCCCGGCTCGCTGGTGGGCCCGATCTTCAGCGAGCAGACGGCGGTGACTCTCCGCCACCACGCCCTGGAGGCGGGGTGCTTCGTGCTGAGTTCCACCGCCTGGCTCGATCCCGCCGATCTCGAGCGGATCACCCCCGACCCGGCGCTGCAGAAGGCCTGCCAGGGAGGGTGTCACACCGCCGTGATCAGCCCTGAAGGCCGCTACCTGGCCGGCCCGCTGCCCGAGGGGGAAGGGCTGGCGATCGCCGAACTCGACCCGGCCCTGATCATCAAGCGCAAACGGATGATGGACAGCGTGGGCCACTACAGCCGCCCCGATCTGCTTGGGCTGCGCCTCGATCGCACACCGGCGCGCCAGGTGCAGGACCACGGCAGCGCCGAAACGCTCGCCGACATCCCCCTGCCGGAGCCCGTGCCCCATGGCTGAACCCAGGGATGCCGCCGCGCTCGCCCGGCTGGTCACCGACCTGCAGGTGCAGGGGATCGTGGAGCCCGGCGTGCCCGGCAACCCCGGCCGCCGCGGCGGCGCCGGCCCGTCCGACCACCGCGCCCTCAGCCTCGATGGCACCACGGTGATGGTGCCTGTTTACAGCAGTGCCGCCCAGCGCTCGCCCTACCGCCTCGATGCCGGCGGCACCGGGCTGGAGCTCCAGCTGCACGCGGACACTCCCCCGGCCACCGCCGCTCCGGTGCCCGCCACGCCGCTGGCAGTCGGCGTGGAAGCCCCGCCCGAGCCCCGCTTCTACGGCCTCCAGACCGCCGAGGGGATTTCCTACCGCGCCATCGCCCTGCTGCACAGCCGCGATGTGCTGGCCACCACGCTGCTGCAGACCTGTATCCGCTTCCGCGACCGCAGCCAGTCGTGCCAGTTCTGCGCCATCGAGCAATCCCTCGAGGACGGCCGCACCGTGGTGCGCAAGACGCCCGCCCAGGTGGCGGAGGTGGCCGAAGCGGCCGTGCGCCTCGACGGGGTGCGTCAGCTGGTGATGACCACCGGCACCCCCAACAGCGACGACCGCGGCGCCCGCCTGCTGGCCGAGACGGCTGCCGCCGTGAAGGCCCGGGTGAACCTGCCGATCCAGGCCCAGTGCGAGCCGCCCGAGGATCCGATCTGGTATCAGCGCCTCAAGGACGCCGGCGTCGACAGCCTCGGCATGCACCTGGAGGTGGTGGAGCCCGAGGTGCGGCGCCGCATCCTGCCGGGCAAGGCGGAGCTCAGCCTGGAGCGCTACTTCGAGGCCTTCAAGCAGGCGGTGGCGGTGTTCGGCCGCGGCGAGGTGTCCACCTATCTGCTGGCGGGTCTGGGCGACAGCGCCGAGGCGATCGTGGCCTGCAGCGAGCGCCTGATCGCGGCGGGCGTCTACCCCTTCGTGGTGCCGTTCGTGCCGATCAGCGGCACGCCGCTCGAACACCATCCGGCGCCCAGCGCCGCCTTCATGGTGGAGATCTACACGGCCGTCGGCCAGTTGCTGGCGGCATCGGATCTGCGTGCGGCGGCGATGTCCGCGGGTTGCGCCAAGTGCGGCGCCTGCTCGGCCCTGTCGTTGTTCGAGCAGGCGGCCACGGCAGATGCCACACCCGGACGCGCCGCTGCCGGCCAGCGCTGATGTTCTTCATCGACCCTTCCAGCCATGAAATCGGCCGCAGCCCCACCTCCGCGCCGGCCGCCTTCACCCCCTCGGTGCGCTGGGGTCTCGGCATCGACGCCGATGATTTCCGCCTCTCGCCCTCGGCCAGCTCCGAGCGCTTCTCCTTCCATCTGCTGCGGCCGGACACGGCGCTGCTGGCGGGCTACTGGCACCTGCGCCGCCGCATCTTCTGCCAGGAGCAGCATTTGTTCGAGAGCTCCGACCGCGACGATCACGACGCCACCGCCACACCGATTGCGGCGATTGCCCACGGCCCCAGCCGTGCCGGTGACAGCGGCGACGGAGCTGGTCCGGTGGTGGGCGTGGTGCGAATCCTGGAGCGGCAACCGCGTCTCTGGTACGGGGGCCGGCTCGGCGTGGACGCCGCCTTCCGCCGCCACAACCAGATCGGCAAGGGGTTGATCTGGAAGGCCGTCACATCGGCGAACGGCTGGGGCTGCGACCGCTTCCTGGCCACCGTGCAGCGGCAGAACGTGCGCTTCTTCCAGCGGTTGCACTGGCATTCGGTGGACACGCTGGAGATCAAGGGGCTGCCCCACTGCCTGATGGAGGCCGACCTGAGCTACTACACCCCGTCGCGGGAACGCCGGCCGGTGGCATGAGCGCCATCGACCTGGCCCCGCTGGCGGCGCGGTTGCGCCAGCTGAGCGGCCTGAGCGGCAAGGGGGCCATCCAGCGGCCCGCCGCCCACTTCCCGCACCAGCCCTTCCCGCAGCTGGGTCCGGCGGCCGCCCTGGGCGACGATGCCGCCCTGCTGCCGGCCAGCAGCGGCCAGCTGCTGCTCGCCAGTGAGGGCATGGACCCGGGCCTGATCGAGGCGGATCCCTGGTTCGCCGGCTGGTGCGGGGTGCTGGTGAACCTCAGCGACATCGCCGCGATGGGCGGCCGCCCCCTGGCGCTGGTGAACAGCCTCTGGTGCCGTGATGCCGAGCGCGCCGAGCCGGTGCTGGCGGGTCTGCAGGCGGCGGCGGCGCGCTTCGGCGTGCCGGTGGTGGGCGGCCACACCAACCTCAGCAGCCCCTACGACGCCCTGGCGGTGGCGGTGCTGGGGGCGGCCAGCGGACCGGTTCTTTCTGCTCGTTTCGCCCGCCCCGGCGACCTCTGTGTTCTGCTCGTGAACGGCGCGGGCCGCATGCGCCACCCCCATCCTTTCTGGGACGCGGCCACCGCGGCGCAACCGGAGCCGCTGCGCCGGCATCTGGCCCTTCTTGCCCAGCTGGCGGAAGCCGGCCTGGCCCATGCCGCCAAGGACATCAGCATGGGTGGTCTGGTGGGCACGGCCGTGATGTTCTGCGAGAGCGCCGGCTGCGGCCTGGTGCTCGACCTCGACGCCATCACCCCGCCCGCTGGTGTGGCGCTGGAGGACTGGCTGGGCTGCTTCCCCAGCTTCGGCTTCCTGCTGGCGGTGGCGCCGGGGCGGAGTGGCGATCTGGAGCGGGCCGTGGCCGCGGTGGAGGCGATGGCCGGCCCGGCCCTGCTCTGCCAGCCGATCGGAAGGTTCACCGCAGACCTCTCCCTGCGCCTGCGCGCCGGCGGCAGCGAGGAAACGCTCTGGAGCGGCCGCGAAGCGCTCACCGGCTTCGGCCCGGTGCCATCCGGCTAGGCGTCGATGCGCTCGCGCATGACAGGAGCCCGTTGGCTGCCCGCTTCAGCACCCGTCGCCCCGTTCCTCCCGCTCTGATCCACCGCGCTGCTCCTGTCCCCCTTCACCCCCCTCTCTCCATGCCCGAAGTCGTGCTTCAGCTCGAATGGCCCGACGGCCGCCAGACCAACCTGTATTCGCCCTCCACGGTGATGCTGCAGCACCTTCAGCCCGGCGAACGCCTGAGCGTGGCCGACCTTCAGCAGCGCGCCGAGCGCGCTCTCGGCGAAGCCTCCGAGCGTGTGCGGGCCCGCTACGGCTTCGCCTGCACCCGGACCGACGAGGAGCGCAGCAAGCTGCGCCAAATCGCCAGCGCCTACACGCCGGATCAGCTCGTCCGCATCAGCGCCGCATGAACGACTCCTACCTCGCCAAGTTCCGCGGTGACCGGGCCCCGCTCCCCGCGCCCGCACCCCGCAGGGCCATTGTCCTGGCCTGGCTGGGCGGCTTCCTGGCGATCGCGGCAGTGGCCCTGTTGCAACTGGGCCTGACCCAGTTGTTTGTGCTCGGCTCGTTCGGAGCCACCTGCGTACTGGTCTTCGGTTATCCCGACGTGCCCTTCTCTCAGCCCCGCAACATCGTGCTCGGCCACACCCTCAGCACGGCCACGGGCCTGGTTTTTCTCAGTCTGTTCGGACCCCAGTGGTGGTCGATGGCGGCGGCCGCCGCCACCGCCATCGCGCTGATGATGGCCACCCGCACCGTGCATCCACCGGCGGGCTCCAACCCGGTGATCGTGTTCCTGCTGCAGCCGGGTTGGGGATTTCTGCTGTTGCCCACCCTGGTGGGGTCGGTGGTTGTGTCGGGCGTGGCCCTGCTCTACAACAACGCCGTGCGTGAAGGCCGTTACCCGAAGTATTGGTGAGGCCCCCTGCCAACCCTGTTACCCCGGATGCATCTGCACCACCCGCTACGGGAAGAGGGTTTCATTTACGCAGCCGCTTACAAGCATTCATAAGCTGTTTTCGGTGGTCTCGTTCACTTGCTCCCCAGAATCGGTCGGTACTTTGATGGGGTCCACAACCACCGCACCCCATGCCGGCCGCCAAATCTTGGAGACCCACCCGCAAGAACTCCGCGCTGGTTTCCTTCCGTTGCTCCGCTGAAGTCCGTGAGCGCCTTGAAGCGGTCGCCGTCGGCGGCCGCTCCCGCCCCAGCGTCTGGGTCCGTCAGTTGGTCGAGCAGGCCCTTGATGCACTGGAGCCCGCCGCATGAGCACCCGCCGGCACTTCGTCCAGATTTTTCTCTGCGATCACTGCTGTGCCGTCGGGGATGGCCGGCGGGTGCTTCTGATACCTGAGCTGGGCATCAGCGCATCCGCCGCAACCCCGCCGCGAGGTCCGAAGCCAGGGGACCTTGATCGCCGTCCGCACCACCCGGCAGCGATCAACGCTGCCACCGCCAAGGGCACTACGGCTGGCCAGATGGTTCGCCAGGCCCTCAAGCCCCAAGGCGTCCCGATCGAGCCCTGACCCCAACAACAAAAATCCCTCCCCCGACTGGAACCGGGGAAGGAATTCAACAAACAAATCGCACCGGTCGACACACCGGGACGATCAATGAAGGTTAATGAGACAACTCTACAGCCGACTGGAGAGTCGGCCCAAGGCGTCGCCCCCACGATGGGTGGAAGTGACCCATACAAGGTAGCAAGGGATTCCGCTAAGGCCAGCGGCACCCCCCCGTAGCTGGCTCCAACTGGCCCCATCATCTCCCCCGCCTTGAGGGCCGCGGCCTGATCCTGCTGCCGATCGGGGCGTCGCCGCCAGACAGGAAAGCACCCGTCGATTGCCTCACCGGCTACGGGCTCAGCGACTGGCAGCTCCACCCCGGATTCTCGGTGGCGCAGATCGCTGCCAGGCCTCCCTGGCCAGCCTCTCGGCGGGGCAGGAACACCAGGAGCAGAGGCCCAGGGCAGGGGCGGTGGATCCTGAGCAGGCCAGCAAGGAGCAGCGCACGCTCAGCCGGTTTCTGAGGAACCTGCAGCTGTTGTGGCAGGAGAGCCAACCGCTGCCAGAACCCAAGCAGAAGCGCCGATACACCCCTCGCCAACGCACCCTGTTCGCTGAGCACCAGGAGCAGATCGAGGAATGGCTGGAGAGGGAGGCCACCATGAACGCCTCCAAGATCCTCAGGCTGCTCAAGGCACTGGCCCCCGGCACGTACCACAAGGGTCAGCTGCGCTTAATGGAGCGGCGCGCGTCAAGGAATGGCGATCAGCCAGGGCAGGGCGGATGCTGGGGTCGATGCGGTCAGCCGGACAGGGGGGCAGACAGAGGAAACGACAAATGCCGTCACGACACCAATTGGAAGTAACACTTCATGATGTAAAGCGCTTGTCCAGTTTTCGCTTTCGCCTGAGAGCTCTCCTGGGATAGTAGCTACCCCCCTGTGGCTCCTAAGACTATTTCTCCTCCTCACCATTGTCCTCAGTCACCTCTCGGCGCAGCCTTAGATAATCAAGGCCACGTCGGGTAATACGGAAGTGATCCTTTGCGTCGCCACCCATTTTATTCATGGAACGCACCCCACGATCCGGCAGGCCCTCAATCAATCCCAAAGCACGTAAGTGGCGCAACTCAGCATCAAAGAAGTTTGATTTCTGAAAGTGAAATGGCTGATCGCCTGCAAGTTTCTGGAGATGCGTGAACTCTGCCTCAGTAAGAAAATGAGCCACCAAGAAACGCAGGCTCTCTATTTCACGGCTTTGGCGTTCCTGCTCGGACTCAACTTCTCGAAATCGCAGCTTCCAGCCTCCTGGGAGTTCCGCGCTCTCGATGAACTCCCAGAGCCAGGGTGCAACGCCAAGACAAACTAGTGCAACAGTTGCTCCATCAATTATGGTATCTGGCCGCGCAATCCTGATCGCCACCAGCAAAAAAGCGACAATTGTGACGAGCCATCTGCTTCTGTGGTTTTTCATCTCATAAATCCAATGCATGCAATGAGTATATCCTTGCTCTCAAGAGGCCCGAGTGAGAATTTGGAACTCCATTGGCTGTAGGACAACCTCTACACTGGCTGCATACCCAGATCCATTGCGAATCGTTCCATCCCAGAACACAGCCGTAGGAGTCATTCGCACTGGCACTACTGTGTTGGGGTTAGTGTGACTTGAGAGGACTACTTGGAACTCGGTCACGCGATGGTTGACCACCCGATCAATCTGAACATGGCCACGAAATGGCCTTGTGGCTGAGGTGTTAGCCAGCACGACTACCTCCTGATCGCCGAGAATCCGCGAAAAGCTAATGGGTACTCCTGAACCCCTAGCCGGCCCGAAATCGATCCCATTTCCACTGATTGGGCGAAAGTACTGGCGGCCGTAGCGAAGAGCAGGAAGGCTGAGCCGCTGATCGGAAAGATCACGGATCCAGGTAAAGGTCGAACCGGTGGGATCGAAGGCACTGGATTTCCCCCAAAGGGCTTCACGAACACCCTCGAACTGTGCCAGATCAGGACTGCCATTTGCATCAACAGTCCCACTAAGGTCTTGCTCGGTGCCGTAGTACAGGCAGGGGATGCCCTGAAGGGTAAACAGTAGCCCGATAGCCTGCTTCACCTGAGCGTTGGGTGTCAACGGATGACGAATACGCTCCGACTGGTCATGGTTGTCCAGAAACGTCACGAAGAAGCGACTGGCCTCCCCATGTGAAGAGAGAAGTTCGGCTTCATTCTTCTTGCGCTTCTCAAACAGCTCTGGTAGTCGCTCAACATCCTCCTGGCCTTTGGGCAATCGCCTAAGAAGCTGAAACAGTGGGAAGTCCTTAGCAGCATCAATGCCGAAGCCTTCATTGACACCGGCGTTTCTGCCTACGAATCGAGCGAGTGTCTCATCGGAATCCCAGATTTCGCCAACTGTGAAGAAGTTCTTTTTCCCCAAAGACAGCGCAAACTCTCTTATCGCATTGCCGAAGAACTGGAGCATCACTGGATCGACGTACTTTGCCGTATCAATCCGGAATGCATCAAAATCATAACGTGCAATGAAGTAGCTATAGGCTCGAACGAGCAGCGTCAGTACGGGGTTGGTTCCCCAAAGGTCATACAAGGAATTATCAGGCTCGACACGGTATTCCAGAACAAGCTGCCGCATGGTGTCGAAGTCTCCGACCGCAAACCCCCGCTCTGCTGTCGGCCAATCGGCTACATCGCTGAGCTTCGAACCACGACGGCGAAAGAAGTCTTTACGGATATCACCTGCAGGATGCACTGCATCATCCGGACCCAAGACGGCTGGATCCGGTGGGGCTCCACTCCAATCAGCACGGGGCTGGCCATAGCCGTTCAGCCACGCAATTTCCGGCTCAATTCCCGCCAGTGGAGCGGAGTGTAGGATGTCCCAGTTTTCATAGTAGGCCACTAAGGTGTTGTTAATCCAATAATCAAATACGCGTGCTGTGTGATTCAAGACGATATCCAGAATCACATAGACTCCAAGGTCATGAGCAGCATCCACCAGCTCTCGCAATTCTCTCTCTGCTGTAGTGCGTGTGCCATCTGAGCCGAAACGGGCATCCACCGCTAACAGATCCTGAGCAGCATAGCCGTGATAGTTGTAGTCCCAGTCTGCAGCAGGATTCTTTACCACGGGTGTGATCCAGATGGCCCCAACGCCTAGCTCCTTGAGATAACCCAGCTGTTCCTTGATGCCATTGAAGTTACCACCTTGATGACGGCCAAAACGACGATTCCATCCCTGTTGACCACTGGCAGGTGGCCTTGTTGGGTTGTTGAACCGGTCAATCATCAGGAAATAGATCCAGTGATCACGCCAATCTGATGGCGAGGGGAAAGGAGGCCTCCTTCCTGCAGGCCCCCCAGCGGCAAAAGGATGCGCAGCCGCCCGCGCGGCCGCAATTTCCTCCTCCACGAGTGGATCGAAAACTGAATCAGGGGTTACAGCCATGGTGCGGGTGAACAGGAACTACTACCCATAACAGTGGCAACACCATGACCAGCCGAAGTCACCGATCAGCAGAATCGCACAAATTGGCACGTGTCTGTCTCGCGTCAAGCGCCTGGCCGACGCTTCAACCATATTGAACCGGCGCAGGGTGGGTACCTCGATCAACGCCTCTTCCATGGCTGGATCGTTTAGGGGGGTCCACTTCTGCATCAGGTGAGTCCGCAGCATGGTCCCCTGCGGACACGGCGGACGGCCACCCTTCATGCTGGTCATTGGGTAGTATGGATTGATCAGCTCAAACAGGGCCTGCCAGGGCACGACCTTGTCCGTCTCTGCCAGGAAGATCTTCTGCTTGGTGCGCATTTTGGCAGTGGCCTGCTCGTAATCGCTAAATCCGAGCTGCTTGCCACCCATCAACCCCGAGTCCCTGGCCTGCGATCACGCTGCCATTCTCCCGCGGATCGGGGTGATTTTCCAGAGTCTCCCTAGGGTCATCATGGCAAGGTGGAAACGCCGAAAACGTCTGCCCTCACACCGTGGCTGCTTATTCGTGTCGAGGCGGGCGAGTCGTAACACACCATCACTGAGAGCGGATCTACAGAGGCAATGGACAAGCCTTCAGCATGGTCCTTCGAGAGCCCGAAGGGGACCGTTACGACCTTCGTGAGCTCCTGCTTCCAGGTCATCGAGTCCGCCTCCAGATTCAGCGCGTTCTTCCAGCGATAGATGAAGACCGGCCCGTCGAGATCCATCGAGGGGCCGCTCAGAACCAGCAGGTCGTCCCCATGAATGGCAAGTTCCCTGACTCCGAGTCCATCCAACTGCAACAGATGCTTCACATACATGCGCTGTGAAGGTGCGACGGTCTCCAGTGTGAGTATTCCCTCGGCATCGGCCCTTACCTGCAGTTCGATGACGGTCGCCCACCCGCGAAGGACAGGACCCCGCATCCCAAGAAAAACCCGGTTGCCCTTCACGGCCAGGCCTTCGACGTCAAAGCCGTTGTCCTTGCTCGGGATTCCTTCCACGTCTCCTCCGGACGACACGTGAGGTACAAACCGGCCGAGGTGACTGTCTCTCCTCAGGGCCTCGGTGAGAAGGTTGGACTTGGTGTCGCCGCGAAGGCAAGCCGCGCTCAACTCGTTATGCACTGGAACGGGAGTGGCTGCGGTGTTGAGCGGAACCCTGGCGAGAGTGAACCGATTACCCTCCACTTCGATCTTGCCGAGACGATCCAGGTTCTCTTCCAGCAGCTTGTCTGGATCGGCCTTTTTCCTCTTAGCACTGTGCGACCCGACCAGCCACAAGTAGCCGCCGTCCACATCAAGTCCTTCAATGTCAATTTCCTCCTTCGCAGGTCCCGGAAGGCCCAGTATCTCCTTTAGCTCAAAGCACGTATGCTCCGCAAAATCTCCTGAGGTATCACGAGTCATCCGGTGAATCGCGGTTCCTTCGTCGCCACCTAGCCAGAGATGGGTTCCGTCGAGCGCGATGGCAGAGAGGTTGTCCCGAAGCTTTTCAAGATCCTTCGGAGGAAGGGCGTCGTTGAACTGTAGAAGTGGAGAATTCGCAGGCTTGTCTGACATGGCTTTACTCCTGTGCCTCCTAAGACTTGCTACGCAGGGACAATTCGTCAGCGTACTTGAAACAAAGCTTAAGCATTTGGTGAATACCGGACGTACCGATTCATGGGGCCGGATTGTTCTGCTTGCATGAAACCTCAATCCTGCTTAACCCTTGACGACTGAGTGATTACCCATTCCTGTCAACAGCATTGGTCGGCTCGCAATAATACATGAACCTTTAGGACCGCGAGAATCTGTTCGGTCTCCTAGTGTTCCGTCCCGCAAATAACCTCTAGAATATCGAGTGTCTCACTGGGT
>CAYHCE010000029.1:0-38354 GCA_964355015.1 uncultured bacterium | reverse complement strand
CCTTCCGGCTCCTGCGCAGTCCAAAACCATACCACCACTTACCCCTCCCCTGGCAAGGGGGAGTAGAAACACTCAGGGCGCCACCAGGGCTTCGGCCCAGGGCATGAACTGCTCAAGGGTGGCCTGGTTGCTGGCCGCCAACACGGGAAAGTCCGTGGTGGCATGGCTTTCACCCGGCTGCAGCGGCTGCGGACTACGCACCAGCCAGCGCAGGGGGCAGTCCAGCTCCGTCAGCACCAGCCAGGCGGCAGCCAGATCCCAGATCTTGGGCGTGGCCTCCAGAGCGGCCACCGTCTGGCCCATGGCCACGCTCACCAGATTCAGGCTGGCGACCCCCAGCAGGCGGATCTTGCCGGGGAAGCGCCGGTCGGGCAGCTTCTGCAGAACGCCGATCGACCGACTGCAGAGGGAGGCACAGGCGGAAACCTGCTGCTGATCCGCAGGCGGCAGAAGGCGTTTGCCGTTCCGCCAGGCCCCTTGCCCCCGGATCGCCACGATGCGCTGGCGCAGAGGCGGCACGTCCAGCACACCCAGAACCGGAACCCCGGCTTCGAACCGGGCCATCGAGATCGCCCAGTAGGGAATGCCCGCGGCGAAATTGGTGGTGCCGTCCAGGGGATCCACAACCCAGAAGGCGGGGGTGGAGGGAACCACGTGGCGGCCCTCCTCGCTCAGCACCCCCTCGCCGGGATAGAGCCGTTGCAATCCGCTGACCAGAGCCTGGTCGCTCCAGCGGTCACAGGCCGTGATCAGGCTGCCATCAGGCTTGGCTTCCGAGGCCATGTGGCCGAAATCCGCCCGCTGCCGCTCTCCGACCGCATCCAGCAGGTCCTTCAGAGGCAGGGCCTCCGGAGGGGGAAGGGACGGGAGGGTGGAAGTCATCCGAGTTCCGTGGAAAGGACCTGGCTGAGGCTTCGGCCGGTGTCGTCCCGGAACCGGTGCACGTTGACTCGGTACAGGACCCTCAGTGCCGCGAATGCGAAGAGTGCGGCCACCCCAAAAACCAGGGCATAGGGCGGGAAAGGCCCCTGGCCAGGGATGATGGCACGACCCAGATCGAGCAATCCCCCTCCGAGCAGCTTGGCCGCGGCGCGGGAGAAGGCCTGGGCCAGGCCCCAGACGCCGACGAAGGTGCCGGCCGCCTCCGGCAGGGTGAGGTCCAGCATCAGACAGAGGGTGCTGTTGGTGCCGATGCCGGAAGCCAGACCGAACAGCAGCAGGACAGCCTGCAGGGCGGGGACCTGACGGGAAAGGCCGCTCAGCAGGAGCAGCAGCATCGAGACCAGGATCAGCTGGCAGCCCAGCCGGGCCGTGGCGTACTTGCCGAGCCGCGGCACGATCAGCCAGCCCGCAAGGACCAGACCCACAAGGGTCCCGCAGCCCCAGAAGGCGTTGAGGGAGGCCGTCGCGGCGATCGGCATGGCGAAGACCTCGGCCCCATAGCTCTCGAGGACAGGGTCCTGCAGGAAGAGCGCCAGGGTGAAAAGGAGGAGGAACAGAAAGAAGACCGCCACCTGACGGCTGGAGGTGATCAACCGCCAGGCCTGCGTCAGGGTGATGGCATCGTCCCTGGCGCCGCCCGCGATCGTCGTCGCGGCAGGGGTGGACGGTTCGATCCCCCAGGTGGCCAGAACGGTGAGGCCGAAGACCGCCAGGGCCGCCCGCACCATGAACGAGGAGAGCACCGCCTCCAGAACGACCGGATCACTCACACCGTCGAGATCCCGCAGGCTGCGGGAGATCACCACGGCCCCGACGACGATGCCAACGGTGAGCATGCACCAGATGATGCCGACGGCACGGGGGCGCTCCGGCTCCTGGGTGCGATCGATCACCAGCGCCAGGTAGGGGGTGGTGGCCATCGACACCGCCAGTCCGTAGGCGGCGAACAGGGCACAGAGCAGAACGATCCCGAGGACGATGCCGCTGCCATCGTCGACAGCGAACGCCGCGGCCAGCCGAAAGATGACCGGCACCACCAGAACCGCCAGCCCAGAGAAGATCGCGGCCCCGAGCCAGATGTAAGGCGTGCGATGGCGGCCGCCCAGGGGACGGGCATCGGAGATCTGGCCGAACAGCACCCGGGAAGGGGCGACGAACTGCTCGAAGGCGAGGGCCCCACCCACCAGCAGGCCTGGAAACCCGAGCTCGCTGATCATCACCCGGTTCAGCAGACCGGCGAAGATCACCGCCAGGAAACCTAGGCTGCCCTGGAAGATCCCCAGCCGCACCGTGCTCAGGATCGAGAGCCCGGGGCGCGGCTGCGACGGATCGGTCATTCGGAAGGGGGATCGTTCCGGCAGCGACGCTATCAAGGGCCGACGGTCAGGGGGAGAGCGGACCCTTGCCGTCGGAGCTGCGGACCTCGGCCTGACAGGCCTGGATCAGGGGCTGGGGCTCCACCGGCACCTGCGTGGCGGGGTCGGCGGCGGGTCTCGCCGAGGGCAGCACCGGAGGCTTGCAGAAAGCCACCTGATCGAGTCCGGTGCGGCGACGCAACTGGGCCAGGGCGCGGTTGTAGTCGGTGACGGAGCGGGCGTAGCTCACCTCGGCCTGGGTGAGGTCACGCTGGGTGTCCACCACTTCCCGCTGGGTGGTGACGCCGGCCTGAAAACGCAGGCGGGCCAGACGCAGAGCCTCCCGCGCCGAGATCACTTCCCGCGAGGTGGTGGTGATGTCACGGCTGTTCTGGAGCAGCCTGTAGAAGCTGGTTTCCACCTCCAGGCGGATCGAATCGCGCCTGCTGGCGAAGGTGAATCGCTGCTCTTCGGCGGCCTGCTTGTTACGGCGATACTCGGCGGCGGCGCGGCCACCATCGAAGAGGTTCCAGCGGAGATTGAGGCCGACGGTATTATCGAGTCCGTAGGTGTAGGCACCCATGTCGATGGAGTTCTCGACCGGGACGCCCGTCTGACCGTTGGAGCGATCCCAGCCGAAGCTGTTGACGATGCTCAGGAAGGGCTGCACCGAACCGATCGCGGCGTTCGCCGAGCTGTTGGCGATCGAGATCTGCAGAATCACCTGATCGAGCTCTTCCCGGAAGGCATAGGCCGCCACGATGCTCTCCTGCAGGGAGGGAAGCCAGGAGCCCACCACCCGGGCCGGCTCCTTGGCCGTGGGGGTCACGTCCTGGGGCAGATCGAGCAGAGAGGCCAGGGTGCGGCGTGACGTCGACTGATTGGCCAGGGCCTGGGTGAGCAGCTGCTCGTCGCGGGCCAGCTGGGTTTCGGCCTGCAGCACTTCCAGCTTGGTGGAGACTCCGGCCTGGAAGCGGGCCCGGGCATCCTTGAGGCTGACCAACGAAGCCCGCACCGACTCCTGACCGATGCGAACGTTCTCATCGGCCAGCTGGAGATCGAAGTAAGCCTCGGCCACCTGGAGCCGCAGATCGCGCAGGGCGATCAGATACTGGTTCTGGGCCTGCTCGAACTGATCCCGGGCGGCCGCGATCTGTGGAACACGCTGGGGATTGATCAGATCCCAGTTGATTCTGACATTCATTCCAGCTCCGAGAGTCTGACCCTTGGTGATCGATTCGGGGCTGCTGGAAAAAAAACGATTTGAATTGGTGGAAGGATCGTAGCTGAAGCGGTAGTTGTTGCTCAGCGCCGGAAACCCGCTTGCGTTGAGATCGATGTTGGGATACCAGGCCGCGATCTGGGCGCGCAGATTCGACTTCGCCTGGTCGACCTGGGAGGCCACCGCCTTGAGGTTCGGGTTGTTGACCTCCGCCAGCGTCTCGACCTCGCGCAGCCCCAGGGGACGCAGCTGCAGGATCTGCACCTGGGGGGGCCTGGTGGGCAGGGCCAGGGAGGGGGGCGACGCCAGGGGCTGCAGGGACGGCTCCAGCTGCTTGGCCGCCGGGGCCAGAACGGTGGGATCCGACTTCGGACGGTTCCCCTTGACCTCCGGGGCCAGCTGCAGGGGAGGGAGAGGAGGAATTCTGGCGGGCGGAGGCGTGTCCTGAGCCCTGACGGGAACGGGAGCGGAGGGGATCAGTGCCATCCCTGCGAAAGCTGCCGAAGCAAGGAGGTAGCGCCGCACGCCCTAGACCTGTGTTTACCGCGAGAGCTTAAAGAAGCCTGGCTGTCTTGCCCAGGCAGGCAGCCACGAAGTCATCCGCCCCCTGCACCAGCCGGATCGGCACCGGCAGGCGGTCAGCCAATGTCTCGAGACTCAGATCATCGAGGAACACCGGCTCCCCCTGGCGCAGCATCACCGCCGGCAGCAACAACTCCTCGCCCAGGTCCCGTCCCGCCAGCCCTTCCAGCAGATCGGACCCGGTGAGCAGGCCCGTGACCACCTGTGTCTGCCCCCAGTAGGGACTGGGCAGTCCATGCAGGAGCAGCTCCAGCCCCTCGACGCCATTCAGCCGGTCCACCACCGGCGCCAGGGCCCCGGCCACCAGGCCCCCCACCACCCAGCCGAGGCGCCGGGGGCGGCTCAGACGCTCAGGCAGGCGGCGGCTGGCCCGATCCAGCGCCTCCAGAAAGGCCCGGATGCTGCCAACGCCGTTCTCCTGCTGAGGCAGGTCCTCGTAAGCCTCCCGCTCCGGCAGAGGCAGGCCGGCGAGCAGATACCACTCGTCGGAGAGCCAGGCGAAGCGACTGCCGAGACGCTGCCGGAAGCCCTCCTGCAGCCTCTCCACCAGGTCGATCACCCGCCGGGCACAGGTGGGATCGACCGGCAGCAGGCCATCCCCCGGCGGGCGGAAGCGGGTCAGGCCCACCGGCACCACGGCCGCCGAGAGCACGGCCGGCCAGGGGCCGCCGCCGAAGGACGCCAGATCCGTGAGCGTGCGCTCGAGAGCCGCGCCATCGTTCAGACCCGGACACACGACCACCTGACCATGGATCTGCAGCCGTCGCTCGGAGAACCAGCGCAGCTGGTCGGGCAGCAGGCCGGCTCGTGGATTGACCAGCAGACGGCTGCGCAGCTCAGGGTCGGTGGCATGGACCGACACGAACAGTGGCGAGAGCCGCTGCTGCTCGATCCGGTCCCAGTCTGCGCCGGTGAGGTTGGTGAGGGTGAGGTACGAGCCGTAGAGGAAGCTCAGGCGGTAGTCGTCGTCCTTGACGTAGAGGCTCCGGCGCCGGCCCGGCGGCTGTTGATCGATGAAGCAGAAGGCGCAGTGGTTGTTGCACTGGCGCAGGCCATCGAAGAGGGCCTCGGTGAACCCCAGCCCCAGCCCTTCGTCGGGATCCTTCTCGATGTCGAGCCGGTGCAGGCTGCCGTCGGGGTCCTCCACCTCCAGAACGAGCTCCTCTTCCCCGACCAGCATCCGGAAATCGATCAGATCCCTGGGGCGGATGCCGTTGATGCTGATCAGACGATCGCCGGGCTGGAATCCGAGCTCCTCGCCGATCGATCCAGGCTCCACCGTGGCCACCACCGCCGGGACCACCACCGCCGGTTGGGGCGAGCGTGCTGGATCCGCAGTGGCCAGGGGCAGGCCAGCGGAGGGCTCAGTCCACACGGGGCCGACAGAACGAACGGCATCCAGTCTGGGACCTCAGGCCGGCCCCATCCTCCAGACCCACACCAGCAGGAAGAGGCCGAACACCAGCCGGTAACCGACGAACACCCAGGTGCTGTGGTTCTGCAGGAAGCGGAGCAGCCAGGCGATCGCCAGCCACGACACGAGCGTGGCCGAGACGATCCCTACCAGCAGCGGCACCGGGCCGAGGCTGGCCCCCTCTGCGAAGGCCGACTTGAGCTCCACCAGGCCAGCCAGGGTGATCGCCGGGATGCCGAGCAGGAAGGAGAACCGGGCCGCGGCGGCACGCTCCCAGCCATCGAACAGGGAGGCCGTCAGGGTGCTGCCGGAGCGGGACACTCCCGGGATCAGGGCCAGGGTCTGGGCCAGACCGACGAGCAGGCCGTCCACAGGGCGCACGCTGGGCAGATCCCGCTGCCGGCGACCCACGGTTTCGGCCAGGGCCAGCAGCAGGGCCATCACGATCGAGACGATGCCGATCGAGCTGAGGCCGCGCAGCTGTGACTGCTCGTAGGCTGGCCAGAAGCGTTTGATCGCGAGGCCGGCCAGCACGATCGGCAGCGTGCCGATGGCCATGGCCAGTCCGAGCCGGGCAGAGGGATCGCTCCATTGCCCATGGCGGAACGCCCGGCTGAAGCCGGCGACGACGACGGCGAGGTCGCGGCGGAAGTAGACGATCACCGCCGCGATGCTGCCCAGCTGGATCACAGCCGTAACCGCCACCCCCGGATCACCCCAGCCCAGCAGCACCGGCACGACCTTGAGGTGAGCCGTGCTGCTGATCGGCAGAAACTCAGTCAGTCCCTGCACGATCCCGAGCACGAGGGCATGCCAGCAGGACACGAGGAACCCCGGAGCTGGCGTGGCGGCGGCAAGGATCATGCAGGGGCAGGGATGGTGGCCGAGCCCCGACCCTATGGCCGGGGCAGCGGCGGCACCACCACCCGCGTCCCTTAAGGTTGGACACCTTTCTTCATACATGCAGGTGATCGGAGTCCGGCCCAGCCTTTCCTCCTCAGCGCTGGTCACCGCCGCTCCCCCGGCCGGCTGGGCCGGAATCGTCGCGGTCACGACCCCAACCCGGCCCTTGCTGCCAAAGACGGGCTCTCTGCCGCTGGCCGCCGCCCTGCTGGTGGTGGGTCCGGTCTTCCTTCAAGCCCCCTGGGTTCGCCTCCACCCCAGCAGCGCCACGCTGTTCACCGCCGTGCTGCTGGCCGTCGGCCTATGGCTCGAACGGCAGGAACAGACCCGCTGGCGTCAGCTTGGCCCCCTGCTGGTGGGCTTCAGCGGCAGCTGGCTGGCGGGCTGCCTGTTCTGGGGATGGTTCCGGATCCATCCGGTCTGGCATCTGCCGATCGAAGCCTTCGCGCTGCCGCTGGCCCTCACCGGATTGCAGGGCCGCTGGAGGATCGCCTCGGCGTTCTATCTGGCCTCCCTGCTGGGCACGGCCTGCACCGACCTCACCATGGCCCTCGCTGGCGTGATGCCCTACTGGCCGGCGGTACTGCAGGCCACGGTCCAGGAGGCCCCTGCCCTGCTTCACAGGGCCGCCCTGCAGGTGCTCCAGCCTGGCTCCCTGCTCCTGGTGCTGGGGATGGCGGCGGCATTGGTGAGGCTGGGGAGCTTTCTGGCCGGATCCGGCCTCCTGGGACGGATGGCCGCTGCCGCACTCGTCACCACCCTGGCGGTGGATGGCCTCTTTCTGGCCGCCGCCCTGCTGAGCCCCGCCATGAGCGGACTGATCTGAGCAGGGGACGGCCGGACTGGCCGATCCAGCCACGGGTGGAAGGGCGGAATTGAAGAACTGCAAAAGGCTCGGGGGCGGCTCCCGGGGAGGCGGGCGCCCACCTGTAGCGTGGCTGGGATCGTGCTCGGAACCCTCCGGGTAAATGGATCAGCAAGGGCGTCCATCCAACCGCCATCCACACCGATCCACCCCCGATCCACAGAACGGAGAATTTCGATGAAACGGCTGGTTGCCTGGTTGATGAGCGGCTTGCTGATGGCGGGCCTGTTCGTTTCCCTGCTCTTTCCTCCTGCCGCGGCAGCGGATCAACTGCGGAACGTGGCCGACGAGAAGATCGCTGCGCGGCAGGGCAAGGTTGACCTCAACAACTCCCCGGTTCGCAGCTTCCAGCAGTTTCCCGGTATGTACCCCACCCTGGCCGGCAAGATCGTTCTGGGCGGTCCCTACGAAACGGTCGACGATGTCCTGAGCCTCGACCTCACCGATCGTCAGAAGGAGCTGTTCCAGAAGTACAAGGACAACTTCACCGTTACATCTCCCTCGATCGCCCTTAATGAGGGCTACGACCGGATCAACCCCGGGGTTTACCGCTGACCAACCGGCGGCCTGAGCCGGGCCAAAGCCGTCGGTCCACCGACGGCTTTTTGCTTGGGTCCATGTCGACGGTCCTCCCCACACAGTCTCCTCTCGCTCCGGCCTGGGATGTGGTGGTCGTCGGCGGCGGCGCTGCGGGACTGATGGCCTGCCTCGAGCTCCCCCCCGAGCTGCGGGTGCTTCTGCTCAGCAAGGACCCGGCTCCCCGTTCCGCCAGCCGCTGGGCGCAGGGCGGGATCGCAGCGGTCACCGGTGCGGACGACAGCTTCGCCAGCCACCGGGACGACACCCTCAGGGCCGGGGCTGGGCTCTGCGACCCAGAGGCCGTGGACCTGCTGGTGCACCAGGCGCCGGCCTGCGTGCAGCACCTGCTGGAACTCGGCATGGCCTTCGATCGCGATGCGTCGGGACTGAGCAGGACCCTGGAGGCCGCCCACAGCCATCGCCGCGTTCTGCACGCCCAGGACCGCACCGGTGGAGCCCTGGTGGAGGCCCTGGAGCGGGAGGTGATCAGGCGCCCGGGGCTGGAACAGCGCCAGGGGGTGATGGCCCTGCAGCTCTGGGTCGACGCAGGCGGCTGCCGAGGCCTTCAGGTGCTGGAAAACGAGCGGGTCCACTGGCTGCAGGCCGGTGCCGTTGTCCTCGCCAGCGGCGGTGGCGGCCATCTGTTCGAGAAGACCACCAACCCGGCCCAGGCCACGGGAGATGGGGTGGTGATGGCCTGGCGGGCCGGCGCCGCCATCCGGGATCTGGAATTCGTCCAGTTCCACCCCACGGCGCTGATGCTGCCGGGAGCGCCCCATTTCCTGATCTCGGAAGCGGTCCGGGGCGAGGGGGCCCGGTTGCTGGACGCTGCCGGGCGCAGCCCCGTGGCCGCTCTGGCCGGAGGGGATCTGGCCCCCCGCGATCAGGTGAGCCGCGCCCTGGTGCGCACCATGCAGGAGCAGGGCGTGGACCGGCTCTGGCTCGACCTGCGCCCGGTGGGACGGGAGCGGCTGGACCGGCAGTTCCCCACCATCCTGCGGCGCTGCCGTGAATTCGGCCTCGAACCCACCGAAGCCGCGATCCCGGTGGCTCCTGCTGCCCACTACTGGATGGGTGGTGTGAGCACCGACCTGTCGGCCGCCACCACTCTGCCGGGCCTCTACGCAGTGGGAGAGGTGGCCTGCACCGGGGTGCACGGTGCCAACCGGCTGGCCAGCAACTCCCTGATGGAGTGCCTGGTGTTCGCCCGCCAGTTGCGGAACCTGCAGTTGCAGCCTCTCGACCACCGCAGCGCACCTCAGCTCCACGCCCATCCAGACACCCGGGACGGCTCCGGGCTCCAGGAGGCAGCGATCCGCGCCAGAAGCAAGGCCCTGCGGCGGCTCTGCTGGCGGGTGGCCGGCGTCGAACGGCAGGAGCGCGGCTTGCGCGAGGGCCTCGCCGCCATCCGGCCCGAGCGGATGGGGTTGGAAAGCCTCCCGCTGATCCGGGCACTCCAGGAGCTGGAGCCCGGCCATCAGCTGGCTCTGGACACGGAGGCTGCCGCAGTGGTGAGACCGCTGCAGGACCTGCGGCAACTGCTGCTGCTCGCCGAGCTGCTGACCGAAGCCGCCCTGTTCCGCCAGGAGAGCCGGGGCGGCCATTACCGCACCGATGCTCCGGCCCAGCAGCCGTTCTGGCAACGGCACAGCCTGCAGCGGCGGGGCATGGCGATCCACACCACCCCCCTGGGAGCGAGTGCCTGCTTCAGAACGAACGGGGCCCCTTGAAGCCGCTGAGATCCGCCAGACGATTGAGGGGCTTGACCCCGGAATCGAGCTTGCCGTTGATCTCCCAGGTAGGGAATCCTTCGATGCGCTTCTGATCACAGAGGGCCTTCTGGCTGTTGCGGCCATCCGGCGCGCATTCGACGAGGGTCAGCCTGGCGCTGGCTTCCTTGCCGAAGAGTTCCTTCTGCTCGTGGCAGTGGGGACACCAGTAGGCGGTGTACATCACCGCGCCGGTACTCTTCAGATGCTCCGCAAGGGCCAGGGTCCCCGCCGTGCTCGGCGTGGTGACCGGCGGCGGTGACCCCTTGGCGCTCAGGACGGCGGGGCGGTCCACCGAGGCCGCCCAGCCCAGGCCCACAAGACCCACCACCAGCAACACCAGCACCCCCCGGAAGAACAGCTGACCACGGTCCTCCCATTCCCCGCCGATCAGGCTGAGCACGAACAGCGACAGGCTGAGGATCGCCGACAGCACGCAGAAGAAGCAGAACGCCTTGATCTTGAAAATCAGGAGCCCCATCAGCAGGAGGCTGAACACGGTCATGCCGCCGCTGATCAGAAACAGGCCCCACCAGCTGCGCCCCGCCAGGCTGGTGCGAAGCTCGCCGGGCAGCACCAGCGGGAGGATGGCCAGGAGCAGGACTGTTGCGTAGGCCAGGAAGCCGAACAGGGAGAGGGGCTGGCCGAACAGGCTGCCCCAGACGCTGTTGAGCACCTTGTCGCAACCCTCGGCCCCACCCGGGCAGCTGAGCGGGCCGAGCAGGCCCCAGCGTTTGAGGGTGATGGCACCGGTGTCGATCGCACCGATCATGGCCAGAACGGCCATCACCACCCGGACCCAGCGGAGGCCAGGGTCGGAACGGCGGCGGCTGCCCAGTCGGCTGCTCAGGCGGGTGCTGGTCACGGCGATGACTGGGACTGGGCTGATTGTGGCAGCACCCGTTTCAGATCTCTGACGCGTTCGGAATCGACCGGCCGGTGAATCCGACCCTCCTGCTTGAGGGCTGTGCCGGCGATCACCCCGTGGCAACGGCAGGCCAGTCGCTCCAGGACCGCCGGGGTGGCGCCGCTGCCGATCAGTACGGGGGCGGACCCCGCCGCCGCCAGAGCCTGCACCAGGTCGTCCGGGTCGATGGGACGCCCGGTCCCCGTGCCGGAGACGATCACGCCATCCGCACCGCCCCGCTCCAGCACGTCCGCCACCGCCTCCGCCATCGTCAGGGGAGCCAGGGGAGCGCCGTGCTTGACGAGCACGTCGGCCAGGATCCGCACCTCCTCGGCCCCCAGCAGGCGGCGGCGACGCAGCAGGTCGGCGGCCACGCCCTCGATCACCCCCTGATCGGTGACCGTGGCTCCGCTGAGCACGTTGACCCGGATGAAGCGGGCGCCGCTGACCTGGGCGATCGCCAGGGCTGCCAGGGCGTCGTTGCGCAGGACGTTGATGCCCACCGGCAGCGGCGTCGCGGCCACCACGGCCACCGCGAGGCGGGTCATGGCGGCCACCGTCTCCGGCGGCACCGCCCCGCGCCAGAAGGGGATGTCACCGAAGTTCTCGACGATCAGGCCATCGGCGCCACCGGCGCGGTAGGAACGGGCATCCAGCAGGGCGGCCTCCTCCACCGCCTGCAGATCCCCCTGCCAGCCGGGCGCACCCGGCAAGGGACGCAGATGGATGACGCCGATCAGGGGGCAGAGCTGGGGGAAGAGGGCACGCCAGCGCGAGGTGGTGGCAGGGGCCGGACCGGAGTCGGCGCGGCCTGGTGGATGGGTGGTGATGGTGGAGAGGCGAGGGCCGGATGGGGCCGGCAGGGCCAGCCGCACGTCTCATAGGGTGAAGGATCGGCCCCACAGGGGCCACCACGCGGCCATGGTTCCCGGCCCCAGTACGTCATGACCCCAGCCAGCGCCTCACCCGCCCCGGCCGCTGCAGATTCCGGCGATAAGCCCACCGTTGCCTTCGCCCACCTCGGCTGCGAAAAGAACAGGGTGGACACCGAGCACATGCTCGGGCTGCTGGCCCAGGCGGGTTACGGGGTGAGCGCCGATGAACGGGAGGCGGCTGTGGTGGTGGTGAATACCTGCAGCTTCATCCAGGACGCCCGCGAGGAATCGGTGCGCACCCTGGTCGAACTGGCCGAGCAGGGCAAGGAACTGATCATCGCCGGCTGCCTGGCCCAGCACTTCCAGGAGGAGCTGCTGGAATCCCTGCCGGAGGCGCGGGCGATCGTCGGCACCGGCGACTACCAGCACATCGTGGAGGTGCTGCAGCGGGTGGAGGCGGGCGAACGGGTGAACCGGGTGAGCGCCACTCCCACCTTCGTGGCCGACGAGCACCTCCCGCGCTACCGCACCACCTCCGCGGCCGTGGCCTATCTGAAGGTGGCCGAGGGCTGCGACTACCGCTGTGCCTTCTGCATCATCCCGAGGCTGCGGGGCGACCAGCGCTCGCGCCCGATCGAATCCATCGTGGCGGAGGCTCAGCAGCTGGCGGCGCAGGGAGTCCAGGAGCTGATCCTGATCAGCCAGATCACGACCAACTACGGCCTAGACCTCTACGGCAGGCCGCGGCTGGCCGATCTGCTGCGTGCCCTGGCCGAGGTGCAGATCCCCTGGATCCGCGTCCACTACGCCTACCCCACAGGCCTCACCCCCGAGGTGCTGGCCGCCTACCGGGAGACGCCCAACGTGCTCCCCTACCTCGACCTGCCCCTGCAGCACAGCCACCCCGCGGTGCTGCGGGCCATGAACCGGCCCTGGCAGGCCAACGTGACCGGGGATCTGCTCGGCCGCATCCGGGAGCAGCTGCCTGATGCGGTGCTGCGCACCACCTTCATCGTCGGCTTTCCAGGCGAAACCGAAGAGCACTTCGAACACCTGCTCCGGTTCGTCGACGAGCAGCGCTTCGACCATGTAGGGGTGTTCACCTTTTCGCCGGAGGAGGGCACAGCGGCGGTGGACCTGCCGGATCCTGTTCCCGCCGAGGTGGCGATCGAGCGCCGCAACCGACTGATGGAGCGGCAGCAGCCGATCGCGGCGGCCCGCAACGCGGCCTGGGTGGGACGGATCGTCGACGTGCTGATCGAGCAGGAGAACCCCGGCACCGGCGAGATGCTGGGCCGCTCTGCGCGCTTCGCCCCGGACGTGGACGGAGAGGTGCGCGTGAGGCCCGGGGCGGGGGGCCTCTGCGCGGCGCCTGGCACCCTGGTGCCCGTGCGCCTCACCGCCGCCAACCTCTACGACCTGGAGGGGGAAATGGTGGGGGCGCGCGAGATGGTGGGGGATGCCCTGGCCCTGAGGGGGAGGTCGGCTTGAGGCACTGGATCCGCCGGAACCAGCGCACCACCTTCCTGATCGCCTCGGGGCTGAGCACCGCCGGATCGTTCGCCGGGATCACCGCCAAGGGCTGGATCCTGATGCACCAGACCCGCAACCCCCTGCTGCTGGCCCTGCACTTCGCCGCGCTTGCCCTGCCCAGCTTGCTGGCCAGCGGGTCGGCCGGGGTGCTGACCGACCGGATCGGCTGCGAGCGGGTGCTGATCCGGGCCCAGTGGGGGCTGGTGGCAGGGGCCTCGCTCGGAGCGATCGCGATCCCTCTGCTGCAGGGCACCGCCCAGGTGGCCCTGCTGCTGCTGAGCACCCTGGTGGTGGGCCTGGCCAGCGCCTACGAGCTGACCGCCCGCAACAAGTACTGCGCCCTGCTGGTGGAGACACCGCAGCAGCTGGCGCCCTATCTGACCAGCTTCTCAGTGGTGTTCAACCTGGGCAAGCTGGTGGGTCCTCCCCTGGGCGGGCTGCTGCTCGCCCTGACGGGTCCGACGGCGGCCCTGAGCATCGACGCCGCCACCTATCTGCTGCCGATCGCCACCGTGGTGTGGCTGCTGCAGCCGGATCGGCGCCTGGAACGGCGCAGTGGCCATGGGACCGGCGGCACCTCCCTGGGCACCGCCTGGCGGGGCTGCGGTCCCTCCCTGCGCCATGTGCTGGTCTTCACCGGCCTGGCCTGTCTGGCCGTGTTCTTCCATCCGGGCCTGGCGCCCCTGATCGCCGCACAGGTTCTGGGTCCCAGCCCCCAGGCCCTGGGGCTGTTCACCAGTGTGCTCGCCTCCGGCAGCATCGTGGGCGGGCTGGTGCTGCAGCGGAACAGCCACTGGCTGAGCAGCCGGCCCTCCCTGCTGCTGGGGGGCTGCACCCTGCTCACCAGCGCCGCCCAGCTGGGCATGGCCCTGCCGGCGGGCAGCGGCTTCCGCCTGGGGATGACATTCCTGATCGGGACTGGGACCGCCGGCCTGCTGGCCGGAAGCAGCCTGATCCTGCAGGTGGCCTCGCCGACGGTGCTGCGAGGGCGCATGGCGGGTCTCGGGCAGATCGCCTTCCTCGGGGGTGGAGGCCTGAGCGGGCTGCTGGCCGCGGCACTCAGTCTGCGGATCGGGCTCCCGGCCACGTTCGCCGTGATGGGGTGCGTGGGGCTGGCTCTGGCGGTCCGGGAGCTGGTGGCCGGGCGCGGCACTGTTCTGCCCGCCGCCTCAGAGGACGTCGCAGCGGCTCCGGGGCCAGCTGAGGGAACGAATCCCACCGGTGGGACCCAAGCCGGGCCGACCTGGCGGCCCGTGTGATGGCTGCGAGACCGCCAGGCAGGACGCAGGGCTGCCTGAATCCGCAGCGAGTCAATGCTGCAGCGAGCCCATACCGCTCGGACATCGTGCCGGCCGGCTGAGCTCGGCTCGGAACTCAGACCAGCTTCAGATCAGCTTGATGCCACGGAGCAGGCTGGAGAGCAGGAAGGCCGTGACGAGCCCCCCAACCATCAGACCCAGATAGAGCGCCACACCCATGGTCGCCAAAGGAACACATCGCTGCCATTAGAGCAGAGCGGAACCCGATTGCCGGGGCAGCGCCTAGGCTGACCTCCAAACCGCACGGGATCATGCCCATCGCAGGCATGAACTTCGTGGCTTCCCCTTTCGCCGGAACAGCATGCGCGCCCTGCTCGTCTACCCGGAGTTCCCCAAGACCTTCTGGAGCTACGAGAAGATCCTCGAGCTCGTCAATCGCAAGGTCCTGCTGCCGCCACTCGGCATGGTCACGGTGGCTGCCCTGCTGCCGCAGCACTGGGAGTTCAAGCTCGCGGACCGCAACGTGCGGGAGGTCACCGAGGCCGAGTGGGACTGGGCCGAACTGGTGATCATCTCCGGGATGATCGTCCAGAAGGCCGACATGGCCGCCCAGATCGCCAAGGCCAAGCAGCGGGGCCTGCCCGTGGCCGTGGGCGGTCCCTTCGCCAGTTCCACCCCCGATGCGCCGGAGATCGAACTGGCTGATTTCAAGGTTCTCGACGAAGGCGAGATCACCCTGCCGATGTTCATCGAAGCGTTGGAACGAGGCGACCGGCAGGGTCGGTTCAGCTCCGAAGGAGTGAAGCCTGATGTCACGGGCACCCCGATTCCACGCTTCGATCTGCTTGAGCTCGATGCCTACGACTCCATGTCGGTGCAGTTCTCGCGCGGCTGCCCGTTCCAGTGCGAATTCTGCGACATCATCGTGCTGTATGGGCGAAAACCCCGCACCAAAACGCCCGAGCAGCTGCTCGGCGAACTCCAGTACCTCTACGACCTGGGCTGGCGGCGTTCGATCTTCCTTGTCGATGACAACTTCATCGGCAACAAGCGCAACGCCAAGCTTCTGCTTCCCGCCCTGAAGCAGTGGCAGATCGATCACGGCTATCCCTTCAGCTTCGCCACCGAGGCCTCGGTGGACCTGGCCTCGGACGACGAGCTGATGGAGATGATGGCCGAGAGCCGCTTCGACAGTGTCTTCCTCGGCATCGAAACCCCCGACGAGGCCAGCCTTGAAACCGCTCGCAAGCTGCAGAACACCCGCAGCTCCCTGGAGGAATCCGTCGATCGGATCACCTCCTACGGCATCCGGGTGATGGCGGGCTTCATCATCGGCTTCGACGGCGAGAAGACCGGTGCCGGCCAGAGGATCGTCGAATTCGTCACCCGCACCGGCATCCCCGCCGCGATGATGGGGATGCTGCAGGCCCTGCCCAATACCGGGCTCTGGCACCGTCTCGAGAAGGAAGGGCGCCTGATCCAGGACAAGGCCGCGGCCAAGGGAGTTAACCAGACCAACCTGCTGAACTTCGTGCCCACCCGCCCGATCCGGGACATCGCCAACGAATACGTGGAGGCCTTCTGTGCGCTGTATGAGCCGAACGCCTACATGGACCGCGTCTACAGCTACTACCTGAAGGTGGGGAAACCCCGCTGGCACCGGTTTGTCCAACCGGTCGCGGGTCTGCCCAAGCTGCCCAGCTGGACCGACGTCCGGGCTTTGCTGATCGTGATCTGGCGCCAGGGTCTGCTGCGGGACACCCGCGGCCGGTTCTGGCGCTACCTGATCAGCATTGCCCGCCGCAATCCCAGCCAGCTGGAGCAGTTCCTGGTGGTGCTTGCCCACAACGAGCACTTCCTGGAATACCGCAGCGTGGTGACCCAGGAGATCCAGGAGCAGCTTCAATCGCTGCCCCCCGAGCTGCCGCCCACCTCCTCGGCGATCAAGGAGCTCCAGCCCGCCTGAGCGCTGCGGTTTCGGAGCCGTTCAGGCGGAGCCGGTCCGACAGCCCCTCCTCTGACCAGAGTCAGAACCCTGTGTGGCCTGCTTCAGTCCTGCACATAGGGCTGGTCCCCGAACAGGCTGTGCTCAGCCTTCTGAAGCTCACGCCCCAGGTAGAGAGCATGGTCCAGTCGGCTCAGGAGCTGTGGATCCCCCGCCTCGGTGAGGCGGATCCCCAGCTCCTTGGCCGTGCGGCCCCTGTAGATGGCCAGCGGACGGCGCGGATCACCACCACGGCAGCTGAGCACTTCGCCGGTGTCGGGGTCGGTGGCCAGGCCGCTGGCGTTGACACCATTGGCGTAGTGCTCGGCGACCAGCTCGCCCCGCTCCGTATCCAGCCGGATCAGGAAGTACCCAGCCGGATCGAGCGCGATGAAACGCTGGGACAGGCGCTCATCGAGTTCGCGTCGATCCGCCGGCTGGAGATCCGCAGACCGGCGATCGGTGGACTGGCGATCGCCGACCGGCAGGTTCGGCCGCTCGGTAGGGGACTGCACTGTGGCTCGGGTGTCCATGGCTGGATCGTAGAAGCCGGCCACCCCGGGGGCCGGCGGCAGGCGGGCGGGCAGAGCGATGTCCCCTCAGGCCGCGCTCAGGGGAAGCTCGCGGCGGCTGAAGGGCAGTTCGGCATTCTCCGCCGCGATCCCCTCGAGCAGCTGAGCATTCGCCTCGGGCAACCAGCGGCGCAGCATCCGATCGAAGCCGCTGTCGTACCAGCGGTGAAGGCTGGCGCGCGGCTGGGCCAGAAAACCGCGGCGGCGCTTGTGACTGCCGCCGGCACCCGGATCGAAGCGGCGGATGCCATGCTCGATCGCCCAGGCGATCGGGGCGTAGTAGCAGACTTCGAAATGGAGATTCTCGATCTCATCCTCGCTGCCCCAGTAGCGGCCCCAGAGGGAATCCACGTTACGAACGCACAGCGACATGGCCACCGGCTCGGCCGGGTCGCCTCGGTGGGCGCTGAACAGCACCAGGTGCTGGCGCATCTCACGGGCAGCGACTCTGAAGAACTCCTCGCTCAAGTACTTGCTGCCCCAGGCACCCCAGCGGCTGCAGTGCTGCTCATAGAAGCCGTGCATCCGCACCAGCAGAGCCGCCGGGATCCCATCCCCTTCCCAGGGTGTCACCTGAAGGCCCGCCTCGCTGATCGAACGGCGCTCGCGCCGAATGTTGCGCCGCTGGTTGGCGTTGAAGGAAGCCAGGTAGTCGTCGAAACCACCGAAGCCTTCATTGACCCACAGGCTCTGCTGATTCAGCCAGGTGGCGCAGCCGGCGGCCTCGGCCAGCGGCTGCCAGAGGGGATCCACGTACAGAAAGTTGCAGCTGAGAATCCGCTGATCGCGGCAGAAGGCATCGATCAGCTCCAGCAGGAGGGCGGTGAGGGCCGCCTCATCCTCCTCGGGAGCGATGTGGAAGCGGTAGCCCTGCACCGGGCTGACCGGGCTCATGCCGAGCAGCTTCGGGTAGTAGCGCAACCCCAGCTGGCCAGCCAGCTGGGCAAACGACTGGTCGAAGACGAACTCGCCGTAACTGTGACCCTTGAGATAAAGCGGAGCCAGCGCGATCAGCCTCTCCTGCCGCCACAGGCTGAGGTGACAGGGCTGCCACCCCTGCCGGGGAACGATGCTGCCGGAACGCTCCAGCGCAACGAGCCAGCGCCAGCCGTAGAAGGGAAGCCCGCAGGCCTGGGTCAGGCACTGCCATTCCTGCTCCGGAATCTCCTCCGTCGCCCGGTGCCAGCGGGCCTGAATCTCAGCCATGGCGATCGGGGACGATGGCAGGAAGGCAGAGGGCAAAACTAACGGGATGGGGAGTCGTCTGCGCTGGACACGGCTGGCCGCGGCCTTCCTCACGGCCGGCTGCCTCGGGCAACCGTTCGCGCCGCCGGCGCAGGCCAGCCTGCTGGGGCCGGTGCTGCGGCTGCTGCAACCCCGCCTGGAGCAGCGGCTCACCGAGCTCTGCCTCAGCGTGGGAGCCGACGGCCTGGCGGGTCTGGAGCGAACCCTGCAGGAACCCTGCCGCAGGCTGGCGGGCCCCACCAGCGCCTGCCTGATCGCGGAGGCGGAAAACAGCGGCCGCAGTTTCGGCGTGATCACCGAACTGGTCGGTGGCCGCTTCGGCGGCGACAGTGAGGTGGTGGTGAAGCGCTGTGCCGCCAGGCTTCTGGGCCTGCCGGCGGACAGCCTGCGGGACGTGTCGCTGCAGGATCTGCAGCGACGATTCAGATCCCGGTCGGCCGTACCGGACGATCGGCGGCAGCGGCAGAACTGATCCCCCCGGCCGGGAGGCTCCGTCGGTACCGCAGCAACAGCGCGCCGCCCCCCAGGCCACGGTGCTCCACCAGCAGCCAGGGCGGGTCGGACAGATCCGGCGCCGTGGCCTGCACCCAGGTGAAGGGACCGCCCAGCAGGATGGGGCAGAGGGTGAGCTGGAGTTCCTCCACCAGCCGTTCCGCCAGCAGGGCGGAGGCCAGCTCGGCGCCACCGAGCAGCACCAGCCGCTCCAGCCCGAGCCTGGCCAGCTGGCGCAGAGCGGAGGGCCAGTCCTGCAGCAGAAGCTGGCGCTGGAAGCCGGGCTGCGGCTCACCAGAGGAAAGCAACCAGCGCTCCAGAGGCTGGAAAAAGAAGGGCAGAGCCGGCTCGAGCGCACCGCCGCGGCTGACCACCACGGCGATGGGCTGGGGCGATCGGTGCTCCAGGCGGCGGCGCTCCAGCAGCTCCGGGCGGCGGATCAGGCAGGTGGTGCCGTGCAGCCGCAGGGTGCGGGCACCGATCAGGCAGCCATCTGCCCAGGCCAGCGCCTCCTCCAGTGCGACCCGGTCGCCCTCGCCACCCAGCTGGGCCGCACCCCCATCGGCGGGGGCGAGACGCCCATCGAGACTGATCGCCAGGACCAGACGCAGACTGGGCAGGCTCAAACGGCGGACAGGGCCTCCAGCGCGGCTGGGCGCATCTCCAGAAGGGGGGCCTCGGCGAACACCTCGGCGGCGTTGTTGGGGCTTTCCTGAAGACGCACCCTGTGCAGGGCCGCGCCGGTGGCGGCGATCGGAGCGCTGAGCAGATCGGAGATGTGCAGGGCGATGTTCTCGGCCGTAGGCACACAGGCGGAGAAGTGGGCCACGTCCTTGTTGAGGAAGGTGTGGTCGAACGGCTCGACCACCAGATCGTTCACCAGCCGCTGAAGCTCCGCCAGGTCGCAGACCATGCCGGTGCGGGGATCGATCGGACCACGCACGGTCACGTCGAGCAGGTAATTGTGGCCATGGCCGTGGGGGCGGGCGCACTTGCCGTAGATCGCCTCGTTCTCGGCCTGGGAGAGCTCTGGCCGGGCCAGGCGGTGGGCGGCCGCGAAGTGGGTACGGATGGAGAGGAAGGCTTCCATGGCATTGCCGACGACGTCGGCCCAGAGGGTGGGTTGCTCGTGCAGGCGCAGGCCGACGAGCGGCAGGTGGGGCGCCAGACGCCGCCAGATCGCCTGGCAGAGCGCTTCGGTGGTGGGGAGACAACCCTCCGGGCGGGAGAGATCGAACTCAGGCCAGCACTCGTTCAGGAACCGGTAGTCGAGCTGGTCGGTGACCTCCCGGCGGATGGCGTGCTTCACCTCCGAGAGGTTCAGCACCATGCCGTCCCCGTCGAGGGGGCCGGCCATGGCCACACTCAGCTCGTAGTTGTGGCCATGGCCGGGGGCGATGCTGCACGGACCGAAGCGGCGGCGGTTCTCGGCCTCGCTCAGCTCCGGGAGGGCATAGAGGTGGCTGGCACTGAAGACGGCCCTGCGGGTGATCAGGCAGGGCCGCCCGCGACCATGGCGGCTGGCTAGGGGCGAGTTGGAGCCCCGGTCCGGGGGAGGATCCGCCGGCAGGGCCGCCTGCGGCGGGGAAGCCGCCGGAGCGGGCGCGCTGAGCCCTGAGACGGTCATGGGAAATCCTTGCGACGGCCATCCTAGAAACGTGGGCTCCCGTGACGACGTACCGATGAGCAGCCCCGCCGGCCCGGCATCCCACCGCGACCTGGCCCGCCGCCTGCAGGGGATCAACGTGTATCTGGTGGGAATGATGGGAGCCGGCAAGAGCGCCGTGGGCCGGCCCCTGGCGGCAGCGCTGGGCTACCGCTTCCTCGACGCCGACGCGGAGCTCGAGAAGGCGACCGGTTGCTCGATTGCCGAGATCTTCGCCAGCGAGGGGGAGGAGGGTTTCCGCGACTTCGAGACCGCCACCCTCAACACCCTGGCAGCGCACCATTCCCGGGTGGTGGCCACCGGCGGCGGCGTGGTGATCCGGGAGGTGAACTGGGGCCATCTGCGCCAGGGGCTGGTGGTGTGGCTGGAGGCCCCTGAGGCCCTGTTGGTTCAGCGCCTGGCCGCCGATCCGACGCGGCGGCCCCTGTTGGAGGATCCGAACCTGGCCGGTCGGCTGGCGGCCCTGCTCGCCGTGCGGCGGCCGCTGTACGCCCAGGCCCACCTGACCGTGCACCAGACGGGCGAGCCGCCGCAGCAGGTGGCCGAGCAGGTGCTGGAGGCGATCCCCTCGGTGCTGCGCCAGCGGGTGGCGCCCCCGCAAGCCCCCGCTCAACTGATCGACGAGAACGGCGCCAACGCGGCCAGCCTGAACGCCACAGCCGATCGGCGCTGATCCAAAGGAGGCGTTCGGCCCTCAACGTGCCGGGGGCTCGAGGCGCACGGCGTACCACTGAACCGACATCCCCGGCTCCAGCTCAAGCTCGCAGGCGGTTTCCAGCAGCCGCTCCGAGCGCTGCCGATCGGTGCTCAGCGCGGCCAGATCGGCCGGTGGAGCGGACAGCCTGGCCAGCTGAGCGTCCAGCCAGTCGAGAGTTTCGGAGGCCGTGAGGATGCGCTCGCCGGCCGTGGGTTCGAGGACCACGTAATGATCGAGTTCCCGCAACAGGGGGTCGGACATGGCCACCACGCTGATCGGCTCCATCCTGGCGCTGCTGCCGGCCCGACTGGTGCCTGCCGCCGCCGTGACCGGGCCTTCAACCCGGCCCCCCGTGAGCGCTCAGCCTGGCTGTGGCGAAGGTGGAGCCGCCCGACCCAGCTCCGCATAGAGCCGGTCGCGCCAGTCGAACAGGGGAGCCAGCAGCGGATGGTCGGCCAGGCCGGGAACGCCGCGGCCGGCCAGGGGAGCGCCGGCACTGGCCGGAAAGCGCAGCAGGGACAGCTGGGCGGCCACGGCCAGATCCGCCAGGGAGAGGGACTGACCAACCAGGTAGGACTGCTGGGCCACCAGCACCGCCAGCTGCTCCAGATTGGTCTGCAGCTGGCGCCGCTCGGCCCGGCCGATCGTGCCGAGCGTTTCGCCCAGGCCGGCCAGCAAATCGCCCGGCAGGGCCCCGAGCAGCGAGCGCAGGGCCTGCGGGGTCGCGTCCGGCAGCAGGGCGCCGCGCAGAACCGCGTCCGAACCGGCGGCCTGCAGCAACGCCCGGCGGGCTCCGGCAGCCAGGGCGGTGTCGGCCCAGTCCTCGAGCAGCAGCACCAGGGCCCGTTCGGCCGGATCGGCCGGCAGCAGGACGGGGGATCCGGCCATCTCCTCCAGATAGAGGGCGATGGCGGTGGAATCGGCGATCACCTCCCCGCCATCGACCAGCACGGGCACCTGCCGCTGACCGGAGAGACGGAACAGCTCCAGCTGCCCCAGCCCAGGGGTGACTTCTAAGGCGACGTAATCCAGCCCCTTCGCGGCCAGGATCAGCCTCACCTTTTCGCAAAAGGAGGAATGGCGGAACTGGTGGAGCTCGAGCATCGGCGGCACGGTCCTCTGGGCGGCAGAGTAGCCCTCACATTCCGATCCCGTGTGAGGACCCCCTCGCCGTCCTTGCCACCGCCATGAAGGACTTCTTTCTCAACGTGACGCGCTACCCGCGCTACCTCGTGGCCTTCAGCCTCGGGGTGTTCAACTCGGTGTTCGAACCGTTGGCCCGGCGGCGCAGCAATCCCGTCACGGCTGTCGCGCTGATCGGCGCCCTGGTCAGCGCCCTGGTCAGCCTGACCCTGGTGCTCCATGCCATGGTGAACCCCGCACCGCTGGCATAGGGATGGCGCAGGGCCGACGGGTGGAGAGAATCGCGTCCCTGATCCGCCGCGAGATCAGCGAGCTGCTGGTGAACGGCATCAAGGACGAACGGGTGGGTCTGGGCATGGTCAGCGTCACCCAGGTCGAGGTTGCCGGTGATCTGCAGCACTGCAAGATCTTCGTGAGCATCTACGGCAGTGAGGAGGATCGGCAGCAGGCCCTCGCCGGCCTGACCTCCGCTGCCCCCTTCGTCAAAGGGGAGTTGGCGCGTCGCCTGAACCTGCGCCGGACGCCCGAGCTGAAGTTCCTGCTCGATCGGGGCATCGAGAAAGGCAGCTCGGTGCTGACCCTGATCAACCAGCTGGGTCGTGAGCGGCTGGACCGGGCAGAGGAACCAGCCGGCGAAGCGGCCCCCGGGTCCGCGGAGCCCCCCGACCATGACGACGACGGCTGACCTCCGCCCCTCGTCCCTGCGGCGGCAGGTGGCCGGTCTGCTGGTGGTGCGCGGCAGCGGCCACCTCAGCGACGGCCAGCGGCGCTATCCCCGCTGGGAACTGACCAACACCGGCCTGAGGCGCCTGCTGGCCGAGGGGGTGGGAGGCGTGATCCTGCTGGGCGGCAGCGCAGCCGAGCTGCGGCTGCGCACCCAACAGCTGCAGGGGTGGGCCCACCATCCTCTGCTCCTCTGCGCCGATGTGGAGGAGGGGGTGGGCCAGCGCTTCGAGGGGGCCAGCTGGCTGGTGCCCCCCCTGGCTCTGGGACGGCTCCACGCCGTCGATCCCGACCGGGCGGTCGCCCTGGCCCGCCGTTACGGCGGCTGCACCGGCCGGCAGGCCCGCCTGCTCGGGCTGAACGGGGTGCTTGCGCCGGTCTGCGACGTCAACAACAACCCCGCCAACCCGGTGATCAACGTGCGGGCCTGGGGCGAGGATCCCGCCACGGTGGGGGTGCTCGCGGCCGCTTTCATCGAAGGCGCCCAGGCCGAGGGGGTGCTGTGCTGCGCCAAGCATTTCCCCGGCCACGGCGACACCTGCGCCGACTCCCATCTGGAGCTGCCCGTGATCCCCCACGGCCCGGAACGGCTGGAGCGGATCGAACTGCCGCCATTCCGGGCCGCGATCGCCGCCGGAACCGCCGCGGTGATGACGGCCCATCTGCAGCTGCCCGCCCTGGATCCCCACCGTCCCGCCACGCTCTCGCCGCCGGTGCTCACGGAACTGCTGCGCCGAGACCTGGGGTTCGGTGGACTGGTGGTGACCGACGCCCTGGTGATGGAGGCGATCGCGGGGCGCTGGGGAGCCGCCGAGGCCGCCGTGCTGGCCTTCGAGGCCGGGGCGGATCTGCTGCTGATGCCGGCCGACGCCGATGCGGCGATCACGGGGCTTGTGGAGGCGGTGGAGAGCGGACGGATCGGCCGTGAGCGGCTCGCGGCCAGCTGGGAACGCCGCGAGGCGGCGCTGGCCGGCCTCAGGGGCGGAGACCGGACAGCCTGCGGACGGCCAGGGGACGACGCGGCGTTGCCGGATCTCGAGGCACTGGAGTCGGCGGCGGACCAGGCCCTGGCCCGCGAGCTGGTGGACCTGAGCCTGCACGTACGCGGCGGCGCCGGACTGCCACCCGGACCGGGAGTGAACCTGATCCGCCTCGACAGCAGCCTCGGCTGTCCCTTCCTGCCCGCCATGGCTCCCGCCCTGCTGCGGCCGACGGCGGCCGGCTACCGGGTCTGCCTGATCGACGGGCACAGTCCCAGCCCCTGGAGCGCGGACCCCGGCGCCCCTCTCGCCTTGGAACGCCTGCCGGACGGACCGGTGCTGCTGCAGCTGTTCGTGCGCGGCAACCCCTTCCGTGGCAGTGCCGGCGGCGAGGAGCCCTGGCCGGCGGTGGTGCGGCAGCTGCTGACGGCCTCCCGCCTGGCAGGGCTGGTGATCCACGGCAGTCCCTACCTCTGGGAGAGCCTGCTGCCGCTGCTGCCGGCGGAGCTGCCGGCGGCCTACAGCCCCGGCCAGATGCCTCTGGCCCAGGCCCACCTGCTGCAGCGGCTCGGCCTGAGGGCCGCGGCTGTGGAGGGCGGCTTCACCGACTGAGCGCCCCATCGGCGCGGCCTAGCCTCTAGCCGAGCCGCCGCAGCCGCCCCATGCTCAGCCTGTCGATGATCGTGCGGGACGAGGCCGAGCGCCTCGGGCCGTGCCTGCAATCGGTGGCGGGCTTCGCCGAGGAGCTGGTGGTAGTGGACACCGGCTCGGTGGACGGGACCGACGCGCTGGCAGAGCGCCTCGGAGCCACGGTGCACCGCCTTCCCTGGCCGGGGGACTTCGCCGAGGCCCGCAACCGCGCCCTGGAGTGGGTCAGCGGTGACTGGGTGCTGGTGCTGGACGCGGACGAGACCCTGCTGCCGGAGGCGCGCGCCCCCCTGCGGGCCCTGATGGGCCAGCCCGACGTGCTGCTGATCAACCTGCTGCGCTTCGAACGGGGGGCCCGTCAGTCGCCCTACTCGAGCGTGAGCCGGCTGTTCCGTCGCCACCCGGCCATCCACTGGAGTCGTGCTTATCACGCGATGGTGGACGACAGCGTGGTCGCCCTGCAGCAGGCGGAGCCTCACTGGCGCGTGCTCGACTGTCCTCAGCCCGTCCTGATCCACGACGGCTATCGACCGGAGCTGCTGGCGAGCGGACACAAGGCCGAGCGGCTGCGACAGGCGATGGAACAGGAACTGGCGGAGCGTCCGGGTGATCCCTATGCCAGCGCCAAGCTCGGCGGCCTGGAGATCAGCGAGGGCCGCCGCGAGCGGGGGATCGCGCTGCTGGAGCAGGGTCTGGCCGGTTGTCCAGAGCGGGCCCACCCCGAGCGCTACGAGCTGCTGCTGCATCTGGCCATCGCCGAGGCGAGCGCGAACCCCCGGCGGGCCATCGGGCTCTACCGCCAGGCGCTGGCCCTGCCGCTCAACCTGCGGCTCAGCCTGGCGGCGCGGCTGAACCTGGCGGCCCTGCTGCTGCAGGCAGGAGAAGCCGAGGAAGCCCGCACCCTCTGCGAGTCGGCCACCCAGCTCGCGCCGGAAGTGGCGCTCGGCTGGTACAACCTGGGGCTGATCCGTCGCCGTCAGGGGGACATCGGCGGGGCCCTGACGGCCTACGCCTCTGCGCTGCAGCTGACCCCCGAGCATGCAGAGACCCACCAGAACCTCGCGGTGGCTCAACTGCTGGGCGGCAACATCGACGCGGCCCGCGCCAGTTTCCGCCGGGCCATCAGCCTGCTCACGCAGCAGGGCCGACAGCAGGAGGCGGAGCAGCTGCGGCAGCAGGCGGGCTCCATGCTGAGGCTGGAGGCCTGACCCCATGACGATGCTGCAGGGTCGCTGCGTGGCGGTGACACGGGCGGAGCAGCAGCTGGGAGAGGCCCGGACCCTGTTCGAGCGGGCCGGCGCCCGGGTGCTGGATCTTCCAGCCCTGGTGATCGGTCCACCGGATGAATGGGGCCCGCTGGACGATGCCCTGGCTGAACTGGAGGCGTTCCACTGGATTGTGTTCTCCAGCGCCAATGGTGTGGACGCGGTGGAGCAGCGACTGGAGCACCTGGGCCGCAACCTGGCAGACAGGCCACGCAGCCTGAGGATCGCGGCCGTGGGCCGCAGGACGGCGGCCCGGCTGGAGAGTCTGGGAGCTCCGGCCGATTTTGTGCCGCCGGCCTTCGTGGCGGACAGCCTGATCGAGCATTTCCCGGTGTCGGGCTGGGGGCTGCGGCTGCTGCTGCCGCGGGTGCAGAGCGGCGGCCGCACGGTGCTGGCGGAGGCGTTCAGCGAAGCCGGCGCAAGGGTCGTGGAGGTGGCGGCCTACGAATCCCGCTGCCCGGCCCATCTCCCCCTGGGCACCGCTGCGGCCCTGCGGGAGGGAAGGGTGGACGCCATCACCTTCAGCAGCGGCAAAACGGTGCGCCACACGGTCAGGCTGCTGGAGCAGGACCTGGGAGCGGACTGGGCGGAGCGGCTGCGGCAGGTGGCGCTGGTGTCGATCGGGCCGCAGACCAGTGCCACCTGCCGGGACCTGCTGGGGCGGGTGGACGCCGAAGCCGACCCCCACGACCTGGCAGGCCTGGTGCAGGCCTGCGCTCAGGTGCTGGTCGCTGGCATCTAGACGATCTCTACAGCTCCGCCGTGATCGCCCGGCCGCGCGGTTCACCCGGAACACGGCTGACCAGGGTGAGGCGGCCCCGCTGCACGTCGATGGCGGCGACCCACCAGTTGCCCGGCAGCAGATCGGTGGTCCTCCCGCCCGCATCCCCCACGGCCAGGGAGCCGCTCTGGGATCCGAACTGCACCAGGGCCACCGGCCTGCCGCCGCCGCTCATCACCCCGGTGAACTGGAATCCCTCCGGCAGGGCAAGGGGCGTCGATCCGGGACGCACCCTCTGGCCCTGGCCCGACCGTGCCGACGTGGCCACGGCCAGCGGAGCGAACGGATCCAGGCGCCCCTGCGGCACGGCCTGCTTCACCTGCTGCGGGGTGGGCAGCGGGGTGAAGCCCGCCGTGATCGGGGTGGCCGCAGATGGGGGAGCGACCGGTGTGAGAGGGATGCTGGCCTGGGCCGGCTGCTGTGGCGGCAGCGGCACGGCTGCGGCGTCCTGCGGCGGCTGGCCGCCGCAGCCGGAAAGGGCGCCCAGCAGCAGCGGCATCAGTGCTAACAGCCCCACCATCCCCACGGATCGGGGGGAACGAGGTGTCTTCCCGAGGACGATCCGGTGGGCGAACCGATCAGTGGGGGACATAGTTGCTTTCGACAAGATCCCGGAAACGATCCAGATTGGCCTGGAGTTCCCGGGTGACGATCCCCCCCAGGATGGAGGGTTCCATCAGAGGTGCAAGGACACCGGGCAACTCATAGCTCACGGTCAATCTGACGACCGTGAGTTCCGGAGTCTGTGGATAGAAGCGCACCGCACCCCTGGTGGGCAAGCCACCCACCGACTCCCAGTGGAGCTGCTGGGCCTCGACCCTCTGGCTGATCCGTGCCTTCCAGTGGAAGCGGAAACCCTGGGCCGCCAGGGTCCAGTCGGTCAGATCGGGATCATCCAGAGTGACCACCGACTCGATCCAGCGCATCCAGCGCGGCATCGCCTCCAGATCGCTCCAGACCTCCCAGACCCGCTCGACCGGAGCCTGGATCTCCGTGGTGACACTGTGCTCGAGCCAACGACCCATAACGATCAGGCCACAGCGGCGTTGAGGGCCAGACGCACCGGCTGATCCAGGATCGCCGCCGCCGCCAGCCTTCCGCTAATGGTGGCACCTTCCATCGAATCGATGTAGTCCTGTCGGGTGTAGCTGCCGGCCAGGAAGAAGTTACTCACCGGTGTGCGCTGCTGCGGACGGAAGGGCTCCATGCCAGGGGCCTCGCGGTAGAGCGACTGGGCGAGTTTGACCACGTTGCTCCAGAGCAGTGTCAGATCCCGTGCGGACGGAAACAGATCCCGTACCTGGGCATCGACGGCGGTGACGATCTCCTCGGTCTTCTTCGGGATCCAGGGATCGCCGGGCGTGAGGACGCACTGCAGCAGCGATCCCTGCCCCTCTCGGCGGTAATCTGCAGGGCTGGCCAGGGCCAGGTCGGCGAAGCAGCTGAAGTCGGCGTCGGCGGTGTAGAGCAGGTTGTCGAGCCCCGTGGGCCGGCCCAGATCCCGGCGCGCTGCGGCCGGGCCCTCGCCCTCGCCCAGCTCGGTCACCCAGCCGTCGTAGCGCAGCTGGACGGTGGCCACCGGAACCGCCTCGAGCCGGTAGATGTCGTCGAACTGGGAATAGCTCCGCCAGGCCTGCGGCAGCAGCCGCTGGATGCCCGGCAGATCGCAGGCGGCCAGGTAGACATCGGCCTCCACCCGGACCTCACCGTCCGGGGTGCCGAGGCTGAGGCCCGTCACACGGGGGGCGGCTTCGGCGGCGCCGTTCTCGTAGCGCACCTCGCTGACACGGTGGCGAAGGTGAAGTCGGGCGCCGCGGGCCTCGATGTAGTCGAGGATCGGGCGGTGCAGCCAGCGGTGCGGCGAGCCCTTGAGCAGGTTGAGCTTCGAGGCCTCGGTCTTCGAGGCGAACATCAGGAAGATGGTGAGCATGCAGCGCGCCGAGATCGCCGCGCAGTCGATGAAGCCGAGGGCGTAGGCGATCGGGTCCCACATCCGCTCGATGCTGCGGGCGCTGCCGCCATGGCCCAGGAACCAGTCGCGGAAGCTGATCCGATCCAGATCCCGGATCACGCCCATCGCCCCCTCGTAATCGACCAGGCCCCGCACGATCGGGCTGGTGCCCAGGGCCAGGGCGTTCCGCAGTTTGTCGATCCAGTCGAGCTGGGGGGTGGTGAAGAAGGCCTTGAGGCCATTGAACGGCGCACCGACCGGGAAGCGGAAATCCAGCTCGCGCACGTCGCCGCCGCGGTTCACGAACAGATGGGTGTGGTCCTTCGGCAGCAGGTTCTCGAACGCGCCCACCTTGCGCATCAGGGCGAACAGGTTGGCGTAGTTGAAGAAGAAGACGTGCAGCCCCATCTCGATGTGGTTGCCGTCGGCATCCTCCCAGCTGCCCACCTTGCCGCCCACAAAGGGGCGGGACTCGTAGAGATCCACCCGATGACCGGCGTCACAGAGGTCCACTGCCGCGGCCAGCCCGGCCAGTCCCGCTCCCACGATGGCGACGCGCACCCTTGACTCCTTCAGCTGCGCAGACTCTATGGAGGCGCCCCGTGGGACGGCGAAGCACCAGATCCGGGAGCCTCTCCATAGAGTGATCCGACGCACCGACCGGACGTCGCCAGTTCCCGCCCATGAGCACCTCGTTCTCCGAAACCCGCACGGTCTCCGAAACCAGCCCGGTCCCCGAAACCACCCAGGCTCCGGCCCCTGCCACCCACACCGGCAGGGACGGCAAGGGCATCCTGATCACCGAACCGGCCATGAAGCAGCTGGCCGCCCTGATGCAGCAGCAGGGGGACGACAAGCTGTTGCGGGTGGGGGTGCGCTCCGGCGGCTGCAGCGGGATGAGCTACACGATGGATTTCATCACGCCCCCCGCCATCCGCGACGACGATGAGGTCTACGTCTACGAACCCGCTGGTGAGCCCAGCTTCCGTGTGGTCTGCGATCCCAAGAGCCTCCTGTACATCTACGGCATGCAGCTCGACTTCAGCTCCGCCCTGATCGGCGGTGGCTTCAACTTCACCAACCCCAACGCCAGCCAGACCTGCGGCTGCGGCAGCTCCTTCGCGGTCTGAAGGCCCCGCGCCATCTGATCAGCGGCATGGGAATCTGAACGGACCACGAGCAGCCGCAGCCGATGACGGCCACCACCGACCCCACTGACTCCCTGCCCACTGACTCCCTCTCCGCCGAGTCCCGCTTCAACCAGGCCATCCGTCGCTATCAGCAAGGAGCAGCTGCCGCCGAGGTGATCGACGACTTCCGGTCGATCACCGCCCTGGCGCCGCGGCTGGCCGCCGGCTGGACCTGCCTGGCCTGGCTGCAACTGCTCGAGGATCAGCCCCAGGCGGCCCTGGACTCCGCCCGCACCGCCGTGAAGCTCAATCCCCAGGATCCCCAGTCACGGCTGAACCTCAGCCTGGCCATGCTCGACACCGGCGCCAAGGGCGTGCGGGAGCACATCGATCTGGTGCTGCGGATCACAGCGCTGGCGCCCGAACTGGCCAGCGAACTCGAGGACTCGATCGCCGACGGCCTGCGGCGACGGCCGGGCTGGAAGGCCCTGGAGAAGGTGAAGGCCTGGCTGCAGGGGTGAGACAGCCGGCGCGTGGTGCCGACAGCGCACCAAAACGGGTGCTGCTGCTCAGCAATGGGCATGGCGAAGATCTCAGTGGCGGCCTGATCGGGCAGGAGCTGCAGGCCTGGGGGCTGGACGTGGTGGCCCTGCCCCTGGTGGGCCTGGGGTCGGCCTACCGCCAGGCGGGGGTGAGCGTGCTGGGACGCCCCCGCGACTTCAGTACCGGCGGGCTGGGCTACACCAGTCTGATCGGCCGGCTCACGGAACTGTTCCAGGGGCAGGTGACCTATCTGATCGGGCGTCTGTGCCTGTTCCTGCGGCTGGCACCCCGGGCCGATCTGGTGGTGGTGATCGGCGATGTGATCCCCGTGGCGGCGGCCTGGTGCAGCGGGCGGGAGGTGGTCACCTACCTGGTGGCCTACTCCAGCCATTACGAGGGAAAGCTGCGGCTGCCCTGGCCCTGCGGCCCCTGCCTGCGCAGCCCCCGTTTTCGCAGGGTGTTCAGCCGCGACGCCTTCACCGCCGTCGATCTGACCCGCCAACTGGGCCGACCGGTGGACTTCCTCGGCAATCCCTTTCTCGATCGAGCCCTGGAAGCGGCCGCCCCCCTGGCGGACGACGCTGGTGAACCGGATGCCCCGGTGGCCGGCGCACGGCCCCAGCGGCTGGGACTGCTGCCGGGCAGCCGCCTGCCGGAGGCCCTGCGCAACCTGGAGCTGATGCTGCAGGTGCTGGTCCGGCTGCCCGCCACCCTGCAGGAACGGGAACGGCTGCAGCTGCACGCCGCGCTCGTGCGCGCTCTCGAACCGGATCAGGTGGGCCGGCTGGCCGCGCCGCTCGGCTGGCAGCTGGAGGGCGATCGGCTGCGGCACGGTCGCCTGGTGCTGCAGCTGCACTGGGGTCGCTTCCCGGCTGTGGTGCAGCAGTGCGACCTGCTGCTCTCGATGACCGGTACGGCGGCGGAACAGTGTGTGGGACTGGGCAAGCCCGTGCTGCAGCTGGCCGGATCGGGCCCCCAGTTCACCCCGAGCTTCGCCGAGGCCCAGCGACGGCTGCTGGGTCCATCACTGGCCTGCAGTGCGGGGGAGCCGGGCTCCGAGACCAGCCTGAGCGGCACGGCCCGGCTGGCGGCGTCGCTGCTGGAGGAACTGAAGGGATCGGCCCTGGCGGCACGCTGCCGCGCCAACGGCCTGGAGCGGATCGGCGGGCCGGGTGGAGCGGCCAGGATGGCGCGGCAGATCCTCAAGGTGCTCGATGACTGACGCTCCCTCCCTGCCCTGGCCGCAGCGGCTGAAGCGCTGGATCGACACCCTGCTGGTGGCCGATGTGTTCCTGGTGATCGGTGCTGCCGTGTGGTTCGCCCTGGCGGTGGCCCTGCACAGCCGCCAGCTGGACGCGCCGCTGCGCCTGTTCCAGCGGCTGTGGCAGCCCCTGTTCACCCCGGCGATCGGTCTGCTGATGGGCGCGGCCCTGCTCAGCGGGGTGCTGGGCTGGTGGCAGCGGCGAGGGCCGTGGCGAGGGCCGGGTAGCGGAAGCTGAAGCCCTGCTGCTGCAGGCGCTGGGGAAGCACCCGCTGACCTTCGAGCACCACCCGGGCACCGTCGCCGAGCAGAAGCTGCAGCAGGGGGGCGGGAACGGGCAGGAGGCTGGGACGGTTGAGGACCCGCCCCAGCGCCGAAGCGAACGCCGTCATGGTCACGGGCTCGGGGGCCACGGCGTTGTAGACGCCCACGTAGGCGGGATCCTCCAGTGCGGTCGCGATCAGGGCGCAGAGATCGGTGCGCTCGATCCAGCTCATCCACTGGCCGCCCGAGCCGATCGGCCCGCCGAGACCGGCGCGGAACACCGGCAGCATCTTGCCGAGGGCTCCGCCATCGGCGCCGAGCACGATGCCGATCCGCAATTTCACCACCCTGCAGAAGGCCGCCGCCCCATCCGCCGCCGACTCCCACTGGCGGCAGAGGCGGCCGAGAACATCGTCGGCGGGCGGGCTCGCTTCGCTGAACTGCTGCTCCAGGCTGGTGCCGTAGTAGCCCACCGCCGAACCGTTGACCAGCACCGCCGGCGGGCGCGGCTGGGACGCCATCGCCTCCACCAGCAGCCTGGTGGTCTGCAGGCGGCTGTCGACCAGCAGGCGGACATGCTCGGCCGTCCAGCGCTTGTCGGCGATCGGCTCCCCGGCCAGGTTCACCACCCCCTCGGCCTGCGCCAGAGCCTGGCCCAGCTGGGGCTGCTTCCAGCTGGCCGCCAGGGCGGGGTCGGCCACGAGCCGATCCAGCCGGGGATGCTGCAGGCCATCGAGGCTGCCTGGCCGGCGGCTCACCACGCTGCAGGAATGGCCCCGCTCCAGCAGGAGGGGAACCAGGGCCCGCCCGATGAACCCCGTGCAACCCAGCAGAAGCAGGCGCATGGCAATGGTTCCCCCAAGGTGATCCCAGGCTAGGAGCCAGGGTCGGCCAAGGCCGGCAGGGGCGTGGTGAGACCCAGGCGACGGGCCAGGGGAACCAGGGCGAAGCCCTGACCCAGCAGGCCCAGCAGCACCACCCCGAGGGCCAGAGGCGGCATCAGGTGACCCCAGGGCACGCCGCTGGCGGCGGCCTGGATCGCCATGGCGATCGGCACGGCACCCCGCAGACCGGCCATGCCAACGAACAGTTTCTCGGCCTGGCTGTAGCCCGAGCCCACCAGCATCCCCTGCACCATCAGCCAGCGCGCCAGCAGCATCGCCAGGAACAACATCACTGCCCAGCCGAAGGCCTGCACCACCTCCTGGGGATCCACCACCAACCCCATGCAGAGGAACAGCAGCAGTTCGGCCATCTTGGTGAAGCCGGCATGGGCCTCCTCCAGGGCCGGCTGATCCCCGTCCGGGCTGTTGCCCAGCACCAGGCCGGCGATGAAAGCCGCCAGCAGGCCACTGCCGCCGAGCAGTTCGGTGGCCCCCACCAGCAGCAGCAGTTCCGCCAGGCTCATCACCGCCAGCACGGAGGGGCCGGCCCTGCCGCGGTGCTTCGCTAGCAGGTACCGGGCGACGCTGCCGCCCATGAAGCCCAGCAGACCACCCAACAGGAACTGGCGCACCACATCGATCACCAGTCCGGATGGGGCTGTGGCAGCCCCCCCGGCCATGGCGAGAGCGAGGCCCGAGAACACCACCGCCACCGGGTCGTTCACCGCCGATTCCACCTCGATCAGGGCGAGCAGCCGCAGCGGCAGCCGGTCGGAGAGGGGACGCAGCATGGCCAGCACCGCCGAGGCATCGGTGCTGCAGACCATCGCTCCGACGAACAGCGCCAGCGGCAGGCTGGTGGGGAACTCCCCGCCGGGGAGATGCTGGAACCCCAGCACCACGCCCATCAACAACAGGGCGGTGATCAGGGAGCCGGCGGTGGCCAGGCGGGTGGCCGGCCGGAGAACGGAGCGGACCCGGCGCCAGTTCGTGGTGAGTCCACCGAAGAAGAGCACCAGCACCAAAGCCACCTGGGCCACCTCCTCAGCTTTGGCGAGGCTGAGCAGCGGCAGGGGGTCACCGGGCAACGCCTCCAGATTGTTATCGGTGAGCAACCCCAGCACGAGCACCAGCAGGATGCCGGGCACACGGACCTTGACGGCAAGCGAATCGAGCAGAACGGCGGCAAGCAACAGGGCCCCGAACACCGCCAGCGCCAGGGCCAGGGTCGTGCTCACGGGGGTGCCAACACAGTCGAGGCGGTTCTAGCCTGCCTGTGTCACATTTCCCGCCTGATGGCCGAAACTCCCGCAGCCGCGATCAAGAAAGGAAGCCTGGTCAAGGTGAACGCGGCCGCCTATGCCGGCAGCCTGGAGGCGGCGGCGAGCGATCCCTCCCCGCCGGACTATCTGTTCGATGGACCCGGCGAGGTGCTGGCGATCAAAGGCTCCTACGCCCAGCTGCGCTGGCGCCTGCCCGTGCCGGACGTCTGGCTGCGGCTCGACCAGCTCGAACCCTGCTGAAGCCCCGGCGGAGCCCCCCTCAGATCTCCAGCCGGCGGCGCTCCTCCTGCAGGCGGCCGCGCCGTCGCTTCGCTTCCCGCAGCATCTCCCTGCCGTCGTGCAGGTAGCTGTCCACATAACCCAGGGTGTAGCGCTCCAGCTCGATCAAGGCGTCCTGCACCTGGCCGAGGCAGTGGTAGAGGCTGAGGCCGAAACCCTTGGCGGCCGCAGGGCAGGGCAGGGAGCGGTAGAGCGCCTCCACCTTCTCGAGCCTGGCCTTGCTCTGCTCCAGGAAGCCACAGAAAGCCTCCATCAGTCCGTCGTCGTAAGGGTCCGCCGACAGCTCACGCAGCTGGGCCGGGAAGGGATTGATCACCTGGCCCAGCAGCCGATCGATCGGGGCGTAAACGTGCTGGAGCCAGATCAGCAGTTCACCATCGCGGGCGGAGCCAGCGGGATGGTGGGGGCGTCCCGGCGGCGGAGTGGCCGCTGAGGGGAAGGCCGAGGCGGGCTGCCGGCACTGATCGTAGCGGCGGCGCTTCTCGCCATCGCCGAGCACCTCCCAGGCGGCATTCAACGCCAGGATGATCCTGTCATCACCCCCCGCGTCGGGATGGTGCTGCTTGACCAGGGCCCGGTAGGCCGATTTGATCTCAGCGGTGCTGGCCGCGGCCGCCACCCCGAGCACGGCGTAGAAATCGGGGCGGGCGGAGGAGGCCATCGCAGGCGGTGGTGCTCGGCCCATCATCCCCGCCGGGGGCGGCCAGCGCATGAAAAACCCCCCTTGAAGGGGGGCAGGTGGTGTGTGAGGAGCCTTGTTGGTGGCGTGCCGCGGCCGGAGCCGCCGCCGATCAGAACCGGAAGGTGGTCTGAACGAGACCGCCCAGGGTGCTGAAGGTGCTGCCGTTGCCGGTGAGCTGTCCGAGGGGCCGGCTCAGATAGAACATGGCCGGAGTCACCGAAATGTTGTCGGTCACCTGGAACTTGTACCACCATTCCCAGGCGTAGTTGCCATCGCTGGGCGTGGTGTTCCCCGTATCATCCGTGCCACGGGACAGGGCCGTGGCGAAGACGGGCTGACCGACGGCCATACCGGCGGAGTTGCCCTTGGCGAACACGTCGTTCCACTGCAGGCCGACGAACCAGCTCTGGCTCTCCTTCACGTAGGGCTGGACGTACTCCAGGCCGAGGGCGTTCCTGTCATTGCCGGAGAGGCTGTTGAGGCCCCAGCCGAGGCTGATGGAGGGAAACCAACCACTGGTCTTCGGCTGCCAGTAGGCGTTGGCAGCAAAGCTGTTGGATTCGCCGTTGACCAGGAACCAGGAATTCTGAGCGACGAAGTTCGTCCCCCGGCGGAAGTTGGTGTTCTGCTGGCCGTAGCGGTAGGCCAGCGACACGTTCCATTGGGGAGCCGTGTAGTTGAGCTGGGTGAGGAAGCTGCCGCGGGCACAATCCGTCCCGATGCCACCTTCTGCGCTGGAGCAGACGTTGTCGTTGCCATCGAAGACGGCACCGACGTTGCCCTGCTGGGCGACGTAGCTGGCCGAGAAGCTGAAGGCACCCTGACCCTTCTTGACATTCTGCTTCCAGATCCCGCCGAGCAGGGAGCCGGTGGCCTTGTTGTAGACGCCGGGAGCACCGTAGAGGCTGAACAGATCAAGGATGCGATCGCCCTTGCCGCTGCCGTAGACGGCAGGAGTGACTGCCAGCGCCTCAGTGTTACGGGCTTTGGGACCCACCACAAAGGTGAAATCCCTGCCAACCGGGAAGCGGTAGTAGAGACGGTCGATGCCGACCGAATCGGAGCTCGGAATGCCGTTGCTGGCCACATCGAGGGCCGTGAGGTTCAGGCCATTGCCGTTGAAGGCGTTGTCGAAGTTACCGGAACGCAGACGGGTGTAGAGGAGGTCCTTGCCCGTGAAGCTGGTGAGGAAGTTGAGCCGCAGGTCATAGCTGAACGTGGTGGCTCCGAACTGGGCGTTGTACTTTGCGGCCGCATCGCGGTTGGCAAAGGCTGGCGAGGAGCTGAACACGCCCGCACCGGAGCGGTCACCGCTGGCGCCGACGGCGCCGATCACGAAGGTGGCCTGACCCTGCAGCTTGGTGGTGGTGGAGAACTGGGTGGCCTCCAGTTCACCCACCTTGGCCTCGAGCCGGTCGACCCGGCCCCGCAGGATGGCGAGTTCGGCCTCGAACTCCTTGAGCAGGCGGCGCAGCTCGTCGGTCACCTCGGTGATCCGATCGAGGCAGGCGTTCAGCAGCGCGGCGGCTTCCCAGCGGCTCAGCGGCTTCTTGCCACGGAAGGTGCCATCGGGATAGCCGGCGACGCAGCCGTAGCGCTCGATCAGGTTGGAGAGTGCCTGGTAGGCCCACTCGGTGGGCTGCACATCGGAAAACTGGCTGATACTGGTGACCTGATCCCGCTTGCCGGCGTATTTGTTGATACCGGAAAGGTCAAGGTCTGCGGCGGAGGCGGCCATAGGGGCCAACAGTCCGAGCGCAGCAGGTGCCAGCAGCAGCTGCTGGAACAATTTCATTCGATCCTCACACCAAATTGAGGGAAGGCCCAAGAAGGGCACTGCGAGATTGTAACGAGGGGCCGCATTCACGCTCCCGACCCCGGCTACATGGGCATGTGTTGCAGGCAACACGACACCACCTTGATTGCACCCCTGCCGCAGAGTTCAGCTGCCCTCAATCGGCACAGGGCATCCCCCAGGCGCAATGGGGTGAAAGCATGAAAAAAGCCGCGGAATCAACCGCGGCCTGCTGTAACGAGGAAACCGGTGAGAAGTGAAGGCGGTTTGCCTTGGAGCTCAGGAAAGAACTGGCTGACGAAGTGTGTGAGGCGCCAGCCAGTTCACTCTGATCAGTGGATCAGAACCTGAAGGTGGTCTTGACGAGGCCGCCGAAGTTGGTGAAGGAATCGTTGCTGACCTTCTGGAACTGGCCCAGAGGAGCGCTCAGGTAGAAGACCGCGGGGGTCACGGTGATGTTGTCGGTGACCTGGAACTTATACCACCACTCCCAGGCATAGTTGCCGTCGTTGGGCGAGAGGAGGTCGTTGTCTCCGGAAGAGGTGAGGAAGGTGGGCTGACCCACGGCCATGCCGAAGGCATTGCCCTTGATGAAGACGTCCGTCCACTGCAGACCCACGTACCAGGACTGGGTCTGAGCGCCGTCGATGGCACTGGCCAGGCTACCGGCCGAAGCCGTGCTGGCGCTGTGGGAGTTGAGGCCCCAGCCGAGGCTGATCGAAGGAAGCCAGCCGGACTTGGAGGGCTGCCAGTAGCCACTCAGGCCAACGGAGTTGACGCTGTCGGAGAGCTGATAGCCCAGGTTGGCCAGCGGGGTGCCGTTACCGCCGTACAGACCGGCGAGGCCAGCCTGAGGGGAGGTGTAGGTGTAGGTGGCAGCAAAGCCGAAGTTGGCATTGTTCCAGCCGATCTGAGCGGTGCCGGTCTGAGCCGAAGACTCGTTACCGATACCACCAGGATTGGAGAAGTTCTGGTTGGGGCTGCCGCTGTTGCCGTTGACGGCCACGTAGTTGGCACTGATGCTGAAATTGCCGCTCTTCCACCAGATACCACCACCGGAACCGAGGGTGAGGGGGTAGGCGCCGGGAGCGCCGCCATAGGTGAAGATGTCGAGAACGGTGTCAGCCGGGTAGACGCTGGGCCAGAAGGCCAGCATGTCGTCCTGACGGACCTTGCCACCGATCGTGGCGGTGAAGTTCTTGCCGATCGGGAACTGGTAGAACAGGCGGTTGATTTCAACGCTGTCCGGACCGCTGGGGCCTTCAAACGAGACCTCGAAGGCGTTCAGGCCGACCAGGTTGTTGGGGTTGGCGGCACCCCAGGGGCTGGAGCCGTAGTTGCCGGCACGCAGACGGGTGCGCAGCAGATCCTTGCCGGTGAAGCTGGTGTCGAGGTAGAGATCGAGGTTGTAGTTGAACGCGATCGCACCCTGTTGAGCCGCTGCCGTGTCGGCGAACTTGGGATTTTCGCTGTTCGGAAGACCGCTGTCGTTGCCCAGGGGACGGGCAGAGCCGCTGTAGCTGTTGCCGCCGATGGTGAAGGTGGCCACACCCCTCAGCTTGGTGGTGGTGGAGAACTGGTTGGCCTCCAGCTCACCCACCTTGGCCTCGAGGTTGTCGACGCGGCCACGCAGGATGGCGAGTTCCTTCTCGAACTCCTTGAGCAGGCGACGCAGCTCGTCGGTCACCTCGGTGATCCGGTCGAGGCAGGCGTTCAGCAGGGCAGCGGCTTCCCAGCGGCTCAGCGGCTTCTTGCCACGGAAGGTGCCATCGGGATAGCCGGCGACGCAGCCGTAGCGCTCGATCAGGTTCGAGAGTGCCTGGTAGGCCCACTCGGTGGGCTGCACGTCGGAAAACTGGGTGATGCTGGTGACCTGTTCCT
>CAYHCE010000028.1:0-38818 GCA_964355015.1 uncultured bacterium | reverse complement strand
CTCGGCGCAGGAGATTCAGTACCACCGTTCGCAGGAAGGAGAACAGCGGCGCTCCGATCCGGTTGGCGTAGCGGTGAGCGTCCTCACCCAGCTGCACGTCACGTACCCAGTGCCACTCGTTCTCAATGCTCCAGCGCTGACGCACCAGACGCAGCAATGCTTTTGGAGCCGTGCGCAGGCTCGTGAGGAAGCAGTGGGCCTGCTCGACCCGCTTGCCTTTGCGCGTCACGGTGGTGATCACTTCCACGATCCAGCTGCAGCCGGGCCAGTTCGCCTTGATGTGATCCGGTGCTTCCTTTGCCCGCAGGTTCCAGGTGGTGTCGCGGCCATGCCGTTTCTCGTGATCCGATGCGATGAACGGGATCTGGCGCTTTCCCTGGAACTGGCTGCGGATCTGGCGGTGCAGGGTCTTCTGGTTGCCTTTCACCGTCAGGAGCACGTCGGCCCCCTGGGCGAGGCACCAGTGAAAAACGATTGCGTGGTGTGCAGAGCATCCGCCTGAATCAGCACACCGTCGAGATCCAGGGTGCTCAGCAGCTCCTTGAGGGCTGCGCGCTCGCTGGATTCACCGGTGTCGTAAGCCTTCTGGGCCAGGGCGACGCCGAGCGCACGGGCATACACCGTGACCTGGGCGACAAAGCGGTGGGTACCCTCCTCCGTCTCGATCGCGGAGCCGCGCAGGGTCTTGCCATCGCACACCAGCTGGTCCAAACCCTCTGCACCGCCAGGGATCTGGCTGATCATCCAGGCCTGCAGCACCTGGCCAAATCCCTGGAGATGGGCCTTATTGAACAGATAAAGGAAGGTGGCATCCGAGGGCCAGCGCCTGTACTCCAGCCCCAGCGCCTGGTTGAGGGCTTCCCGGTGCCGGCGGGCAAAACGCTCCAGATCGCGGGAGCTGCGGCAGCCACTGAGGATCCCCAGCACCGCCACCAGCAGCAGGAACCACTGGGGGTAACGCACCCCACGGCGGAAGCGGCCAACTCCTTCGGAGAAGGCTTCGCCTACGGGGATGGCCTTGAGAAAACTGATCAGATCGCTCGGGGCGCTCTCATCAGTTGAGGCGGAATTGGTTTCGGGCATGAAGGGCAGTCATTCCCGCCGACCGCACCCCATGCTGACCGCCCCGCCAATACCTGCGTGGACAGACTTTTAGGCGGCCCTGCTTGATCCCCCGATCCGGGCTGGCCAGGAAATAGAGAGCACCGCCTGGAATCGCCTTGGACACGAAGCTCTCGGCCACCTGGCCGCAGGTGCGATGGGGCTCCAGGCACAGCCAGGCGATCACCTGCTGGGCCGAGGGCCTCGCGCCCATCTCAGACCCCCACGGGTTGGCCGGCGGCTTCCTGCGCCTTCAGAACTTCTTCCAATCCCGCCAGATCCTCGTCGGTGATCTTGGTCTGCATCGGGCAGTGCTTCGGGCCGCACATCGAGCAGAACTCCGCCTGTTTGTAGATGTCGGCCGGCAGGGTTTCGTCGTGGTACTCGCGGGCCCGCTCTGGATCGAGCGAGAGCTCGAACTGCTTGTTCCAGTCGAAGGCGTAGCGGGCGCGGCTGAGTTCGTCGTCGCGGTCGCGGGCGCCCGGGCGGTGGCGGGCGATATCGGCGGCGTGGGCGGCGATCTTGTAGGCGATCAGGCCCTCGCGCACGTCATCGGCATTGGGCAGACCCAGGTGCTCCTTCGGAGTCACGTAGCAAAGCATCGCCGTGCCGTACCAGCCGGCCATCGCGGCGCCGATCGCGCTGGTGATGTGGTCGTAGCCGGGGGCGATATCGGTCACCAGGGGGCCGAGCACGTAGAAGGGGGCCTCGGAGCACTCCTCCATCTGCTTCTTCACGTTGAACTCGATCTGATCCATCGGCACATGGCCCGGACCCTCCACCATCACCTGCACGTCGTGCTTCCAGGCGCGGCGGGTGAGCTGGCCGAGGGTTTTCAGTTCGGCCAGCTGGGCGGCATCGGAGGCGTCGTGCTGGCAGCCGGGCCGCAGCGAATCGCCCAGGGAGAAGCTGCAGTCGTAGCGCTTGAAGATCTCGCAGATGTCGTCGAAACGGGTGAACAGCGGGTTCTGGCGGTGGTGATGCAGCATCCACTGGGCCAGGATGCCGCCGCCGCGGCTCACGATCCCGGTGAGCCTGCCCTTCACCAGCGGCAGGTGCTCGATCAGCAATCCGGCGTGGATGGTCTGGTAATCGACCCCCTGCTGGCAGTGCTTCTCGATGATGTGCAGGAAGTCGTCTTCGCCGAGCTTCTCGATCGAGCCGTGCACGCTCTCCAGCGCCTGATACACCGGCACGGTGCCGATCGGCACCGTGGAGGCGTTGATGATCGCCGTGCGCACCTCATCGAGGTTCACGCCACCGGTGGAGAGGTCCATCACCGTGTCGGCGCCGTATTTCACGGCCAGCCGCAGCTTCGCCACCTCCTCGTCGAGATCGGAGGCGTTGGGGGAGGCGCCGATGTTGGCGTTCACCTTGCAGCGGCTGGCGATGCCGATCGCCATCGGCTCCAGGTTGGGGTGCTCGATGTTGGCGGGGATGATCATCCGGCCCCGGGCCACCTCCTCCATCACCAGCGATTCAGGCAGGTTCTCCCGCCGGGCCACGAAGGCCATCTCTTCGGTGATCACGCCCTGGCGGGCGTAGTGCATCTGGGACACGTTGGCGGTGCCACGACGCTTCTCAATCCAGGCGCTGCGCATGATCGGCTTCGAAGGATCGGGGCCGGGCCGAGCGGGCACATCTCCGGCTCCGACCCCGGCCGCGCCCGGAGGCCACGGCTGAAATCGGGACACTTCCCTGCGCCGGCATGACCCGGATCAGGTTCGGAGGGTGTGATCTCAGCCCACAGCCTGTTCAGGCCGGGCACCCCTAGTGACTTACGAAACCTAGCAAGGCCGAAAGGTGGTGGCCGCCGGCCTCAGGCCTGCAGGCCGTTGAGGGCGGCGGCCACCACCCGGTGATCGTCATCCTGTTGCAGATCCCGCAGCCAGGCCCGTGCCACCTCGCCCGGATCGCTGAGCGGGTCGCTGAGCGGATCGGTGGGAGCCTCCGCCCCGGCGGCGTCGCGCACCACCCGGCCCAGGATCTCCGCCCCTCCCACCCGCACGGTGCCGTCGGCGTCGGCGATCGCCATGCGCGCCAGCTCCAGCAGCACCCCGGGATCGATCGCCGGCTGCTCCGCCAGCGCCGAGAGGATGCTGCAGCGCACCAGCCACTGCTCGTCTCGCTCGAAAGCGTCCCGCAGCAACGGCCAGGACCGCTCCACCCCGTAACTGGCCAGCGCGTTGGCCGCCTCGGCCCGCACGTTCGCATCCTCATCCCCGCTCAGGGCCGTCGCCAGCGCCAGCCAGCCAGCCTCGTTGCGCTTCACCCCGAGGCCGGCGCAACTGAGCGAACGGATGATGAACGTCTGCTGCTCCAGGCCCAGGAGCAGCAGCGGCACGGCAAGGTCGGCCTCCACCAACCGCAGGCCCGCCAGGGCAGGCATCGCCCTGGCGGGATCGCCCGAGACGATGGCCTGGCGGATGGACTCCGGATCGGGGCCTGTCGGAAGGTCGGGTGTCGCTTCACTCATCGCGGAAGGTCCATCCCAGCCGGGGGATTCACCTTCCCATGCCGGCCGGCCCGGTCTCGGAGGCGGTGGGTGCGGTGCGCAGCGCCTCCACCAGGAGGCGCCGACGCCGGGCCCGGCGCACGCCGCTGCTGACCAGCAATCCGGCTCCGATCAGCAGCGCCGGCACTGCCTGCAGCCGCTGGCTGCCATGGCGGGAGAACAGGCTCACCAGGGACAGCAGAACGAGCAGCGGCGCCGAGAGGGCGAGCAGCCAGCGGGCGACCGGGCGGGGCCGGCTCAAGAGCGGCGCTCCATCCAGAGCAGCAGGCTGAGGGTCAGCACCTCCACCCCCACCCCGAGCGCCCGTTCATCCGGGTTGAAGGTGCCGTTGTGGAGTGGCGCGCAGCCCTGCGGTCCCGCCACCCCGAGACGGAACATCGTGCCGGGGGCGGCCTTGAGCAGCTCGGCGAAGTCCTCGGCGCCGAGGGAGGGCTGCTCCAGCCGCCGCACCTGGCGCGGTCCGAGCAGGGCCTGGCCCGCCTCCTCCACCAGGTCCGTGAGGTCGGGGTCGTTGTGTACCGGCGGCGAGATGCAGCGGTAGCGCACCCGGGCCTCGCCGCCGTAGCCCCGGCAGATGGCGTGGACCGTGTCCTCGATCCAGCCCGGCAGCTCGGCGTGGACCTCTGTGTCGAGGCAGCGCACCGTGCCGAGCAGCCGCACGTGGTCGGCGATCACATTGAACGCCTTGCCGCCCTCAATGCGGCCGAAGCTCACCACCACCGGCTGGAGCGCGTCGAGGCGGCGGCTGATCGCCTCCTGCAGCCCGCTCACCACCCGGGCAGCAATCCAGATCGCGTCAGTGGACTGGTGCGGCCGGGCTCCATGGCCCCCCTCGCCCAGCACCTCCACCTCCAGCTCCCCCGCCGCGGCGGTGAGGCTGCCACTGCGCACACCGATGCTGCCCACCTCCAGGCTGGGAAACACGTGCACGCCGAACAGGGCCTCGACCCCCCGCATCGCTCCATCGGCCAGCATCCAGCCGGCCCCCTGGGCCGTTTCCTCGGCCGGCTGGAACAGCAACCGCACCCGGGCGGTGAGCCCGTCGGCCAACGGGGCCAGCAGCCGCGCCACCCCAAGCCCGACGGCGGTATGCAGGTCGTGACCGCAGGCGTGCATCAGGCCCTGCTGGCTGGAGGCGAACGGCAGACCGGTGCGCTCCTCCACCGGCAGGGCGTCCATGTCGACCCGCAGACCCACCAGCGGCGCCCCCTCGGGGCCCAGTTCCGCCACCACCCCGGTGCGGCCGACTCCCTCCCGCACCTGCCAGCCCAGCAGGCGCAGCTCGCCGGCCACCAGGGCGGCCGTCTGGTGCTCGGAGCCACTCAGCTCCGGATGGGCATGGATGTGGCGACGCAGGCCCACCAGTTCCGGCAGGGACTGCTCCAGTGCCTCCGCCAGACCATGGCTCCGCCAGAGCGCGCCTGCCTCTGATGACCCGGTGGAGGCGGGGGTGGCAGCGGGACTCATCGGCTGACCAGGTGGAGGAAATCCTCGAGAGCCTGCACCGGCTGGGGGGGCCAGCGTCGTATCTCCAGAAGCCATTCTGGCTGTCGGTAGCGTGGATCCAGGCCGGAGGCCGCGGCCCAGTGGCTCTCGGCCTCACCCGAGGCCCCCCGCCGCCAGAGCAGGGCGGTGAGCGCGGCGCGGGCGTCGGCGAAGAGCGGATAGCGGCGGATCAGGTGGCGCAGGTCACGCTCGGCCTGCATCAGGTCGCCCAGCTGGAACGCCGCCAGGGCCGCGCTTGAACGGGCCATGGCGAAACCCGGCCGGGCGGCGGCCGCGGCCTCGAAGCAGCGGCGGGCCTCGGGCCAGCGTCCGAGCGATCCTTCGACATTGCCCAGGTTGTAGAGCGCTGATGCATCGGTGGGATCCCGCTCCAGGATCCAGTGGTAGTCAGCGGCGGCAAGGTCCCACCGGCCAAGGGCCTCCTCGGCGGTGCCGCGGTTGAGGTGGGGATCCGGGTTACCGGGCTCGAGGTCCAGGGCCCGGCCCTGGTCGGCGATGGCGGCTTCCGGACGGCCCAGGGCCAGCTGTACGTTGCCGCGGTTGCTCCAGGCGGAGGCGTCGGTGGGAGCCAGCTCCAGCACCCGGTCCCAGAGCGGCAGGGCGTCACCGAAGCGCCCGTCGCGGCTGGCGGCGAGAGCCTGCTCGAACAGCACGGGCAGGGGCGGCGCCGCGCCGGTGTCGACGTCGACCGGAACGGCCGCCGGCGGCAAGGGGAGCCATCCCGCCAGGAGCAGCCAGGCGGCCAGGAGCAACCCGAGGCAGGCCACGCCGGATCGGCCCATCAGGCCGCCTCCGGCCAGCCCAGGTGCCGCCTCGCCGCGGCCGTGGCAACGCGGCCGCGGGGGGTGCGCTGCAGGAAGCCCAGCTGGAGCAGGAAAGGCTCCACCACCGTCTCGAGGGTGACCGGGTCCTCGCCCAGTCCCGCCGCCAGGGTGTCGAGGCCCACCGGGCCGCCGGCATAGGCCTCGAGCAGCAACTCCAGCAGCCGTCGGTCGCTGGCGTCGAGGCCACGATCATCGACCCGGTGCAGGCTGAGGGCCTCGGCCACCAGCGAAGGCCCGATCCGGTCGTGGCCCCGCACACTGGCCACGTCCCGGACCCGTCGCAGCAATCGGTTGGCGATCCGGGGCGTGCCGCGGCAGCGCCGTGCCACCTCGAGCGCGGCCTCCGGCTCCAGCTCCAGCGAAAGCAGGCCGGCCGCTCGCTCCACGATGGCCCTGAGGTCATCGAGCGCGTAGAACTCCAGCCGCTGGACCAGCCCGAAGCGGTCGCGCAGCGGCGAGCTCAGAGCTCCGGCCCGGGTGGTGGCGCCCACCAGGGTGAACGGGGCAAGCGGTACAGCGCGGCTGCGGGCGGTGGTGCCCTTGCCCACGGTGAGGTCGAGGCGGAAATCTTCCATGGCGGGATAGAGCAGCTCCTCCGCCACCCTGTTGAGCCGGTGGATCTCGTCGATGAACAGGAGATCGTTGGCCTGAAGGTTCACCAGCAGGCCGATGATGTCCCTGGGACGCTCCAGGGCCGGAGCGCTGGTGATGCGGCAGCGCACACCCAGCTCCTCGGCCAGCACGAGAGCCATGGTGGTCTTGCCGAGGCCGGGAGGGCCATAGAGCAGCACATGGTCGAGGGCCTCGCGCCGATGCAGGGTGGCCTCCACAGCGATGCCGAGCACCTGTTTGAGCTCCCGCTGGCCGATGTAATCGCTCAGACACCTCGGCCGCAGGCTGTCCTCGCGCCGCTGCAGGGGAGCGACGGGTTCGGACCGCTCCTCCGACTGCTCGCGGGGATCGACCAGACGGGAGGGCGGCTGAGCCCCGGATCCAGCGGCGGAGGAGACGATCGCCATGCGCTAGAGCGTAGGCAGGCAGGGCCCTCGATAGGGTCGAGGCAGACGCAGGGAGGTCGATGGCCAAAGGCGCGGGCAAGAAAGCAGCCAGGGCGGCCCGGGATGCCGCCAACCGGCTGCTGGCCGACAACCGTTTCGCCCGCCATCAATACGAGATCCTCGAAACCCTCGAAACAGGCATCGAACTGGTAGGCACGGAAGTGAAATCGATCCGGGCAGGCAAGGCGAATCTGCGGGACGGCTTCTGCCTGATCCGCAACGGCGAACTGCAGTTGCACAACGTGCACATCTCTCCCCACAGCCACGCCGGCGCCTACTTCAATCACGAACCGCTGCGGGTGCGCAAGCTGCTGGCCCACCGCCGTGAGATTGACAGGCTGCGTGTGGCGCTGGACCAGAAGGGCCTCACCCTGATCCCGCTCAACCTTCACCTCAAGGGCTCCTGGATCAAGCTCACCCTGGGGCTGGCCAAGGGCCGCAAGCTACACGACAAGCGCCAGGAGGAAAAGCGCAAGCAGGATGCCCGCGACGTGCGCTCGGCCCTTGCCCGACTCTGACCCTGCGGCAGCCCGCCCAGCCATACAGTCCGCCCAGGCTGAAGGCACGGGGATGTCGGCACTGACGCGCTGTCTGCGGGAGGAGGCCGCGGCCATCGCGGCCGCGGCTGAACGGCTGGACGCCAGCCAGGTGGACGCTGCCCTCACCCTGCTGGATCGCTGTGCCGACCTGCGCTCCAAGCTGGTGATCACTGGCGTGGGCAAGAGCGGCATCGTGGCGCGCAAGATCGCCGCCACCTTCGCCTCGATCGGGCTGATGGCCCTCTATCTCAATCCCCTCGATGCCCTGCATGGCGATCTGGGGGTGGTGGCGCCCGAGGACGTGGCCCTGCTTCTCTCCAACAGCGGCGAGACCCAGGAACTGATCGAGATCCTGCCCCACCTGCGCCGCCGCGGCACCGCCTGCATCGCGCTGGTGGGGCGGGTGGCCTCCAGCCTGGCCCTCGGCTGCGACGTGGTGCTCGACGGGTCGGTGGACCGGGAGGTCTGCCCGCTCAACCTGGCGCCCACAGCGAGCACCGCGGTGGCGATGGCGATCGGCGACGCCCTGGCGGCCGTCTGGATGGAAAGGCGGGGGATCTCGCCCGCGGACTTCGCCCTCAACCATCCGGCCGGTTCGCTGGGCAAGCAGCTCACCCTCACCGTGGCCGATCTGATGGTGCCCGCCGAGCGGCTCCATCCCGTCGACGAGACCTCCAGCCTCCGCGACGTGATCACCCAGCTCACCAGCGACGGCTACGGCGCCTGCTGGGTGCGCAGGGCCGGTGCGGACGGCCTGCTGGCCGGGCTGATCACCGATGGCGATCTGCGCCGGGCCCTGGAGCAGCATCCGCCCACAAGCTGGGCCGAGCTGCGGGCCGCCCAGCTGATGACGGCCGATCCCATCACCGTGGAACCGGAGCTGCTGGCCGTGGAGGCGCTGGAACGGATGGAGCGCAACCGGCGCAAACCGATCGGCGTGCTGCCGGTGCTCCGTGGGGCGGGGCCGTTGCTGGGGCTGCTGCGGCTGCACGATCTGGTGCAGGCGGGCCTCACCACGGCGAGCTGAGCGGCACTGGACAGGCTTCGACAGGAGCAGTCGTAATTTCGGGATTCCACTCGGCTCCGTTGTCTTCTCTGCTCGCCGGTCCTGCAGCTGCCAGCGATCTGATCAGCCTCCTCAAGGCGCTGCCGCCCTGCCGCATGCGGATTTCGGCAAGACACCCTCCGATTCCACCGTCCGGTTGCTGCTCGCTCAGCTCGATCTGCCTGGCTTTGCGGCCCTGTTCCAGTCCTGGGGCGACCCAGCCTGGTGTGTGACGGCAAGACCCTGCGGGGATCGATCGCTGAAACCCCTTCTGCTGCAGCCAGCGTCATGGCCCAGGCGAGTCTCCACACCCAGTCGCTCGGCATGGCGATCGCCCAGACCACCTACGCCACCGAGGCCGATAGCGAAACCCGAGCCCTGCGGGCAGACGCCCACTGCAACAAAGAAACAAACGGAGTCCAGATCCTGGCGACGCTGCGGACGATGAACCTCAACGCCCTGCGCCTTGAGGGCATGCTCATGCTGCTCTGCTGGCACCAGGCGGCAGCGACGACGGGATGAGACCTCTCATCGACCCTGGCAACCACCTGGATGGAGGCCCCTGCATGGCAGCCTGCCTGTAGAAACTCCAAGGGCTTGCTGTGAGGTGGGTGCCATTTCCTTCTTCTCCAGTTCGCCCTGCAGTCGTCCAAGCTCCGGAGCCGGCTCCTGATTCCAGCGTTGCAGTTCCCGCTGGTCAGCCAGGCTCGGAGCGCTGGGGCCATTCTCATCCTCAGCCGCCTGGTGCCAGCGGCCAAGCTGTTTGGGTACAGGCCCCGTTCACGGCAGAAAGCACCCAGTTCAGTGCCACTGAGGCCAGCGGCCTGGATCACAGCCGCCAGCTTGTCGGCAACGACCCACGGCTCCGGAGCTTTGGCGGTAGCCGGCACACGCTGGCCCTTCTTCTGCCACTGGCTGCGCCAGTTGTAGATCGTCTGGGTGTTGATGCCGGTGGAACGGGCGATCTCGGCCACGCTCACCGGTTGGACGGGCTCATGCTTCTGCGAATCTCAGTCCGAACAGCGGCGTTCTCCGTGAGTCAACGCGGCACTCATCGCGACGCTGCTCTCAAGGCCTTCCTGGCCAGGGAGATCCTGCCCTCCCTGCTGGGGCGCCAGCCCGGTGCGTACGGCAGCAGCCTGGCTGATCAAGGAATCCCGGACACCAGCGTCGATCAAGAGGCAGCTGCAGCAACGATCAGCCGAACATCAGACGCCTGGCAAGGGTTGACGATCTATACGAGGATCGCAGGGGGTCCCATGAGCTGCTACGGTTAGCCGCTGAAATTAGCGGCCAGTGCCACAACCACGCAGCGAAGCATCAGAGGGTTCACCCTTGCAGCCCTCGCGGCCCGATCGCAGCAGAATTGCGATCTGCCGCCTATAGGCATTCAAACAAGCGCATCAAGCGGACCATACTCTGGCACTTGCCGATCCAAACAGTCCCCGTGGCAAGCCTATGGCTTCTGTTTCTTTCTTGGATATTAATCACAATACTGATGAAAGAGGTTGCCTGTCATCAGTGGAGTGCACCCTGCAGACTGGAGTTAGATTTGAAAGATATTTTTACATGAAAACGAACGCTTCTTGCGAGCGGCGTGGTGGGCACGCTCATCTCTATACGCACCAGATTCTTCAAATGCTCCAAGGTAGCATGCGATTAAGCTGGATACACTACCTCGAGAAAGGCGTGGAACTTCTCAATGCCGACACTAGGCCTCTCTATTTACCTAGCATGACCTGGGTTGATATGGACAGGATTTCATCCAATTCAATAATATTTGTCCTCTCCAGCGACTCTTATAATATAACCAGCTCAATTCGGTCATTAGATGAATACCTGTCCATGATTTCTATGTAGCCAATATCATGGAACAGTCTACTATCGTTGATGTATCTGAGATTTTGGGCTGGCAGCTAAATCACAGCACGCTTGCCTTGACACATGCATCAGGAGGCTTTTTTACTTTCGTTGGATATCAACAGTCCGCTTCGCCGAAAGCTGACTCTGGAATCCTGATCTCTCAAAATGAGATAGGCCTCCTACTATTGTTCGCCAGTGACAGTCAATATTCTTCCGATTCTACCAAGCTACTCGTTTGTAAAAAGTTTGAGCCTGGGAATGATCCCTTGATCCAGCTTTCTCCGTCTATACAAATGACCTATAGCAATATAAGAGGCATGCATGGAGCTTCATCATTGAATAGTGATCAACAGATTATTCAAGCAGCAGACTGGCTTAGTTTTACTTTGCAGACTGAACAATCTGATTCATTCCTGCACAAAAAGAATATCAATGCTTGCGGGTATTTACCAAAGCAACATCAAGATCTTGTTCTTACGCCTCAACATACCTGGATCGACATCCCAAGCCTATGCAGTCTCTTGCTGGAGAATCGGAAAGTACACATAGATTTACGCGTAACATTATTTCCACTTCTTGTCAGAATTTTTAAGCGAGAACATTTAAAAACCTCAACATTGCATGATCCCCAGTCACTTCTACGAGTTGTATCAACTTACGCCTTTAAGCATCAGTTGCCATGGCGACTATGCCCAGTATCTGATATCGCCAGCTTATCAGATGGGGCCATTCACTTAGATCGTGATACAAATGTAAGAATCATAGGCGTAAAAGCTACCTGTGAAAATCGAGAGGTTACTCAATGGCAACAACCTCTTCTACAGCTTCCTTCGAAAAACTTTGGCCTAGTCTATACTCACTACAAAGGAGACATCGCAATACTCGCATCAATTGTGACATTGCCCGGTCTGCTCTCTGAGCCAGAGCTTCAACCCACCTTCTGCGATGAATCCACTCCTATTGACACAAGTAACCTGATTGTCGTTCATTCTTGCTGGCAAACTGAGGAGGGAGGACGGTTTTGGAGAAGATCAAATCACAATTCACTTCATTTTCTTTCATACAACGATACGACAGTACTTAAGAAGATGGCAGAAGAGCATGACAAGATCTGGCTGACGCTGACTGATATTGATGCAATCTATCATAGCGGAAACTTTGTTTCCATTGAACTCCGTTCGATCGTATCAGTGCTGTTGGCTTACCTTTTGTCAAGGCCATGAAAGTCGCAATACTAGGATATTCATCAATTGTTGAGCGCAAGGTCCTGCCTGCATTACTAACAATTCCTGAAGTTGCCTCAATTGACATTTATACCAGAAGGGATCCGTCTCATTTTGCGAGTGTTTCCACCCAATACCCCGGTGCAACTATTTTTCGATCTGACGAATTCTTCGATAGAGATAAAATAAAAGATGCCTATGTTTTCGTATATATCTCAGGCGAGAATCACCTGCACTATAAGTTGGCCATGAATTGCCTGCAAAAAGGATACAATATAATTGTTGACAAGCCCATTTGCCTTTCTCAACGTGAATTGATCGACATCGAGGAAGAATCAGTTGCTCGCAACTGTTTTGTATCTGAGGCCTGCACCTGGTCATATCATAAACAATGCAGCCATATTACCAGGCAACTTTCTGGAAATAAGTCGAATTATATCGATGTAAAGTTTACTATACCCATGCCTGAGCCATCTTCCTTTAGAGTCAATCAGAGTTTTCCGGGTCATGGAGTTTTTTGGGACATGTCAGTTTATATTGCCGATCTTCTTGTCATGCTTGCTATAGCCGATGCATCGCAATACAGGTCGCATAGCCTTTACAGCAAACATGGACTTTCAGAAATTATCATATTCAACGCCTTCTCTGAGTGCAATACATTATCTGCCTGTATCGGCTTTGGCTCCCAATATCGAAATTCCATTGAGATTATTGGCGATCTTACGACGACAATCCTGCACAGAGCCTTTTCTTCAGATGCGACTACGCCGGTTCAGGTTGACATATCGAGCTCCTCTAAACATGTATCTCATCAAGTCACCGATAATGCCTTCTCTAACTATCTTGTACATTGCCTGGAAGCTATTCACGGTCATGACTACTCCATAGAACGTCAAAAGATAAAACACCGTTTCGCTATCATGGGGGAGCTCAAGGCTGCGCTTGCAAGTACATGACCTCCGCCCCTATCCCATCCTGGTCTTATCAGTACGACTTGTTGCAGCATCGTGATGACTATTTAAAGGCAATCAATAGAGTCTTTGACTCTGGTCGTCTTTTGTTTGGTCCCGAACTTCTTGCTTTTGAGCAAGAGTTTGCGAGTTTTATTGCTGTTCCCTATTCAGTTGGTTGCGATAATGCTACAAATGCATTGTTTCTAGCTCTCAAGTGCCTTGACATCGGACAAGGAGATGAGGTCATTACTGTTCCTAATACAGCCATTCCCACTGTCTCTGCAATCTGTCAAGCCGGTGCAAAGCCTGTTTTTTGTGATGTGAACCAATACGCCCTAATCGATTCTTCGCTTATACCCAATCTGATTACTGATAGAACAAGGGCAATCATCCCTGTTCATCTCTATGGGCGTTCTTGTGACATGGACGCCATAGGCAAGATCGCAAGCGATTATCAGCTTAAAGTCATTGAAGACTGTAGCCAGTCTCATGGCTCAAAATATCATGATAAATTTACTGGATCTTTTGGGGATCTCTCTTGTTTCTCTTTTTATCCGACGAAGTCACTAGGTGGCTTCGGCGATGCCGGCATGATTGTTACTCAATCCAAAGACTATTTTGAAACTCTTAGAAAACTAAGATTCTACGGCATCTCTTCCGATTATGTTGCAGATGTGCATGGATTCAACTCTCGAATGGATGAGATTCATGCTGCAATCCTCCGTTTAAAGCTCAAGAGACTTGTCGACAATATCCAATACCGTTCTAAAGTTCATGATGTATATACCTCTGTGTTTACCTCGTCTTCCATTAAGCAAATTCCTGTACCCCCTTGCTCGACCAGCTCAAACTATCTTTTGCCCTTTATCTATTCAGGTAATAGAGATGCCTTCGTGGACGAGATTGGTCGTAGAGGCGTTTCAGTAAATGTTAGCTACCGAACTCCTATTCACCAAATGCCAGCCTATCAATACCTTGGCCATCAAATCGGTTCCTTCCCTGTCTCAGAATACTATGCCGCGCACGTTTTCTCGCCCCCTCTTTTTGACTATATTCCTCAAGACCTTGTACTTCAAGCGGCACAAGTCATCAACGAAGTGGCAGAGAAATTATCGTAATCAATTTCTCTGCCAGGGTCGGGCTTTCTGAACAAAGCAACCTCGCTGCGGCGCAGCTGGCTGATCTCAGCCAAAGGCGCTATATCAGGCCTGAACGGGCGAGTCATTGCTCGCCACATCGTTCAACAATCATAAGATATATCGAAAGCAGGATGATCTACAGCTGACCCTTGAGGCGTTCTCTCTTCCCTCTGGGGGGGCGCATTGGACCCAGAAAGCCGCTGGGTGATTCTTGCCCAGTTGATAGCGGGCGCGGAACGTAAGGCGACCTACCCACCACCAGTAAGAGCCAGGATCCGAGCCCTTCATCGATGGGAGGGAGAAGTCCGCCCGGTCTGACCCATCCACCAGGGGCCCAACCATGATCGATGAATCGCCCTAAATGACATGCTGCGGGCCGAGATCCCCAGGCGGATGACCCCGGCCGAACAGGGAGAGCGTCAGGGCTGATGCAAAGTCTCCGCAGGGGTCGGGTTTCGGTTGCCGCCAGGACATCGCCACCAGAAGGCTGATGTCGTGGATCACGGCCTGGATGCCAGCCGGATCGAGCGAGAACCGGCCGGCCGCAGCAGGCTCAGCAGCGCCCGCGCGGGGCATCCTCATCGAGCTGGGTGTCGCGGATCCCGTCTCAGCCCTCGAAACTCCAGCGGTCGCGCACCAGTTGCAGCAAGGCTTCCGAGATCAGCTGCGCCACCTGGGATCTTGGCGAGGCTCCAGTCGCGGATGACGGGCAGACGGCCGCCACCCCCACTGTCAGGACGGGGATGGCGCAGGGGAAGCCTTCTCTGAAGGAGTACCGCTCCAGGTCTGGCAGTCTCCGGCATCCGCTCTGGGCATCAGGCTTCTGCGAAGCAGAGGATCCCCAGGATCGCCACCAGCAGCAGGTACCAGGCCGGGAAACACTGCCTTCTGGCTATGGTTGAATCGGTAAGCGGAAGGGGAGCAGCACCCCCCTCCCTGGGGCATCGCACCCTGGAGCAGGGCTTCGATTCCCAGATCCGACGAGAGGACCTAGATGGTGACGGCGGCATCGAAGAGCCCCCACCCGCCCGCGGCGCCGGACCAGGCGTCGGCACCGGAACTGAGCCTGGTCATTCCTCTGTACCGCAGCGCCGGGTCCATCGACCCACTGATCGATCGCCTCGAAGGGTTGGTGCTTCCCTGCCGCTGGGAAGTGGTGTTCGTCGACGACGGCAGCCCCGACGACACGGCAGCCCGGCTGCGGCGACGGCTGAAGGGGAGTCCGCTGCAGGGTCTGATGATCTGCCATGGCCGGAACTTCGGCGAACACCAGGCCGTACTCACGGGGTATCGCCATTCCAGTGGTCGTTATGTACTCAATCTCGACGACGACCTGCAGAATCCGCCTGAAGAAGGCCTGCGGCTCTGGCGCAAGGCCGTGGCCGATGGCCTCGACGTGGTCTACGGCGATTACCGCCAGAAGCGCCACGCCAGCTGGCGGAACCTGGGCAGCAGGTTCGCCAATCAAACCGCCTACTGGCTCCTCGATCTTCCGGAGCGATTCTATCTCTCCAGTTTTCGCTGCGTCGCGGGAGTGATCGCGCACCATGCGGCCCGATACGAGGGCCCCTATCCCTACATCGACGGACTGCTCAGCCAGTACACCCGCTCGATCGGCAGCCTGGACGTGCAGCATGATTCCCGTTCAGCGGGCCAGAGCGGGTATAATCTTCGCCGCCTGATCAGGCTCTGGCTGAACATCTTCACCAGCTTCTCGATCATGCCCCTGCGGCTGGCTTCGCTGCTGGGCGTGGGCATGGCCCTGGCCGGCCTGCTTTCGATCATCACCCTGGTGCTGCAGGCATTGATCCAGGGTGTGCAGGTGCAGGGCTGGTTGTCGATCGTTTCGGCGATCCTGATGTTCGGAGGCATCCAGTGCCTGCTGATGGGCCTGCTGGGGGAGTATCTGGGTCGGATCTTTCTCACCGTCAGCGGCAAGCCCCAGTCGTTCGTACGCAGCCTGGAAACGATCGGGCCGGCGGCGGCGCAGCACCGATGAGCGGGAGCTGGTGGAAAACCCTGCAGCGCCCTCTCGACCTCAGCGCCGTGCGCTACCTGCTGGTGGGCGGCATCGGCGAACTCGCCTACCTGATCCTCTTCTGGCTGGTGACCAGGGCGGGAGGATCCGCCGTACAGGCCATCGCCGTGGCGGGGGCAATCTGCCTGGTGATGAACGCGGTTCTGCATGCCCGCATCAGCTTCCGGGTGCGGTTCCGCCTGCCGTTGCTGATTTCGTACGTGGCCGTTCAGCTGCTCTGTCTGCCGCTGAGCCTCCTGGCCGGCTGGGGCCTGGAGCGCCTGGCCGTGCCAGCACTCTGGATCGCCCTGGTGAGCATGGCCCTCTGGTCCGCCACATCGTTCCTGCTGACGCGCCGGACCTATCGCCGCTCCGCGAACCAGGAGGTCAAGACAATCATTCTTTAGAACACGGCACCCCGGTCACGGCTCCTCCTTCATGAACGGGCACACTGTCTTGTCTTGTTTCCGACTTCACATTTCATGTGCTCGAAAACATGGTTGCTTTGGCACGATGTAGCGTGAATCTGAGCGAGTGAACTACCGCTCCAGTGATGCCGATCAGCGATCTGGCCTGCCTGATCCGGCCTGAGCGAATGGCACCAGAGATTCCTGCTCCACCATCCCACTGAACCTACATCCAGCCCCCACCATCCGTGCAGAGCAGCGCAGCCAGTGAACACCCGAGCCGGCACGGGACAGAGTCACCGCTTCGAGCGGTCCATGTCTTCGCCACCCAAGACTGGAGGATGGCTTTCTTTCTGTACGGCACCTTCGCCACCCTGGCGGGCCTGAAGGCATTGGTGGTCAAGCCTGGCGGGTTCAATCCCGATTGCTACCTCGCCACAGCCTGGGCCCGGCACTACCTGGGCAGACCCGGCTTTGATCTGACGGTGCATGATATGCATACCCAGGGGTTCATTCACCCATTCCTTTATGTGCCCATCCTGGGCCTCCTGGATCTCCTGGGGGTCCCTTCAGCAGCTCAGGATGACCTGGCGATCAGTGCTGTCTATGCGATCACGGCCGGCCTGATCGTGGCCCTGGCTTTTCTCTGCGGCAGGGCCTATCTCAGCCGGGAAGCCGCCGCGACCTGCGCCGTGCTGAGCCTGCTGGTACTGGTTCTCGGCAGGGACGTGGACAGCTACTCCCCCAATGGAGAGATGCTCGGAACCGTTCTGCTGCTGCTGCTCTGGGCCCTGCTGATCCATGCGGGACAACTCAGGTTGTGGCTGCCTGCGGCGGTGCTGATCGGCACGATCGGATTTAATCTCAAGTACCAGCTGGCCATCCAGATCCTGCTGTTCATCTGGTTGAGTGATCTGTTCAGGGCGGACAAGCGCCGATTAACCCTTTACCTCATGCTGGCCTGCATCCTGGTTGATCTGGTCGTCTTTCGGCTGCAAGGCGAGGGAATCCTTTCCAGGGCAGGTGCTCTCCTCTTCGACTACAGCCTCTCGGAAATCGGCGAGGGCGGCAAACTGGGATCCATCATTAATTTTATTCCTCTAATGTTAAAGATGCTGCTTCGCATCTTTGAATACATGCCCCAGATACTGATCGCCTGGCTGTGCTGGATCTATGCACAGACAGACTCTCCTTCTGGAGAAAAGCAAGCCAGTGCGGACATGAAAGCCTGTGCCCTGATGATAGCCGGCACGTTCGCAGCCATCCTGCTGCCAACCAAAGGGTATGAGCACTATAATCTCCTGCTGATGCCGGCAACAACATTCGTGATGGTGCTGGCGCTGAGAAACTCCAGGCTGTCCGGCAACAAGATCATGCCTTTATCCTGACCGCCTGGATAACTATGAGCAAGAAGCTGTTCTGGTTCGGTATCGCCAGCACACCACTGTTGATTCTTCTGGCTGTTTCCTTATGGCCCCGCGCCCTGGATGCCATAGGGAAAGACAGCCGGGCCGCGAATCCGCTCTGGGCAGGGCCGATGCGCAACGGCCTGCATCTGTATGGATGGAACTACGAGTTCTTTGGAACCTCGAACAGCTTCCCAAGCAACCCCGCTGTGGACATCGCGCTGTCAGCGACGTTGATCACCGACAAGCTCCAATCGTATGTCGAGGTGTTGACGAATCAGAAAAAGCGCCCACAATTCATCCTGGATCGAATTGCCTTCGGCCAGGGCGGCATGCTCAGATCGGAATTCTATCCGACCCTCCAGCAACTTGATGATTCCTTCGGAGGAATCATCCTGAATGGATATCGCCTTCTGGGGCCCGTCGGCACTGACGGACTGCTGTACGAGAAGATCAGCGATCGCCACCGCCTGAGGCTGACCCGCCCCCGCACGGAGGCCCTGATCACGTTGCGGCCCGCCGCGGGCACGGCAGCGACCGATCCGTCGGCCCGGTCGTTCGGACTGCCCCCTACCGCCGCCTACGCGGGACGACCCTTCCTTGCCTCCACCTGGCAGCGAGAGCGGAGCGACCACTACAAGGGCGTCATCACCCTCGAGGGAGAGGTGCCGGCGGACGTGTTCACCGTTGCGCTGCACCTGCTCGGGGGACCCGGCAGCAACCAGAGCGCCAGGGCGACGCTGATCTGCTCCGCCAACGGGAAGGTGCTCACCAGCAGGACCGCGCGGCTGATCGGCATGAAGGTGGAGCAGACCCAGACGGTCTATCTGAGTGCACCATGGCGGCTGCATCGGGACTGCGAGAGCCCGCGACTGCTTCGGGTGGAGCTCTCGGATGAGGGGGATGGATTCGGGCAGTGGATCGGGCTCGAGCGCGTGCTGCCCGTCGGCAGGCTCGTCAACGCCGGCCGACCGAAACACAACTAGCTAGCCCGCAGCCATGGCACGGGCCTGTTCGAGCTGCTCGGTGGTATCCACGGAGAGGAAATCCCCTTCCACCACGAAGGTGCCGAGGCTGATGCCCGCCTCGATCAGCCTCAGCTGCTCCAGCTTCTCGGCCTGCTCAAGCGGCGAATGGGGCAGGGACGCCCAGCGTGCCAGCACGTCGGCCCGGAAGCCGTAGATGCCCACGTGTCCCCAGTAGGGGGCATGGGCATGCCAGCGGTCGGGCTCCACGCCACGGACATGGGGGAGCGCCGAGCGCGAAAAATAGAGCGCACGGCCATCCGCGGCCAGCAGCGTCTTCACCACGTTCGGATTGTGCACCTTCTCCTCCCCGATCCGGTACACGGGGGTCAGCACCTCGGGTGTGGGTTGACGCCGCTCGAACTCGGCGGCCATGGCGTCGATCACGACGGGGTCGATGAAGGGCTGGTCGCCCTGAACGTTGAGGATCACGGTGCGTGCGAGCTCCCGGCCGCTCGCCAGGCCCACCAACGCCGTCACCACCGAGGCGAGGCGATCGCTGCCGGAGCTGCATTCGGGGCTGGTCATCAGCACGGGGAAACCCCAGCCCTCGGCAGCCTGCCGCAGAGCCTCGCTGTCGGTGCAGAGCACCACCGCGTCGGGACGGGCTGCCTCCCGGCAGCGCCGCAGCACCCGCTCCAGCATCGGCTGGCCACCGATGTCGGCCATCACCTTGCCGGGCAGGCGGGACGACTCCAGCCTGGCGGGCACCGCCACGATGAACCGGATCCCGCCTGGCCCGTCCTGCCCCTCGACCCCTGCCCCCGCTGCCATCGCCGGCCCGCCACTTCCTGCGCGGCGGAGCCTATCGCCAGGCGGCGGTGAGCTCCCGGGCCCGTTCCACCAGAGCCTGCACCGCCGCCGCCGGCGCCGCGGGCCGTCCACCGGCCGCCACCTGGCGGTAGAGATCAGCCACCTGCCAGGCCTCGGTGGCGGGATCGGCGGCATGGCGGGGGATCAGATGCAGATGGAGATGCCGTGCCCCTTCCCCGAAGGCGATCACATACACACGTTCGCAGCCGGTCAACTGACGCACCAGGGCGCTGCTGCGCTGCAGCATCGGCCCGAAGCCTGCCGCCTCCACCGGGTTGAACTCCGCCGGACCGCCGAGGTGGCGCACGGCGTCAAGCAGCAGCCAGCCGCCGAGCGGGGCAGGCAGAGGGTGATGGCGCAGGATCCAGGCTCCCTGACGATGGATCTCCCAGCGGGCGATCGCAGCGGCATCGTCATGGAGCCGGCAGATGGCGCAGGCGGCCGGCGCGGGCTGCGAAGCTGCGGTGAGCTTCGGGTCGATCATCAGCAGCGTTCCTCCCCGGACGGCACCCGTGGTGCTCAGCGTGGCGTATCGCAGCCAGCCGGCCCTGGCGGCGCTCGCCGGCGACCTGGCCCGACAGAGCCTGTGCCCGGCGCTGTGGCTGGTGGTGGACAACAGTCCCACGTCGGCGCCCCTGCGCGCTGCGGAGCTCGTCGCGGCCTGCGACGGACTGGAGATCCAGGTGCTGCCGGGTGGGGAGGGGGAGGGCTTCGGGGCGGGCTGCAATCGCGGCTTCCTTCATCTGAACCGGCTCGGCTGGCGGGGCTGGGTGTGGCTGCTGAACCCCGACACCACCCTGCCCGGGGGAGACGAGCTGGAACGCCTCGTCGACAGCCTGGATGGGCTGCCGGAACGGTCTGTGGTGGGAACCGCGGTGCTGACTCCCTCTGGCCGGCTGGAGCCCAGTGGCGGCTGGATCGATCCCGGTCTGAACTTTCGCCGTCGCCGACTGGACGAAACGGAGCTGGGTGACACGGAAGACGGACGACCTGGCAGGGCTCCCGTGCCCCTCGACTGGGTCAGCGGCTGCAGCCTGGCACTCAGGCCCGGGGCCCACAGCCCGCCGGCCCGTTTCGATCCTGCCTTCCCGCTCTACTACGAAGACATGGACCTCTGCCTGCGGCTGTCCCAGGCCGGCGCACCGATCCTCTGGCTGCCGGCGCCGGTGGTGGGCCATCGGCGCGGCGCAGGGAGCGACACCCCCACCGAGCGGCGACTGCGGCTCTCCACCGAAAGCTACGTGCGGTTCCTGCGCCGCCACCTGCCCGCCCGGGTCCTGGTCCTGCGGGTCCTGCGGTTGCTGCTCAACGCCCTGCTGCGCCTGCCGCTGCAGCCCCGGCTCAGCCTGGCGGCCCTGCGCGGTCTGGGCGCGGCCTGCGGCCCCTGGCCAGCAGAGGCCAGCCTCGAGCGGAGCAGGACTTGACTCCGCTCGCCCTGTTCAACGGCAGCTACCTGGGGCGGCGCCCCACCGGCATCGGTGTGGTGGCGCGGGATCTGGCCGCAGCCCTGGATCCTTCCCTGGTGCCCCTGCTCGACCCCCTCGCCGGCGACCGCCCCGGCAGCCTGCCGATCCCGGACGACCTTTCGCCGGAGCATGGCCGCGCCGGCCACTGGCGCCGTCTCGTCTGGACCCAGCAGGAGCTGCCAAGGCTCCTGCGGGCCAGCGGAGCCCCGCTGCTGCTCTCCCCCCTGCCGGAGGCACCCCTGGGCCAGGGGGTGCGCAGCGTGGTGCTGGCCCATGATCTGCTCCCCCTGCGCCACCCCCGGCCCAGCCCTCTGCTGGCGTACCACCTGGCCTATGTGCCGCTGGTGCTTCACCGAGCCTGGCGGGTGCTCTGCAACTCCGAGGCCACGGCGCGGGAGGTGCACCGCCGCCTGCGGCTGCCGGTGAAGCGGCTGGTACCGATCCGGCTCGGATTCGACCCCGGTCAGCTGCGGCCGCTCGGGCTGGAACGGCGGCCGTTCTTCCTGGTGCTGGGCCGTCACGACCCCCACAAGAACCTGGCCCGCGTCCTGCGGGCCTTCGCCGCGCTTCCCGAGCGGGAGCACCAGCTGTGGCTGGTGGGGCCCCACGACCGGCGCCATACGCCACGGCTGCAGTCCCTGGCCGTGGAGCTGGGCATCGAGACCCGCTGCCACTGGATCCCCTGGGCCAGTGACACGGAGCGGCTTGAGCTTCTCAACCGCTGCCGGGCCCTGGTGATGGCCAGTCTCTGGGAGGGCTTCGGCCTGCCGGCTCTGGAGGCGATGGCCTGCGGCGCCCCCGTGATCGCGGCAACGGCCGGTGCCCTGCCGGAGGTCGTCGGGGAGGCGGCGCTTCCTGTGGATCCAGGCAGTACCGGATCGATCACGGCGGCGATGGCAGACCTGATCGCCGATTCCTCCCTTGCCGCTGAACTCGGACGCAGGGGCATCCTCCGGGCCGGGGGCTTCCTCTGGCGGGACACGGCCGCCCAGGTGACCGAAGTTCTGAGAGCCGGAGTCTGAGGTCAAGGGCGGAATCAGAGCATGGACAGTTCCCGATGGAACGCCTGATCGATGATGCCGCGCTCAAGACAGGCTTCGAGAAAGCGGAAGTCGCTCCGATAGAAACGCCTGACCCTGTCCTTCAGATCATCGGTGTAAAACTGGGAATAGGGGGGAGTTCGTTTCTCCGTGATCAGAGCGAGCATGGAGTTGGCAGCCAGGTTCCAGGGCTCGTCACTCTGGTCAACAGAGTGGCCGGGCGGCGTGGTTTCCGAGGCCTGATTCTTGGGCCCGAACTTCGGATGCACCCTGTAGGGCATTTCCACCTGGGTTGAGAACAGCGTGTTGACCAACAATCTGAGCGGCTCCAGATTCTCGGAGTTGAAGACACGATCGAAAGCGACAAATCTGTACTTTGCGAATTGAGGGGAAAAGTGGACTCTGTCGATGTACCTGAATCGGCTGCGACAGAGTTCACCCACAAAGGCATGAAACGTGCTCAGATCAACGCGGGGATTGAGCGATTTCGCGCGCTCAAGATATTTCACGTGTTCGACGTATTTATTCAGATATCCGCTGACGAGTCTTTTGTATGGATTTCTGGCAACAAGAATGTTGATCCTTACGGGAAAGTTTATTGTTTTTGTCTTGTCCACCTCCCAGGCAAAATCACTGACACTCCTGCAGGAACACTTGGGAGACGTAAAGATCCTGACGGAATCGATCCGGTTGATGAAAGCCCTTGGTGCCATCCAACCGGCCTGCCAGCTCCACTTTCCCCAGCTTAAACCTGTGCAGCGGCAGGCAAATTGACAGCGCCGCCTCCGCAAAGCGAGCCGGCCGCTTCAGCACACCTCGATACCGGGATCCGTTGCCGCCGCATGACCAACCAGCCGAACCAGATTCGCATCGCAGGGCTCGGGCAGGGCGATCAGCAACTTGCTCTCCGGCGAACGCATCCGCAGCGCGGCCAGCAGCGTCATGCTTTCTCCAGCCACGACGGTTCCGCTCCAGTCGACCAGCAGGGCCTCCGGAGACTGCCGGGCGACGGCATCACCGGCTGCCGGGGGGAGCGACCAGGAACGCTTGGCGCTGACCGGATGGGGCACCAGCAGCCAGGGGCGGGGCAGATCGGCGGATCTGGCCTGCAGACGCTCGACCCCGGGGGCGTCGAGGATCAGCGTCCGGAACGGACGAGGGCGGCTGCCCGGGCCCGCATCCGTCGAGGGCCTGTACAAGGGGCCCAGGTTCAGTGGAGTGAAGCGGGCGCACCAGGCGGCGCGCAGTTCAAGGAAATCCGAGAACAGCGCATAGGTCGTCCCGGACGCAAACCGGGCGGGATCCACCGTCCGCGGTGTGGAACGGTACTGATCCAGCCCGTCATCCAGCAGCCGCAGCCGCCGCGCCCGACCGACCACAAGCTTCAGCGCCCTTCCTGCCCCCTTGAGATGGGGAAGGCTCACAGAATCCACCAGTCCCATCGAGGCCAGCAGTGCCGCGAAGGCCATGCTGATCGGATGAACCGGCAGACAGGCGGTCCAACCCGCTTCGGCGTGGGCATCCGGCAGGAATCGCTTTCGCTCGTAGAACAGGATCGAGGCTCCGGTCCGTCTCGCCTCGAGCGGCCCGATCCGCCGCAGCGCCTCGAGGTTGACGCGATTGAAGGCGAAGGCGAGATGGAGCACGGGAATCGGCCTCAGCCCTTGCCGAGGCCGCGTTTCAGAGCCATCAGCCCTCCACGGGTCAAGGCCAGCAGGCAGACGGGGATGGCCAGCAGTTGCCTGCCCGTGTACCAGTAGAGGCGGTGCCACCATCGCACGTCCCAACGGCCTTGCTCGGCCGGAGGGAAGAGCTTGAACGGCATCACCGCCAGGAAGGTTTCAGGAATCGCGAGAAAGCATCCCCAGAAAACCATGCGCCGCACATGCTCGATTTCCTCGGCGACCTCGAGGGAGGGTCGAGGCACCGAGCCGGGCCGCGCCTGCCAGATCCCCGAAGGATGCAGGTCGTAGCGGCTGGCGTGGCAGCGGGCGCTCCAGGGGTGATAGGCCACCAGCAACCGGTTGGCCAGCCTGGAGGAACGCATCCGGGCGGTTCCGAGCGAGTGGCCGAGCCAGCTGCGCCGATCCCGGCGATGCAGTTCAGCCCGCTCGGCATCCGTGTGCGGGATCACCTCCAACCAGTGCTGGGGGATGGGCAGGGCCTCGAGGCCCGTGAACAGGGTCAGCCGGATCTTGAGGTCCTTGTCGTCGAAGCCATAGCCCACCAGGTATTCGTTGAATCCACCCACGGCCTCGACCAGGCGTCGCTCGATCAGGAACTGTCCCTTGCGCCCGTCCGGTCCGGTGCCGAAGGCGTGGGGCGCCCAGACACCGCAGCCCTCCGACGACGAGGCGACGGCCAGGGCCTCCGGATCGAAGGCCTGCGTCGGCCAGCAGTCAGCATCCAGTTTGAGGATCCAGGGACCGCGGGCCTGGGCGATGGCGAAGTTGTAGGCCCGGCAGAGGTTCCACTGCGGTTCGCCCTCCACCCTCAGCAGCCGCAGCCGGGGGTCCTGCGGCAGGTCGGAGCGGAGCAGGGGCTCGGTGCTGCTCCAGTCCACGATCAGATGCTCGGCATGATGGGGCCAGCGGCTCAGCTCGGCGCTGGAGCGCAGCAGATGCTCCCGCCGGTTCATGCACACCGTGACCACGCTGAGCCCGGATGCCGGACGGCCGGCAAGGCTCAATGCCACGGTGTCAGAGCCCAGGCACCGGCAGCGGTGCGCTCCAGGGGGTCATACCCGATCAACATCGGCCTCACTGCAGGTTGCGCCATCAGCCACTGGAGCTGGGATGTGATTCGCGACCCTATCAAGTGGACAGATCCTTCCTGCCTTGCCTCGACTGCCTTGTGCACCGGGATCCTGCCGGCCTCGATCCGATCGGCTCAGTCCCACAGCTTCAGGGCGTCGTCACGAGCCGAGAACCATTCGGCCGCCAGCGGACCGCCCATGGTGCGCTGGTCCCGGAACCAGGGCCCGCCAAGGGTCCAGTGCAGCAGCGCAGGACCCTCCTCGACGGCGGCCAGAGGCCTGGCCTGCACATCGACCAGATGATTCCAGCGGTCGGGCAAGGCACCGATCTCATGGTCGCCGGCCAGCCAGTGGAAGCGATGCAGCTCCAGGCCGCTGGCGCTGTTGACGTACTCCGGGGTGAGCGCGGTGCAGCGGCTGGTGTTCAGCAGCATCAGAGAGCTCCAGTTCTTCTTCGGATAGGCGCTCTGCACCTCACCCTGGAACTTCACCGATTCAGCCGGAACGTGTTCGTGCTGCACGCACATCACGGCGTACCTGTCATCGCGCAGGGCCCAGAGTGCGGCGATGTCGGCGCGGCAGAGCATGTCGCAGTCCATGAACACAGCCCAGCCTCGGTAATCCGTCAGCCAGGGCACCAGAAACCGGGTGAAGGAGAAGGCCGTGCTCTGCCTGGGATCCCTGGGGCGATCGAACACCCCCTTGAGCTGTTCGGACACGATCGGGGTGATCGCCAGGGGCACGCTGCTGTGCTGATACAGGCTGTCGATCAGCACATTGGTGGCGGCCCGCTCACGCGGGTCGTAGCCGATGAAGATCGGAATCGGCGCAGCGGCTTGGGTCATCGCGTCCCGGCGGTGGGGGGAATGTAGGCGGCGCCGGCGATGGCGGTCCCTAGGCTCGGGACATGGCCGGCTCTTCCCCATCCCCACCTGGTTCCGGCGGCTTCCTGGCCGGCCTCAACGATGCCCAGCGCCGGGCGGTGGATCACCACAACGGCCCCCTGCTGGTGGTGGCGGGGGCGGGCAGCGGCAAGACCCGCGCCCTCACCCACCGCATCGCCCACCTGATCGGCCACCACGGCGTCGATCCGGCCCAGCTGCTGGCGGTCACCTTCACCAACAAGGCGGCGCGGGAGATGAAGGAGCGGCTGGAGCTGCTGCTGGCGCAGAAGCTGGCCCAGAGCCAGTTCGGCCGGCCGTTCAGCACCCTGTCGCCCCAGGAGCAGCGCCAGCTGCGCAGCCGCATCTACCGGGAGGTGATCAAGGAGCTCTGGATCGGCACCTTCCACGCCCTGTTTGCCCGGCTGCTGCGCTTCGACATCGACAAGTACAAGGATCCGGAAGGCCTCACCTGGACGCGGCAGTTCTCGATCTACGACGAATCCGACGCCCAGACCCTGGTCAAGGAGATCGTCACCCAGGAGCTGGGCCTCGACCCCAAGCGCTTCGAACCCAAGAAGGTGCGCTGGGCGATCAGCAACGCCAAGAACCAGGGCTGGCTGCCGGAGCGGCTGGAGGCGGAACAGCCGGGCCAGCGGGGCAAGATGGTCGCCGACGCCTACCGCCGCTACCGCCGCGCCCTGGCGGCCAACAACGCCCTCGATTTCGACGATCTGCTGCTGCTGCCGGTGCAGTTGCTGCAGGGCAACGAGCAGGTGCGCCACTACTGGCACCGCCGCTTCCGCCATGTGCTCGTCGACGAGTACCAGGACACCAACCGCACCCAGTACGACCTGATCAAGCTGCTGGTCACCAATGGCCAGGAACCCGATGCGTTTGACGACTGGGGCGATCGCTCGGTGTTCGTGGTCGGCGACGCCGACCAGAGCATCTACAGCTTCCGCGCCGCCGATTTCACGATCCTGATGGGCTTCCAGGACGACTTCGGCGACAGCGCGCCGGACGAGGCCACCCGCACGATGGTCAAGCTGGAGGAGAACTACCGCTCCACCGCCACGATCCTGGAGGCGGCCAACGCCCTGATCGCCCACAACACCGAACGGATCGACAAGGTGCTGCGGGCCACCCGCGGCGAGGGGGAGCCGATCACCGTCACCCGCTGCGACGACGAGATCGCCGAGGCCGAGGCCGTGGTGCACCGACTGCGGAGGCTGGAGGCCGCCCACCCGGAGCTGCGCTGGGGCGACATGGCCGTGCTGTACCGCACCAATGCCCAGAGCCGGGCGATGGAGGAATCGCTGGTGCGCTGGGGCATCCCCTATCTCGTGGTGGGCGGGCTGCGCTTCTACGACCGTCGTGAGATCAAGGATGTGCTGGCCTACCTGCGGCTGCTGGTGAATCCGGCCGACAGTGTCAGCCTGCTGCGGGTGCTGAACGTGCCCCGCCGCGGCATCGGCAAGACCACGGTGCAGCGGCTCACCGACGCCTCCAACCAGCTGGGCGTGCCCCTGTGGGAGGTGGTGAATGACGCCGAGGCGGTGCGGTCCCTGGCCGGCCGCTCGGCGCGTGGGCTGCTGCAGTTCGGCGAGCTGATCACCGACCTGGGCAGGCGGGTTCAGGACGCACCCCCCTCCGAGCTGGTGCAGCGGGTGATGGAGCAGAGCGGCTATGTGGCGGAGCTGATCACCGAGGGAACCGACGAAGCGGAAGAGCGACGCCGCAACCTGCAGGAACTGGTGAACGCCGCCCTTCAGTACCAGGAGGAGAACGAGGAGGGTTCCCTGGAGGGCTTCCTGGCCTCCGCCGCACTGGCCAGCGACGTCGACGCCAAGGACACCGCCGCCGACCGGGTGACACTGATGACCCTCCATGCCAGCAAGGGACTGGAGTTCCCGGTGGTGTGCCTGGTGGGGCTGGAGCAGGGCCTGTTCCCGAGCTACCGCTCCCTGGACGATCCTGCCGCCCTGGAGGAGGAGCGACGCCTCTGTTATGTGGGCATCACCCGCGCCAAGGAACGGCTGTTCCTGTCCCATGCGAGTGAGCGGCGGCTCTGGGGCGGCATGCGCGAGCCGGCCGTGCCCTCGGTGTTTCTCTCGGAGCTGCCTCCGGAGCTGGTGCAGGGCGACGTTCCCCGCAGCGGCGGCGCGGCCCTGCGGCGGGAGCAGCGGCTCGACCGGCTCACCCGGGTGGACCGGGAGGAGAGCGAGCGGGTGCAGAGCGGTGGAGCGGCGGGAGCGGCGGCCAATGCCGTGCGGCGGCGGGCTCCCGGCCGCAGCTGGGCGGTGGGCGACCGCCTGCGCCACACCAGCTTCGGCGATGGGCACGTGACCCATCTGTTCGGATCAGGCGAGAAGATCTCGATCGCCGTGAAATTCGAGGGAATGGGTCCGAAGATCCTCGATCCCCGCCTGGCCCCGATCGAGCCGCTGTGACACCAGTGCCGCAGCGTCCCCGGGTGCTGGTGCTCAGCGGCGGGCTGATCCACCTGGTGAACCAGCTGGCCGTGGTGGCCTCCCTGCCGGAAGCCCGGGGGCAGGCTGTCGATGTGGGGCTGGTCCTCACCGGAGTCCTCACCTGGGATCCCCAGGGTCTGGCGGCCCAGCATCGGGCGATCGGCCGCTGGCTCGAGGTCCTGCGGCAGAGGGATCCACGGCGGTATGGAACGGTGCGGCTGGTGAGCGATCCGGAGGCCCTGCGGCCCGGCGACTGGGACCTGGCCTGTCTGAACAACCTCTGGCAGGAGAGCCAGCGGGCACTGGCACTGCGCCTGGCGATCCCCACGCTGGTGGTCTGCGGCGACGGCCTGGGCCTCTACTACCGCACGGCACGGGAGCTGCGCGCCCTCCTGCCCAGCCTGCTCGGCCGGCCGATCCCCGAGCCCGGCTGGCAGGTGCACTACAGCCTGCGCGGACCCCAGCCCCGCTGGCACCGTCCACCACCAGTGCCCCTCGCAGCGGCGCGGCCACCCCTGTCAGCGGACGAGCGGCCCCTTCTCTTCGCTGCCCTGGTGGCCAGCCAGGCGGAGGACTGCCGCCCCCTGGTGATGACCATCCTGGAGCCGCGAGCCGGAGCGGCCGGTGCGGAGACGGCCGATCGCCCCGGCCGGCCGCTCTGGCTCAGCACGGTTCCGAACCTGGCTCACCAGTTCCCGGAGCGGCGGATCCCGGTGGCGGTGCTGGAACGGTGGCTGGACCAGCTCCGCCGCCGGGCCGGCTTCGATCCCGGCCGGGACCGGCTTGTGCTGATCGACCATCCCAAGGCCCCGCCCGGCGGCAGCTTCGGGCCGGAGCTGCCAGCCGCGGTGACGGGGCCGATCCGCAGCGCCGTGCCGGTGGAGGTGCTGGTGCGGGCCCTTGAGGCTGCCGCCCCGGGACGGCCGATCGTGGTGGCCGGGCTGACCTCGGCCCTCTACGGAGTACGCAGCCTCACCGGCGCGGCGGTGCTGTGGCTGGGCCTGGGCCCCCTGTGGCGCCACAACCCTTTCTACCGGCGCCGGCCCCTGGAGTTCCTGCACCGGCTGGTGCGGGTGCGGCGCATGGCCTGGCTGACCCGGCGCCTGCCCGCCGGGGTCCATCCGTCCTCCCCGTTCCGATGCTGATCACGCTCGAACCGCACCTGCGCACGGTTCTCCAGCGGGTGGTGCGGGCGGCCGCGCCGCAGCGCGTGGCGCTGGTGGGCGGCGCGGTGCGGGATCTGCTGCTGCATCGGGTGCACGACGATCCCTGGCGAGGGCTGCCCGACCTGGATCTTGTCGTGGAGCAGGGAGAGGAGCCGGCAGCCGGTCCCGCCGCCCACAGGGTGGCTGAACGTCTGCGACAGGAAGCAGGGGGGACACTGCCCTTCTGCCAGCTCCACGGGGCCTTCGGCACGGCGGAGCTGGAGATCGAGGGGGTGCTTCTTGACATCGCAACCGCCCGCAGCGAGTGGTACGAAGAGCCCGGCGCCAACCCGCTCGTGCGCTTCGGCTCCCTGGAGGAAGACCTGGCGCGGCGTGACCTGAGCATCAACGCCATGGCCCTGGTGCTGACAGCTGCGGAGGCGGGAGAAGGGTGGGTGCAGGGCCGACTGCTGGATCCCCATGGCGGCCAGGCCGACCTGGGCGCCCGCCGGCTGCGGTTTCTTCACGCCGGCAGCCTGTGCGACGACCCCACCCGGCTGGTGCGGGCCGCCCGCTACGGCGCCCGGCTGGGGATGGCCCTGGCACCGGAGAGCCTGGAGCAGTGGCGCGCCACCCTGGCCGCCTGGCCCTGGCGTGGCGGCCCGCTGGCGGATGCCGCGGCGGTGCCGCCGTCGCTGGGCACACGCCTGCGCAGGGAGCTGGATCTGCTGCTGGGGCGGGAACCCTGGCCAGCGGGCCTGGCCCTGCTGCAGCGCTGGGGGGGACTGGCCTTGCTGGATCCAGCCCTCCAGGACGATCGACGCTGGCCCTGGCGGTTGCGCTGGGCTGCACGCCTGCCGTCCCTGGCAGGTCTGAAACCACTGCCACAGGAGCAGGGGTTGCTGCTGGCCCTGCTGGCCACGCTGGCCGATCCGATCCGGGTGGCGGAACGGTTGCAGCTTCCCCACCGGGGCCGCTGCGCCCTGCAGGGCCTGATGCGGTTGAGGGACTGGCTGGACGAAGGACCGGCCGGCAGGGGGGAGCTCAGCCCTGCCACCCTGAGCGCCGGCCTGGAACGGCAGGGACTGCCGGTGGAGGCCGTGATCCTCGCCGCCCTGGGGCTCCCCCCGGGCCACCGGCGTCGCGGTGTGCTGCGCTGGCTCCTGCGCTGGCACTCCCTGACGGCACCGGTGACGGCCCGGGAGCTGATCGCCGCCGGGATGACCCGGGGGCCGGAACTGGGGGTGCGGCTGCGGGAGCTGCGGGCCGAGCGCCTTGATCGGGAACGCTGGTAGCGGAGCGAAGTTCGGCCGCTCAGTAGCGGATCTGCCAGGGCCAGCGATCCGGCACACAGAGAAAATCATCGTTGCGGCCACAGGCCAGATCCCCGGACGCAAGGATCCGATCGAACAGCCACTCGTGGCCCGTGACCAGCAGGGCCGGCAGCACCACCCAGGGGGTGCGGTGGTGCTGAATCCAGGCCAGGAACACGATCAGCAGCGCGAAGCCCACCGGATCGGCGAAACGGGTGGTGATCTGGGGAAACCATTCCCACTCCACCGTTGCCTGGATCAGGAGGTAGAGCCCGGCGAAGAGGGCCAGCTGGCGGCTGTGACCGCAGGCGAGCAAGGCACGCCAGCCCAGCCGGCGCTGCCAGCAACCCAGCACCACCCCGAGCCCCATCGAGAGCTGCAGCCGCCGTACAGCCCGGGCCACCGGGTAGTGGTTGAAGTAGAGATCCAGGGTGAGATAAGCCTCCAGCTTGTGGCGGATCGTGGGAGCGGCCACGGCGATCAGCACGACCAGCAGGACCAGCAGGGCGAGGACAACCAGCAGGCGGGACCAGCGAAGCCGCCCCGGTGCCGCCTCGGGGCGGCACCGCAGCCGGGCCAGTAGGCCTCGCCAGGACCCGGCTCCGCTCACCAGCAGCGGCGACAGGCTGAGCAGCAGGGTGGCGAGGAAAGTGGTGTGCACCATGGCGGACCCGACGACCCCGACCGCCAGCCCTCGGCGACCCACCGGCGCGAGTCGGCCGGCCCAGAGCAGCACCGGCAGCAGCAACAGGGTGGCCAGGGCCTGCCGGGTCACCCCGTTCTGGAGGAAGTTGCGCAGCAGCGGACTGCAGCAGACGAGCAACGCCCACCAGCCGCCCCAGCCAGGATGCCGCCAGACCTTGGAGAGCAGCAGCGGCGCTGCTGCAAAGCTCGCAGCCACCAGCCCATGCACCGCCGCCATGCGGTACGGGAGGTGCACGATCAGCGGAGCCAGCGCGATCCAGAACGGCTCCCCGCGGACCCGGGAGAGATCATGAGTGAAGTAGAAACTGAGCTTGGTGATATCGCTGGTGCCCCAGCTCGCCAGGGTGAAGAACAGGGCTACGAGAGTGAGCAGCAGACCGGCCGCCCCCCACCAGAGCCGGCTGCGGCCCTTCCACGCGGCCCAGCTCATCAGCGCCGCAGCCACTCCCTGGGCCAGGACCAGGACGGCCAGCAGCAGTGGAGCTGCGGTGACTTGGTCGATCCGGTAGGGCGCTTCGGTGGGGAAAGGGAGCATGGTCAGGAGCGGGGGGAGTGAAGCCATGCGCCCAGCCGGCTGGGAAAGAAGGTACGCCAGCCCGTGATCGGGAATGCAGAGAAACTCGTCGTTCACCCCACAAAGCAACAGTGCGGCTGGGAGAATTCATCCCTTGAGTCAGTACCGAAAGGCAATCAAAGAGAGCCGGAACCGCACACCAGCAGGCCTGACAGTGATGGATCCAGGCAAGGAAGAGAATCAACACGAAGAAGGCTGACCCCTCCGCCAGCCTGCTCGGGATCCGGGGCAGCCAACGCCAGGAGATCGTGGCCTGAAGGAACAGGTGAAGGGTTCCCCAGAGCAGCAGTAGCCTTGTGTCGGAGCCGCGCAGAAGTTGGTGTGGATCCAGCCTTCCTGGACAATGGCAAGGATCAGGCTCAAAGCCATGGAGTCCTGGAGACGATGCACGATCCTGCGTACGGAATAGGTGTCCTAAGCCTTCGCAGGTGGCCTCTTTCAGGCAGCACTCGAAGGCAACTGGTACAGCCAGACAGACCCAACCCATCACACAGGCGATCAGCAGAATGGTGGGCCATCGCGCCAATGGCGGACCAGCAGGATAGGAGCGGCGGCCTGGCCGCTGCCACCAGCCCCTGCACGGCGGCCATGCGATAGGGAGGCAGCACAAGAAGCCCTACAGCCTCCAGAAGGGCTCCGGCCCAGTACAGAAGAAACGCCATCCCGATCTGAGCCAGGCAGAGCGCTGCTGGGGATCCAGGCAACCAGAACCAGTGTCAGGTCGAACCCATCCGCAGGGGCGGCGAGCTCAGCTGCCGGCGGAGCTCCGCTGGGGAACGGCTGGCGGAAAATCCCCAGTACGGATCGAGCAGGGCCTGCACGGACCCATCGTCCCCGGAGTTCAGCAACGCTCGCAGCTCGGCGCTCAGCCGCTGCCGCTCGCGCCATTCGATCGCCTCCTCCTCGGCCTTGGCGCCGGAGAGGGCGGAGAGATCCTGCTCCGCTTCAACGTCGATCCAGTGCAGGCGCTTGCCGAGGGCCACGCCATAGCCCAGGTGGGTGCCGAAGGCGTTGCTGGCCAGCCCATCGCTCAGCTCCAGCAGGGTGCGCAGCGAATCGAGGAACCAGGGGTTGGAACGGTGGCCGTTGCAGGCGACGGTCCATTCCGGCGGCAGCCCCTCCAGGGCGGGGTCCTTCCAGTGGCGCAGCCAGAGCACCGAGCGATAGCCGCCCTGCTCCGCCTGTTGGCGCACCGCCTTGATGCAGCGGGAGAGATCCATGCGCCGCTCCACCTGATCCCAGCTGTGGGCCAACACCACCAGCAGGGTAGGGCCCCGCTCCCGGCGCAACTGGGCGATCGCCTCGGCTGCGAGCAGCGGCTGGGCATAGGTGATCCAGGGGCCGATCGCTGCCACCGGCAGACCGAAGCGTTCCCGCAGCCAGTGGGCCCGCAACGGCCCCATGCAGAGATATCCCCGTGTCCAGGAGCGGGGGCTCTCGAAGGTGGCCTCCCGGCTCACCTTGAGGCCGTGCTCGAGCAGGAACGGCAGAGGCGCCCCGATCAGGGGAAGGCCGGCATGGCGCTTGAGCTGCACGTCATGGCCGTAGTGGTGCGAAGAGTTCTCCCACTCCCGTCGGGCCGGGCTGAAAAACGGCTTGGCAGTGGCAGCGGAGCGGAACGCCCCCTGGTCCCAGCAGTCGGCGCTGACGTCGGGAGCGAAGGGGCGGTGGGCGAAGGCCTGGTGCACCAGACCCCTGTAGGCAGCCAGGGCCTGCCACTGTTCCTGGTCGAGGCGTCCCAGCCGGCCGAGCAGCTCGAGGCGCCCCCCGGCGCGCAGTTCCAGCCGCAGACGGACCCGCAGCCGTTCGCGCAGCGCCTTCAGCCAGCCGCTGGCCCGGGAAGGCTCAGTCATTGCGGTCGCGCCAGCCGTCGCGGGCGAGGCGGTCCCACTCGCCCCGGGCCCGCAGGATCGCCTCGGCCAGCCGCCGCACCGCGCCGTCCCCGCCGTTGCGGCTCAGCACCCAGTCGGCCCGGCACCGCAGGGCCTCTGTCGCATCCGCCGGGCAGAGCAGCAACGCCACCAGCGGCCGCACCACCAGATCGTTGAGATCGTCACCGACGAAGGCGGTGTGAGCGACCGTGACGGCGAGGGTCCGCTGCAGCCCGGCCAGGGCCGCCGGTTTGTCCTTCACGCCGGTGAGGCAGTGGCGGATCCCGAGATAGCGGCCTCGCTGCTCCGAGGCCCCTCCCTTGCCACCACTGAGCAGGGCCACCTCCAGCCCCGCCTGCTGCAGCAGACGGATGCCGAGGCCGTCACGAACATCGAAGCGCTTGATCACCTCTCCGGATTCGGTGGTCCAGAGGCCGCCGTCCGTGAGCACCCCATCGACATCCAGCACCAGCAACCGCAGGGTGCTCAGCCGGGAACGGCAGCGCCGGTAGCCGAGGCTGTCCGCGACAAGCCGGGGCCAGCCGCTCACAGGCTGCTGACGGCCTCCACCCCCGCCTGCAGAGGCGCGCGGATCGCCATCAGCTGCTCCAGCAGAGGCTCCAGCCGGTGCAGGGGCACCATGTTGGGCCCGTCGCTGAGGGCGTTCTCGGGATCGGGGTGCACCTCCAGGAAGAGACCGTCCACACCCACGGCCACCGCCGCCCGGGCCAGCGGTGCCACGAACTCCCTCTGACCACCACTGCTGCTGCCGCGGCCGCCCGGCTGCTGCACCGAGTGGGTGGCATCGAAGATCACCGGGCAGCCGAGGGCCCGCAGCTGGGGCAGGCCGCGGAAATCCACCACCAGGGTGTTGTAGCCGAAGCTGGAGCCACGCTCCGTGAGCCAGAGATTCCTGACGCCAGCCTCCCGCAGCTTGGTCACCACCTGGGCCATGTCCCAGGGCGCCAGGAACTGGCCCTTCTTGACGTTGATCGTCTTGTCGGTGCCCCGCACGGCCTCGGCGGCGGCCAGCAGCAGATCGGTCTGGCGGCAGAGAAAGGCAGGGATCTGCAACACATCCACCACGGCGGCCACGGGCGCCGCCTGCTGACTTTCGTGGATGTCGGTGAGCAGCGGCAGCCCGAAGCGGGCCTTCACCTCCGCCAGCACGGCCAGACCCTCGGCCACGCCGGGGCCACGGAAGGAGTCGCCGGAACTGCGATTGGCCTTGTCGAAACTGGCCTTGAACACGTAGGTGATGCCCAGCCGCTCAGTGATCGCCTTCACCCGTTCGGCGATGCCGAACACAAGCTCCGGGGACTCGATCACGCAGGGCCCGGCGATCAGGGTGAAGCTCATGGCAGCGGGTAGCGGCAGGGCGAAGGAGTTCTCAGCTCACCAGCTTGCGTTCGAGCGAAGCCAGATCACGGAAGGAGTCGGAGCGGCGCTGGAGTTCCTCGAACGTACCGGACGCCTTGATCCGGCCGGCCTCGAACTCGTAGATGCGGTCGCAGCGCATCACGGTGCTGAGCCGGTGCGCGATCACGACGGTGGTGCAACGGCGTCCCACCACCTCCAGCGCTTCGATCACCTCATTCTCGGTGCGGTTGTCGAGAGCGCTGGTGGCCTCGTCGAGCAGCAGGAAGCGGGCCCGGCGGTAGAAGGCCCGGGCGAGAGCCAGGCGCTGCCGCTGCCCGCCCGAGAGCTGCAGGCCGTTCTCGCCCACCGGGGTGTGCAGCCCGTAGGGCATCTCGCTGACGAACTCGGCCAGCTGAGCGCCGTCGAGAGCATCCCAGACCTCGTCGAGATCGATGGCATCGGGGCTCAGGCCGAAGGCAACGTTCTCGAGAATGCTGGCATCGAGGAGGTTGATGAACTGAGGCACCTGGGCGCAGCTGGCCTGCCAGGCCGGAACGTCGAGTTCATTGACGGGGATGCCGTCAAGTTCCAGGCAGCCCCGCTGCGGGGCGAGCAGACCCAGCAGCAGGTGGGCAGTGGTGGTCTTGCCGCTGCCGGTGGAGCCCACCAGGGCGATACGGGATCCCACCGGGATCGAGAGCGTGACGCCTTTGAGCACGGGCTCCTCGCTGGCGGGGTAGCTGTACCAGGCGTCGTTGAGGCGGATCGTCCGGGCAGGAAAGATGCCATCGGGGCTGGGCACCCCAGGGGTCTGGAGCGTGGGGCGGCGACTGGGCAGTTCCAGGTATTCGAGGGTCTTGTCCACCACCGGCAGGCCACTGCGCAACTGGGTGAGGGCGGAGAAGAAGTCCTGCAGGGGTGGGGTCAGCCGCAGGGCCACCACCGCCAGGGTGGCGAGGAAGGGAACGATATGGACGATGCTGTCGCGGTCGCCGCTGAGCAGGGCCGGCACGGCTCCCGCGGCGAAGATCAGGGTGATGCCGAAGGGCTCGATCAGCATGCGGGGCATGACCGGCAGCAACTCCGAAGCCCAGGAGTACTGCTTGGCCTTCTCCCCGGTGGAGACGAAAGCATCACGAAAGTAAGCCTCGGATCCGGTCAGGCGAATGTCCCGGATGGATCCAAGCGATTCAGAGAGGATATGGGCCGAGCGGGATTCCAGTCTGAGCTTCTGCCTGGAGGCATGGCGCAGGTAGGGGGTGATCGCCAGGGACATGGCGAGGTAGGCCGCCACCAGCGAACAGATCAGAGTCACCGCCAGCCAACGGCCCACCACCAGAACCCCCACCGAAAGCAACACGATCGAGAAAATGCTCCCGACCATCCGCAGCAGGGGATTGACAACGGAGTTGGACGTTTTCTTGATATGGCTGAGCAGCAGGGTGGAGAGCTTGGAGGTGCTTCGGCTGAGGTGGAATTCGTAGTCCTGGGCGAGCACCCTGGAATGGATCAGGTTGCAGAGATCCACCCAGATCCGGGCCGAGAGCCGCTGCTGGAAGAACTGAAGACCGAGCTTGCAGAACGAACCCAGCCAGGAAAGAAGGATCAGCAGCAGAATCAGCCAGAGGCTCTGGTCGATGGCATTGCCGCCGAACACCTTGATCCCGGGAACGGTGTTGGGCAGGCGGCTGCCCACCAGGGCGCCCATCAGCCGGCCCACCATGGCCACCGTGGCCAGATCGATCAGGCCGGGCAGCACCGAGAGCGGCAACAGCACCACCAGCGATCGGAAGCGCTCGGGGGGCAGATAGGCCAGCAACCGGCGCAGCTGGGACACCGTTCGGCTGTGAAACCAGCTGCGAAAACGCGGCATCGATTGAGACTGTGATCCCAGCGGACCGGGTGCCAATGTGCACAAACGGTATGTGAGCGGGTCGGGATGGGGTCAGCGGGACAGCCAGCCCTGCAAGCGCCCCACCCGCTGGCGCCAGCGCAGTTGCCAGGCCAGGGGTGCCCGCAGGGGCGCCTCGCCCCCAACCAGCATGCGATCCCAGTGCCGATCGATCGCCGTGAGGGCTGCCTCCCAGCGCTGCAGCAGGCGTGGTTCACTGCTCTCCTCGAGCAACCGCTGCAGCAGGATCGGATCGGCCCGCCAGGCGAGCGGATCCCGGACCGCTGCCGTGATTCGCTCCAGGTCGGCGGCGAAGGTACCGCAGCCGATCTGATGGCCAAGCCTGCCGGGGTCGAGCCCGTCGGCCAGGGCATGGTTGAGGCTGCTGAACACGACGCAGCCACTGGCCAGGGCCTCCAGTGGTGGGAGGCCGAAGCCTTCGCTCACCCCCCGGCCCCGCCAGTAGTCGGCGGAGTCGTAGAGCACCACCCGACTGCGGTTGAACAGATCCACCAGATCGTCGACCCAGCCGCGCTGGACCTCCACGCTCAATCCTCGCTGCCGCAGGGCCGGGACCAGACGCTCCAGCACGTAGGCACTGGTCTTGCGCGCCTGCACCAGCACGTCGATGGGACGCTCCAGCTCCCGATCGGTCCACTGCGGATCGAGGGCATTCGGCACCAGGAGGAGGGGATGGCGGGGAGCGCGATCACCCCAGTACCCCAGGGTGTTGCGGCTCACCGCGAGCACCGGCACGCCCGGCGGCAGGTCGAATCCGTAGCCGGCACTGTGGGCGTGGTACGCCACCGGACGGCCGCGCAGCCGGCGCAGCAGATCTGGCACGTCGAAGCCCCAGCTCACGATCCAGAGGGCTGCCCCCGGGCGGGATTCGGCCCGGATCAGATCGGCCAGAAAGGGTCGGCCCGGCTCCCGCTGCCGGTAGGTGACCACCTCGGTGAGCCGCAGCGACGAGACCAGCCGCGCCGTCTGCAGCTCCACCTGGAGCCCGCCGCAACGGAACCTGCCGGTGGTGCCGGGAACCAGAAAGCGGAGAGTTCGCAAGGGCGCAGGACAGCCGCAGCCGACTCTGGCTCAGGCAGGGCTCAGGCTGCCACAGCTTCGGTGCTGCCGGCGCGCTGGCGGCGGGTCAGGAAGCCGAACAGAACCTTACCGATGGCGGCCACCAGGTTGCCTTCCAGTTCCTGGAACATGGTCATGTTGAGGTGGAAAGCATGGTTCGCCTCCGCCACGATGCGATCGGCCGTGGCCTGATCGATCGGCAGGGCATCGAGGGCGGCGCGGTAGTCGGCCTTGAAGGCCTTCTCGTCGGGGATGGCGTCGAACTCGTAGAAGCGGAGGCCGTCGTGATCTCCGAGGTTCATCGCTTTCTGGGCGATGTTCTTGAGGATCTGGCCACCGGAGAGATCGCCGATGTAGCGGGTGTAGTGGTGGCCCACCAGCAGCTCGGGCGCTTCCCGGGCCAGTTGATGGATCCGGGCCACGTACTCCCTGGCGCCAGGGGTGGCCTGGATCTGCTGGCGCCAGTCGCCACCGAAGTAGAAGGCGAGATCGGCCTCAAGGGCGGCGCGGCGGTTGAGCGCGTCGTGGGCGATCGGGCCGACCACGGGATGGCTCCTGAGCTTGCCGATCTCCTCCTCCATGGCGCTGTAGACGAAGAAGAGATCGGCCACCAGCCTGCGGTAGCTGATCTTGTCGACGACTCCCTTGAGAAAGCAGGTCACGAAGCCGGTGTTCTCGGCCATCGTGTGGGCTTTCTTGGTGCCTTCGCGCAACTGGGATGCAAGGGCGACAGCCATCGCGGCAGGAGTGTTGTTTGTTCGGAACAAACAAATTAGGCCTGGTGTGCCTTCAGGGTCGCCGGAAGGTTGCGAAGGTTTAAGGGGGGGGGG
>CAYHCE010000027.1:0-39877 GCA_964355015.1 uncultured bacterium | reverse complement strand
GCTCAGATCCACTGCGGCACAGGCCTTCTGCCCTTTCTCAGGAGGCCCGATGTAGTGCGCCACCTCGCCCTCCGCCACGGCTGCGAAGCGGCGGTGAGCTTCGTCCACCAGCTGCTGCACCACCGCCTCGGTGGGCAGGTGGCCGGTCGAGACCCAGTCCGTCACGGTGGTGGGCGGCAGAGGTTGCATCCTGCCTACGCCGCTGGGGCCTGTTCCCAGGGGAAACGGGGCAGCGGTAGAGGGCTTCCCGCTGGGCATCGCTCCAGGTGTCGATCATCTCGGCGAGTTCCAGTGCGTCGACCTCCAGCTTCATCTGGTGGGAGATCGCCAGGCTGCCAGCAGGGAGACGGCCGCCATCGTGCCGAGCAGAGGGGCCGCCAGGAGAGCGTGCCGGGGGAACGACCTGGCCCTGAACCGCAGGGAGGCGAACTTTGGAAAATTGCGTCGCCGCAGTCCTGGGGGACTCATGGGCACCGATCCATCCCCGCGATTGCCTCGTCGCAAGCCGATGGTAGGGCACGCGAGCATCAGCTCGAAGCCAGCACTGCACCGTTGATTCCTCCGTGCCAGCACAATCAGAAGTTGCCAAGGGGTGGGCAGTGTGCTATGCATCAGCCCCCCATGCCTTTGGCGAAGTCCATCAATGATTTCCCGACCTGGGCCCGGAACCAAGCGATGAATTCCGAGGAGTGCAAGACATCGTGCATGCACGGATTCATGACCCTCCAAACCTTGCAGCGCTCTCGGGGAGCTGCGCACACCAACACCTCCCTTACACTCGCCGCTGACCTCAAGCCAGGGCATGAGAGCAGGTGACGAGTGAAACGCCTCCGTTATTTGGAAAAACCAGATTTCTCCAGGGCCTCATCGATGAGTTCATCGATAAGATCAACGAGGGGACGATCTACCAGGAAATTGGCGTCAAAGCCTATCCTGAAGCAGGCACATCACGGCTGCCTGCGAGGAGAAACTCGGTCAGATCGTGGATACCAAAGAGCATTGCGCAGGATTGCGTCGCAGGACTCTGACTTTGCTATATACCGAAATGCTGATCCCGGATGCCCGCGGAGATGTGCTTCGCCTGCTGGCAAAACTCTTCGATCTGCTCGATGAGATGGGTGACAACTACGAAGACTTGATCATTGAACATCATGAGGGAACCCACCTAGACTTTCGGGAGGATTTTGAAGCCCTCAATTCAATCGCACTGAAATGTGTGCGGGCTGTCATTGCCGCAGCACGAACCTTTTTCGTGATCCGCCAGCCGTGCGCGACCACATCAGTGAGGTTCGGGTGTTTGAGTCGGAGACGGACAAAGTTGCACGGCGACTGAAAAAGAAGATCTATACCTCGGATCTTTCCTTTGAACGAAAGACCCAATTGCGTGATGTCACCAACATGCTCGAGAATCCGGCCGACATGGCCGAAAACCTCGGAGACGAACTTGCCATCTTTGCGCTGAAGCGTGCCCTTTGATTGTCGAGATTCTTGATGAGCCTGATCGTCACCTTGGTCTTCATCTCCAGCGGCTTGTTCCTCGGCTGGTCGATGGGTGCTAACGATGCATCCAATGCCTTCGGCACCGCGGTTGCCACCCGCATGATCCGCTTTTCCACAGCTGCCTTTCTATGCAGCGTCTTTCTGATCATCGGTGCCGTCACCAGCGGTGCGGGGGCACCGGAGGGGCTGGGTCAGCTCGGAACCATCAACGCTCTGCCTGGTGCCTTCACCGCCGCCCTTGCCGCTGCCGCCACGGTGGGTTGGATGAGCAAACTGGGCCTGCCGGCCTCCACAGGGCAGGCGGTGGTGGGATCGATCATCGGCTGGAACCTTTTCAGTGGTTCGGTGACGGACCTGAACACGCTCACCCGAATTCTTTCCACCTGGATCGTTTCTCCCATCCTCGGGGCGATCTTCGCCATGATTCTCCATAGCGTTCTGGTGTGGTTCATCAGGGTCACCAAGCCCCATCTCCTCGTTCAAGACCGCAATACACGCATAGGCCTGATCCTGGCAGGGATGTTTGGCTCCTACAGCATGGGGGCCAATGGCATCGGCAACGTGATGGGCTTCTTCGTGGGGGCATCGCCCTTTCGGGATCTCACTGTTGGGCGCTTCAGCATCTCTTCGGTGGAGCAGCTTTTCCTCATTGGTGCCATCGCGATTGCTGTTGGGGTCTACACCTACTCCCGTCGAGTGATGATGACCGTGGGCAACAGTCTGCTCACGCTCACTCCCCTGGGAGCGTTCGTCGTGGTGGTGTCTCACTCCCTGGTGCTTTTCATCTTTTCTTCCACAGCACTCGAGAGTTTTCTGGCCAGCCATGGCCTGCCCACGATTCCGCTGCTGCCGGTCTCCGGTTCCCAGGCCGTGATCGGTTCCGTTGTGGGCATCGGCTTGCTGCAGGGCATCAGAGGAATCCGCCAGATCAAGTGGGAGGTGCTGGTGGGCATCGCCTCCGGCTGGATCACCACGCCCTTGCCCGCGGCGGTGATGGGTTTCGTGCTGTTGTTCGTGGTGCAGAACGTGTTCGGCCAGCAGGTGTACCAGGCGGCGGTGTCCCGGGGCTGACCCCAGCGGCGTTGGAGCGGCTCAGTCGATCGTCAGGGGCACCATGGTCAGGCTGGCCGTGAGACATCCGTAGCATCACGCGCCTATCGAATCGTCGCCGGACAGCACGGCCTACATCGCCCTGCTCGACCTCGAGCCCGGCGATGAGTTCGAGATCAAGCTGGGCCGCAAGCAGATCAAATTTATTCCCCTGGGCGCCGCAGAGGAGGACGAGTAGGCCGCTGGCAAAGGCGTAGCCGGGCCAGGCTTCAGGTCAGTCCGCCGATGGTCAGCACCACCAGCTGACGGAGTTGCTGCAGTTCGGAGGTGGTGATGCACGAGTCTGTGGCTGTGGTGATGCGTGTCTTGGCTACGCAGCTCAGATTCTGCGGGAGCAGGTAGCTCACTTTCGTGCAACCGTTGGTTGCGCTGGGCTGGAGCACCACGGTCAGATCAGGGATCGCCAGCTCGGGGTCACCCGTCATCGGTACAACCAGGACCGTGGGATATGCAGGGTCAAACAGCTCCGAATCCTGCACAACCACAGCTGGTCTCAGCTTGTTTGGCTCAGGGGGATGGGGGTCCTGAGTGGGATCGTCTGGATCTCTGCGCCAGTCAACGGTGACGATCTGCCCAGCCTTGAGCTCCACGCCCGTCTTCAGCGGCTGAGGGGCTCAGGCGTGGCCCAGTCATCCAGGAAGGCCTTGGCGTCCGCATCGGCCGCGATGTGGTCCGCCACGGACTTGCTCTGGGCCCGGATCCGGGCCCGCAGATCATCCATGGCGCTCACCGAGCTACTCACCTGCACGATGCTTTTCCCCCCACGTTCCCGGCGACGGACGGAAAAGGGAGCTTCGTGCTTCTCGGTGGCTTGATCAGCTGGGGTCATGACAGCAGAGGCCTTCGCCCACCGCATAGGACAAATCCAATGTTAAACGCCGTGGGTAGCCAGTGAGAGATCCCCCGTGCCCAGCGGACCCTTGAGCAGGCATCCCCGCCCGCCCGGTGTCAACTACGTAGGCGGGCGCGCTATTCGGCCACAAAGGGGAGTTCGATCGGTCTCAGGCAAGACACGGTGACGCATCGAGGCCGGTTGGCGAAATCACCCTCCATGCGGCGAGAAATCGAGTGCTCCAGAACCTGATTACCTTCTTGCGAAACATGCTATCATCAGAAGATACTTTGCAAAGAATGAGCGAGATAGCCACAGACCCCCCTGCTCATTTCTCGCAAGCCTCGTAGTTCACTCTCATGGAATCACAAGAAATGGTCAAATCAAGAGTCGCCATGAATCCAGCAACCCCGCAGAGCCCTTCTCGGATGATCCCCTGGCACAGCCTTGATCTTCCCACGGTGCTTGCTCGCATCGATGTCGATCCACAGCAGGGACTCTCCAACGTTCAGTTCAGGCCGTAAGGCAACAGGAGCGCTTCGGAAAGAATGAGCTGAAAGCCAAGCAGGGTCGCCCTCTTCTGTGGATGTTTCTGATTCAGTTCAAGAATCCTCTTCTTTACATCCTGCTCATTGCTGGTGCCGTCAAGGCTTTCATGGGCTCTTGGATTGAGGCGGGAGTGATCACCGGTGTGGCTATACTCAATGCGTTGATCGCCTTCACTCAGGAATCGAAGGCGGAGTCTGCCATTAAGGCATTGGCCTCGTCGGTCACCACCGAAGCGATGGTGCGACGCAATGGAGAGACGCGGAAGCTTTCATCTGTAGAACTGGTGCCAGGAGATGTGGTGCTGCTGGCTTCCGGTGACAAAGTGCCGGCCGACATTCGCCTCGTATAAAGTCGCAGCCTACAAGTCAATGAATCAGGCCTCACGGGAGAGTCCGTGGCCGTGGAAAAGGACGCCGAGTGCGCTGCCTTGGATCTGGAAATGCCCCTTGCGGAGCGCATCAACATGGCCTATGCCGGCAGCTGCGTCACCTTCGGGCAGGCTGAAGGCGTCGTCGTCGAAACAGGGCAGTCAACCGAGACAGGCCGGATTTCCACATTGATGGACGAAAGCAGCGCCCTGACGACACCGCTCACCCGAAAATTTGAACAATTCAGCAATCTGTTATTGAGGGCGATTCTAGGGATTGCCATCTTTACCTTCATCGTGGGCCTGGCCTGAGGGAATACCCCTTTATACCCCTTTCGATATGTTTCAGGCCGCCGTCGCCCTTGCCGTGAGTGCGATTCCCGAAGGACTGCCAGCCGTGGTCACCATCACCCTGGCGATCGGTGTTTCGCGGATGGCGGAGCGGCATGCCATCGTCAGGAATCTTCCCGCTGTGGAAACCCTCGGCAGTGCCACGATCATCTGTTCCGATAAAACCGGAACCCTCACCGAAAATCAGATGACGGTGCAGGCCCTTTATGCCGGCGGTCATCATTGCCAACTCACCGGTGATGGCTATGCCCCCAAGGGGGATCTGCTCGATTCAGAAGATGAACCGATCGAGATCGAAATGATACCGCTGGCCGTTCGAGACTGTTTGCTCGCCGGTGCGCTCTGCAACGATTCTGAACTGGCCCATGAAGACAAGGTCTGGAACATCGTGGGAGATCCCACCGAAGGCGCTCTGCTGGTCTCTGGTCGCAAGGCAGGCCTTGATCGCGCCCAGCTCACGGAATCGCAGCCGCGCCTCGACAGCATTCCATTCGAATCCGAGTATCAATACATGGCAACCCTGAATCAGTCGCCGAAGGATGGCGCTCGCCTGATCTGGATGAAGGGGTCCGTCGAATCCTTGCTCAAGCGCAGCGATTCAGTCCTTGATTCCGAGGGAGGTGTTCATCCGATCAACAAGGACCGGCTCATCTTGCAGGCTGATCGCATGGCTTCGAAGGGTCTGCGCGTGCTGGCTTTTGCCAAGAAACCGCATGCGAGCAACGCGATCGATCATGAGGATCTGGCCTCGGGCCTGGTCTTCCTCGGTCTTCAGGGAATGATCGATCCGCCGCGCTCCGAGGCCATCCAATCCATCCGGGCCTTCCACAGCGCCGTCGTCGATGTGAAAATGATCACAGGAGATCACAAGGTCACCGCTGAGGCGATCGCCGATCGCATGAATCTCAGTCAACGGGAGACGACCACGGCCTTCAGCGGGAAGGAGCTCGCAGACATGGTGGACCAGCAGGAGTTCGTCGATGCCGCCCTGGAGGGCAGCGTCTTTGCCCGTGTGGTTCCGGAGCAGAAGCTTCGCCTGGTTCAGGCCCTGCAGTCGCGCGGTCACGTCGTTGCCATGACCGGTGATGGCGTGAATGATGCGCCTGCGTTGAAGCAGGCGGATATCGGCATCGTCATGGGGATCACCGGCACGGAAGTGGCCAAGGAAGCAGCGGACATGGTGCTCACCGACGACAACTTCGCTTCAATTGAAGCGGCCGTGGAGGAAGGCAGGAATGTGTTCCAGAACCTGCTGAAAGCGCTGGCCTTCCTGTTGCCTGTCAATGGAGGTCTGGCGGCAAGCGTGTTTCTGAGCGTTCTGCTCGGACGCGGCCACTTCCTGCCGATTCAGCCGCTTCAGGTGCTCTGGATCAACATGATCATCTCGATCACCATGACGGTTCCCATCGCTTTCGAGCCCAAGCCCTACGACCTGATGGAAGGCCACCCCGCCCTCCCCAGCAGCCCCTGCTGTCGCGCCCCTGCTCGTACGGATCGCTTTGATTTCCACGCTCAACCTGATCTTCATCTTCGGCGTCTTCGCCTGGGTGCGTGAATCCAGTGGCGATCTCATCCTGGGCCCGCACGATGGCCATCCAGACGCTGGTCACGGGCCTGGCGATCTACCTGTTCAGCCTCAGTCAGTTCTGGTCCTCAGTGGTGGCCAGGTTTCGGGGTCGCAAGGTTCAGCTCGGTAACTTCTCACGCATCGGCTTCGGCATCCTTGCCGCCTTTCTGCTGCAGGTGCTGTTCAGTCAGTGGAGCGTGATGAATCTGCTCTTCGAAACCAGGCAGATGGCGGCCAACCAATGGCTTGCCTGCTTCGGCCTGGCCTCGCCGATGCTGCTGGTGGCCCTGCTCGCCAACCGCTGGCCCGTTAACTGGGTACCTCCCCAGCGCACCATCACAGGAGTTGGCTGATCCGCTTGCAGCGGGCCCTGGCCCCTCAGAGCAGGCCCCGATAGCGCACGAACAGTTGCACCATCGTCCAGGATCCCAGGGTCACCTTGATGGCCATCAGCACGTTGAGCAGCGGGATCCAGCCGCCGCTCTCCACCGTGCCGAAGCGTCCGCTCGCCGGCACGATCCCCTCGAAGCTGAGCAAGGAGACGACGATGAAGGCCAGCACCGCCAGCTTTTCCCACAGATCGGCGTGCACCTTTCGGTAGAAGCGATCCGCCAGCCTGGCCGAGCCACTGATCACCACCAGACCGAAGGCGGTGCCGCCCGCCACACCGGCCGCGAAGCCGCCCCCAGGGGTGAGATGGCCCCGCAGCGCCAGCTCCACCGCCACCATGGCGGCCACGGTGGCGCCGAGCCGGCAGAGCACCACCGAGGCCGTATCGCTCAACGCCTCGATCTGACGCTCCGGGCGGGCGTCACTGAGCAGCCAGCGCACTCCCAGCGAGGCCAGGGTGAACACCACCACCTCGCCGATGGTGTCGTAGAGGCGAGCCTGCAGGATCACGGCGGACACCGTGTTCGGGATGCCGCTCTGACTCACCAGCAGCATGATCAGCTGGGCCGAGTCCACCGAGGTGGCCCCAGCGGCGAGCAGGGGAGCCAGGCAGAGGATGGCCGCGGCGATCAGATAAAGGGGCGTCACAGGCCGATCGCTTCGCTGCTCGGATCGATGGGGCCGATCTCCCCACCCCAGTGCTGCCAGCGGCGGGCCCCCTCCAGGGCGAGCAGCCGTTGTCGCAGTCGGTCGTTACACAGCCGCAGGCTTCGACCTCCGATCAGTTCGCCATGCAGATCGGCCTTCAGCCCTGGGGAGGGTGCCCCTTTCGCAGCCGCAGGCACCAGCTGCAGCCGCAACCGGGCCTGCTTCAGCCAGCTGACCAGCAGTTCCGCCGCCTCATCCTCCACCGGGGCATCGGTGGGCACCGCCAGACGCAGCACCATTGAGGATCGCAGCGCCACTGCATAGAGGGTGGTGGACAGCAGGGTGCCCACCATCGCCTCGGTGAGGGCCACATCGGCCGCCCCCAGCAGGGCGTAGACCAGGGCGGCCACCACCCCCAGCACCCCCCGCAGGATCAGCACCTGGTAGGGGTCGGCCTGGCTCACCAGCAGCACGGCAGTCAACGGCAGCAGCGCCGTGACCGGCAGCAGCAGGTAGAGATCGTTCATCCGGATCCACGCCGCGGCCGCGACTGGGAACAGGCCGCCAGCACGTAGCCGAGGATCGTGTTCCAGATCACGAGCATCAGCAGCGCCAGCATCAGCAGCGGCCATTCCCGCGGCAGTTTCAGGAGCAGCCCCACCAGCATCAGCGCCGAGCCCAGGTTGTCGGCCACCGAGAGGGTGTGCAGCTTGCTCAGATAGCTGGCCCGCCCGAGCAGGGGCCAGCTCCCCCAGAACCAGAACACCAGTCCCAGGCTGATCAGCAGCAGGCTGAGCAGGTTCAAGGCTCGCTGCCCCAGAGCAGGTTGGCCAGCAGCAGCAGGCCGGCGTTGCCGACACTGAGGATGATCACGCCCACCAGGCCGATCATCCAGTCGTCGCGCACCACCGACACCACCAGCATCAACACCGCCACCTTGGTGGAGAGGCTGGTGAACGCCGCCAGCAGATGCCAGACATCGGTGCGGCGGCAGGCCACGGCGATCGGCATCAGCAGCGCCAGCACCATGCCGTAGAGAAGGGCGGTCATGGTTCCAGGAGCTCCCGAGCGGCAGGCTGCCGGTTGGGTTCGAGAAGATGGACGCGGTACCGGCGGCCATCCCCACTGATCCCCAGGACGAGGGTGAGGGGCGTGAAGCTGATCCGCAGGATATCCAGGAACACCAGCAGGCCGGGGGCACGCCGCGACCGGCCCGGACCCAGCGCTTCGGAGGCCTGGATCTCCACCAGCCGCTCTCGCCCGTGGGCGATGCGCATCATGCGGAAGGCTTCTGCGTAGGCCTGGGGAATCACCCGCAGGGTGCGGCCCACTGTCGCCGCCAGCTGCCGCGGTGGCAGGCCATGGCCGCGATGGCTGGGTAGCAGGAGGGCCACGGCCAGTCCGATCGCCAGGTTCACCGGCCGTGGATCGGCGGTGAGCAGGCACCACAGTGCCAGGCGGAAGGCGATGGTGAGAAACGGCGTCATCGGCCCAGCACCAGCACCAGCACCAGCGCGGCCCCCACCAGGGCGGCGCCGCCGAGCAGGTCATCGAAGCCCTCCAGATCGGGCAGGCGAAAGCCGTTGGCGCCTGTGGGCCACAGCCGCTGAAGGCCCAGGCCGGCGAGCAGCAGGCCAGCCGACTTGAGCAGGGCATTGGTCATTCCCTGGCCCATCAGAGTGCTCCAGGCCTTCAGGGCCCAGGGGGTGAGATTCAGCAGCAGCAGCGCCGCCACCAGCAGCAGCGCCCCCGACGAGGCCGGTTGCCCCTCCTCCGCCGTGGCGGCGTTGCTGGGTAGGCGCCACAGGCGGGCATACACGGCTGCCGTGCCCACCGACAGGAGCAGTACGGCTGCAGGCAGTACGGCTGCGGGTTGCAGCCCCGCCTTCGGGCCATCAAGGGCCATGCTCAGCTGCTCCTTGGCCAGAAAACCGAGCAGGGGCGGGGCCCCGGCGATCGAAAGGGAGGCCAGCAGCAGCGGAGCCCCGTGTCGCCATGGCAGCGCTTGGGCTCGCCAGGCATCGAGCGAAACCGCGGGCAGCCGCCCGCAGACCAGGAACAACGCCGCCTTGGCCAGACCATGGGCCAGGGCATACAGCCCCCCTGCCGCCGGAACCAGCAGCACCATGCCCATCTGGGAGATGGTGCTCCAGGCGAGCAGCCGCGCCACCCGGCGCTCGGCCAGGGCGAAGACCAGGCCCAGCAGGGCACTGGCGAGACCGATCCAGCGCAGCAGGGGGCCCAAACTCTCCACCGCCGCCGAGATGCGCAGCAGGGGAGCTAGGCCGGCGCACACCACTCCGCCCGAGATCAGGGCGGAGACTGCGGCCGGGGCCACGGCGTTGGTGCGGGGCAGCCAAAGCCCGGAGATGAACAGTTCGGCCTTGGTGAAGAGGGCCACCAGCAGCAGCGCCAGGGCCATGCCGCTGCTCTGCTCCAGTCCCGCCAGCGCGAAGCTGCCCTGTTCGCGGTACACGAGCGCCGCACCGAGCAGGTAGAGAAGCATCACGCTGTTGCCGATCAGCAGGTAACGCAGACCGATCCAGAGCTGGGGGGGCCGATTTCCCTGCACCAGGAGCAGAAAGGTGCTGATCCCCACCACCTCCTGGGCCACATAGATGCTGATCAGATCGCTGGCCACGATCGCCGAATCGATCCCGCCCTGCAGCAGCAGCAGCAACAACAGAAAGGGCTTGTCCGGATCGCGCCCCCAGCCCTCCACCAGCACCGCCGCGCTCACCAGGCCCGTCAGCAGCAGCAAGGGCGAAGCGAGGGAATCCAGCTGCAGACGTACGCCGAGGGGACCGAGCAGGACCAGCTCGGACGGCAGCCAGCCCAGCAGAGCCGCCAGGGCCATCGCCAGCGTGGTGGCCACCACCAGGAGAATCAGCGGACGCGCCAGCCGCGGCAGCAAAGCCGCCAGGAACGCCGCCAGAAAGGGAAACAGCAGCCAGGCGATCGTCAGGCCCGAACCACTCGGGTTCCAGGACACCAGGGAAAATAGAGGCATCGGTGGCCCTCAGTCCCGGCCAAGCTGATCGAGCTGGCCCCCATCGAGGCTGGGATCCACGCTGGCCAGGCGGGTGATCGCCACCAGCAACAGCGCCTGAATCGAGAGGCCGATCACCACAGCGGTGAGGATCACGGCCTGGGGGATCGGATCGGCCCAGGCCCTGCCGCCGAGGACCACAGCACTGCGTTCGAGGATCGGGGTGCGCAATCCGCTGCGGGCAGCAACGAGCACGAAGAAGGCGATCACCCCCGTACCCATCACATCCATTGCCATCACCTTGAGGAAGAGGTTGCGGCGCAGCAGCAGACCCACAAAGCCGGTGAACACAGTGAGCAGCAGCAGCGCCTCCATCACCCGAAAGCCATCGATGGCATCAAGGATGGCCATGAATTCACAGACGATGCCAATGATCAGGAACCCTACGATGCTTGATTTCGATACCAAGCAGAACACCGCACGATCCCGTGATATGCCGTCATCAAAGTGCCCATGGTTCAGGGGACAACCTCCGCCACCGCATCGCCTGGATCCGCCAGCACCAATCGCAGCAACACGGGCGCCAGGAAGGTGGTGCCCATCACCATCAGCAGGATCGCCGCCTCCAGGGAGGGACCCAGCACCCCGGTCTGGGTGCCGAGGCCAAGAAAGATCAGACCCACCTCGCCGCGGGGCATCATCCCCAGCCCCACCGCCAGCCGGTTGGTGGGCTCACGGCTCAGGTAACTCCACCCAGCCGCCACCTTGCTCAGCATCGCGGCCACCAGCAGGAAGCCGGCCATCACCAGCCCTTCATGGTTGGTGGCATCGAAGGGATTGAGCACGGAGAGATCCATGCTGCTGCCGATCAGCACGAAGAAAAAGGTGGCGAACAGGGCCACCAGGGGCCTCACCGCTTCCTCAATCTCCTTGCGGTGCTTGGAGGAGCTCAGAATCAGACCACCGGCGAAAGCGCCCAGGGCAGCCTCCAGGCTGAAGGCCTGGAGGCTGCCCTGGGCCGCGAAACAGGCAAGGGAAAGCACCAGGAAGGCCGCCACCGCCACCTCGCCAGGGGCCCGCAGCCGATCGAGCAGCCAGTCGAAACCAGGGGCGGCGGTGCGGCTGATGAACAGGGCCACCACCACGAACACGGCGGCGGCGGCGGCGATCAGCTTCAGGATCGGGCCGAGGGCGAATCCCTCGCCGCCCGCCAGGGCCACCACCACAGCCAGGATCACGATGCCGAGGATGTCGTCGAGCACGGCGGCGCCGATCACCGTCTGTCCCTCCCGGGTGCGCAGGAACTTCAGCTCGCCCAGCACGCTGGCGGTGATGCCGATGCTCGTGGCGGTCATCGCCGCGCCGGCGAAGATCGCCGGCAGCAGCGGCACGGCGAAGAAAACGTGCAGGCCGGCGGTGCCCAGGGCGAAGGGAAGGATCACCCCGGTGAGCGCCACCGTGATCGCCTGGCCCCCCACCGCCACCAGTTCATCCAGTTCGCTCTCCAGACCAGTGAGGAACAGCAGCGAGAAGAGGCCGATCTTCGCCACCGCCTGCAGATTGGCGAAGGAGTGGTCATAGATCTCCCGCACCTGCTCGGGGCCCACGTGGGGGAGCGCCGTGATCGTGCCCTGGGCGAAGCCGTTGAGCTCCCCACCCAGTCCGGGCGCGAGGATCAGATGCAGCCCGGAAACGCCGATCAGCACGCCCGCCACCAGTTCGCCGAGGATCGCCGGCAGCCGCAACCGCACCATCAGCTCCGCCAAGGCCCGGGCGGCGAACAGGATCACCACGAACCGGCCCACCTGGATCAGGGTCTCGGCCGCCTCGAGCTGATGGCCACCGATCGCGAGCAACGGGGCAGACACGTTCAAGGGCAACAACCTTCAGCTTCGTTGCCGGGAATCCTTTCACCCCTCCCCAGCAAGCGGGCGCTGGATCGGCGGATCGAGATCGGCGGCTGGCGATCGGGCGGACCCGGCCTCGCCAGAGTGGGGGAGCAACAAGCCCGCAGCATCGAGCCATGGCACGGTTCGAGAGGTCATCGGCTCGACGCCGTCGGCGGGGACCCAGACCCCAGGCCCCATGCTCTCCCGCCAGGCCGGCCATCGCCTGGTGGAGCGTGGCGGCGCTGGCCCTGTTGCTGGTGAGCGTGCCGATCCTGCTGTTCAACCAGCAGCACTCCGGCGACCGCCTCAAGATCCGCAGGGAACTGCGCAAGTTCTGAAGTCGATCGTTCTGGTGGGATAGCCCCGACTCGATTGTGCCGGGCAGATCTCAGAGAATGACGCTGAACGCTCGGGGCCTGAGCCCCTGCCTACCTTGCGGTTGATGTGTCCACCTGATCCCATGCCCTCCGGCGCGACCTTCAACACCCCGGACGAAGACCCCGTAGCCACTCCCCTCGATCGAAAGGCCGAGGAAACCGGCAGGCTGCGGGGCCTCACCCAGGCCGAGGGGATCATCATGATCGTGCTGGGGATCCTCGCCCTGAGTTTTCCCGTGGTGGCCTCGGCCTCCGTCACCGTGATGGTGGCGATCGCCTTCCTGGTGGGGGGCCTGGTGGGCTGGATCGACAACCTCTCCCGTGCCCGGCGCCTCGAGCGCTGGCATTGCTTCTGGCGGCTGGTGGTCTCCACCCTGTTCCTGGTCACCGGGATCTGGATGGTGCTGCAGTTCAAATCCGGAGTGGTGCCCGCGGCGCTGCAGGTGAAGGCGCTGGCCATGGCGATCGGCATCGTGTTCCTGGCGGAGGGGGTGGTGATGGCGATCGTTTCCCTCTCCCACCGCACCACCAGGGGCTGGGGCTGGGGGCTGGCCAACGGCATCGTCACCCTCGTTCTCGGTCTGCTGATCCTCACGATGAGCCCGGCCGGCCTGCTCTCGGTGATCGGGCTTCTGGTGGGCATCAGCTTCCTGTTCAGCGGGTTCGACCTGCTGGGTTTCAGCAGCCGCTTCCATCCGCGGGTGGAGTGAGCTCATTCTCAGGGCCGTGAGCGATCTGTTCCGCCATCGCCGCGAGGAGACCCTCCGCAGGATCGCTCCCCTGGCCGAACGCATGCGGCCCCGCAGCCTCGACGACTTCGTGGGTCAGGAGAGGATCCTCGGACCCGGTCGGCTGCTGCGCCGGGCCATCGCCGCCGACCGGGTGGGCAACCTGATCCTGCACGGACCCCCGGGCACCGGCAAGACCACCCTGGCCCGGATCATCGCCAATACCACCCGCGCTCACTTCAGCAGCCTCAACGCCGTGCTGGCGGGCGTCAAGGATCTGCGCTCCGAGGTGGAGGCAGCCAGGCAGCGCCTTGAGCAGCACGGGCTGCGCACGATCCTGTTCATCGACGAGGTGCACCGCTTCAACGCCGCCCAGCAGGATGCCCTGCTGCCCTGGGTGGAGAACGGCACCCTCAGCCTGATCGGTGCCACCACCGAAAATCCCTGCTTCGAGGTGAACAAGGCGCTGGTCAGCCGCGCCCGGCTGTTCCGCCTGCAGCTGCTCGAACCCGCCGATCTGCGCCGTCTGCTGGAGCGCGCCCTCAGCGATTGCCAGCACGGCTATGGCGAGCGTCAGGTGGAGATCGCGCCCGAAGCCGTCGACCATCTGGTGGATGTGGCCAACGGCGACGCCCGCAGCCTGCTCAACGCCCTGGAGCTGGCAGTGGAAACCAGCAGCCCCGATGTCGAGGGCCGGATTGTGATCGATCTGGCGATCGCCGAGCAGTCGATCCAGCAGCGGGCTGTGCTCTACGACAAGCAGGGCGATGCCCACTTCGACACGATCAGCGCCTTCATCAAGTCGCTGCGGGGCTCCGACGCCGACGCAGCCCTCTTCTGGCTGGCGCGGATGGTGGAAGCCGGCGAGAACCCGCGGTTCATCTTCCGACGCATGCTGATTGCTGCCGGTGAGGACGTGGGTCTGGCCGATCCCCAGGCGATCGTGGTGGTGGAGGCCTGCGCCGCCGCCTTCGAGCGGGTGGGCTTGCCGGAAGGCCTCTATCCCCTGGCCCAGGCAGCCCTCTACCTGGCCGGCGCCGAGAAGAGCAACAGCGTGCTGGGCTTCTTCGACGCACTGAAAACCGTTCGCGCCGCCAGCCGACAGGACGTTCCCTCCCACCTGCGCGATGCCAGCCGCGATGCCCAGGCCTTCGGCGACGGGGTGGGCTACCGCTATCCCCATGCCTATGCGGAGCACTGGGTGGCCCAGCAGTACCTGCCCACGGCCCTGCAGGGTGAAGTGTTCTGGCAGCCGGGGACCCTCGGCTGGGAAGGAGCGCTGCGGGGGCGGCTACAGCACCGCCGCGCCGCCCAGCTTGCCGCCGCCGCCGAAAGCGAAACTGAACAGGGGCCCCTGCTCAGCAGCGGACCGGAGGACGCCGCGCTGCAGCGCTGGCTGCAGCGGCAGAGCGCAGCCGAGGGCCAACGCCTGGATCGACTGCGGCAGCGCTTCTGGCAGGGAGCCCGCTGGCGACGTCAGGACCGGACCCTGATCCTGGAAGCCCATTCCCTGCTCTGGGCCCTGGATCCGCTGGAGGCCACGCCGGAGGGAGGGGTGGTGATCACGGTGAGCGCTGACGCCGATCGAGAACGGTTGGAGGCCCAGAGGCAGCTGCTCGACAGTCTGCGCAGCCCTCGCCTGCTGCTGGTCGATCCCAGCCATCCCGACGTGCTTTCAGAGCAACTGGAGCCTGGGGAACGGTTCGAGTGGATCGCTGGTCGGCGGCCCTTCCTCGGGCTGACCGGAGCACCGCTGCAGAACTGGTTGAGTCGGCTCGATGCCGTGGCCAGCCCGGAGGCGGAGTGCCGGCTGCTGATCAGCTCCCCGCTGCTCGGACCGGCAGGAGCCCTGGCCGAGCTTCTGGCCGCAGCGGGCACGACTCCGGGATCGGGCGGTGTGGGGTCCCTGGAAGCGCTGGCACTCCGGCTGGCGGCGCTGGAGCCGGAGTGGCTGCGTTGTCGGCCCGAGGCGGCCGAGTTCGGGAACGGACTGACGGCCCTGGGATGGGCCGTGCAGATCGAGGAGTGGACGGAGAGCCTGAGTCTGGAGCTCACCGAAACGGTGACGATGCGCTGGTTCGGCCCGGAGGCGCCCTATCGCCGGCAGCTCGGCCTGCACATGGAACCGGAGGAGATCCGGCAGCTGGAGAGCGCCTTCACCGCCCGGATCGGCGCGAACCTGCCCCAGCGCCTGCAGCACCGGTTGCTGATCGCCCGCCGCCATGAAAAAGCCCCGGCTGAACCGGGGCTGGCGAGCTGATGGGGTGAAGGGACCGCCCCGGGCCCAGAATCTCACCAGAGGCCGCGGACGGGCTCGGGCTGATACACAGGGGCCGGAGCCGGCGCCACGCGCACCTGAGCCACGGGATCCAGCATCTGGTTGGCCTGGATGCAGGCCGGCAGGAACACGTACCAGGACAGCAGCGAGGTGCACTGCGCCTCGCCCTGGCACTTGCCCTCGGCGCAGATGTTCTGCTTGCCGTCGTAGGTGCCGCAGGTATCGGCCAGACGGAAGTCCGTCGGCAGGGCCGCCATGATGCCGGCCGAGGAGATCGAGCCGTCGGCCGCGTCGGCGATGATCGCGCCCCTCAGACCCTGCACCGCGTAGGTGGTCATCGACCAGTACGGGAAGTAGCTGCGGGTCTGGTCCTTGAGGAACTTCACCCCGGCATCGGAGTAGAGAAAGCGGCTGACACCCACCAGATCGACGCTGTAGGTCTTGGACAGACCGGTGCGCAGTTCGCTGGCAGTCCAGCCGGAACGGGAGATGCCGCCGGCCAGGCCGCGATCGGTGACCGCACCGGTGGAGATGAAGGTGACGAAGGCGTCGAGGTTGGTGGACCACACGGCGCCGCCGGTGTTCCAGCGCACGGGCAGGTTGTTGTCGACCGCTGCCGAGGCAGGCAGGGCGGTGGCGGAGAGGGCGGCCCCCACAAGGAGACCGGCAGCGAGACGCTTCAGCACGGGAAGGCGAAGGAACATCAATCTGAACCTAGCCCTGCGAGTTGCATCTGCCAACAACTTCGCCATGGAACGGTGACAGAGCGTTCGCTGTACCAACCGGTACGAATGGATCATTTCGGCAGACCCGTGCGGCGGGGGCCGTCGAGCGGCTGCCATCCGGCCGGGCAGGCCAGTCGATCGGCCCGGAACGGGAAGGGCCCGGGCACCCCCTCCCCACGGCACACAACGCCGCGGGGCACGCTCTCGATCGCTTCGACCCTCGCCAGGTAGGTCTCCTGGCCGGTGCGGGGGAAGAGCCGCAACTGGGCGTTCTGCTCCTCCACCTTCAGATCGGCCTTCATACCGGCAGGTGATTCAATTCCGAGAACGTCGAGATAACCGCTGAAGCCGCCCCAGAAGTAACGGGTGATCTGAGCTCCGACGAAGCGGTTCAGCAGAAGAGAGGCCTGCTGGCGCTGATCCAGAAGTGCCTCCTGATCCTCAAGATCGGCCAGGACGGCTCCCGTGGCCGAGCCGGTGCGGCTGGCCAGGGGGGGCTGCAGCGACAACTGCACCAGTCCGGCCAGACCGATCAGGCCGAGCAGCCCGGCCAGACCGAGGCGAAAGGCAAGGACCATCGGATTTCCGGATCAGCTCAGACCCTACCGGCACCCTAGGCTCGCGCCACCGATTCGATCGATTCCATGGCATTGCAGATCGGCGATCCCTCCCCCGATTTCACCCTTCCCGACCAGAGCGGCAGCCCGGTGACCCTGGCCGATCTGCGCGGTCAGAGAGTGGTGATCTACTTCTATCCGAAGGACGACACCCCTGGCTGCACCAAGGAAGCCTGTGGCTTCCGCGATCAGTGGACCCGTTTCGAGGAACACGGAATCCGGGTGCTCGGAATCAGCAAGGACGGAGCCGGCAGCCACTCCAAGTTCATCGACAAGTACCAGCTCCCGTTCACGTTGCTGAGCGACGAGGAACCCTGCCCCGTGGCCACGGCCTACGAGAGCTACGGCCTCAAGAAGTTCATGGGACGCGAGTACATGGGCATGATGCGCCACACATTCGTGATCGATCCGGAGGGCCGGCTGGAGCGGATCTACTGGAAGGTGAAGGCCGAGGAGATGGCCGATCAGATCCTCAGCGATCTCGGTCTGAGCTGAGGGACACCAGCCCCTGCAGGCAGAGATCCGGCTCCTCCCTGATCGGCAGACCCATCTCCCGCAGCAACGGGAGCAGCAGGGGGCCATCCCCTCCGGTGAGCCACAGCCCGTCGCTGGATCCCCCGTCGAAGTCGAGCCAGCCCTGGGCGATGGCCGCGGCCAGGCCCCGCAGACAACCACTGCGCATCGCCTGAGCCGTGGCGAACGGCCACGGCTCAGGCGGGACACCTTCCTCCACGGCTTCGATCCGTGGCAACAGCGCCGTGGACTGGCCCATCGACGCCAGCTGCAGCCGGGCACCGGGCTGCAGACGCCCCCCCGCGAAGCCTCCCTCTCCATCCACCCGGGTGAGGCTGAGCACGGTGCCCGCGTCCGCCACCAGCACACCGCCTCCCCCCAGCACCGCCTGTCGTCGCCAGGCCTGCCAGCCCGCCAGAGCCCTGTCGACCCCGAGCCAGGCAGGCAGGCGCCGCAGTGGAACCTCGTCGAGGCCGAAGCGGCGTTGCTCGGGCAGCCCCGCTGAGCCGGCGGGAGCCCTCCCAGGCTCCGGCAGCCGACCAACGGCGGCCCAGGCCCGCAGCCGCGGCCAGCCCACAGAGGTGGGGCCGGCAGCGGGGCCGGTGGCGGGGTCGGTGGGAGGAAGGCTGTGGCGGAACCTCAGGACCGGCCCGGCAGGGGAGGGTTCGGCTTCGGCCCAGTGCCAGCGACTGTTCCCGATCAGCAACCAGAGGTCGCCGGCTTCCACCATTCAGATCCCCTCGCCCATCACTCCCGGCAGGTGGATGCCGCACTCCTGCTTGAGGCCGCCGAAGCGGGTGCCGCGGCCGCTGCCGTCGTCGGGGCGGCTGGAGTGCCAGTCGCCGACGGTGGAATAGCCCTGCTCGAACAACGGATGCTGGGGCAGGGCATGATTCTCCATGTAATAGAAGACATCCCGGAGGCTCCAGGAGAGCAGGGGCCGCAGCGACCAGCGGCCCCGCACGGAATCCAGGAGCGACATGGAGCCGCGATGCTCGGTCTGGCTGCCGCGAACACCACTGGCCCAGCAACGGATACGGAGATCCCCGAGCAGCCGGTCGAGGGGTTCGACCTTGCGCAGCCGGTGATAGGTCTGCATGTCCTCCACCCGGCCCGTTTCCCAGAGGCGTCCGTAGAGGGCTTCCATCCGCGCCGGGCTCAGCTCAGCCTGCACCACGTGCAGATTGAGATCCAGCGCGGTGCAGAGCCGGTCGGCGTACTGGTAGGTCTCGGGGGGCAGGTAACCCGTGTCCACCCAGAGGACAGGGACCCGCGAGTTCAGACGGCTGAGCATGTGCAGCAGCACGGCCGACTGGATGCCGAAACTGGTGGTGAGTGCGAATCCCTCACCGAACGTCTCGTAGCCCCAGGCCAGGCAGGCGGCCGGATCGGACTGCTCCAGCCTGCTGCGAGCCTCCCCCGGATCCACGGGGTGACCGTGGCGGTCCGCAGGAAGACGATCCGCAGGAACAAGAGTGGTGGCGAGGCTTGTCATGCTGACCATCATCATCACCGATGCAACACCGCTGGTTAGGGTTCAACCACCCCTCCACGTGCCCGGAACAACAGCAGCATGGCGGAGCCGAACACGCGCCGATCCCCACGCCCCGGCGCTCCGATCGTGGTGGTCGGAGGCGGGTTCGGCGGGCTTTACACCGCCCTGGCCCTTGCCAGCCGCCGCGACCATCCGCCCATCCTGCTGATCGAACCGAACGAGCGGTTCCTGTTTCTGCCCCTTCTCTACGAACTCCTCTCCGAGGAGCTGCGCAGCTGGGAAGTGGCTCCCCGCTACGACACCCTGCTGGCCGGCTGTGGTGTGGCCTGGTTGCGGGATCGGGTCAGCCGGATCGATGCCATCGGCCACAGCGTCGTCACCGGGCAGGGCCGGGAACTGTGCTTCTCGCGGCTGGTGCTGGCCACCGGCAGCCACACCACCAGCTTCGGGGTGCCCGGTGTTGAGGAGCATGCCCTGCCCTTCCGCAGCCTGGCCGATGTGGAAAGGCTGCAGACCCTGGTCAGGCAGCTGCAGGCCCGGCCCAGGCCTCTGCAGCGGCTGGCGGTGGTGGGTGCGGGGCCAAGCGGGGTGGAGCTGGCCTGCAAGCTGAGCGACCTGCTGCGGGGAAGCACCGTTCTGGAACTGATCGAACAGGGCCCCGACCTGTTGCCCCAGAGCCGGTCGTTCAACCGGGAGCAGGCGCGCAGCGCCCTGCTGCGCCGGGATGTTCGTCTGCGCGCCCATACCCGGGTGCTGGCGGTCGAGCCCGGCCTGATCCGGCTGAGCCTCGCCCCCGGGGGCGGCGCCGTCACCAGCCTGGAGGATCTGGCCGTGGACGGGGTGATCTGGACCGCCGGCGTGGCGGTGGATCCCCCGCCGATCACGCCGCCTGCCGCGAGGGATCAGCGGGGCCGGTTGCTCTGCAGCGAGGACCTGCGGCTGCGGGACCAGCCGGACCTGTTCGCCATCGGCGATGTGGCCCACGTACCCGACCCTGAAGGTATACCGCTGGCGGCGACGGCCCAGGTCGCTTTCCAGCAGGCCGATCGCCTGGCCGACAACCTGCTCCTCTCCCTGGCAGGAGAACCGCTGCAGCCCTTCCACTGGCGTGATCTGGGCGAAATGATCAGCCTGGGCATCGGTGAGGCCAGCCTCACCGGGCTCGGACTGACCCTGGCCGGCCCGGCCGCCTACCGGATCCGCCAGTTCACCTATCTTTCCCGCCTGCCGGGCCTGCCCCACCAGCTCAGAGTGGCGGCGGGCTGGCTGAGCGATCTGGGCCGCCCGCTGTTCGGCAGCAGCGGGCATCCGCCGACCTCCCCGGCCCCGACAACACCCCGGACATGAGCACCACCTCCCTGCCCCCACCCCGCGCCCTGCTGCTTGACGCCATGGGCACGCTGATCGGCCTGCGCCACTCGGTCGGTACCACCTATGCGGCCGTGGCGGCCGAGCACGGCATCGAGGTGAGCGCGGGGGCGATCGACCGTGCCTTTCCGGACGTCTACCGGCAGGCCCCACCCCTCGCCTTTCCCGGTCTGACCGGAACCGATCTGCTCTCGGCCGAACGCCACTGGTGGGGCGAGCGGATCACGGCGGCCCTGTCCGCCTGCGGAGCGGTCTCAGCCCCTGCCGGGCTCCTGAACGATCTGTTCGATCGGTTCGCCGATGCCGGCCTCTGGCACCTCCACGACGACGTGATCGCACCCTTGCGGCGCTGGCGGCAGGCAGGCCTGCGGCTGGCGGTGGTGAGCAACTTCGACCAGCGGCTGCAGGGACTCCTGCCTGCTCTGGGCCTGGGCGAGCTCATCGAGGTGGTGGTCGTCTCCAGCGCCGCCGGTGCGGCAAAGCCGAGCCCCCTGCCCTTCTTGCAGGCACTCGACCGCCTGCAGCTGACGGCGAAGCGGGCCTGGCATGTGGGTGACAGTCCGGAGGACGTCGCCGGCGCCAACGCGGCGGGCCTCCCCTGCCTGCTGATCCACCGCCGTTGAAACAGGCCATCCTCTCCGGTCGCGTCGCCGGTCTGCGCCCCGCCCAGAAGCGCCGCCTGGAGCGCCTCTCGCACCGCCGCCATCCCGAACAGGGCGGCGCCGACCTGCTCAGCCTGCAGCGGCTGGCGGCAGAGGCCCACGAGCTGGAGCTGTCCCTCAGCCTGGTGGTCGACGGACGTGGACTCTGCCGGCTGCTCTGGGTCGGTCCGCTGGAACAGTCGGGTCGGCTGATCGAGCGGCTGCCGGGCTCCGAGCGCCGCCAGGGCAACGATCTGCGCCTGATCACCTGTGTCGGCAGGGGTCCGGCGCTGGAGCCCCAGGGCAGCGAAGCCCTGGTCGGCATGGATCTCGCCCCGCTGTTGTGGCTGCGCTACCCGGATCGGGCCCGCCCGGGGGGACAGTGGCAAGCCGCCGTGTTCAGGCCCGGCAACGCAGCGGACCAGCCCTGGGACTGCCACAAGGAGGGGGAGCTGGCGGAGCTCTGCGATCCCCTCGTCACACCGGCCCAGGTGGAGGAACAAGCTGCGGGTGCCGCCCCGTCCAGCCTGATCGAGGGGCCGGAGCGGGTGCTCCTGCTGGCCCTGCTGAGCGGCGAAGCCAGCGACTGTCAGCGAGACATCGCCGAGCTGGAGGGGCTGGTGCGCAGCGCCGGCGCCCTGCCGGTGGGCGTGGTCCGGCAGAAGCGCCAGCAGCCTTCGCCCCAGACCCTCTGGGGCGAAGGCAAGCTGCGCGAAGCCGCCCTGGAGGCGCGCCGTGTCGGCGCCACCCTGGTGGTCACCGACCGGGACCTCACCCCGGTGCAGGCCCGCAATCTGGAGCGGCTGCTGGATCTGCCCGTGAGCGACCGCAGCGAGCTGATCCTCGACATCTTTGCCCAGCGGGCCGCCAGCAGCGCGGGCCGGCTGCAGGTGGAACTCGCCCAGCTGCGCTATCGCCTGCCGCGGCTCACCGGCCGCGGGCTGAGCCTGTCCCGCCAGGGTGGCGGCATCGGCACCCGCGGGCCCGGTGAAACCCAGCTGGAGAAGGATCGCCGCGCCATCGCACGCCGCATCGAGCGGCTGCAGCGGGAGGTGAGCCGGCTGGGGGAGCACCGGGCGCGCCTGCGCCAGGGCCGGCACGGCCTGCCGCGGCTGGCTCTGGTGGGATACACGAACGCCGGCAAGAGCTCCCTGCTCAATGCCCTCACCCGGCCGGCGGCGGGCGAGGAGGTGCTGGCGGAGAACAAGCTGTTCGCCACCCTCGATCCCACCACCCGCCGGCTGGAGCTGCGCGATCCTGAAGGGGGGATCACGCGCCTGCTCCTCACCGACACCGTGGGGTTCATCCGTGAACTCCCCCCCCCTCTGGTGGAAGCTTTCCGCTCCACCCTGGAGGAGACCCTGGAGGCCGACGGACTGCTGCTGGTGGTGGATCTGTCGGATCCGGCCTGGCCCCGGCAACTGGATACCGTGCACACCATTCTCGATTCGCTCGGCAGCCAGGCACCACGCCGGCTGATCGGCAACCAGATCGACCACTGCAGCGCCACAGCCCTGGAGGAGGCGCTGCAGCGCGATCCGGAGGCGCTGTTCGTCTCCGCCACCGCCGGCCTCGGCCTGGAGGGCCTGCGCAGCTGGCTGGTCGGCCAGGCCGCCGGTGGCGGCGGCCCGGACCCCCTGCCGCCGGCAGCGACAGAGCCAGGTTGCTTGTAGCGGCGGCCACGTTCGGGATTCCCTTCCTGCGGGAAGGACAACGCCCTGTGGCACGATCGGGGGGTTGGCCCTCTCCTGCCATGGCTCTTCAACTCGGTGACACCGTTCCCGATTTCACCCAGGATTCCCAGCTGGGTCCGATCAATCTCTACGACTACGCCGGCGATAGCTGGGTCGTCCTCTTCTCCCACCCGGCCGACTACACACCGGTCTGCACCACAGAGCTCGGTGAGGTGTCGCGTCTCCGCCCCGAGTGGGAGAAGCGCAACGTCAAGACCATCGCCCTGAGCGTGGATTCCGCCGAAAGCCACAAGGGCTGGATCTGCGACATCAACGAAACCCAGAATACCAAGGTCGACTATCCGATCCTGGCGGATTCCGACAAGAAGGTGAGCGATCTCTACGGGATGATTCATCCGAACGCGCTCAACAACCTGACGGTGCGCTCGGTCTTCATCATCGACCCGAACAAGAAACTGCGTCTGCAGATCACCTACCCCGCCAGCACCGGTCGCAACTTCGACGAGATCCTGCGGGTGATCGACTCCCTCCAGCTCACCGACCACCATCAGGTGGCCACGCCGGTGAACTGGAAGGAGGGCGACGACTGCGTCGTGGTGCCCTCGATCTCCACCGAGGATGCCCGCGCCAGGTTTCCCAAGGGTGTCACCGAGATCAAGCCCTACCTGCGCCTGACCCCCCAGCCGAACCTCTGATCGGCAGACGGGGCCCGGCGTCCTGGGGACCCGTGCCGATCCCGCCTCCGGCGGGATTTTTGTGCGGCCAGCGACGGCCCAGGGGGGTGTGCGGGCTGGTCGCAGAATGGCCTTCAGCCGATACACCCCTCGATGACCAACTGGTGGCGCTGGCAGGGAGCCGGCCCGGCTACGCCGAACAGTTTCGCTGTGATCGGGGTCGGGCGCTTCGGCACCGCCGTCTGCAAGGAGCTGGTCCGCTGTGGTGCCGACGTGCTGGCTGTGGACCGGGACCAGCGGGCAATCGATGCCCTGCGCCAGGTCGATCCGGCCATCGAGGCCCGGGCACTCGACTGCACCGACGAGGAAGCCCTGCGGGCCGCCGGGGTGCTGGACCTCAGCACGGTGGTGGTGGGCATCAGTGAACCGATCGAGGCCAGCATCACCGCCACCCTGATCGTCAAGGACAGCGACGGCAGCCGGGTCCGGCAGGTGATCGCCCGCGCCACCAGCGACCTGCACGAGAAGATGCTGCGGCGGGTGGGCGCCGACAAGGTGGTGTTTCCCTCGCGGATGCAGGGCGAGCAGCTCGGCCGCCAGCTGATGCGTCCCAACCTGCTGGAGCGGCTCCGCCTCGATGATCGCAACAGCATCGAGGAGATCAAGGTGCCGCAGGCGTTCATCGGCCGCTCCCTGCGGGATCTCAATCTCCGCAAGAATTACGAGGTGAGCGTGCTGGCCGCCGGCCCCGAGAATCGGCTCTCGGTCAATCCACCGGCCTCCCATGTGCTCAGCGATGGCGATCTGCTGGTGGTGATGGGCACGGTCCAGGCCCTGGAGGGGCTGCCCCAGCTGTGAGTGCGACGCAGGGGCGCCCCGGCACCGTGCTGGGGCTGATGAGCGGCACCAGCGCCGATGGGGTGGATGCGGTGCTGGCCAGGTTCAGCCCCCCCCTCGACCATCCCCGCTGGCAGCTGCTGAACCACTGCTCCCTCCCCTACGAGGACGGGCTGCGTCGCCGGCTGATCGCGGCCGGTCAGGGCCAGCCCTTCAGCACGGCCGCACTGCTCGACCTGGCCGAGGCGGTCACCGAGGCCCAGTGGGCCTGCGCCCGCCTCTGTGACCCCGAGGGCCGGGCCTCCCTCGTCGGCTGCCACGGCCAGACGATCTGGCATCGCCCGCCGGCGGCGGTAAGGCGCGGAGCCAGCTGGCAGATGCTGCAGGGCCCGCTGCTGGCCCAGCTGCTGGAGCGACCGGTGGTGTTCGATCTGCGGGCCCAGGATCTGGCCCTAGGGGGCCAGGGTGCTCCGCTGGTTCCGGCCGCCGACGCGGCCCTCCTGCCCGCCATCGGCGGCTGGCGCGCCGTGCTCAATCTGGGCGGCATCGCCAACCTCACCCTGCTGCCGCCGGCCACCGGACCGGAGCGGCGGGCGGCGGTGCGAGGCTGGGACTGCGGACCGGCCAACACCCTGCTCGACCTGGCCGTGGCCCGCTTCAGCGGTGGGCGCCTCGGCTTCGACGCCGGCGGAGCCTGGGCTGGACGCGGAACCGTGAAGGAGGGCCTGATCGCGCAGTGGCTGCAGGAGCCCTACTTCCTGCAGCCAGCGCCGAAATCCACCGGCAGGGAGGATTTCGGCGCCGACGACCTGGAGCGGCGGCTGTGTGATCTGGAGGACGCCGCCGCCGCCACGGGAGCGGAGCTCGACCCGGCTGATGCGCTGGCCACCCTCACGGCCTTGAGCGCGGCGGTGGTGGCGGCCGACCTCGGCCGCGGGCCCAGGCCCCTCGAGCTCGTGGTCGCCGGCGGGGGAACCCGCAACCACGTGATGATGGCCCAGTTGCGTCGCCGCTGCCGTGGTCTCTGGGTCCGGCCGCTGAGCGAGCTGGGCATCGGCGAGTCCGAACGGGAAGCGCTGGGCTTCGCGCTGCTGGCCTGGTGGCACCTGCATGGACACCCAGGCTCCCTGCCTTCGGTGACCGGTGCCCGGCGCGCGGCCGTGCTGGGCGTCCGCGCCGAGCCCCAGCGCTGAAGCCCCGCCGCTCAGTTCGAGGGACGCTGAAGCCGCAGGCGCCGTGGTGCTCCACGCAGCCGCCTGGGCTGGCTGCGCTCCTGCTGCTCCAGTACCTGGCGGAAGCGGTCGGTGCGCAGGCTGGCAGCCCCCGGCAGCGCCTGGCGGTCAGGGGATCCGTTCCGGGACTGCTCAAAGCGCTCCAGACCCTGCTGGATCAGAACCTTGGCCATGTTGCTGACCGTGCGTGACTCTGCCTCGGCGGCGGCGCTCAGCCGTTCGCAGAGCTCTTCAGGCAGCACCACCTGAATGCGCGGGGACTTGGGGCGGCCACTCGTGGAGGTCTGACGAGTGGCCACAGCCGCACGGATCACACGCGATACACAGAAGTGTACAGAGGTCGTCACGGATAGTATCCAGCACTATGCTTGGGCGGCTCTGAGTACGAGCCCGAGTACGAGCCATGGCGAAGACAGCGGTCACGTCTGCGGCGGGTCAGCCCCCCAAGGCGCGTAGAACCTCGGCACGGCAGACGCCGGCCCGGAAAACCGCGGACAGGAGCGACGTGCTGGTGTCGGCGGTGATCAGCACTTACCTGCTCACCCATCTCCACCACGTTCTGCAGCGGGCCGAGTACGCCGCCGTTCAGGAGGGCCAGCAGGGTCTCGCGGCCAACTACGCCCAGCTGCGCAAGGTGCTCTGCCTTGATGCCCGCACCATGGAGGATGCCTCCGCCAGCGGGGAGGACGACATCGAGCCGCCCCTGGCGGCCTGAATCCCCCGAACCGGGCACGGTGCCGCCGCCGCCCAAGTCCAACAAGAACCAACGAACACTGGCCCCGCCGACCGGCAACCCATAGGGTCGAGCCAGAGGAGCCGCCTGCCAGCACCGACCCCCATGGCCGATTCCAGTCCCGCTTCCGCCTTCGGTCACGCCGAGCTCTCCGGGGGCGCAGACAGCAATGCCGCCGAGCTTTACAACCGGATCCGACGCGACGAGACCCTGACCCAATCCCTGTTCCAGCAGGCTCTTCAGAATCCGAAAGGGACCTTGGAACGGATCGTGGCGCTCGGAGAGGAATGGGACCTGCCGGTCACGGAAGCGGCGGTGCGTGAGCACCTGGGCTCTCTCGACGACATGGCCAGCAAGCAATGGCTGCTGAAGGCCAGAGGTGGGCTCTAGGGCTGGGGGCTGCGGTGACCACCCGGCGCAGCAGCCGGTTCCGTCGGGACCGGTGGGACCTGGCGGGGCTCGGAGCGCGGCACCCGGCCACCCTGGGCCCAGCTGAAGAAGAGCCAGTAGCTCACGATCGCGAGGCCGGCCGCGACCACAAGGGCCGCCACCTGCTCCAGACGCTTGACCATCACAGACCGCCCTGGCGGGGATCCAGCCCAGTCTGGCGCGTGGCATGCCGACGGTCGGCCAGGGATGATGACTTCATCTGCTCTGCTGCGCCCCGCCGTGCTTCGTCTGGAACGCGTCTCGAAGATCTACCCCACCGGAGAGGTGCTGCGGGAGGTCACCTGGGAAGTGAAGCCGGGTGATCGCATCGGCCTGGTGGGTGTGAACGGGGCGGGCAAGTCCACCCAGCTGCGGCTGATCGCCGGCCTCGAGGAACCCAGTGCCGGCCAGGTGGTGCGCCAGGGAGATCCCCGCATCGCCTACCTGAAGCAGGAGTTCGATGTGGATCCGGAGCGCACGGTGCGCGAGGAGCTGTTCCAGGCCTTCGGCGAAGCGGCCGAGGTGCTGATCCGCCAGCACCAGGTGGAGCAGGCGATGGCCAGCGAGCAGGCCGCAGCCGATCCCGACCATCTCGATGAACTGATCCACGAACTGGGCCGGCTGCACAGCCGTTTCGAGGCCCTGCACGGCTACGAACTCGACGCCCGCATCGACAAGCTGCTGCCCACGATCGGCTTCAGCGCGGCCGGCGCCGATCTGCCGGTGGGCGACTACTCCGGCGGCTGGCAGATGCGCATCGCCCTCGGCAAGATCCTGCTGCAGGAACCGGATCTGCTGCTGCTCGACGAACCCACGAACCACCTGGATGTGGAGACCATCCAGTGGCTGGAGGGCTATCTGGCCGAGCAGAGCGCCGCGCTGGTGGTGATCAGCCACGACCGCACCTTCCTGGACAGGGTCTGCACCCAGATCGTGGAAACGGAGCGGGGCGTGTCCCGCACTTATCTGGGCAACTACAGCCAGCATCTGGAGCAGAAGGCCCTGGAACGGGAGGCCACCCAGGCTGCCTTCGAGCGCCAGCAGAAGGATCTGGCCAGCCAGCAGGCCTACATCGACCGCTTCCGAGCCAGCGCCACCCGCAGCACCCAGGCCAAGAGCCGCGAAAAGCTGCTGGAGAAGGTGGAACGGATCGAGGCCCCGATGGAGAGCGTCACGGGGCCGCGCTTCAGCTTTCCTGCCGCCCCCCGCTCGGGTCGGCAGGTGGCCCTGATCGAGAACCTGTGCCACAGCTACGGCGACCGCATCCTGTTCCTGGGGGCGGAACTGGAGGTGGAACGGGGCGATCGCATCGCCTTCGTGGGTCCGAACGGGGCCGGCAAATCCACCCTGCTGCGGCTGGTGATGGGCCTGGAGCCGCCCGATGAGGGTGAGGCCCGCCTCGGGGAACACAATGTGGTGGCGGGCTACTTCGAGCAGAACCAGGCCGAGGCCCTCGACCTGGAGAAGACCGTGATCGACACCCTGTTCGAGGCGGTACCCGACTGGACCCAGACCCAGGTGCGCTCCCTGCTGGGCAGCTTCTGCTTCAGCCATGATGCGGTGTTCAAGGAGGTGGGCAAGCTCAGCGGCGGCGAGAAGGCGAGGCTGGCCCTGGCCCTGATGCTGCTCGCGCCCTGCAACCTGCTGGTTCTGGACGAGCCCACCAACCATCTGGACATCCCGGCCAAGCAGATGCTGGAGGCGGCGCTGCGGGAGTACGAGGGGGCGGCCCTGATCGTGTCCCACGACCGGTACTTCATCGCCCGAGTGGCCAACCGCATCGTGGAGCTCCGCGACGGCGAGCTTGTGCTCTACCGCGGCGATTACGGCTACTACCTCGAGAAGAAACAGGAGGAAGCGGAGGAACGGCTGCGGGCAGAGGCCGCCAGGGCGCGGGAGGCGAAAAAAACCGCGAACCGGGACAGACAGAAGGCGCGGTCCGGATCCAGCAAACAGCGGGAAGGGACCTGAGGCCAGAACAGCATCATCGGGCCGACCCAGTCCACGACTGGACTCTCGGAGCCAACCATAAACAACTTCATCATTGCCTAGGCAGGAAGGCTCATTTCACTGGACCAATCGAAAACATGTTCATATCCTGACGGTATCCACCTTAGTGTCCGAGTCCATGAGCGCTTCGATCGGTCATTCCACAGCTTCCTTCGGGCACGATCCCCTGTCCCAGGGTCCGAACCGGACAGAGTCGCTTCTGGGTCAGCAGCAGCCTGCGGATTCGGTGGAAAGCTATTTCGAATGCATCACCACCTGCTCCCTTGACGACGGCGAGTGCATCACTCAGTGCGTCGAGCTGCTCAGGGAGCACCACTGATCCAGCGGGCTGAAGGGTGCCAACCGCTTGGGGAGGGCACCTCAGGGGCGATGAATGGTCAGACGCTGACAAGAATCCGGTAACTCTGTGGCGGTCGCTACGCGAGCACCCGAAACACTTCGTAGCATTGGCGTGGCTTCACTGCCCCGTTGCGATGCCTGGAATGTCCGAACCGCTCGCCCTCAGCCTTGGCCAGCAATTCGAGCTGGAGCGCATGACCCGCGTGATCGACTCCACGGGTGACGCCCAGTCGCTGCGTGGGCTCGCCAAACAACTTCTCCAGGCCTGGCATACCCAGAAAGCCGCCACGGAATGGATGATGCGCCAGCAGCTCGGCAGCCCGGGCCGCTTCGGCGCCGATCCCGTGGCCGCCTCCGCCCGCTCTGCCCAGGGTGCCACTCCCGGCACGTCATCCCCCTCCCCTTCCAGTGGACTGGATGTGCTCTGATCGGCCGGACAAGGGCTGTCAGCTCCCTTCGGCCGGCCCCTGTGCCATCGGCGCCTGAATCGGGGTCGGCCGCCACACAGCCGGTCCCCGGCTCCTGCAGCCAGATCGGCTCAACGGGGCCGGCTCCCGGAGAGGGGCTGCATCGCCACAGGCACCACCCGAACCTGGAGTGGGGCACCGCCCCGCAGGATCTCCACCGTCATCGGACGGCCCACACCATTACTCTCGACGGCATCGATAATCTGGGCGGGACTGGCCACCGGCTTGCCTCCCACGCCCACGATCACATCACCGCTGCGCAGTCCGGCCTGGGAGGCAGGACCGCCCGGCATCACCGAACGCACCAAGGCCCCTTGTCGGATCGAACGTGCCTGCTCGGATGGCAGGTTGTCCAGCCCGACACCGATCATGGGGTGGGTCACCCGACCGGTGGCCAGCAGCTGGTTGGCGATGCTGCGGGCTCGGTTGATCGGGATGGCGAATCCCAGACCCGCCCCGGGTCCGGATCGCACCAGCGTGTTGATGCCGATCACCTCTCCATCGGCATTGAGGAGGGGTCCGCCGGAGTTACCGGGATTGATCGCAGCGTCGGTCTGGATCAGGTCCAGTCGCTTGTCCATGATCCCCAGCTTGCTGACGTTGCGGTTGAGGTTGCTGATGATTCCCATGGTCACCGTATTGTCGAGACCGTAGGGATTGCCCACGGCGATGGCCCAGTCGCCCACCTGCAGGGCGTCGGAGTTGCCGAGCACCGCCACCGGCCAGGGACCGGGCTCCACCAGGCGAACCAGCGCCAGGTCGGTGAGGCTGTCGAGACCGACCACCTTTCCTTCCGCCCGCCGTCCGTCCCTGAGACCGACGAAGACGCGGTCACTCTTTTCCACCACATGGGCATTGGTGAGGATCAGTCCGTCGGCCTGGAAGATCACACCGCTCCCCAGCCCCCGTTCGGTCTGCTGCGAGGGGGGCTGGGCCTGGGGGAACCCGAAGAACTGGCGGAAGAAGGGATCCCCCATCATTCCCGGTGGGAACCCACCGCTGCCGGGGCGGATCACCGTGCGCTCGGTGTCGATCGTCACCACGGCCGGGCCCGCCCGGCGCACGGCTTCGGCCACGAAGGACTGGCGCGAGAGCGCCCCTCCGGACGCCGGCACGGCCAGGACAGGCGAGGGCACGGCGGCGGGCAGCAACGGTGAAGCCAGCAACAGTGCAAGTGGCACCAGGGGCAGCAACGGTTGGCGCAGGGTCCACTGCGAACGCATGGCGACAGAACGACACGATCTAACTGGAACGTAATGGCCCCGGACCGGATACCGGAAGGGCGGTGCGCCGGCAAGGTGTGACGAAGTGCAGAGCTGACCCTCCCACCGCCGCAGCCTCGGCCGGGAACCTAGACTTGACGAAGTTTTGTTAAAGACTCATGGATACGAGAACCCTTCTGCTCCTCTTTCTGGCCTTCGGTGCCGCCTGCAGCAGTCTCTGGGCCTGGAAACTCGCTCAGGGCGCCACGACCAGGCAATGATGGTGACGTGAGCGGGATCACCCCAGCGCTGCACCTCCGCCGATGGCACCGTCCTTCGCCCAGCTCTTCCCCCTGGTGTACGGGGGCTGTTTCGTGGTCCTGCTCTGGCAGGCCTTCCGGGTCATGGGCAAGGGCTTCCAGGCCGTTCCCCGGCCCGGTGATCCAGGCAGTGCCGGGCCAGGAGTCAGCGAGGGCGACCTTCCCGATTCCAGCGCGCCGGATCGGACCGGACGGCTCACCATTCACCCCGAGCTGCTGGACGCCGACGGCCAGCTCACCCGGGAGGATCTGCTCACGGTTCGCTTCAGTGGCGACAACGAGCAGCCGGCCCTGCCTCCCGATGCGGGCTGAGCGGGGAGAAGGACCACAGGTCCGTCCCTGCGGACCACAGGTCCGTCGCTGCATAGCCTGATCCGTCGTGCCGGCTGGTACAACCAGTGGGCGCACCTGAGTTCTGGCGGAGGCCGACAGTTGGACCAGAGAACCCGAATCGTGGCAGCCGTGCTGCGCAGCCTGAAACTGCCCCCCCGTTTCCGCCTCCATCTGATCAAGGAAGATCCGGTCCGCCTGGAGCTGAGCCTCACACCCGCCTACGGCAAGGATCCGATCCTCGTCGGCCTGGTGGAATCCCAGGATCTGGTGGCGCGCCGTGACCGGGAGGGCCGCATTCCACGCGATCTGCCTGGAACCTGGGACTGGACCGTGCGCCACGGCAAGGTGACCACGGGGGGCTGGAATCCCTACCTGAAGGAAGCCCTGCAGACCATGTTCGAAACAGGACTGCCGGCGATCGTCTACGAGGAGACCACCGGCGAGGCCTACCACCCGGTGGATGGGGCACGCCACGTGCGCTGAGTTCAGCCTGGGCCGTGGCTGGCCAGGGGCGGATCGGTGGATCCCAACGGCTCGCTACGAAACGTGGCCGATGCCACCACCTGGCCTGTCGGAGGGCGTTAAAACAGGGGTAATCCACTTCTTCCGATTTTCTTTATGTCGTCTCTGGGCCTGTCCGTAGGGCCACTCGTGCGGCTGCTGGCCTCCCTGGGGCTGCTCAGCACCGCACTGCTGGCTCTTGTCCTCAAGATGTTCGGCTGAGCGATTCGCCCACACCCCAACGCAAACCGACCCCGGGGCCGGCAAGCCCCTCCGAGGCACGATGAGCTCCCCTACCCCGGCCCGCTGGGAGCCCCTGCCGATCGACCCACTGTTGCCACAGATCCTGGCGACCCTGCCGGCTGGTGGCACCCTGCTGTTGCAGGCTCCGCCAGGTGCCGGCAAGACCACCCGCGTCCCCCTGGCCCTGCTGCGGCACCTGCAGACGCAGCCCGCCCGGATCCATCCGTCCGCAGCCGGCACCATCCTGATGCTGGAGCCGCGAAGGCTGGCCGCCAAGGCCGCCGCCCAGCGCCTGTCCGCCTTACTGGGAGAAGCGGTGGGCGGCCAGGTGGGCTACCGGGTACGGCTTGAGCAGCGCTGCTCGGCCGCCACCCGGCTGGAGCTCCTCACCGATGGCCTCTTCCTGCGACGCCTGCAGGACGATCCGGGCCTGTCCGGCGTGACCTGCGTGATCATCGATGAGTTCCACGAGCGGCGGGCGGAGGCCGATCTGGCCCTGGCCTTGCTGCGGGAAGCACGCCCCCTGCTGGCGCCCGATCTGCGGCTTCTGATCATGTCCGCCACACTGAACCTGGAGCCCCTGGCCCGGCAGCTCCCCGAAGCGGCAGTGCTCACCAGCGAGGGCCGCAGCCATCCGGTGGAGCTGCACCATCAGCCTCCCCGCGAGCGGGAGCCCCTCGCAGCCCAGGTGGTGCGTGCCCTGGAGCGGCACTGGATCGATCTGAGGAACCAGCGGGAAACGGTGCTGGTGTTTCTACCGGGCCAGCGAGAGATTCAGGCAAGCCTGAGGGCAATCCAGGCGGCCTCCTGGGGCGGAGCTCTCGAGCTCTGTCCGCTGCATGGTGGCCTGCCACTGGAAGCCCAGGGACGGGCGATCGCCACGGCCCGCTCCGCCGCCGGCAAGGTGGTCCTGGCCACGGCGATCGCCGAGAGTTCGCTCACGATCGAGGGTGTGCGCCTGGTGATCGACAGCGGCCTGTCACGACGCAGCCGCTTCGATCCCCGCACCGGCATGGATGGCCTGATCACCGTGCCCGCCAGCCAGGCCAGCACCATCCAGCGCCAGGGCCGGGCAGGCCGACTGGGGCCCGGCCGCTGCGTGCGCCTCTGGTCCGCGGCAGAGCAGCAGCGGCGGCCGGCCTTCGATCCCGCCGAACTGCAGGAGGCCGATCCACTGCCGCTGGTGCTGCAGCTGGCGCGCTGGGGTGCCGGGCTGGGAGAGGGTCTGCCCTGGCTCGAACCGCCGCCGCCCGGCGCCCTGAGCGAAGGCCAGGAACTGCTGCGCCAGCTGGGAGGCGTGGACAGGCAGGGAGCTCTGACGCCCCACGGCCGGGCCATGGCCCGCCTGGGACTCCATCCCCGCCTGGCCCACATGCTGTTGCGGGCGCGGGAAGCGGGCTGGCTCAGCCTGGGCTGCGAACTGGCGGCACTGCTGAACGAACGGGACCCCCTCAGCCTTCAGGAGGCGGGCAGTGACCTGATCCAGCGGCTCGACTGGCTGCGCCGGCCGGGTCGTCACCCCCAGCGCCAGCAGCTGCTGCAGCTCTGCCGGCAGCTGGAACGGCAACTGGAGCACGCCCGGGACGAGGGATCCGCCTCAGCTCCGGCCGCTGCGGGCGGCAGCGAGCGGGAGGCTGCCGCCCGGCTGGTCGCCTGGGCCTATCCCGAGCGGATCGCCCTGGCCCGGCCCGAGGGTGGAGGCCGCTTCCTGACGCGGGCGGGTCGCGGAGCCCGCCTCCATGCCCAGGACCCGTTGGCGGGCAGCGAGGCCCTGGCGATCGCGACGGCTGACGGCGTAGGGGCCGAGGCACGCATCCTCCAGGCCCTGCCGCTGAGCCGCTGGACGCTGGAGGAGATGCAGACCAGCGAGGGATCCGAGCTGCAGGAGGTGCGCTGGGATCGGCAGGCGCTGCGGGTGCGCTGTGTGCGCGAACGGCGGCTAGGGGCCCTGGTGCTGGAACGCCGGCCCTGGGAGGACGCACCGGCCGATGCGGTGCTCGAGGCCCTGCTGGAAGGGTTGCGGGAGCAGGGCCTGGAAGCGCTGCCCTGGACGGCGGACAACCGTCAGCTGCAGCGACGCCTTTCTCTGGCCAGCACCCATCTCGGGGAGCCCTGGCCCGACCGCAGCGATGGGGCCCTGCTGGCCGATCTGCGGACCTGGCTCGGCGACCAGCTCCACGGGCGCCGCAGCCTGGACGATCTGCGGGAGCTGGATCTGCGCAAGGCCCTGTGGACCGGCCAGCCCTGGGAGCGACACCAGGAACTGGAACGGCTGCTGCCCAGCGAGCTGGCGATTCCCTCGGGGCGCCGCGCCCGGCTCGACTATGCCGGTGGTGAACCCGTTCTGGCGGTGAAACTGCAGGAACTGTTCGGTTCCCGACAGGGCCCCACCGTGCTGGAGGGGCGGCTGCCGGTGACGCTGCACCTGCTCTCGCCGGCCGGCAGACCCGTGCAGATCACCCAGGATCTGGGCGGGTTCTGGCAGGGGAGTTACGCCCAGGTACGGGCAGAGCTGAGGGGGCGTTACCCCAGACATCCCTGGCCCGAGGATCCGGCGGCGGCGGAAGCCACCGCTCTCACCCGCCGCTCCCTGGAGCGGCAGCGGGGAGCAGGGCCGGGCTGAGCTCACGCGAACAGGTGGCCGAAGCCGAAGTGGGCCAGGCCCTCGGCGATGCCTTCGCAGCCCTCCGCCCGGGCCGCATATGTGTGCGGCAGGGAGGGCAGGTGCCGCTGCAGAGCCGGCTCGGCGTTGCCGACCATGATCGAGCGCAGACCGGTCTGGAACATGGCCAGATCGTTGAGGCTGTCGCCGGCGGTCACGACCCGCTCCGTATCCACCTCCAGCCAGCCGAGCAGATCGAGCAGCGTGGACCCTTTGTTCACCCCGGCCGGCAGCAGATCCAGATAGCGACCGTCGGACAGCAGACAGTCCACGCCTTCCGCCTCCAGCCGGGACAGCAGTTGATGATCGAGGGCATCGGGGTCGTAGAAGAAGGCCAGACGCCGATCGGTGCTGAGGGGCTGGGAGCTGATCCCGGGCTGGTTCTCCAGCATCGGGGCCAGGCGCTCCGGCAGGCCGATCCAGCGCCGCTCGATCGGATCCACCGCCAGGGGCACGGGCTCGAGGCTGGCACCACAGGCCACGGTGCAGCCCACGTCGCCGATCACCAGGTGGGGCGCACGCAGGCCCATCCGTTCGTCCTGCTCGAGCAGCCGAGCGATCGAGGACAGATCCCTGCCCGTGCAGAACACGTGCAGAACCCGGTCCCGGCGGCGCTCCAGCCAGGCATAGAACCGCTGGCGCCAGGCGATCGTTCCCCCCAGCAGGGTGCCATCGAGATCGGTGACCAGAACCAGCTCCGGCTCGGCCGGCAGGGGAGCGGATAGCTGCTGCTGGAGCAGCAGGCGTCGAGCGGCGATGGTTCGCGAGGCGGCGGCCCCACCCCTAGGCGAAGCACTCGACCCTGTCAAACCGGCTGGAGGCTCCCCTGGCCGCGGCCGCAGCCAGGGCACGGTCCAGAAAGGAAAAACGCACACGTGAATGTGCCGGGCGCGACTGTCAAGCTCACGACAAGATTCGTTACGATCAGGTCTGTTGTCGAGCTTCACCCATGTCTGATGCCACCCAGCCCCGCTTCGGCTTCGTCAACTTCGCTGAAACCTGGAACGGCCGCCTGGCCATGCTCGGTTTCGTGATCGGCCTGGCCACCGAACTGCTGACAGGTCAGGGCATTCTCGCTCAGATCGGTCTGGGCTGATCAGGCCCTGCGGATCGGATCGATCGCTCCTCCTGAGGAGTCGATTGCCCCATCGGTTCCGTGTCAGGCGGCTCCGATGGGGCAATCGCTGCGGCCTCGACACCGATCGCCGCGGTGGTCAGCAAGACTTGGACGTCCACTCGACTGTCCATCCGCGTGGCTCCGCTCTACGTCAAGAACCGACGCGACGGTTCCCGCCTGCTGAGCACGGCCCTGGTCTTCTGCACCGTGGGGCTGATCCGCTTCGACCACCCCGTCGGCCGGTGGGTGTTTCTCCTGGCCGGCGCGATCAGCCTCTACTGGGGGTTCTGCTACGGACGCCTTGATCATTGACCCTGCCACCGCCTTCGGCCCGGCCGCGGCAGCCGCCGGCGACGGCTTTCCTTGCTACAGCATCTCCACGCTGAACGGGGCGATCGGCGGGCTTCTCGAGCGAGGCTTCGCTCCCCGGTTTCTGCTTGAGGCCACGGTGTCGCGGCCCCAGCGCAAGAAAGGCCATCTCTGGATGACCCTGGTCGACGAAACGTCCTCGATTTCAGGGGTGGTCTGGGCCTCCCAGCTGAGCCGGCTCCGCTTCGAGCCCGCGGACGGGGACGGTGTCACGGTGATCGGCAAGCTGAATTTCTGGTCTGCTCGCGCCACGCTGTGCGTGCAGGTGCTGGACATCCGGCCCAGCCTCAGCAGCGTGCTGCGCCAGTTCGAGCGGGTGAAGGAACGGCTCGAGCCCAGCGGCCTGTTCGCCCGAGAGCGAAAGCGCCCCCTGCCGCGGTTGCCGGAGGCGATCGCGCTGCTGACCAGCGTGCCGAGCTCGGCCCTGGCGGACATGCTCCGCACGGCAGCCGAGCGCTGGCCGGCCACCCGGATCATCGTCGTACCGATCCCTGTGCAGGGGGGGGTAGAAGCGACGATCTGCCGGTCCGTTGCCGCCATCGGACGCCGCGCTCCCAGCCTGGGCATCGATGCCGTGGTGCTGGCCCGGGGTGGGGGCAGCCGCGAGGATCTGGCGGTCTTCGATGGGGAGGCCCTTGCGCTCGCTCTGGCCGAGTGCCCCGTGCCGGTGGTCACGGGCCTGGGTCATGAGGACGACACCACCATCGCCGATCTGGTGGCCGACTACCGTGCCGCCACACCGACGGCTGCGCTGGTGGCGCTGTTGCCCGACCACCGGCTGGTGCTGCAGGAGCTGCGGACTCAGCGCCAGCAACTACGGCAGCAGCTGGCCTGGAGATTCGAAGCGGAACGGCAGCGTCTGGACATGCTGCGTACCCGGCTGGCGACCTGCCAGCCGGGCAGGCTGCTGGAACGGCAGCGTCGCCAGCTGGACCAGCTCGCCCAACTGTTGGAGGCGCTCTCGCCGCAGCAACTGCTGCGACGGGGTTTCTGCCTCGTTCGGAGCGAGACCGGTGCCCTGGTGCGGTCAGTGCGACAGGTGGAAACCGGTCAGAGGCTGCAGATCGAGTGGGCAGATGGCAGGGTGGAAACGAGCGTCACCCGTGTGGTGACCGGTGAGCGCAACCAGTGGCTTCCGGATGGGGCCACTGATCCGCGGTGAGCGTCCCCGCGAGACCCACGACAACGATCACGACGTCCACCTCGATCCCCACAGACCATGACCCTGCGCAAGCGACGTCAGAGCGATTCGGACACCTCAGCGCCGGCAGAGCCCCCGGCAACCACCAAGGTGGATCCTGCGGACAGCTGGGAGACGGAGCTGGTCCAGCTGAGCTTCAGCCAGGCCCGAACGGCTCTGGAGCTGGCTCTGTCCCGGTTGCAATCCGACGATCTTGAAGTGGAGGCGATGGCCGATCTCTACCGACGGGCCACCGCCTACGCCAAGCGCTGCGAGACCGTGCTGCAAGGGGCGGAACAGGATGTGCGGCAACTCGACCTCACCAGCCCGGAGGAGGACGCATGAGGCTCCCTTCACCGGCAGCCCCCCCCGATGGCCTGCCGCCGGACCAGGTCCAGAGCCCCGCATTGCCCCCAGGGCCGCCGTCCCCGGCCTGGATCCAGTGGCTGTACCTGGCACTGGCCGCAGCGGGAGCGATCCTGCCCTGGCTGGCGAACCTGGAGTTCATGCGGATGTCAACCAGCGCCTTCAATCTGGGTCTGTTCGTCCAACTGGCCAATGCCAACCCAGCGGCCCAGTCCCTGTCCCGCGATCTGCTGATCGGAGCCAGCGCCATCACGATCTGGATCGTGCTGGAGGCACGCCGCCTGAAGATGCGCGGACTCTGGATCGTGTTGCTGAGTTGCCTCACGATTGCGTTCGCCTGCGGTGCTCCCCTGTTCCTGTTCCTGCGCGAAAGACGATTGCAGGAACTGCAGCGTCTCGGAGCAGCCTCCACCTAGGGGCAGATACACAGGAGGGACGAAAAGTCAGTCGTCCGTCACGGAACGTGCCTTCACATCAATGGTGACATCGCGGACATCCATGTTTGGCTGTTGGGATTCGGTGCCTGCTGCCAAGGAATCGTCAGCTTCGTCAACTGCGGCCACGCCGAAGAATGAGCGGAAGAACGAGCGGTCCGTGGGATCGGAAGAACCGAAATGGGCCCCGCAGGCCGGGCAGGTGTCCGTCGCCAGGCTGCTGACGCCGCAAACTTCACAGGTGCGCATGCGGTTACGCAGCACCAACAGGACGAGGAATCCAGCTCCGGCGATCAGAACGGGAAGCAACAGAACCGTCAGGGTGAGGCCGCCCAGGATATCCAGCAATACGCGACCGATCGGGGTGGGCGCCACGAACAGCAGCGCGACAAGAACGATCAGGAACCAGGGTATAGGGCGGTTCATCAGCGCTTGAAGCGTGGGTCCTGTTCAACCCAGCGCTCCAGCGCGGCCATCGCTTCGATGCCTGCCCAGCCAAAGGCAAGTGCAGCGATCAGCAGGGCAGAGACGAAACCGGCGGCAACCAGCACAGGCACGAGGGCCAGCGTGAACGCCCCGATCAGCACGGTCGCCCCCAGGCCCGCACAGAGCAGTAAAACGCTGGCCGGCAGGGGACGGATGGAAAGCCCGGATCTGGACACGCACATCGGAACGGATCTCCTCATCGTGGACCCTGCCGCAGCAGGCTGCTCCGCACCTGCTGGTGCGGATCGCCGCACCAGCAGGTGCGGGTGAGAACGACGCTGTAGGCGACACCGAAGTAGAAGATCAAGCCGAGCAACCAGACCCAGAGCGTAAAGACCAGGACCCCGCCGATCAATCCATACGCCTGGAAACGTGAACCCAGGGACACAATGCTCCTGCCAACCGCGAGATTGAGGAGGGTGTAGGCCGCCCCGATCAGGAGTGAGGCCGGCAGCAGGGGTTGCAGCCTGATCCTGCGGGAAGGCAGCAGTCGCAGGAGTGCAAGAGCCACTGCAGAGGCCAGCACGAGGGAAAACAGAAGATCGACGAACGTGGAAACGGGGAGGAAGCCCTTGGAGATCCAGCCCAGTGGCCCGTCCGTAAGGCCGCGCCAGGTCTGCACACCGATCAACCTGAGATTGATGGTCAGCTGATCGAAAACGAAGAGAATCACTACTACGACAACAGAAGCCAACGCTCTCAGCCTCAGCAGCAGAAATGTCCGCACGCCCAGCAACATCCCTCTACCCGCTGATGGCCCCTTTGGAGGGGAATGCATCGTGCCGTTGGCAATAGAGGAAAAGGACCAGAGGTGATCCGTTCCCCGTTGCAGACTGAGATAGGCATTGCTGGCCGTGACCAGAAGAACTGCCACCCCGAGAAAGCCTGCGCCACCGCGCTGCCGATAGAGCTGATCGAGGGTGGGCTGAACTACGGAAAGAGCGGAGTCGGGCAATACTTGGGCAGTCCAGGCTATAATCTGCTCAGTAAGCCCATCATCACGACCAAGAATCCTGCTGGCTACCGAAAGGATAATCAGCAGAATTGGGAAGGAAGACTGAAGCGTGTGATAAGCAAATGCAGCACTAAGATCAACGCAGTCGTGAAGGTCCCATAGCCTCCAGGCTGCCCAGAGATCGGCAACCCAGCCACGCATCTGTCGTCGCATCCGACTGACAAGGTGATCGTTTGACAAGGTGATCCGTTCTTGGGTGCGTACACGCAGCCAGGCGAAGCCTGGTTGGGTCAGCCTAGTGCGGCTCCCATCCCTCCGCAGCTTCAGGGATCTGCGCCTGCCACGGCGGCAGCCTCTCCC